>JBHSCB010000134.1:0-500 GCA_042650965.1 Novosphingobium lubricantis | reverse complement strand
CCTCGGCCGCGCGCTCGGCGAGACGATGGCCGTGACCTTCGTGATCGGCAATACGAACCTGCTCGACAGCGTATCGCTGTTCGCGCCGGGCAACAGCATCACGTCGGCGCTCGCGAACGAATTCGCGGAAGCGCAGCCGGGCCTGCATACGTCCGCGCTGATGGAGCTGGGCCTGATCCTGTTCGTGATCACCTTCATCGTGCTGGCCATCTCCAAACTGCTGCTGCTGCGTCTGTCGCGCCGGCGCCCGGAAGTGGTGCTGCAGGCGATGCACGATGCGCTCCAGCAGGCGCTGCGCAGCGAGCAGCGCGAAGGGCGGCTGGAGCTGCGCCAGCAGCTCGACGGCCTGTCGGCGTTGCAGGAGCAGCGCATCGAGGCGTTCGGCCAGCGCCTGGACGGGCTGACCGCGCGCACCGACGAGCGGCTCGAGCGCCTGCGCGAGGCGCTCACCGAGGACGCGCGGCGCTCCCGGCTCGAAGCGGCCGAGCAGCAGCAGCGCT
>JBHSCB010000133.1:0-501 GCA_042650965.1 Novosphingobium lubricantis | reverse complement strand
GCCGACCTTGCCTGCCATCAGGCAGGCAATCCTGACCCAACTCAGCCAGCCCCCGCCGCCAACATGCCCGCACTGCCGTAAACGATGGCGACAAATGATCCGCAGAAATCTGCCAAAGTAGTGCTAGTTTCTCATTAATGAGAAAAGGAACCCCCAGGCTCGGTTCGGTTGCGCGAACCTTGGCAGTGCTCGATGTGGTCATCGCCGATGGCGGGCAGTCGAATACAACCAAGCTGGCTCGGCACCTCGGCATGCCCATAGCAACCGTTCATCGCCACATCGCAACTCTGGTTGCGGAAGGCTATCTGAAGCCGGGAGCCTATGGACAACACCTGGCGGGTGCCAGGTTGCTGCGTTTGGTCGATCGATTGGATGATGCACAGCGACATCGCAGTTGAAGGGTCAGCGACATCGTAGATGACGTGTGGGGGGAAGCGGAGGCCGGGCGTAGCCCGGACGTAGCTTCCCCCCACACGGGCGCGGGTTTCCCCGTGCCGTTGG
>JBHSCB010000132.1:0-503 GCA_042650965.1 Novosphingobium lubricantis | reverse complement strand
AGCCGCCTTTACTTTAAATATTTCCGGAAATTTATAACCGGCAGCAAAAAGCTGTGAAAAATCACTCTCCTGAATATCCATTACTTTATTGCCATTAGTATCCAGCAGGATGGCGCAAGGCACTGTATTTACACGCGAATAATTATCCACCACAAAACGAGCATCATCATCCACTTCCACACGATGGAAATAATCCCCTTTAGTCAGTAGTTTCAAACCGCTGCCATCCAAATTCACACGATACAAATGTTCATAATAAGGATGTTCTTTAGCATTCATTCCATTAGCAGTAAAATAAATCACACGCGCCTTATCATCTACTTTCAAGATTTCCTCCACGTGCCAGGGACCTTTTGTGATACGATTTTTCAAATTACCCTGATCATCATATAAATAAAGGTGTGCCCAACCATCACGCTCACTCCATTGAATAATTTCTTTTCCACCATTCAAGACTCTTAAAGGACGAGTTTCCTGATAGGTATTCATCCGTTCTTTTATAA
>JBHSCB010000131.1:0-511 GCA_042650965.1 Novosphingobium lubricantis | reverse complement strand
TAATGCTGCATCAAATGGCAGCTACTGGCAAAAGGCAGCATATTATGAGACTGCCAATGAACCTTCTTCTTTAAATTGGAAGACATATTTTACGATAAGTGATTACGGTCTGATGGGATGGAAAACAACAGACGGAGTTCAATTGTCATTGAAAAATAAGCTGCCTATAGCAGTCAAAGGTGGAACTTTCATTATTGATATAAATGGCGAAGGCACAGCAAAGGGCGCAGGGGAGTATTTCATTGGAGATACTCTCACGCTCCAAGCTATTCCCGAAGAAAGTGTAGAGTTCGGATGCTGGCTTATTGCCGACAATGAAACATTGAAGCCGGAAGATAGACTGAAAGTTTCGGATAATCCGTTTACTATTCAAGTTACCCCTCAGATAACAGCAAAGGGTAACATGAAGGTGGAAGCATATTTCTATATGTCTATGCGTGAATATCTGAAAGCACAGATTGACTATGAGTTGAAAAACACATCGTATATCAGTGTTGCCCAGAAATGGGGA
>JBHSCB010000130.1:0-519 GCA_042650965.1 Novosphingobium lubricantis | reverse complement strand
AGATCAACGCAAAAAAGTGGTGAGCGCGCTCGCCCGACGCCAGCAGGTCACGTACGCGAAAGTGCGGGGCCTGTCGGAGCGACGTGCATGCGCGCTGATGTCGGTGGCGCGATCTGCATTGCATTACGAATCGAAGCTCGCCGTGCGAGACGCACCGGTACTTGCGGCGATGAGCATTCTGTCGGCGCAGTATCCCCGCTACGGCTACCGTCGAATCCAGATTTTTCTGGAGCGGCAGGGTCACCCGATGAGCGCGGACCGGGCGTGGCGGCTCTGGCGCCTTGCCGGCCTGCAGGTGCCGCGCAAGCGACCACGCAGGCGTGTGTCGGTGCGCCGACCCCGGGCGCAACCAGCGACGGCGGCACGGCACGTCTGGGCGTACGACTTCGTCTTCTTCCTCGCCGCCGGCCAGGACGAGTCGTCGACCTGGCAGGAGTTCGGCCCGATGAAGTTCGCCACCAAGGAGCAGGTCACCGAGGCCGTCGGGCCGCCCGACGAGGCGCTGGCCAACTGGAACGC
>JBHSCB010000129.1:0-520 GCA_042650965.1 Novosphingobium lubricantis | reverse complement strand
TGTCAATAATATCTCTTGCTACTTCCTGTTTGCTTTTCAGCGGATAAGGAGTTACTCCTTGACGGTCTATAATCGTTATTTTGTTGGTATCACAACGAAACCCTGCTCCTTGGTCGTTCAATGAGTTCAGTACAATGAAATCAAGGTTCTTACGTTCCAGTTTTCCTTGTGCATTTTTGTTTCATCATTTGTTTCCAAAGCAAATCCCACTAATATTTGTCCGTCCTTTTTCTGGCTTCCCAGTGCGGCGGCAATGTCTTGTGTGGGTTTCAGTTGCAGTATTAGATTATCTTTCTCTCTTTTGATTTTATGACCGGATACGGTTTCCGGGGTAAAGTCGGCCACTGCCGCACACAGGATGCCAGCCGAAGCTGTAGGAAACTCGCGGATGGCGGCTTCGTACATTTCTCCAGCACTTTCCACATCTATGCGGCGGATGTTAGGGTGATGGGCCTGAATCGTTACCGGTCCGCTGATTAGTGATACTTCCGCTCCACGTGAAGCGCATTCTTCGGCAAGT
>JBHSCB010000128.1:0-522 GCA_042650965.1 Novosphingobium lubricantis | reverse complement strand
ACAAGCGGGTTTCGTTTTCGTCCGACGGCGTGGCCACCACCATGTTCGGAATGCAGCGCAGAAAGGCGATGTCGTAATTACCGGCATGCGTTGCCCCGTCTGCGCCCACAATACCGGCGCGATCCAGCGCAAAAGTGACATCCAGATTCTGCAGGGCTACATCATGAATCAGTTGATCGTAGCCGCGCTGCAAAAAGGTAGAGTAAATCGCGAATTTACGAATTTAAGTGCTAAAACTATCGAATATAAGGCCTGATAAATCACCAAGTAATAGGTGGTTCCACCCTTTTGCTAGCGCGAGAAAAACGCAATAATGCAAAAGTGGGTATCAATGGTGTACCATATACGCGCCCTGCTGAATTTGTCACGTGGTAATCTAGGCTACATGGTTTAGATCATTAGACCATTGTTGTTATGAGCCCACTTCGGTAAATTACGGACGAAATAGTCAAGTCGTCCAACAGCTTCATCACCGCCGATCGGCAGCTCGTCACCACATTATAACTGACCAAAGAAGCATAG
>JBHSCB010000127.1:0-526 GCA_042650965.1 Novosphingobium lubricantis | reverse complement strand
CTTTCCAGGACAGTTATTTGACAATGTTTAAAAGGCAATGGCACCCCACTCCAGTACTCTTGCCTGGAAAATCCCATGGACGGAGGAGCCTGGTAGGCTGCAGTCCATGGGGTCGCTAAGAGTCGGACACGACTGAGCGACTTCACTTTCACTTTTCACTTTCATGCATTGGAGAAGGAAATGGCAACCCACTCCAGTGTTCTTGCCTGGAGAATCCCAGGGACGGGGGAGCCTGGTGGGCTGCCGTCTATGGGGTCGCACAGAGTCGGACACGACTGAAGCGACTTAGCAGCAGCAGCAGCAGCAGGCCATTATGTTTGTAGCAATTTGTTACAGCAATGATGGAAAATTAATACCAATTATAAGATATATCTAAAGTTGGAAATTGGTATCATTTTAATCAAGTAATTAAAATTTTCTATTTTATTTCTTCTATTAGCTTTTTAGCTATACTCTCCTTATTAAACATTTTCTTTAGAAATTATAATATACATTTTCACTCAGTCTATCTTTAATTAATGTTATA
>JBHSCB010000126.1:0-531 GCA_042650965.1 Novosphingobium lubricantis | reverse complement strand
AAAGAGGTACTGAAGAAGGTCACGGCTTTCTGTAGCCAAAGTGAAGAGATTTTCTTATCGCAGCATTTCACCTCAGGTCGCGTCGAAATGCAGTTTGAGTGGCTGGAAGGCAAGGATTTACATCCGCTGCAGTTTTTCTCGTTGTATGAACAGAGTATTTCCCGCGCCAATGCTGACAATCAGGCGTTAAAAGAAGATGTGACAGCCTTTGAATGTCAGCATCAGGTGGTACAACAGCCTGGTGGCCAACATGCCAAAACCATCTATTGTGTGCGCGCTTATCGTGCCTATGCCGGTCTGTATGACGTGTTATATCTCGCCGCTTCTTTAGACCACCAGCAACAGGGATTGATCAGTCATTACACGCTGTCCGGCGTTAGTCAGGACACCGCCCGTGCTTTCAGTCAGAAATTTAGCGGGGCCGTGTCATGGCAGTAATTATTGAGGTGCTGAATAAACAGCACAAAGTGATTGAGCGGCATCGGTTTGGCCAAGCGCGGATTGCTCTGGGCCGGGCCTTTAACAACGACT
>JBHSCB010000125.1:0-552 GCA_042650965.1 Novosphingobium lubricantis | reverse complement strand
CCTGACCGATCTCGCGGTGCTTGTCCGGATGGCCGTCGGGCAGATACGAGCGCAAGCCCCAATACGGCGGCGAGGTGACGATCGTCTGCACGCGCACGCCGTCGGCGATCATCGCGCGCATCAGGTCGCGGCAGTCGCCGCGGTGGGAGCAATCGAGCCAGTTCATGCCGCCGCCCTCCCGGCTCGGACAGTCAAGGCGCATGCTCTAAGATGATTGAGCCGCGACCGTGCGCGGCCCACCACAAGACGGGGGACCAGATGGACATTACGACCGTGACCGCAGCCATCGCCGGTCTGAAGAACGCCATCGATCTGGCGAAAACTGCCATGGAAGCGCGCGATGCGGCGAAACGCGTCGTCGAGACGCTCGTTCTTGTGAATGCGTCCGCCCGGCACGAACCAGAAACCCTGTGCCGGACGGTTGACGCGATGACCGAGCAGATAGCCGCCGTCTTCATTCGGGACGATCAGGTCGATCGCGATCAGCGGGGTGGCGTCGACGACGCGCAGGAAGGTATCGAGTGGCAGCATGGTCGATCGGCTCCGGACGGT
>JBHSCB010000124.1:0-570 GCA_042650965.1 Novosphingobium lubricantis | reverse complement strand
ATTTTCCGTCTATCCAGCGGACGTCCTGACATGATGACCGCTACAATATGGGAGGTGCGCTCAGCTACTGCGTCAAACAACTTCTGCTGACCTTCCGGAAGATCAAGAAATGCCCTGCTCGCCGAGCTGGAGGACGACGTAGCGGTCGAGGTTGGTGCCCGTCATCGCGCTGACGGCCTTGATGTGGCCGAGGTTCTCGGCGACGAGGATCACCGCGACCGGCGCGAGCATCAGCATCGCGTGCGGATCGAACACCGGCGCGGTGAAGGCCGGCATCCCGAACCACGCGGCATGCGCGACGATCGAGAAGTCGACCGGCTTGCCGAGCCCTATGCCGTTGGTCGCGATCGCGTAGATCGCGTAGGCGATCGCGAGCCCGACCAGGATCAGCAGGCGCTGCACCATGCCGCGCGCGAACACCGCGACGCCGCCGACGCACAGCACCGTGACGAGCGCCATCACCGAGTCGAAGGTCGACGCGGAGACGCCCTTGACCGCGATCGGCGCGAGGTTCAGCCCGATCACCGCGACCACCGCGCCGGTAACGACGGGCGGCATCAGCGCCTCGAT
>JBHSCB010000123.1:0-570 GCA_042650965.1 Novosphingobium lubricantis | reverse complement strand
GGTAACGCTTCCGCCACCGTAGTGATTGAAGAATTCCTGAGCGGTATAGAATGTTCCGTATTCGTTCTGACCGATGGAAAAAACTACAAGATTCTGCCCGAAGCAAAAGACTACAAACGTATCGGCGAAGGCGACAAAGGGCTGAACACCGGTGGTATGGGTAGTGTATCTCCTGTTCCGTTTGCCGACAAAGCATGGATGAAAAAAGTGGAAGACCGTATCATCCGCCCCACAGTAGAAGGACTGGCAGCAGAAGGCATCGACTATAAAGGCTTTATTTTCTTCGGCCTAATTAATGTAAAGGGCGAACCGATGGTCATTGAATACAATGTACGCATGGGCGACCCGGAAACGGAAAGTGTCATGTTGCGCATCAAGAGTGACTTGGTGGAACTGCTTGAAGGAGTGGCAACAGGCAATCTGAATGAAAAAGTCTTGGAGATAGACCCCCGTTCGGCAGTATGCGTCATGCTGGTATCCGGCGGATATCCGGAGCATTATGACAAGGGATTTGCCATCAGCGGAATAGAAGAGATTGAAAACAGCATTGTATTCCATGCAGGAACGGCA
>JBHSCB010000122.1:0-576 GCA_042650965.1 Novosphingobium lubricantis | reverse complement strand
CGCGGGGAGAGCTCTTTCCGAGGGAAAGGAAGCGCCCCAGGCTGCATTCCCAAGCTGGTGCTTCCCCGCCCAGACTAAGCGCCGCACGGAGGGAATCAGGGTCCCGGGGCCCCTGGCTTGGGGAGGCAGCTCCACAGCCAGAGTGTTGCTCCGTTTGTGCCAGAAAGCGCCTGCCAGACCGGGCCTTCCCTGGAGCTGTCCTCCCGCCTAGAGGCAGGTGGATGTGCTGTGCGGGCTTCCCCTGGGCGTTTGGGCTCCCTAGCACAGCCGCAGCGCAGGGGAACCAGCCCATGATCAGTGAGCCCCGGGCAGTTACTTTGGTCCCAGGTTTGGAGCCCAATGCCCGGAACGCGGGAGAGAAGAGGCTGGCTGCCGGCGGGTGCTTGCAAGCCTGTACTGGGAAGGACCGAGTGAGCTTCCACACCGGCGGAGCTCCAGCTCTGCGCCCAGGCGCGATAGCACAGAGCCCCGGCCGAGAGGCTGCTCTGTGCTGGGCGAGCCTCCCCAAGCCCTGCCCAGCTTCTAGCGTTCGCGCCCGGGAAGGAGCAGGCTGCGGGAGTGTGGGAGCCGTGAGTG
>JBHSCB010000121.1:0-578 GCA_042650965.1 Novosphingobium lubricantis | reverse complement strand
ACCGGCGTCTCGCCAAGGACGTGGAAGCCACCCTCAAATCCGCCGCAGCCTTCCTCTACGCCGCCGCCGCCATGCTCATGTTACGCCGATTGGCTCGGTCAGCGTGAGTTTCGAAACCGACTCTTAAGGGCGCAAGAGGGTAAGGCAAAGCAGGCGCGCGGCAATGCTATTGAGCGGCTAGGCAAGAATGTCATCGGCTTTCGGACGGCGATGAAAACAGAATCTATTTTCCCGTTCGTATGCTTTGGCGATGGTTGCGATTTTTCTGATGATTCCTCAATTATCGACCGAGTTGTAACAATTGCTCAGTTTGGGAGGCTTAATGTTGAGCATCTTCATGATCAGGGGGTCAATAATGTTTTCGACAGGGGTACGTTTTATTTTAGAGTAGAAGAATGGACTGAGGATGAAATGATGCAACTTTCTCTTAGTGTTGCAGAAAAAAGCATATACTAGGGTCCGGACTCACTACAGCCACCAGATGACGGTTGCGGCGAGGCTGATGGCGCCCATGAAGTTTTTGAGGTTGCGATCGAAGCGGGTGGCGATGCGGCGCCAGTCCTTGAAGCGACAGAACA
>JBHSCB010000120.1:0-589 GCA_042650965.1 Novosphingobium lubricantis | reverse complement strand
CTTCTATATATTCATTAATGTGTGTAAGGGCAGGGGATGTGGAGACTTAGCAGCAAACATTGGCTCAACACATGAGAAACCCTTCGCCAATACAGTTTCTAATCAGCCCACTATACTTATACTAATGGTTTTCTAACTTTTCTAAGGAACCTGTTTTTAGAAGGTTTAAAGCATCTCGTGCCTCTCACGGTTGGAAGGCTGTGAGCAATCATATGCGGCCGGACAAGCCTGTCAGGCAGGCTAGAGAACCTTCAGAAGAGTTTGTAGGTTAAAACACTCTTGTCACGCCCAGGAGTTTTTATTAACTGGAGCTCTAAGTTAACTCCTTCTCTGAAAGAGGTGGTGGGGGACAGCCCCCAGTGAAATCAGAGGTGAGAGCACAAAGCAATACAATAGTCAGACTCTGGTTTTTTTGAAGGGGAGATGCTCGAGAATATCCGGGTGGACTCCTGAGGCTCGATCCCGCATTTGCTTATGCCGAGTCTCCTTCTACATGACCTTTGTCCAGAGTGGAATGCCTCCCCGGCTCCCGGCACATGATCAGTGCATGCTCAGTCACGATATCAGTGCATGCTCAGCCACGTGATCA
>JBHSCB010000119.1:0-603 GCA_042650965.1 Novosphingobium lubricantis | reverse complement strand
AATAACAAAATCACAAACAGCAAGGTCGTCAGCAGCAAAGCGGTGCTCAGTTGCTGATAGGCGTCTGTGGCGGGCGTCAGCACCGTTAGCTGCCAGCCAAATTCTGTCAGGTCCTGCGACTGCGCGAGGAAATTACGTTGATCGCCGGCCAGTGGCATCCGCCACAGCTGCTGCCACGGCGTCAGCAAGGCGCGGCGCTGGCTCTGTTGCAGCGCGGTGATGTTTTTCGTCAGATAACGTTGTTGTTCGGTGGCGCTTAGCGGCTGACTATCAAGCTTGGTCAAACGCCAGGCCGGCACGTCGGACAGGAAAATCTCCTGGCTCTGGCCGGTGACTATAAAATGGCTGCCGGCCAGACCGGCGATTTGTTGTTGCTGTAGTTCCAGTGGCTCTAAATCCACTTTGACCACCAGCACGGCCAGCACCGGACTGTCCGCCACTGCGCCATCCTGCAGCATCGGCGCACTGTAATAGACGCCGCGCATGCCGCTGGTATGACCGAGCGCATAATAAAACCCTTGCTGGCGCTGCAGCGCAGCCTGCACATAAGGCCGAAAGCCAAAATCACGGCCGACATAAGAAGCCGCATCGGCACTATTGCTG
>JBHSCB010000118.1:0-604 GCA_042650965.1 Novosphingobium lubricantis | reverse complement strand
CCGGCGTCTCGCCAAGGACGTGGAAGCCACCCTCAAATCCGCCGCAGCCTTCCTCTACGCCGCCGCCGCCATGCTCATGTTACGCCGATTGGCTCGGTCAGCGTGAGTTTCGAAACCGACTCTCAGGTGCTGGCGCCTTCGGAGAAAATATCTCAACGATCGGCATGATCGAGGATGCCGTTTGTATCGGAGATCGTTTTCGCATGGGCACGACGCTGCTTGAAGTCAGTCAGGGGCGGCAACCATGCTGGAAACTCGACCACCGCTTCGGCATGAAAGGTGTTACAGCAGCTGTTGTCAGCAACGGTTTGGCAGGCTGGTATTATCGAGTGCTTGAGCCCGGCACAATCGAAGCAGGTGACGTAGTCGAATTGGTAGACCGGACTCATCCTACTTGGACAGTCGCGCGGGTATTTGGCCTGATTATATCGGGCCATGGCAAGACCGACCAGGAATCATTGCGTGCGTTGCACGGTGTTAAGAGTCGGTTTCGAAACTCACGCTGACCGAGCCAATCGGCGTAACATGAGCATGGCGGCGGCGGCGTAGAGGAAGGCTGCGGCGGATTTGAGGGTGGCTTCCACGTCCTTGGCGAGACGCCGGT
>JBHSCB010000117.1:0-606 GCA_042650965.1 Novosphingobium lubricantis | reverse complement strand
TAAGACGGAAAGACGTGCCTGTGCTGAGCAGAACCCTTGAAGAAGCGTTGGAACTCCACAAACAAATCTGCCTTACGTTTACTCCAGCCGATGCAAGGAAGCGTTACGCAATTCGGGCTATCAACTCCGTTATGAAAACAGGAGACTATGACCTTGCAACCATCATGCAGGCATTACGAACCATTCCAGCGGAAAGCGTCACACGTGCCCGCCTAATGGATTACGGAATAAAAGAGACCTGCATAGCCAATGTCCTAATCAAGTACATCATTGAAATCACGAACACCACACGTCAACCAGCGTTAGCACAACTGGAAAACCGTGAACTGCGTCAGCAAATCTGGGACGCTTCGGCGTACCGTGGTACCAAAGGTGAAACTGACAACCGGCCAATCGTTGCCCGTTTAGCGCAAATCCGCGCTGAGCGTGCCAAGTTACTCGGCTTTGACACCCATGCGCATTTCTCGCTGGACCAAAGCATGGCGAAAAATCCGAAAGCGGTAATGGACATGCTGGGCAGCATGGCGCCGACTGTGGTGGAAAACACCAAAAAAGAAGCCGCAGCCATTCAGGACATGATCAAACAGACCGGCGGCACTTTCGAGC
>JBHSCB010000116.1:0-607 GCA_042650965.1 Novosphingobium lubricantis | reverse complement strand
GAAGAATTGATGCTTTTGAACTGTGGTGTTGGAGAAGACTCTTGAGAGTCCCTTGGACTGCAAGGAGATCCAACCAGTCCATTCTGAAGGAGATCAGCCCTGGGATTTCTTTGGAAGGAATGATGCTAAAGCTGAAACTCCAGTACTTTGGCCACCTCATGTGAAGAGTTGACTCATTGGAAAAGACTCTGATGCTGGGAGGGATTGGGGGCAGGAGGAGAAGGGGACGACAGAGGATGAGATGCTGGATGGCATCACTGACTCGATGGACATGAGTTTGAGCAAACTCCAGGAGTTGG
This sequence comes from Novosphingobium lubricantis, assembly GCA_042650965.1. Taxonomy (GTDB): domain Bacteria; phylum Pseudomonadota; class Alphaproteobacteria; order Sphingomonadales; family Sphingomonadaceae; genus Novosphingobium; species Novosphingobium lubricantis. The sequence continues at coordinate 308 of JBHSCB010000116.1, read as the reverse complement.
TGATGGACAGGGAAGCCTGGCGTGCTGCAGTCCATGGGGTTGCAAAGAGTCGGACACGACTGAGCAACTGAATGGAACTGAACTAAGAATATATTCATTTTTATACCAATACAGTCATAAATTAATTAATTATCAATCCTTCTTTGGAGAAAGCAGCCCACAAAGGCAAAGGAGCCAGGACTCTCAAAAACCATAACGTGGCTCTGGTATCTGTGTTCCACTCCATTAGCTGTAGAGACCCTTTTGAAGACCATATTTGAGCCAAGCCTGTCAGTTCCAGAAGCAGAATGCTAATGAAGCCAGGATCT
>JBHSCB010000115.1:0-634 GCA_042650965.1 Novosphingobium lubricantis | reverse complement strand
GGCTCGATCCGAGCCCACTGCGCATCGGAAAACCAAAAGAAATCAGACATATCAGCGCCTCCTCGCCGAGGCACTGAATCACAATCTGATCACCGTGGGAATCCAGTTATTGGGTCCGGACCCTAGAGCGTTAAAGCACTACTGCGCTTCTTCAATGAACCGAGTATAATACTTGTCGTAATATTCGGAGAACAAGGAACTAACGATTGGTTCGGGAATGCGGAAATGCGCTGCAACGTCGTAATCCGACAGGCCTTCTTCTTGCGCCTTTAGCTTCATTTCGTCTCTCTGCTTCTTGGGGCAGAGGATCAAAAGAGCCTTCCACTTCGCCTGATTTTCAGTGAGAAATTGCGCGGAAGGGTCGATCGGCTTTAGCTCGATTTCCGTCAAAAGACCACGATACTCTTCTGGCGTCTTCACGCAGCCATCCTCTGTGTCGAAGATGTGCATCAATTCCTTACACCATACGAAACGCTTCTCCTGCATGGCCAGTGAATCACAGTAAGTGATTAGGGTCCGGACTCACTACAGCCACCAGATGACGGTTGCGGCGAGGCTGATGGCGCCCATGAAGTTTTTGAGGTTGCGATCGAAGCGGGTGGCGATGCGGCGCCAGTCCTTGAAGCGACAGAAC
>JBHSCB010000114.1:0-660 GCA_042650965.1 Novosphingobium lubricantis | reverse complement strand
CGGCGATCCCGGACCCGGCTGGGTTCAGGATCGCCCTGCGGGTTCGACTTCCGCCTCAGCGTTCCGGGGCGCCGCAGGCGAGCCCGGAATCCAGAGCCGCCAACAGCGCAGATCCCGGCTCGACCTGCGATTCTGGGTTCCGGGCTCCGCTGCGCGGCCCCGGAATGACTGGGTGGTGACGGAACCGCCGCCCGCAGGAACCTGGCGGCGCCGGGTCGCGGCACGCGCTGGGTCGAACACTTGGAAGGGTTCGGGGCGGAGCCTGCTGCCCGGATTCACCCGCCGGACGCATCCGAGCTCCGTCCTGATCACCCGCCGCAGGGCAAGCCCGCGGAAACCCGGCCCCTCAGGGCCGCAGCGCCATCTCGGTGTCGGAGAGGGCGAGGCGGATCAGCTCGGTCATCGTCGCGCGGGCGGCGGCCGGGTCGCCCGACACGATCGCCTCGTAGAGGGCCTCGTCGGCCCGGGCCAGCACCGCGCCCTGGGTGTCCCCGGCCGCGGCCGCGGGGACGCCGAGGCTGACCGTGACCGGCAGCTCGCCGGTGAGCGGCCGCCCCGGGTGGCCGGCGACCGCCTGGCGCAGATCCTCCAGGAGCAGCGCCGCGCCCGCGACGTCGACGCCCGTGACGACCCGCAGGAACTCCTCGCCGCCGAGGCGGG
>JBHSCB010000113.1:0-669 GCA_042650965.1 Novosphingobium lubricantis | reverse complement strand
CGGCGTCTGCTTCATTAAACAACAGCACGTATCCAAAGGCTGGACAGACTTCTGCATCCATATCGTCAAAGGCGGGGTCGTATACTAAATACAGGCGATTGTCAGACATGGCAGGCACTCAAAACACAACCGGCCGCCTATTGTACCTAAGGCTGCCGTGTTGCAGAAGCATAAATTTGCAGCTAAGGCGGCTTTGTCGCCTGGGTTGCTGATCTTTTATCACAGCTGGGCTACCATGCGCGCAGCCAATCACTGGAGTAAGCTTTGTCATGAGTCAATTTAAACACATTTCAACCAGCGATACGTTTTCCGCATTGCAAGCCGGTCAGGTCGTCATTGCCGATATCCGCGATGACCAGAGTTTCGCCAGCGCCCATATTGCCGGCGCCTACCATCTGACCAACGGTACTTTGCATCAATTTATGCAACAAACGCCGCCGGAAACACCGGTGGTAGTGGTGTGTTATCACGGTCGTTCCAGCCAGGGGGCTGCGCAGTATCTGGTCGAACAAGGTTTTGACACTGTGTATAGCATGGATGGCGGTTTTGAGAGCTGGCGCGGCCAATATCCTGTTGCGGCCTTACAGGAATAAAACGGCATGCATAAACTGGCAGCACTCAATTCGGCCGCCGCCGCCCAGACCTTTGCTGATTATTGTCAGAGCCGGC
>JBHSCB010000112.1:0-678 GCA_042650965.1 Novosphingobium lubricantis | reverse complement strand
AAGATCGCCGGCATCAATCCGCACGCATGGATGACCGACACGCTCACCAAGCTCGCCAACGGTCATCCCGCCAACAGCGTCGGCGAACTCATGCCCTGGATCGCTGTGGCCTGAGAGCATCGGTTACCTTTATCCGTCGCAAAGATCTTCGAGGCCGCGCGTCAAGAATGGGAGCTCGTCGCCGTTGAGATCAGCGACGAGTGGGACAATTGCCCCTGTGGTCAGGACATCAAGGAACATTGTTACATTCGAAACCGCTACAATGGGAACACCACCTACGTCGGCAATGTCTGCATCAACCGCTTCATCCAGATCGACACGGGGAATCTCTTTGACGGCTTGAAACGCATCGCCCAGGATGACTCCGCAAATGCCAATATCGATTTGATCGAACACGCCTATCGCATGGGCTACCTGTACAACGAGAAGGAGTATCACTTCCTCTTGCAGACTGCTCGAACGCGCATTCTCTCGCAGGCCCAGCTGAACTGGAAACGTAAGATCAACCGCCGTATTCTTGCGCAGACGATCGTGCAACGCCGAACGAAGCGTAGAGCGATTTTCGATCAGTCTGGATCATATCCGCATGAACTGAAGTAGTTGGCGCATTCGGCGGGCCGGAAGATGTCGACGAGCTTGCCGATGAGGTCCCACAGGCCGCTGACGGTTCGTTCGCCT
>JBHSCB010000111.1:0-685 GCA_042650965.1 Novosphingobium lubricantis | reverse complement strand
TTGTATGATCCGGGCCTTGTCAAGATCCCATTGAACGGTTCCTTCTGTTGACGGGCTGGGGGCCCCCACACGCAATGCTCAAGGATTGGCTTCATTCGTTCCGAGGTCAGCTGATGCACTATCCGTGCATAGACTTGTATCCGGTCGCGGCCGTAGCCGCGTACCATAATCCGTATTCACATCCCCGGATCGAGCAAAGGCGGATGCGGACCAAACTACTACTGGGCGTTTTCAGGCGCCATCAACTTTCCCGGTCACACATCACACCAATCCGCGTCGCCTTATCGAGCCTGTTGCAACATAAGCATCAGGCGGCGCGGAGCTCGGCACCTTGAGGGACCAGACCGGTCTCCACAAAGCGCCAAAGCGCGATTAACAATTTTCGGGCGAGCGCAACGATCCCGACCTTTGCCGCGCGAGCGCCGTTGCCTTTGAACCGGTTGCGATACCAAACGGTCAGTTCGCTACTTGGCTGATATTTCAACCAACACCAGGCAAGTTCCACCATCTGCACACGTGTGCTTCGGTTACCGGCTTTGCTGATGCCCTGATCACGCGACACGTCGCCGCTGGCGAAGGGCGCCGGAGCTAACCCAAGGAAGGCCGCGACGTGTCGTCGGCTTTCGAACTTTCGGCAAAAAACCTCTGCAACCAACATTGCCGCGCTGTTCGGACCAATGCCCTT
>JBHSCB010000110.1:0-737 GCA_042650965.1 Novosphingobium lubricantis | reverse complement strand
GTGGGTGCGACCCTCGACGAAGTCATAGGACCAGACGTGCCCGGGATATTCCGGCCGTAGCCGGATGCACGATCCGTCGTTCAACCAGAGCCGCCCGCGCTTCGGCTGCCTTTGCGGCACCTTGAGCCCCTCGCGTCGCCAGATGCGCTCGACCCGCTTGCGGTTCACATGCCAACCGGCATCGCGCAGCAATGCCGTCACCCGGCGATAGCCATAACGACCATATTGCCGCGCCAGCGCAATGATATCCTCGGTGAGAGCCGCTTCGTCATCCGCCCCGCAAGGCGCCTTGCGCTGTGTCGATCGATGTTGCCCGAGCACGCGGCAGAGCCGTCGCTCGGACACCGGCATCATCGTTCTGATGTGATCGATACAGCGCCTTCGGCGCGCGGGGCTCAGAAGTTTCCCCGGACAGCTTCCTGCAGGATCAGCTTGTCGAGCGTCAGGTCCGAGATCGCGCGTCGAAGCCGCACATTCTCCTTCTCCAGATCCTTCATCCGGCGCGCCTGGTCGGTCTTCAGGCCGCCATATTCCTTGCGCCACCGATAATAGGTCTGCTCGCTGACAGCGATCCGGCGACACGCCTCCGCGGTCGTCGCGCCCTGCGCCAGCACAACCTCCGCTTCACGCAGCTTGCCGATAATCTCTTCCGGGCGATGCTTCTTGCTCGGCATTCCATGTCTCCTTCGTAATCCAAAATATCATCAATTTTGGACCACTCAGAAGGGGGCAGATCA
>JBHSCB010000109.1:0-775 GCA_042650965.1 Novosphingobium lubricantis | reverse complement strand
ATCTGCCACGTGAGCAATGCATGATAGCCACGTGATCAGTGCATGATCAGACACGAGATCATTGCATGATCAGTCACGTGAGCAGTGCATGATCAGCCACGTGATCAGTGCATGACCAGGCACGTGATCAGTGTATGTCCAGCCAAGTGATCAGTGCATGATAGCCACGTGATCAGTGCATGATCAGTCACGTGATCAGTGCATGATCAGTCACGTGATCAGTGTATGATCAGCCACGTGATCAGTGCATGATCAGCCAAATGATAAGTGCATGATCAATTACGTGATCAGTGCATGATCAGCCACGTGATCGGTGCATGATCAGTCACGTGATCAGTACATGATCAGTCACGTGAACAGTGCATGATCATTTACGTGATCTGTGCATGATCAGTCACGTGACCAGTATATGGTAGCTACGTGATCATTCCATGACGAGCCACGTGAGCAGTGCATGATAGAAACGTGATGTGTGCATGATGAGTTACGTGAGCAGAGTATGATCAGCCACGTGACCAGTGCATGAGTGCCACGTGAACAGTGCATGATATGTCACGTGACAGGTGTGTGATCAGCCACGTGAACAGTGCATGTTCAGCCACGTATTCAGTGCATGATAGCCACGTGATAAGTGCATGATCAGTTACGTGATCATGCACTGATCACGTGACTGATCATGCAATGATCTCGTGTCTGATCATGCACTGATCACGTGGCTATCATGCATTGCTCACGTGGCCTGTCATGCAGTGATCACGTGGCTATCATGCACTAC
>JBHSCB010000108.1:0-779 GCA_042650965.1 Novosphingobium lubricantis | reverse complement strand
AGAGAGTGAAAAAGTTGGCTTAAAGCTCAACATCTTTTTTTGAGGGGGAGGGGTGAATTAGTTCTAAAAGTTCTTGTAGGTCTTCATAGAACCATTCAACTTCAGCTTCTTCAGCGTTACTGGTTGGGGCGTAGACTTGGATTACCATGATATGGAGTGGTTTGCCTTGGAAACGAACAGAGTTCATTCTGTCGTTTTTGAGATTGCTGCATTGATTGCTGATGGTCGTTTTTGAGATCCAAGTACTGCATTTTGGACTTTTTTGTTGACTATGATAGCTACTCCATTTTTTTTTTTCTAAGGAATTCCTGCCCACAGTAGTAGATATAATGGTCATCTGAGTTAAATTCACCCATTCCTGTCCATTTTAGTTCGCTGATTCCTAGAATGTCGATGTTCACTCTTGCCATCTCCTGCTTGACTATGCCCAATTTACCTTGATTCGTGGTCCTACCATTCCAGGTACCTATGCAATATTATTCTTTACTGCATCAGACTTTACTTTCACCACCAGACACACCCACAGGTAAGTGTCATTTCTGCTTTGGCCCAGTCTCTTCATTCTTTTTGGAGCTATTTCTCCTCCATTCCCTGGTATCTTATTGAGCATCTTCTGAGGCAGGAGTCTCATCTTCCATTGACATATCTTTTTGCATTTTCATACTGTTCCTGAGATTCTCAAAGCAAGAACACTGGAGTGGTTTGCCATTCCCTTCTCTGGTGGACTACATTTTCTCAGAACTCTCCTCTATGACCTATCCACTTTGGGTGACTCTGCA
>JBHSCB010000107.1:0-805 GCA_042650965.1 Novosphingobium lubricantis | reverse complement strand
AAGGTCAACCCGCCATCCAGCCAATCGCAGGCTTTACTTGCATTGGTCTTCAGCTTTTCCATTCGTCCGGTGTTCTTGTTATACAGTGCCTGCTCATTCGGGAATAATTTCATCACAGAATTAGCAGACGCTGATAAATTCACCCTGCCTTCCAGCAGAGACACCATCACATAATTATCGTCATCATAAGCACGGACATTGAATACCGTGCCGACTACCTGCACCTGCACATCGTTCGTCTTCACGAAGAAGGGAACCTCTGCATTTTTCGCAACTTTAAAGTATCCTTCGCCATCCAACGTCACATTACGTTCGCGGATACCAAACCCACGGTGATAGCGCAATACAGAACCTGCATTCAGAGAAACCTCCGTCCCGTCAGGAAGAACGATATTCGTTCTTGATCCGGCAGGAACCTTGATTTCGTAAGGAGAATCGGCGTTGGTATATACTTCCAGAGTAATACCGCTTTCAGGTGAAGTGAGTTTTGCGGCAACTTGCGAAAGATCTCCCTTTGTGTTGAGTACCCAGTTGTGGTCATATCCTTTTCCGTTCTTCAGTTGAACGAACTCGTAGTTGTCGATCTCTTTACCTACAGCTTTCGGAGTGGTGAAGTCCATCGGAGTGTCTTTCACCGGAGCGATTTCGCCTGTAGTCATAAAGGTACTGTCTACCGGAGTATAATAGTCTGCGTTCACATACAATATATTGTCGGTTGAAGCTTTTGACGGATCACCAGCCAGGTTGAAGTAAGAGTGGTTGGTCATATTGATGATCGTCTTTTTATCGGTAGTTGCGCTATATT
>JBHSCB010000106.1:0-862 GCA_042650965.1 Novosphingobium lubricantis | reverse complement strand
CAACCTCCGCTTCACGCAGCTTGCCGATAATCTCTTCCGGGCGATGCTTCTTGCTCGGCATTCCATGTCTCCTTCGTAATCCAAAATATCATCAATTTTGGACCACTCAGAAGGGGGCAGATCAGGCGAGCCGTGGGGAATTCATGCTGTCGAAGATTGACGCGACCTATATCGAGCTGCGTGAGCGGGTCATGCTGGGCGACTTGCCGCCCGGTACGTCGATGACAGCTGACGACATTGTCGCGCATACCGGCGTGTCGTTGTCGATGGCTCGCCATCTTCTGGTTTCGCTGGGTGTCGGGGGCTATCTCACCAAGCGTGGCCGTGCCTATGTTGTTTCGACCTTCACGAGAGAACAGATCGAGGAATGGCGCCTTGCGCTGGGAGCGATCGTCGAGATCGGCGCCCTTCGTCTGGCATTGGCGGGAGGTGCGCGGTTGCAGGCGGTGGCCGAGAGCCTTGAAAAGGACGTCCGCAGCCATGCAGTGGAGGATGAGGCGTTCTTTCTCGGGGCGATGTCCTTCGCGACGATCATTCTGGGAGGACCGCAGAGCACCTTGTCCGAGCTGGTCGAGCAGTTCATCCCGCAGGCCTTTTTCAGGCTGCTCTGGCTCTCTGACATCTATGCCGAGCGCACGGGTTTCCTGGTTGAAGCTGCGGACAGCTATCTGGTCGCGGCGCGCGCGGGTGATCTTGATGGCGTACGGAAAGCGAGCCGCTTCTTCTTCGATTCAACGTAACCGATGCTCTCAGGCCACAGCGATCCAGGGCATGAGTTCGCCGACGCTGTTGGCGGGATGACCGTTGGCGAGCTTGGTGAGCGTGTCGGTCATCCATGCGTGCGGATTGATGCCGGCGATCT
>JBHSCB010000105.1:0-870 GCA_042650965.1 Novosphingobium lubricantis | reverse complement strand
TCTGCCAAAGTAGTGCTAGGCTGTGTTGACAAAAGGGATTCCCATTTGCCCCGAGTTCTGATTCAAGACTGCTTTTTGAGGAGCAGTCATGGGTCGTGGGGACTTGTCGGATGCGGAATGGGAGTTGATCGGGCCGCTGCTACCGCCTGAGCGTGGTCGCTGGGCGCGTCCTGCTGGCGATAACCGGCGCTTCCTCAATGGCATGCTCCACGCGCTGCGAGTCGGCTGCCCCTGGCGCGACATGCACGAGCGATACGGCAAGTGGAACTCGGTCTATGTCCGGTTCCGGCGCTGGGCCGAACAGGGTGTCTGGGATGCGCTGCTGCAAACACTGGTCGATCTGGGTCTAACCGACGACTGGCAGCACATGATCGACAGCACCAGCGTTCGCGGCCATGTCTCGGCAGCGGGCGGAAAAGGGGGGCTTGTGCGAACGCTCTTGGTCGATCACGCGGCGGCTTTACGAGCAAAATCCACGCCCGCTGCGACAATCAAGGACTGCCTCTCGGCTTCATCCTGACCGGCGGGGAGGCTTCCGATTACACCGCTGCCGAGCCGCTGATGGAGATCCCCGTCGCCGCGCCCAAGGCGCTGCTGGCGGACAAAGGCTATGACGGTGATCGCTTCCGGGAAAGCCTGCTGATCCGGGGCATCCTGCCCATCATCCCGCCCCGCTCAAACCGCAAGGTGCCCGACCATCCCGACTATCGCCGCTACCGGGACCGCAATCGCGTCGAGCGCATGTTCGGAAAGCTCAAGCAACAGCGCCGAATCGCCACCCGCTACGACAAGACCATCCTATCCTTCGAGAGTTTCCTCAACCTCGCCGCCACTCGCCTATGGCTGAAGTCTTTTGTCAACACAGCCTAA
>JBHSCB010000104.1:0-906 GCA_042650965.1 Novosphingobium lubricantis | reverse complement strand
GAGGCCGTTTCGAAAGGGGTTGAGCGGCTGAGGTTCCTGTGATTCCGGGGGTTTTGCAGACAACCCGGAGATTTTGATGTGGACCCCAGCCACCCGCGCACAGCATACGCGGGTTTCGAAGCGTTACCAGACGGATTTGAGCGATGCCGAGTGGGCGTTAATCGCGGCATTTGTCCCCGAGGCGTGCACGACGGGGCGGCGACGGCAATGGCCGATGCGCGAAATCATGAACGCAATTTTCTACGTTCTGCGCGGCGGGATAGCATGGCGGTTGCTGCCCAAGGACTTCCCGCCTTGGCAGACGGTCTACCGCTGGTTTGCCCGGTTTCGTGACGAATGCCTGTTCGAGCGGATCAACCACGCGCTGGTCGCGCTCGACCGCGAGCGAGCCGGAAGGGACGCCTCGCCAAGCGCAGCCATTATCGACAGTCAGAGCGTCAAGACCACCGAGAGCGGCGGGCCGCGCGGCTACGATGCTGGCAAGAAGATCAAAGGTCGCAAGCGTCATGCCCTGGTCGATACTGACGGCAGGCCGCTGCTTGTCGAGCCGCACACCGCCGATGTCCAGGATCGTGATGGCGGCGGCGCGTTGCTGCAAATCTCGCGCGGCCTCTTCCCGTTCATTGAGAAGGTCTGGGCCGATGGCGGCTATAACCATCACCGTGTCACCGAGGCGACCAGCATCACCGTCGAGATCGTCAGCAAGATCGCCGGGCAGTCCGGCTTCGTCGTCCTCCCTCGGCGCTGGGTGGTCGAGCGGTTCTTCGCTTGGATCAATCGAAACCGGCGTCTCGCCAAGGACGTGGAAGCCACCCTCAAATCCGCCGCAGCCTTCCTCTACGCCGCCGCCGCCATGCTCATGTTACGCCGATTGGCTCGGTCAGCGTGAGTTTCGAAACCGACTCT
>JBHSCB010000103.1:0-910 GCA_042650965.1 Novosphingobium lubricantis | reverse complement strand
TGATCACGTGGCTATCATGCACTGATCACGTGGCTGATCATGCAATGATCACGTAGCTACCATGTACTGGTCACGTGACTGATCATGCACTGATCACGTAATTGATCATGCACTGATCACGTGACTGATCATGCACTGATCACGTGACTGATCATGCACTGATCACGTGACTGATCATGCACTGATCACGTGGCTATCATGCACTGATCACGTGGCTGATCATGCAATGATCACGCAGCTACCATGTACTGGTCACATGACTGATCATGCACTGATCACATAATTGATCATGCACTGTTCACCTGGCTTATCATGCATTGATCATGTGACTGATCATGTGCTGATCATGTTTGGTGTCACACACTGATCATGTGCCTCTGGAGGCAATGAACATAGAGCTGAGTAGGCAGGAATCAGTCAGCAGGCTATAATCATGGAACTCACCTCTGAGAAATCATGCTGCTCAGCTGGCAATAATCAAGCAGCTGAGCAGGCAGGAATTACACAGCACAGCTGGCAATTGTCAAGCAGATGACAGGCAGGAATCGTGCAGCTCAGCTGGCAATTGTCAAGCAGATGAGCAGACAGTAATCACGCAGCTCAGCAGGCCCTGATCACGTGACTGAGCATGCACTGTTCACGTGGCTGATCACACACCTATCACGTGACTGATCATGCACTGATCATGTGACTGATCATGCACTGATGACGTGGCTATAATGCACTGATCACTTGGCTGGACATACACTGATCACGTGCCTGGTCATGCACTGATCACGTGGCTGATCATGCACTGATCACGTGACTGATCATGCAATGATCTCGTGTCTGATCATGCACTGATCACGTGGCTATCATGCATTGCTCACGTGGCCTGTCATGCAGTGATCACGTGGCTATCATGCACTAC
>JBHSCB010000102.1:0-1002 GCA_042650965.1 Novosphingobium lubricantis | reverse complement strand
TCGTATGCGCGGTATCTGGAGATGGTGGAGCGGGCCGAGGCGCTGGGTTTTGACTGGGTTTCGGTATCGGAGCATCACTATGCGCCGTACCAGATGACGCCGAACCCGATGATCATGGCGTCTGCGATCATCCAGCGCACGAAGCGGGTGCGGGTTGCCTTGCTGGGGCCGCTGGTTCCGTTGAACAATCCGGTGCGCCTGGCCGAGGAAGTGGCGATGCTGGATGCGTTGAGCGGGGGGCGGATCGAGGTACTGTTTTTGCGGGGCACGCCGAACGAGCACAAGACCTACGATACCGATGCGGCGCTGACGAAGAAGATGACGCAGGAAGGGATCGACCTGATCCTGAAGGCGTGGACGAGCGAGCAGCCGTTTGCGTGGGAGGGGGATCAGTACCGGTTCAACACGATATCGGTGTGGCCGCACATTACGCAGCAGCCGCATCCGCCGGTGTTCGGATCGGGCAACAGCGAGGATTCGGTGGTGTTTGCGGCGCGGCGTCGCCTTGGCATTGCGTTTTCGTTTGCGGCGCCTGAAACGGTCAAGGGGTGGATCGAGCTGTACCGTGCGGAATGCGCGTGCGAAGGCTGGGAGCCGACGCCGGGGCACGTGCTGTATCGCGGGATTGCCTATTGCGCGCCGACGGACGAGCGGGCGCAGGGCGAGATGTTCGAATACTTCGGCAAGCAGGCCGAGGAGCAGAGCAAGCTGCAATCGGCGACGCTGGGCGGTCCGCCGGTGCTGGATCTGGTGGCCAAGCCCTATTTCGTGGGCAGCCCGCAGACGCTGATCGAGAAGTTTGCGGTGCTGCGCGACATCGGGGTGGGGGTGTGCGACCTGCCGTTCGTGGTGGGCACGCCCGACCAGCAGCGCGCCTCGCTCGAACTGTTCGGCCGCGAAGTGCTGCCCGTGGTGCAGGGCTGGGACATGTCCCGCTTTCCCCAACCCCTCGAAGCCCAGGCCGCCGAATAACCACCCCCACACCCAACCGCCATGCACCCC
>JBHSCB010000101.1:0-1022 GCA_042650965.1 Novosphingobium lubricantis | reverse complement strand
ATCCTGGGCCGAGCACCCGAACGTGGACGCCACTGCCTGGTCGATCCACGGGCAGATCCACCGCCTGCTGCCGCACACCCGTGCTGTGCTGCACTTGCACCCGGTCTACACCACGGCGGTGGCGTGCCTGGCCACACCGCATATCCCGCCGATCGACCAGAACACCGCGCGCTATTTCAACCGTGTCGCGGTGGATGAACTCTACGGCGGCATGGCCGACACCGAGGCCGAAGGCGCGCGCCTGGCCGGCTTGCTCGACGGCAAGCGCCGCCTGCTGATGGGCAACCACGGCGTGATGGTGACGGCCTCGTCCATCGGTGAAGCCTTCGACGATATCTGGACCCTGGAGCGTGCCTGCCAGCAGCAGCTCCTGGTCGAGGCCTCCGGCATCAAGCCGCAGCTCCTCTCTGAGAAAACCGCCCGCTACAGCCGCGAGCACGTCGGAAGCGATTACATCGGCTGGCTGCACTTCCAGACGTTGTACAACCACATCGCCGAGACCCAGCCCGACATGTTCGCATAAGGTTGGAGGGCGGCTTCGTAGCCAGCGTTCGCCGCTGGTCGCAGAGGTCGCCCCCGGAGTTCAATGCGGGGAGTACGGCCTGGCGGCTACGGTGCTGGCGGTGCTCCGCGATAACGCTGCTCCTCACGCGCTACGCCAGGTCGCGCTAGATAGCTGTCCCTGCGGTTCCGGTGCGGGAGGCACCCGGACGGCTTCTGGCTACAAGTTACCGGATTCGATCCATTTGACCGTTTGGAAGCGGAAGTTTCGAGCTTCTGCAAAGAGTCGAGGCTGTGTGAAAACACAGGTACATTCCGGAATTGGCGGATAATATAATATATGCTAGACATTCTAGCCTAATAAACGGTGGCCCGGAAGTATGTAGGGCGCCCGTTCCGATATTTAGCAGAGGTATCGAGAAAAGGTCCTTCTAGCACTTCCGCGTTTTCACACGGCCTCGGTCGTAAGCGGGCGTTACAACAGCGTCCGCTTTTCTGGTTTCCTGTTCAGAAGCGGAAAA
>JBHSCB010000100.1:0-1056 GCA_042650965.1 Novosphingobium lubricantis | reverse complement strand
TAGAGCGATTTTCGATCAGTCTGGATCATATCCGCATGAACTGAAGTAGTTGGCGCATTCGGCGGGCCGGAAGATGTCGACGAGCTTGCCGATGAGGTCCCACAGGCCGCTGACGGTTCGTTCGCCTGCTTTTCGGAGCATGGCCTTGAGCCGGGAGAAGGCCTTCTCGATCGGGTTGAAGTCGGGGCTGTAGGGCGGGAGGAAGCGCAGTGTTGCTCCTGCCGCCTCGATCCGGTCGCGGACTGCGGGGCGCTTGTGGCTCGACAGGTTGTCCATGATGACGACGTCACCGGGCCGCAGTTCGGGCACGAGAACCTGCGCCACGTAGGCTTCGAACCAGTCACCGTTGATCGGCCCGTCCAGCACCATCGGCGCGACCATGCCGGTCATCCGCAGGCCTGCAACCAGCGTGGTGGTCTTGCGATGACCATGTGGGTAGCCCATCCGCAGCCGCTCACCCTTGGCGCAACGGCCATGGCTGCGGGTCATGTTGGTGGCGGTCCACGTCTCGTCGATAAAGACCAGGCGCTCGGGTTCCAGATCGATCTGGCCGTCGAACCAGTGGTGACGCTGCTTCAGGACGTCGGGACGGTCCTGCTCGACAGCATGGCCAGTCTTTTTTTGCGCGTCATGCCCCGGCGCACGAAGAAGCGATGCAGCCCGGCAACCGAGACGGTCAGGCCAACCTCAGCCAAGGCGATGCGCAACTCCTCCAGCGAGATGTCCTTGCGCGCCTCCCAAAGTGCCAGAATGTCGGCAGATCGCTCCTCCACCCGGCGCGAGCGCATGTCGCCACCTTGAGGCCTGGGAGCAAAGTCACCGGTGGCACGCCGCTGCGCATGCCACCGGATCGCCGTCGAAGGGGCGACGCCAAACCGCGCTGCCGCCGCTCGGCAACTCAGCCCACCGTCAACCGCAGCCAGAAGCCGGACCCGCAAATCCATCGAAAGACCGTGACCCATCCATGCCGGCCTCCTTCACCAGCATGGATTCTGAATCAGAAATCTCAGCCGACGGGAATCCCATGCCGACTCAAAGCGGTCGAAAACCGCTCTA
>JBHSCB010000099.1:0-1083 GCA_042650965.1 Novosphingobium lubricantis | reverse complement strand
AACCGGCGTCTCGCCAAGGACGTGGAAGCCACCCTCAAATCCGCCGCAGCCTTCCTCTACGCCGCCGCCGCCATGCTCATGTTACGCCGATTGGCTCGGTCAGCGTGAGTTTCGAAACCGACTCTTAGAATTAAAGAAGCTCGAAGAAATAAATAGGCCGCTAACTATGAAAAATGCGCCTACTGAAATTCCTCCCATTGTTGTTTGACCATGGCTAATTTTATATATAGGCTCATTTATGTTCGAACCATCACTTATCATAAATGAATGTGAAATTATAACTAATACGGCGGCAAAAAGTCGTACTGCATCAAACCCGTTGTCTCGCGCTTGTGGGCCAGTCATCAGGTACGCGACAGATTTGCTTGATTGATTAAAGCTTTTGATTTTTTCGCGCATTATTTTTAGGCAGGGCATTTTTCATGTTTCTCCTAGGGTCCATCTTGTAAAATCTTGACGATCAGGGATGGACAAACGCTAAGCTGCAATGCACGTCTAAACCACTTTATCCTGCTGAGCCTAGATTTATCTGTGTCAAAAATCGACAAAGTGTCATGGTGGACGGTGAGCTAATTCAAGTTTCTAATGCTATGATCCGACGGCTGCCGAGCGTCGGAGAGAACCCAATATGAGTCTGAATTATTTCCACTCGCTGCGTCGCTTTATCCTGTGGTTGAGGATAGTGATTCTTAGGCGAATTTTCGGGATGGATATACATAAGTCGGTAGAGCTGTCCCTTTCTGCAAAATTGGATATGACATTTCCTGCGGGGGTTCACGTAGGGGCGCACAGCTATGTAGCATACGCAGCATATGTGCTTGCGCATGACCGGACGCGGGGACTCTATCTGCACACGCGCTGTCCGTCGTCAGAACATTTGGCACAACTCGCGGCGTAAATTAGCGGAGTGCGGGCCTCGTCCTGGGGTTGATATTAAGCGGCGAGCTTGCGGTGCTGCAAGCGGCGATGTTCGATGGTCTTCCGTTTGATCCTTTCGCGCTGTTTGATGATGGCATCGGCCCTGCCGAAGTAGGCGTCGGCGGGCGTCACGTTGTTCAGGCTCTCGTGGTAACGTCGGTGGTT
>JBHSCB010000098.1:0-1086 GCA_042650965.1 Novosphingobium lubricantis | reverse complement strand
TGTCCGTCGTCAGAACATTCGGCACAACTCGCGGCGTAGATTAGCGGAGTGCGGACCTCGTCAGGGGGTTGATGTTAGGCGGCGAACTTGCGGTGCTGCAAGCGCCGATGTTCGATGGTCTGTCGCTTGATCCTTTCGCGCAGTTTGATGATTGCCGGAGCCCTGCCGAAGTAGGCGTCGGCAGGCGTCACGTTGGCCAGGCTCTCGTGGTATCGCTGGTGATTGTAGTGCTCGACGAAGGCCTCGATGTGGGCTTCGAGGTCGCCGGGCAGGAAGTAGTTTTCCAGCAAGATGCGGTTTTTCAGGGTCTGGTGCCAGCGCTCGATCTTGCCCTGGGTTTGGGGATGACACGGGGCGCCGCGGAGATGGCTCATCTTCCGGGCCTCGATGTATTCCGCCAGCTCACCCGCGATGTAGCTGGGGCCATTATCGCTGAGTAGCCGGGGTTTGTGCAGCACCGTGGCGCTGTCGCAACCAGAAGCCGCCAGGGCGAGGTCCAGCGTGTCGGTGACGTCCTCGGCTCGCATGTTGGTGCACAGCTTCCAGGCGATGATGTAGCGCGAGAAGTCGTCGAGCACGGTCGACAGATACATCCAGCCCCACCCGATGATCTTGAAGTAGGTGAAGTCGGTCTGCCACATCTCGTTCGGCCGCGTGGTTTTCGTGTGGAACTGATCGGCAGCCTTGATCACGACATAGGCCGGGCTGGTGATCAGGTCGTGGGCCTTCAACAGGCGGTAAACCGTGGATTCCGACACGAAGTAGCGCTGCCCATCGGTGAAGCGCACGGCCAGTTCCCGGGGGCTCAGCTCAGACTGTTCCAGCGCCAGCTCGATGATCTGGTCGTGGATGCCCGCCGGGATGCGGTTCCACACCCGGCTCGGCGCCGATGGCCGATCTTCCAACGCCTCCGGCCCGCCTTCGAGGTAGCGATCATACCAGCGGTAGAATGTCCGACGAGGGATGCCGAGTTGGTCCAGCGTGCGCTTGGCCGACAGGTGCGACTGCTCGACGGTTCTGATGATCTCGAGCTTCTCGGATGCGGGATACCTCATTCGTCGTTGCCCCCATCCGCGACCATGCTTT
>JBHSCB010000097.1:0-1098 GCA_042650965.1 Novosphingobium lubricantis | reverse complement strand
GCCGATCTGGCGCAAGTGGCGGCGGGCAAGGGGTTCCTGCTGCAAGGCGGGGACTGCGCCGAAAGCTTTGCCGAGTTCCACCCCAACACGATCCGCGATACCTTCCGCGTGCTGTTGCAGATGGCGGTGGTGCTGACCTTTGCCAGCAAGCAGCCGGTGGTCAAGGTCGGGCGCATGGCCGGGCAGTTTGCCAAGCCGCGCTCTTCGCCGGTGGAGACGATCGGCGGTGTCGAACTGCCGAGCTATCTGGGCGACAACATCAACGGCATCGAGTTCACCCCGCAATCGCGCATTCCCGATCCCGAACGGATGCTGCGTGCCTATAGCCAGGCGGCGGCGACGCTGAACCTGCTGCGCGCCTTTTCGACCGGGGGCTATGCCAACCTGCGCCAGGTCCACCAGTGGACGCTGGACCACATCGGCAAGAGCCCGTGGGCGGCCAGGTTCAGCGAAATGGCCGACCGGATCGGCGAATCGCTCGATTTCATGGAAGCCTGCGGGGTCGATCCGCGCACCGTGCCGCAATTGCAGGGGACCAGCTTCTACACCAGCCACGAGGCGCTGCTGCTGCCCTACGAACAGGCGATGACGCGGCAGGATTCGCTGACCGGGGACTGGTTCGATACCAGCGCGCACATGCTGTGGATCGGGGACCGCACCCGCTTCGAAGGGTCGGCGCATGTCGAATACCTGCGCGGGGTGCACAACCCGATCGGGATGAAGTGCGGGCCGTCGCTGACGCCCGATGCGCTGCTGCGCCTGCTCGACGTGCTCAACCCCGGCCGCGAGGCGGGGCGGATGACGCTGATCAGCCGCTTTGGCGATGACAAGGTGGAAGCCGGGCTGGCGCCGCTGGTCCGCGCGGTGCAGCGCGAAGGGCATCCGGTGGTGTGGAGCTGCGATCCGATGCACGGCAACGTGATCAAGGCCGGCAACGGCTACAAGACACGCCCGTTCGACCGCATCCTCAACGAGGTGAAGGGCTTCTTCGCGGTGCACCGCGCCGAAGGCACCCACGCGGGCGGCATCCACATCGAGATGACCGGGCAGGACGTGACCGAATGCGTCGGCGGGGCCGTGGCGATCACCCACGAAGGG
>JBHSCB010000096.1:0-1187 GCA_042650965.1 Novosphingobium lubricantis | reverse complement strand
AAGGGGGTGGCCGGGGATGTTTGCCGTGGAGAGCTACGCCGCCGTTCGGCACTTTGTTTTTGTTGAAGGTAACAGCCAGCGCGAGGCCGCGAAGGTCTTTGGACTGAGTCGCGAGACGATATCGAAGATGTGCCGGTTTTCTCTGCCGCCGGGCTACACGCGGACCAAGCCTGTGGCGAAGCCGAAGTTGGGGCCGCTGCTGCCAGTGATTGACGCGATCCTGGCAGCGGATCGCATTGCGCCTGTGAAGCAGCGGCACAGCGCCAAACGGATTTTTGAACGTCTGCGCGATGAGCATGGCTTTGGCGGGGGCTACACCGTCGTAAAAGATTATGTCCGGCTGTGCCGGGCGCGTGGACGCGAGACGTTCGTGCCGCTGGCGCACCCGCCAGGACATGCACAGGTGGATTTTGGCGAAGCGGTGGGCGTGATCGATGGTGTCCGCCGGAAGATGCACTTCTTCTGCATGGACCTGCCGCAATCGGATGCCTGCTTTGTGAAGGCCTATCCAGCAGAGACGACCGAGGCCTTTCTGGACGGGCATGTATCGGCGTTCGCCTTCTTCGGCGGCGTGCCGCTGTCGATCCTTTATGATAACACGAAGATCGCGGTTTCCAGGATCTGCGGCGATGGGAAGCGCGAGCGAACACGCGCGTTCACCGGGCTCGTCAGCCATTACCTTTTTACCGATCGCTTTGGTCGGCCTGGAAAGGGGAACGACAAGGGGAAGGTCGAAGGACTGGTCAAGCACGCCCGATCGCACTTCATGGTGCCGATCCCGCATGCGCCCAGCTTCGATGACTTCAATGATGAGCTGTTGGGTCGCTGCCGGGCCCGTCAGGAGGAGCGGGCTGGCCGACACAGCGAGACGATCGGCAGACGGCTCCTGGCCGATCTGGCGGTGATGCGGGCACTTCCAGCAGGGCAGTTCGAACCGTGCGAGACCAGGGCCGCTCGCGTATCATCGACCGCCCTGGTGCGCTACCGGACCAACGACTACTCGGTGCCGACCCGTTACGGCTTCCAGGATGTCATGGTGAAAGGTTTTGTCGACACGGTGGTCATCCTATGTGGCAATGAGGAGATCGCCAGACATCCGCGCTGTTATGGTGAGGCCATGTTCGTGGCGAACCCGCTGCATTATCTGGCGCTGATCGAGACCAAGCCCAATGCGCTCGATCAGGCCG
>JBHSCB010000095.1:0-1213 GCA_042650965.1 Novosphingobium lubricantis | reverse complement strand
CTAGGCGGCGTGGACAAATTTGAGCCAGTATCTGGCAGTGGCGAGATGGACCATCCCGAGGAAGCTGTTGGCCAGTTGATCGTATCGAGTGGCGACGGCGCGGTTAATCTTGAGCTGTCCGAACATGCGCTCGATGCGATTGCGCTGCTTGTAGAGCGCCCGATCATGCTCGATCTTCACACGACGATTTGACCGGCCAGGAATGACGGCCTTGATGTTCCGCTTGGCAAGGTCAGAACGGATAGCGTCGGCGTCGTAGCCCTTGTCGGCGAGTAAGGCGTCAGGTGCGCGCTCGGGCAGGTCGATCAGGGCGTCAAAGGCCTTGCAGTCTGCCGCCTCGCCGACTGTCAGATGAAAGGCGAGCGGTCGCCCGAGGGCATCGGCCAGGCAGTGAAGCTTACTGGTGAACCCGCCCCGCGAGCGGCCAAGAGCGCGTCGATGAGTCCCCCTTTTCCGCCCGCTGCCGAGACGTGGGCGCGAACGGTGGTGCTGTCGATGCTGTAATGGCCGCTGTCTGCCATGATCTCGGCCAGCGTCACTGCAACGGTCTCCCAAACCCCGGCTTCGCTCCATCGCCGGAATCGGCGATAGATGGTGTTCCAGCTGCCATATTTGGGAGGCACGTCGCGCCACGGAGCTCCGCAGCGGAGCCGCCACAGGATACCATTGATGATCGAGCGGCTCTGCTCGGGCGGCCTGCCTCGACTACGGTTCTCAGGCTCGATGGGCAACAAACCCTTCAGAACGCGCCATTCTGCTTCAGTGAGATCGCCCCTGCTCAAGCCTGCCTCCAAAAGGCAGCCTTGAATCAATCCGAACTCATCGCGTCAATGAAGAACCGCCATCAGCGGGCGGTAGTCGTAAGATCGGCTCCGCACCGGCTGCACCGCTTCGCTGGCCATGGCACGCTGATGAAACCCCTCATAAACAAGGATTTACCACAGGACGGACATGCAATCATGTATGAGCGGATACCTCCTATCAGGACCCACGCAAGCCCGAGCAGAACAATCACCGCGAAAATCGTCTGGGACGACGCGCCGAAGGCGCTGAGCGCCAGCGGAATGCCCCAAATGATCGCAAACATTGCGACGATTGTCCAAAACATGTGCCGTTGGCCGGTGACATACACGCTTTTGGACCGCTTATCATTCATCACGATATCATAGCTGGCGTGGCCGCAACCGTGAAACGAATTTGTCCACGCCGCCTA
>JBHSCB010000094.1:0-1221 GCA_042650965.1 Novosphingobium lubricantis | reverse complement strand
ACCGGCGTCTCGCCAAGGACGTGGAAGCCACCCTCAAATCCGCCGCAGCCTTCCTCTACGCCGCCGCCGCCATGCTCATGTTACGCCGATTGGCTCGGTCAGCGTGAGTTTCGAAACCGACTCTAAGTTTCTGGATCCGATTGATGTGCTTTTCTAAAGCATTGATCAATGCGAAGGAAAATGGCTCGAGAGGTTCCGAGCCTGCATCTTTCTGCTGCAAGCCGTCCAACCTTCGACGGGCGGCCTTGGGATCGAGCGATGCCGAACCCTTCTTGGGCGCTTGAAGAGTACGATTGATCGCCTCGCGCCGAAAGCTCACCAGAATGCTATGATCCAAACCGAGGCGCTTGATTGTTTCCGTCGCGGCGGCATCGGCGGTATTAGCAGGATGAATTTCACCCCTGAAATTGTATGAAAAGCGCGCCGCACAGCCATCTTGTAGCGGAGAGATAAACAGAGCCGCTTCATCATCAGAGGGCCAGTTATCTTTGAATTGCGCTCCGTACGGCAGTTTCGGCGCGTTGGGCGCTGGAACTGCCGCAACAAGGTTGCGATATGTAACGTCTTCTAAGCCTTGGCAGTAGGCCTGCGGTTTCAGGTGCTCGATATGGCAACTATCAACATCAATCTTTCTGCCAGTGTAAGCACAGAGTCCGCCCTGTTCGGCAACGAGTGATGTGCGAATGATCTTGCGCAATTCACCGCTCACAGAGCTATATCCGCTATTCGGTCCGCTCTGATTGGCAGCAATCCATTCGGTCAACGCGGGCGGCGGTGCCTGCTTTCTAATCTGCCTCATCGGCCAAGGCTTCGAGATTGTTGATGGCTGCTTCGAGACCTGCAGAAGTCGGGTCATCACCGTGTTGCAAACGGCGTAGGTTGGCTAACTTCTCGCGAGCAAGATCAAGGTCGGCCTCATCGAGCGCTTCCTCAACAGCATCGATAGCAGCACGCACAGGTGCTGGACGTGACGGCGTTTCCATAATCTGTTCGAGGACGTAGTTTGTGTCCAGGCCATATGCTTGCCCACATTGCTCGGGGACCACTTTGCCATCGATTTGCCTCAGCAAGATCAACTGATTTGGCTGCGTTTCACTAGGGTCCGGACTCACTACAGCCACCAGATGACGGTTGCGGCGAGGCTGATGGCGCCCATGAAGTTTTTGAGGTTGCGATCGAAGCGGGTGGCGATGCGGCGCCAGTCCTTGAAGCGACAGAACA
>JBHSCB010000093.1:0-1237 GCA_042650965.1 Novosphingobium lubricantis | reverse complement strand
GGCTCGATCCGAGCCCACTGCGCATCGGAAAACCAAAAGAAATCAGACATATCAGCGCCTCCTCGCCGAGGCACTGAATCACAATCTGATCACCGTGGGAATCCAGTTATTGGGTCCGGACCCTAATTTGGATTGCTGGAAGATTGCTTTTCGAGGAAAGAGAGAGAAACTCGGAGCATGCCAAACTGCGGCCTCTACGAGTTAGGAAGCCCAGTTCGATGACGAGTGAGGTTTTGCAGGCTCTATTGCGCTCTGCGTAGGATCTGCAATCTGAAGGAGCTCAGTGCGATCTCGCACTCGGCTCGACGATTGCCGATTGACAGCTAGATTTATCCGCACTAAGCGGCGAGCCGCGCCTTATCTCGAATCTGCTGAATGTCAACTCCGATGGCCGGTGAAAAATGCACCGTTCATCGCACGCTTGGTTGCATTCGTCGCAGATGATGCGCATAATGCATTTAGTGAGTCCAACTCGAGGGAACGCTTTAAGAATTATATAATTCTTAAAGATAATTCGTTTACCTCGAAAGATGATGGTTGTTCGCGTGACGAAATAAAGCTTTAAAGCGCCTCAGGGCGTCGAGATGGAGGACTGATCCTCCCGTAAATGTTCGAACGCCCACATCAGGAGTGGGCCTAACGTGGAGTGTGTTATGACGCGGAATATCGATCGCGCAGTGCGTGACCTATTCTCTGAGGGTCGAAGCACGCGTAACATCAAGTATTATTTCCAGCAGGGCGACAACACTGCTGACCAGCTTGCTGATTACCGTCAGCGCGCTATTCGCCAGATTTCTGAGGGTATATCCAAGGAAAATCGCGATTTGGATGCACACATCCTTGATTAACGCGTTCATGGGGGTATTACGCCCCCATGAACTACGTTAATCTCTACCATTTAGCTCAAGAGATAATTACGGCTCGCTCTGACGCTGGTAAGGCATCGGCTATCGTTCCTGTGGTGGAACTTAAGCAAGCTTTGATTGCTGGTGTCGAATGGCTAGCCGACATCAACTTTCACCCGATTGACACCAAGGAAGGCGACCCGCTCGGTCACTTCGAGTGTCACTCCGATAGCGAATCGCGATGGGAAGAGCCCAACTCTTGGGTAGTGCTAGGGTCCGGACCCAATAACTGGATTCCCACGGTGATCAGATTGTGATTCAGTGCCTCGGCGAGGAGGCGCTGATATGTCTGATTTCTTTTGGTTTTCCGATGCGCAGTGGGCTCGGATCGA
>JBHSCB010000092.1:0-1271 GCA_042650965.1 Novosphingobium lubricantis | reverse complement strand
TAGCACTACTTTGGCAGAAGTGCATTTTTGAGATTCACAAGAGTCGCTTATCGTGATTCAAGATCGTCAGCGTGTGGAGGCTGGCGATGGTGGAAGCATGGCGGGATGAGCTGACGGAGTGGCTCGCGCCCTTTGTGGGGATGTTGGGCGATCGGCGCAGGGCGCGGATGTGTCCGGCATATGTCGAAGGGTTGATCGGCCCTGGTGACCGCAAAAGCGTGCAGCCGATGGCGATGCGTTTGCCGGGGATTGGCTACGATCAGCTGCACCATTTTATCGGCGGTGCCCTGTGGGACAGCGCGCCATTGGAGGAGGAACTCTGTCGGCAGGCCGATGCACTTGTAGGTGGCAGCGATGCCTGGCTGATCATCGATGACACGGCTTTGCCCAAGAAGGGGCGTGCGTCGGTCGGCGTGGCGCCGCAATATGCCTCCGCGCTGGGCAAGAACGCGAACTGCCAGACCCTTGTGTCGGTGACGCTGGCATCGAACGAAGTGCCGGTCATGATCGGGTTGCGCCTGTTCCTGCCTGAGAGCTGGACCAGCGATGCGGCGCGGATGGACCGTGCCAAGGTTCCTGCAGAGGCGCGCGCCTATCGCACCAAGCCCGATATCGCCCTTGCCGAGATCGACCGCGTGCGCAGCGCTGGTGTGCGCTTCGGCGGCATATTGGCCGACGCTGGCTATGGCCTGTCCGGCCCGTTCCGGCAGGCACTGACCGAGCGCGGTCTGACCTGGGCAGTGGGCATACCTTACAAGCAGAAGGTCTATCCGGCCGATGTTGCCATGATCTTCCCGGTTGCTGGCCGCGGACGGCCACGCAAGAATTATGTGCCTGACGTTGCTTCGCGTCCCGCCCAGGAAGTGCTCGAGAGCGCCAAGTGGCAGACCGTGAGCTGGCGGCGCGGCACCAAGGGCAAGCTGTCGGCGCGCTTTGCTGCCATGCGCGTGCGGGTGGCAGACGGCCCGCCGCAGCGGATCGGTGATCTCGGCCAGCAGCATCTTCCCGGCGAAGAGGTATGGCTGGTCGGCGAGCACCGCTCCACCGGCGAACGCAAATACTACCTCAGCAATCTGCCCGCCGACACACCGCTCAGGAAGCTGGCCGGCGCCATCAAGGCCCGCTGGGTCTGCGAGCAAGCCCATCAACAGCTGAAGGAAGAGCTCGGCCTCGATCACTTCGAGGGACGATCGTGGCAGGGACTTCACCGACACACCCTCATGAGCATGATCGCGTTCGCCTTCCTGCAAGCCCGTCGCCTCAGGGCAGCG
>JBHSCB010000091.1:0-1276 GCA_042650965.1 Novosphingobium lubricantis | reverse complement strand
GCGACAGACCATCGAACATCGGCGCTTGCAGCACCGCAAGCTCGCCGCGTAACATCAACCCCCAGACGAGGCCCGCACTCCGCTAATTTACGCCGCGAGTTGCGCCAAATGTTCTGACGACTGACAGGATGTGGATCGACTGAGGTTCGTCCGGCGTGGCCGCGAACTCGGTTTCTCATTGGAGGAAATCGGGACTCTGTTAGACTTGGCTCCACAAGACGGAGCCACTTGCGAGACGGTTCAGACCCTTGCCGAGCAGCATCTGCGAAATGTCAGAGCCAAGCTGGCGGACCTTATGAGGATAGAGACCGCCCTCGCGGAACTCGTCGCGCAGTGCGGAAGTCGTCCCGTAAATTGCTGCCCAGTGGTCGAAAGCTTGGCGAGAGTATACTGACTGAGGATCGCGTAGCAGACCTTCAGCCATCCACCCATGACCGGCCATTGGGCAAGCTCACAACATCGCCCAGAAGCCGACATGCCCAGTGAACCGGCGTCTGTCCGAGACGTCCGCACTGGAGACGGCTCCCGCAGGAGCCGCGGTCCGACAGGCCTGGTTAGTCGCGCGCCGAGGCGGCGGCATTTGTCGCCGACCGTGCGGGCGGCAAACAGGCCGCCAGCGGCGGGACCGAGAGCCGGCGGGGCTGTCAGAAACGCAAGGCCCGGGCAAAGCCCGAGCCGATCAAAAAGTCCCGCTCATTATAGCCGCAGCGCGTAAGCGCGGTTCGCGGCCAAATGCGTCAGCGATCGCCACCCGAAGGGCCGAGACCCCTCAGGGGCTCGGTGAAGCCACGGGCGCACTGAGCCCCGCGAAGATGGGGTCCAAGCGCACGAGGCGGAATAGAGCGCGGTCCCGGCCAGAGGTCGGGAGACGTCACCGGCTGCTTATCACATCGGAGCACAGGTAGGCGTGAACCAAGGTCTGCTTCCATGACAGCGGGCTTCCGTATCCGATGGGAGATAACTCAATCACTCCGCCTTCCAGAGCGTCAATTCCTAGCCAGAGGTCCGTCGTGCCGCTGCGGCCTCCTCATCGGAGGGACGCTTTTCGCCAGCATCTATGCGCGCCTTGGCAGCTTCCCAGATGGCGGGTATTTCAGCGAAAGCCGCCTCGCCTGCTTCCCAGTAGTATTGAAAGAATGCCTGGATCAGCGTAACCGATGCTCTCAGGCCACAGCGATCCAGGGCATGAGTTCGCCGACGCTGTTGGCGGGATGACCGTTGGCGAGCTTGGTGAGCGTGTCGGTCATCCATGCGTGCGGATTGATGCCGGCGATCT
>JBHSCB010000090.1:0-1333 GCA_042650965.1 Novosphingobium lubricantis | reverse complement strand
GGGGTCGGTTCCGGCTGAGGGCGAAATGACACCCTAAGGGAATAGCTGTCCTTGCCGTCGCCGCGGCTGCCATTGATCACAAACTGCGTCACTCTCGATGGATAGAACATTCCGTCAGCCACCTTGCAGGCATGACGTTGACCGCTGCCCTCAAAGGTATGCGATAGAAGTTCATCGTTCGATAGCTCCATGCATATGGCACGCAGTGCTTCATGACGGCGGTATGCAGGAAGAACTGAAATTCTTCCGGGGCATGCCGGACCGATTCTAAAAACGAGTGTTGGGTTTGCCGGTCAGCACCGAACTCGTTCAACGCCTTCAATCTCAGATTATCCGCATAAGCTCCGACTGAGAGTAGAGAGCCCGCCAGCGCCACCGCTACAAAAATGGGGCCTCGAACGATCGAAAACCGAGCCGGTATCAAAAAGCTGGTCGCTCCGACCGCGAAGCAAGCGGATACGATCCAGAGCCAGTGAGGCGCGCCCAGTCTATCTGACCAGATCGTCGCGAGGAATACTGGCTTCAGCAAGCTACCGAAGACGAAGCCTGCAATCGCCAGGTACGTAATGCATCCAAGCGCGGCGGTCTTCATCCTGTGCTTTCGTCCGACATCCGGCGCGACGCTCATGCCGCCACCTCGACCTTGTGATCCATGTCCGCCCTGGAGCGTCCGACGATTGCGGCGACAGTATTCTTGCTGAGGCCGAGGTCCCGGGCTATCCAGCGATAGCTGCGCCCCTCGGCAACAAGGGCTAGCACCTTGGGGGCAAGCCGATCCGACTTCGGGCGGACGCCGGTCTGCCGCCCGAGTTTCCGACCCCGCGCCCGTGCCGCGGCGAGGCCGGAGCGAACCCGCTCGCTGAGCATGTCGCGCTCGAACTGCGCAATGCCTGCGAGCATCGTCGCCATCATACGACCGTGCGGCGTATCGACCTCGAAGGTCATGCCGCTCATCGCGACCACCGACACGCGCCAGCCCGACAGCCGGTTGAGCGTATCGAGCAGGTCCTGCGTCGAGCGCCCCCAACGACTGAGTTCGGTGACAAGGATCGCATCAATGTGGCGCGCCTGGGCCAGCTTCATCACTTCGGCACGTGCCGATCGGTTGGCCTTCATCCCCGAGGCGGTTTCTCGAAAGACCTCGACCACCTCATAGCCGCCACGCTCGGCAAAACCGGCGAGGTCGCGAAGCTGCCGCTCGCACGACTGGTCGGCTGTCGAGACCCTGGCGTAGATGGCGGCGCGCTGTCCCAATTGAACCCTTCTGGAATTAGGCCTCGAAAAGCCTTGATCTGCGTGGGGTCAGTGTTGTCCAAAACAGACTTCTGTTCAA
>JBHSCB010000089.1:0-1364 GCA_042650965.1 Novosphingobium lubricantis | reverse complement strand
AAAAACGTATGGCCCGCCCCGTCTGCAAGGGGGATTTTGAAGTGTTCTGATCAGTCTGCGTCAACGTATGCGGTCTCATGGGTGACCCCATGGCCAAGATGGACATCCGCACGTCTGGAGCCACAATAAAGACGCCGGCAACGAGTGCCATTTTTTTGGCCGGGCTTTCCAGACGCCGATCGACTGTCAGGCCATCTTCACGATCCTTCCTGCAAACATCGTTGGCCTATGCACGAAGATGCGTGCGGCCGATCCGGTTATGCCGCGACTGGGTAGCCGCGTTCGAACGTCGCGTCCTTGCGCAAGGCCGCCCATGCGATCCGCGCCAGCTTGTTGGCCAGCGCGACGACGATAGCATTGCGGTGGACTCCTCGCTCGATCATTCCTGTCAACCAGCGCCCCAACGGGGTCTCGCTTCGCGCCAGCGACGGCAATGCTGCTCGGGCACCGTGGATGAGCAAGGTGCGCAAGTAGGTGTTGCCTCGCTTGGAGATGCCGAGCAGCCGCGGCTTGCCGCCGGTAGTATGCTGACGGGGCACCAGACCGAGCCAGGCACCCAGGTCTCGGGCTTTGGCAAAGCTGCTGGCATCGCCCACGGCTGCAATCAGGGCAGTTGCGTTCAGCACCCCGACGCCGGGGATGGATGTGAGCCGCCGGGCAGCCGCGTCATTGCGCGCCAGCTCGACAAACTCGCCGTTTAGCGCTTCCACCCTGGTATCGAGTTCGCGCCATTCGGCACGCAGTTCGGCCACCAACTGGCGCAGACGCGGTGACAAGGTCGTATCCTCATCGGCCAGCAGGGCATCGATGCCGAGTTCCAGCTTGCGCCGCCCAACCGGGAAAATGGTCCCGCGCTCCAGCAGGATCGCCCGCAACTGGTTGGTCAGGCTCCTGCGCTCAGCCACCAGGCGCGAGCGAACCCGGTGGAGCGTCTGGATGTCCAACTGCTCCTGGGTCTTGAGTTCGACGAAGCGCATCGTTGGACGCGAGGCGGCCTCGGCGATCCCCTCGGCGTCGCGGTCATCGTTCTTCTGTGCTTTGACATACGGCCGTACGTACTCCGGCGACATCAGCCGGATCTCATGTCCGTGCGCGGCGAACAGGCGCCCCAGATAATGGGCACCGCAACATGCCTCCATCGCGACCACGCACACAGGAAGCTTGGCAACGTAGTCGACCAGCGTCTGGCGGCGCATCGACCTGCGTACGACGACAGCTCCCGCCGCATCCACGCCCACCACACTGCAGGCATTCTTGCCCAAATCAACGCCAAGGATCACAATAGACATCGGTCCGCTCCTTTCCTCTTCAAGCACCAGCATCATATCCGATGCCGGGGAAAAGGGGCGGGCCATCCCATAAAG
>JBHSCB010000088.1:0-1523 GCA_042650965.1 Novosphingobium lubricantis | reverse complement strand
TGTCAGTCGTCAGAACATTTGGCGCAACTCGCGGCGTAAATTAGCGGAGTGCGGGCCTCGTCTGGGGGTTGATGTTACGCGGCGAGCTTGCGGTGCTGCAAGCGCCGATGTTCGATGGTCTGTCGCTTGATCCTTTCACGCTGTTGGATGATCGCCGGAGCCCTGCCGAAGTAGGCGTCGGCGGGCGTCACATTGTTCAGGCTCTCGTGGTAACGCTGGTGGTTGTAGTGCTCGACGAAGGCTTGGATCTGGGACTCAAGGTCGCCGGGCAGGAAGTAATTTTCCAGCAGGATGCGGTTCTTCAGGGTTTGGTGCCAGCGTTCGATTTTGCCCTGGGTCTGGGGATGCATCGGAGCGCCGCGTACATGGCTCATCTTCTGCGCATCGATGTATTCCGCCAGTTCGCCGGCGATGTAGCTGGGGCCGTTATCGCTGAGCAGCCTGGGCTTGTGCAGCACCGTGGCGCTGTCGCAGCCCGAGGCCTTGAGCGCGAGGTCCAGCGTGTCGGTGACATCCTCGGCCCGCATGTTGGTGCACAGCTTCCATGCAATGATGTAGCGAGAGAAGTCGTCGAGCACGGTCGACAGGTACATCCAACCCCAGCCGATGATCTTGAAGTAGGTAAAATCGGTCTGCCACATCTCGTTCGGCCGGGTAGTCTTGGTGTGGAACTGATCGGCGGCCTTGATCACGACATAGGCCGGACTGGTGATCAGATCATGGGCCTTCAACAGGCGATAAACCGTGGCTTCCGACACGAAGTAGCGCTTCTCGTCGGTGAAGCGCACTGCCAGTTCGCGAGGGCTCAGGTCAGTCTCTTCCAGCGCCATTTCGACGATCTGGTCTTGGATGTCGCCGCCGATGCGGTTCCACACCCTGCCTGGAGCCGATGGCCGATCTTCCAGCGCCTCCGGCCCACCTTCAAGGTAGCGGTCATACCAGCGATAGAACGTCCGGCGGGCGATACCGAGCTTGTCCAGCGTGCGTTTGGCGGGCAGGTGCGACTGCTCGACGATCCGGATGATCTCGAGTTTTTCGGATGCGGGATACCTCATTCGTCGTCGCCCCCATCCGCGATCATGCTTTTTTTCAGCAGACGGTTTTCGAGTGTCAGGTCGGCCACGCATTCCTTCAAGGCGCGGGCCTCGCGGCGCAGGTCCTGCACCTCGCCGGTGGTCGCGGCACGAGCGGTGTCGCCGGCCAGGCGGCGCTTGCCAGCTTCCATGAACTCCTTCGACCAGGTGTAGTACAGGCTCTGCGCGATGCCTTCCTTGCGGCACAGCTCGGCAATGCTGTCCTCGCCGCGTAGCCCATCGAGCACGATGCGGATCTTGTCCTCCGCCGAGAAATGGCGACGCGTCTGCCGCCGAATGTCCTTCACCACCCGCTCAGCAGGGGCCTTGGTCGGCGATTTTTTCAAGGAGGGTTGGGCCTTCATCTTCGTTCCTTCGTCACTACGACGAAGCCCCAACCCTCCTTAAATCACAACCTCAAATCTGTGCCATTGGTGCTGACGGCGGACA
>JBHSCB010000087.1:0-1581 GCA_042650965.1 Novosphingobium lubricantis | reverse complement strand
GGCTCGATCCGAGCCCACTGCGCATCGGAAAACCAAAAGAAATCAGACATATCAGCGCCTCCTCGCCGAGGCACTGAATCACAATCTGATCACCGTGGGAATCCAGTTATTGGGTCCGGACCCTAATCTCACGATAAAGGACCAACGCACTGTCATAATGACCGCGTGCAACATCTAGGGCATCGACTCGACGCTCAACATCGCCTAGCACTTTCAGTACGTTCGCTTCGCCAAGCCGATCCATATCAGACCGGTAGATAGCAAGCCCGGCTTCAAGATCGGCACGAGCGCCCTCCATGTTGCAAGCTCGGAACTTCGCTTTTCCCTGCTCGAACAAGTCGTCCGCACTGTCCATGATTGTCGTCACCCCCAGATACCGGTGTATCGTGTAAGCCAAATACTGGTCGACACTTTTCAGGCAAAGACTATCGTTGCGCTACTTGACTGGCAAGCAAGGCTATTACCAATACGGTTAAAGAAAAATACCACTGCCTATCGTCACGAACAACAATGGCCGGCGACTGCCGTGTTCCCGATCTGCCGTGCGGTTAACACACGCCAATCGGTTGGCGTTATTATACTTGACGTACCCACTTTGATAACGTAGGGTGAATCCATAATCGGAGTCCACCCAATGCCGTCTGCCATGTCCGCCCCGCACTTCCACAATGAAGAAGCCGCTTATGCCTACGTTGAGGCGCGCATTTGGCCTGAAGGCCCTGTGTGCCCTCACTGTGGCGGTTTTGATCGCATCTCGAAGATGCAGGGCAAAAGCACCCGCGTCGGCGCGTACAAGTGCTACCAGTGCCGCAAGCCCTTTACCGTCAAGATCGGCACCATCTTTGAGGACAGCAAGGTTGCGATGCACCTTTGGTTGCAGGCGATGTACCTTATCGCTGGCAGCAAGAAGGGCATTTCCAGCAACCAACTCCACCGCATTCTTGGCGTGACCCTTAAGACCGCATGGTTCATGTCACACCGCATCCGGGAAGCCATGCAGGACAACGACCTTGGCCCGCTGGGCGGCCTTGGTGCGTCTGTGGAGGCGGACGAGACTTTCATCGGTTTTGAGCCGGGTAAGGAAAAGGCTTCCAAAGCCTACTGGCACAAGATGAAAGTCGTTGCACTGGTTGAGCGTAATGGCCGTTCACGCGCGATGGTGGTTGACGACATCACCATCCCCACCTTGCAGCCGATCCTGCTCGAAAATGTGCATCGCCTGTCAAAACTGCACACCGACGAGGCACAGCAGTACAAGTCGATTGGCCGGTTCTTCTACCAGCACCACGCCGTACACCACACCGCTGGCGAATATGTGCGGGGGAAGGCCCACACCAACAGCGTGGAAGGCTATTTCAGCATCTTTAAGCGGGGCATGAAGGGCGTTTATCAGCACTGCGCCAAGAAGCATCTGCACCGCTATGTTGCGGAGTTCAATTTTCGCTACAGCAACCGTGACCGGCCCCCACCGAGTGGTCCGGGTGGATTGTTAGTGCATTCGCGCCTCCATCGCCAGTGTTGGCCGTAGGTGGAGCGAAGCGGAACCGGAGGGCAACACTGGCGATGGAACGGCCTCCGGCG
>JBHSCB010000086.1:0-1593 GCA_042650965.1 Novosphingobium lubricantis | reverse complement strand
GCCAACGGCACGGGGAAACCCGCGCCCGTGTGGGGGGAAGCTACGTCCGGGCTACGCCCGGCCTCCGCTTCCCCCCACACGTCATCTACGATGTCGCTGACCCTTCAACTGCGATGTCGCTGTGCAGGCGGCAGCAGATTCAACTCGCCTTCTGTTGGTCACACGTGCGCAGGAAGTTCTACGAGCTGGCAGACAAGTCGCCGGTGGCGACCGAGGTGCTGCGCCGGATCGCCATGCTCTACGCGATCGAGGACGAGGTTCGCGGCAGCTCCGCGGAGCAGCGCCGCGCCGTGCGCGCCAAACGGGCCCGCGTCATCGTCGATGACCTGCACGTCTACCTCGAAGCACGCCTCCGGCAGGTCAGCGCCAAGAGCAAGCTTGCAGATGCCATCCGCTACGCGCTCACTCGCTGGCCCGGGCTGTCGCTGTTCCTCGACGACGGCCGTGTCGAGCTGGATTCCAACACCGTCGAGCGATCGATCCGACCCCTGGCCCTCAATCGCAAGAACGCGCTGTTCGCCGGCTCCGACGAAGGCGGCGATAACTGGGCGGTGATCGCCACGCTGATCGAGAACTGCAAGATCTCGGATATCAACCCGCATGCATGGCTGACTGAGACCCTCACCAAACTAGCCTGCGGTCATCCAGCCAACTCCGTCGGCGAACTCATGCCGTGGACCGCCGTGGCCTGAGAACACCGCTTACGATTGGTACCAGATCTCGATCAGACGATCTGGCTCAGCCATTCGCTTTCCAATCCCGGGATAGACAAAGTTAAACAGGAAAAGACCGGAAATGCGTTCCGGGGCCTTTCGCGCCAGTTCTTGCGCAACCGCTCCTCCCACATCATGGGCGACCACTCCTGCTTTTTCTATGCTCAGCGCGTTGAGTAACCCGATCATGTCGCCGGCATGCTCGGCTGCGCCGAACCGGCCGAGCGGCTTGTCGCTGTCGCCAAAGCCGCGCAGATCGGGCGCCACCACCGTAAAGCGGTCCGCCAGCCGTCGCATGAGAGGTTCCCAGGTCAGCCAAAACTCGGGCCATCCATGCAGCAGCAACAGCACAGGTCCCTGCCCGCAGCGCGCGACGTGAATTGTAGCGCCATCTATTGAGACATTAATATGCTCGATCATATACTGGTCCCCGGTTCCATGCCGTACTTGCATGACAAGCCCTGGTTAAACCGCTTTTGCCATTTTTTCTATTGGGCCAATAGCCTGCCATAGAAGTTCTTCTGTTGTGATCTGAATTGCGGCACCTCGAAAGCCGCCGAGTGGACAAATTTGTCGATTGCCGCCTCCGGCGTTCAAAAATGTCCATCATCGCAGAGCCTGAGATCACCTAACATACTGGGAATGCGTCAAGATCATTTTGGCACGCGGCTTGCTCTATTCAAAATACAGCCATTGGGGCCGGACAACCTCGAGGACTGATTCAATTAGGATGGAGTGGATAGCTATGGGCAAGTGTATAGGGCGGTGACAAACCAGGCCAATGGAACGCCAGCGATTTGCTGAGCGTGGCGGTTTAAAAACCAGCCATTGGATAGGTTGCTCCTTTTAAAGGGGGTGGCCGGGGATGTTTGCCGTGGAG
>JBHSCB010000085.1:0-1645 GCA_042650965.1 Novosphingobium lubricantis | reverse complement strand
CATGTTCGGACAGCTCAAGATTAACCGCGCCGTCGCCACTCGATACGATCAACTGGCCAACAGCTTCCTCGGGATGGTCCATCTCGCCACTGCCAGATACTGGCTCAAATTTGTCCACGCCGCCTAGTCCATCAATGGGGTCCAGACGATTGGGAAGAATTCTCTCATAGCCTTTTGCAAAGTAGGCATGGCGTACTGCATGTACACAAGGTTCCGGCGAACC
This sequence comes from Novosphingobium lubricantis, assembly GCA_042650965.1. Lineage (GTDB taxonomy): Bacteria > Pseudomonadota > Alphaproteobacteria > Sphingomonadales > Sphingomonadaceae > Novosphingobium > Novosphingobium lubricantis. The sequence continues at coordinate 1,422 of JBHSCB010000085.1, read as the reverse complement.
ACAGTGGAGATCTTGGGATTGACTATTACTGTCTAACCGAACGGGTCATTTATCAATGCTACGCTCCAGAGGAGCCTCTTGATATCGCAGTGCGCGCTGATCGTCAGAAAAACAAAATGACGACCGATCTAGCCAAGCTCGTCAAAGGGGCTGCTGACGTTTCCAAGCTCATGCTCGATCAGAAGCTCAAGTCTTGGGTACTGCTCGTACCTAATCACGATAGCAAAGATTTGAACCTCCACTGCGCGAAGAAAACCAGCGACCTGCGCAAGCTAGGGCTGCCTCTTCTCGACGAAAATTTCGAGGTTTGCATTCAAGATCAGACACATTTCCCCGGGAGGGCTGTGCAGGATGCGATGGGTGGACTCACCAACTTATCGTTAAGTGTCGCTGCTCCCAGCAAAGAGGAACTTGAGGATTGGGAGGCTGGTTCTGCCGACCTCGTCGCGAATGCTACCGTCAAACTGGGGAAAAGAGCCAGCGGCCCAGCGTTGGGTGAGGTTGTGGCTCAGGGAATCGAGGCATTCCTGCGAGGAAACGGTCTCATTGATGCTTTACGCAGCAACGCACCGGACATGCATGAAAAGGTCACAGCCGCGATCCAGGTCCGTGCACGCACTCTCACGTTTGCAGGACCGAAAGGGGGCACATTGCCCAGCAGCATCCTGAATACTGAGATCGCCTCGCTTACTCAGGCCATCAAAACCGCCGCTCCGACGTTGTCGGAGGATAATGCGCATGAGATAGCACTTGGCACCATATCCGAATGGATCATGCGTTGCCCACTCGATTTTCCCAATGCCGCCTGAAAGCATGTTTCTCGAAGCGCTGCAGAGCGCCAACTTTTCGTTCACCGCACGACCCGAGCCGGTTGCCGGTGATCTTCGCATGTCGTGGGGAATATCGGTAGTTCTCCTCAGCCTGCTTCATAGCCGCGGCAGAAAAGCGAGCTTTCTCAAACTCCAATTCCTAGCCCACTCGATCCGCACCGAAGTCAGTCGTGAGCAGGTACACGCAGTGCTGCGAGGTGACGGGAAGACGAGCGAAGTTCAGGTCCGCGTAGAGCCTTGGCTTAATCGGGCAGTCGCATTTGCGCATGGCCTTAAATTTGTGGAAGTGAGCAAAGGTAAGACGATCACGCTAACGCCGTTAGGGCAGAACGTTGCGTCAGCGATCAATGCTAATCCCGATGTGCTTCAGCATGAGCGAGCATATCTGACCGTCGTCGCTAAACGAGCGACAGAAGAAATCGTAACCCGCATCTGGCGTATGGAGACGCTACTTTGACCCTGCGCTGCACAGCGACATCGCAGTTGAAGGGTCAGCGACATCGTAGATGACGTGTGGGGGGAAGCGGAGGCCGGGCGTAGCCCGGACGTAGCTTCCCCCCACACGGGCGCGGGTTTCCCCGTGCCGTTGGCG
>JBHSCB010000084.1:0-1691 GCA_042650965.1 Novosphingobium lubricantis | reverse complement strand
GGCCGGTCTCACGAAGACATTCCAGACGTGGCCTCGTGGGTGGTTCCACATTCCGTAGGACCCCGATTTCCCGGTCCCCTCTTGATAAGAACCCGATGCCCGGACACCTCTCCGAACTCCAGCCTGTGAATGAAGTCAACACGAAGGGGCAGTTTTTCCGTGCATCGTTCGGAAAAAACCCCAGGTTCCAAATACAGCTCGACAAGCGGCCTCTCTCCCCGGGGACATCTCGAGAGGCAAGCGGAGTTCCATGCCTCAACCCAAGACGAGGCCTGACTCTCCTGTCCCCAGTCTGCAGGGACCCTGCGATCGGAGTCTGAAATCAGAGGTACCCTGCGGTTCCTGCCTCAACTGGAGATGAGGCCCTCTTCCAATGCACCAAGCCCAGTGGAGTCCCGAGAGGCCCCTCCCACCTCCAGTTTCCCTGGCTTCTCAGAGCCACCATGAGAAGCCCCCTGAGGTCACCTGCACAAGTCGAGGGAACCCAGGGTTTCCTGCCTCAACCCGGGAAAGACCTCGAGAGACCTTCTTCAACACGTCTCGAGGCCAGATTCCCCTACCATGGCTCGGGAGCAATGACGCGCTCCCCCTCGCCACTCGCATGGAGACCCGACTTCCCTGGCGCCCCACGAGAGGCTCACTGACCTCGCCGTCGTACCTCGTGAGAAACCGCACACTGGGGCCGCCGCTCGAGAACAACCCCGAGATTCCCCCGTCATCGAGAGATGAGGGCCTTCGTCTCCTGCATGGCCTAGAGACCAATCTCGCGACCTCTCTCCAAACGCCTCAGGAGGCTTGACTCCCTTGAGTCCACCCAGTGAGCTCCAAGAGATACCCGTCGCGATTCGAGAGCAGAGCGGGGTTCTTTGCTTCCACTCGAGATGAATGCCTGTCTCCCCGGGTGCGTCTGGAATGCAACCCCGAGATCCCTGTCGCCCCTGGAGAGGAACATTGGCTTCTGGACACAAGCCTAGATGAGGTCTATTGGCCCTGCAGTCACTCGAGAGCAATCCCCAGCTTTCCTTCGCAACTCGAATGGAAGAGTGGACTTGCCTGGGCCAACACAAGAGGCAGCCTGAATTCCCCGTCGTAACTCGAGAATCCCGCCGTAACTCGAGAAAAACCACGTGGCTCCCCCGTCATCGCAAGATGAAGCCCTTTCCCGCTACAGCGCCTCAGGAGAAGTCCCACGTTAGGAATTGGAGGTCGAAAGGGCACTTGGCACCCTTGATGCGACCCACAAAGTTCCCCGAAATCCCGGTCTCCCTCGAGAGGAACCCTGAGGTTTTCCGGCACCCCCTCCTCTGAGCCCTTTCTCCCCTCCTGATCTGGACAGGAGGGTCGACTCCCCTGCTTTGTCTGGAAGGGGTTCCCGACCTTCCGGTCGCACCTCAGGATGAGGCCGGTCTCACGAAGACATTCCAGACGTGGCCTCGTGGGTGGTTCCACATTCCGTAGGACCCCGATTTCCCGGGCCCCTCTTGATAAGAACCCGATGCCCGGACACCTCTCCGAACTCCCGCCTGTGAATGCAGTCAACACGAAGGGGCAGTTTTTCCGTGCATCGTTCGGAAAAAACCCCAGGTTCCAAATACAGCTCGACAAGCGGCCTCTCTCCCCGGGGACATCTCGAGAGGCAGGCGGAGTTCCATGCCTCAACCCAAGACAAGGCCTGACTCTCCTGTCCCCAG
>JBHSCB010000083.1:0-1716 GCA_042650965.1 Novosphingobium lubricantis | reverse complement strand
GTGAAGTCGGACGGGAGCGGAGTTGATCTTGCGAATGTAAAGATGAGCATGAATCCGTTTGACGAGATAGCGGTTGAGGAAGCGATACGCCTGAAGGAGAAGGGCGTTGTGAGCGAGATTGTGGCGGTGTCTGTGGGGCCTGCGAAGGCGCAGGAGACGCTGCGCACGGCGCTGGCGATGGGCGCTGACCGAGCGGTTCTGGTGCAGGTTGACGATGGTGTTGAGGTAGAGCCTCTGGCGGTTGCGAAGATCATCAAGGGCATTGCCGATGAGGAAGCGCCCGGCCTGATCGTGACGGGCAAGCAGGCGATTGACGACGACAGCAACCAGGTTGGCCAGATGGTGGCGGCGCTGCTGGGCCGTCCGCAGGGCACGTTTGCGAATGAAGTGAGCGTTGAGGGCGATGCGGTTGTGGTCAAGCGCGAGATCGACGGGGGCCTGCAGACGGTGAAGCTTGCGCTTCCGGCGGTGGTGACGACCGATCTTCGACTGAACGAGCCGCGCTATGCGTCGCTTCCGAACATCATGAAGGCCAAGTCCAAGCCGCTGGCGAACAAGACGCCTGCCGATTACGGGGTGGACATCACCGCGCGGCTCAAGACGCTGAAGGTGGCCGAACCGCCGGTGCGCAGTGCGGGGATCAAGGTTCCCGATGTCGATACGCTGGTTGCCAAGCTCAAGGAAATGGGAGTCGCCTGATGTCGAAGGTTCTGGTTCTGGTCGAACACGACAACGCCTCGGTCAAGGATGCGACGCTTGCTGCCGTCACTGCCGCTGGCCAGCTTGGCGAAGTGACCGCGCTGGTGGCCGGCGCGGATTGCGATGGCGCGGCGACTGCCGCGGCGCAGATTGCGGGCGTGGCCCGCGTGCTGAAAGCCGATGACGCGGCGCTGGCCAACGCGCTGGCGGAAAACGTTGCGCCGCTGGTGGCGGGCCTGATGGCGGACTACGACGCCTTTGTGGCCCCGGCGACGACGACGGGCAAGAATGTGGCGCCGCGCGTGGCCGCGCTGCTCGACGTGATGCAGGTGTCGGACATTCTCTCGGTCGAAGGGCCGAAGACCTTCACGCGCCCGATCTATGCGGGCAACGCGATTGCCACGGTTGAATCGAGCGATGCGAAGCTGGTGATCACGGTGCGCGGCACGGCCTTTGCGAAGGCGGCCCCGACCGGCGGCAGCGCCAGCGTCGAGACGGTTGCCGCCGCTGCGGACTCAGGGCTCAGCAGCTTCGTGAGCGCCGAGATCGCCAGGAGCGAGCGCCCGGAACTGACCTCGGCCAAGATCATCGTGTCGGGCGGTCGGGCGCTGAAGGATGCGGCGACGTTCGAACAGATCATCACGCCGCTGGCGGACAAGCTGGGCGCAGGCATCGGCGCAAGCCGCGCGGCAGTGGACGCAGGCTATGTGCCCAACGATTACCAGGTCGGGCAGACCGGGAAGATCGTGGCGCCCGAAGTGTACATCGCGGTGGGCATCTCCGGCGCGATCCAGCACCTTGCGGGGATGAAGGACAGCAAGACGATCATCGCCATCAACAAGGACGAAGACGCGCCGATCTTCCAGGTGGCAGACCTCGGCCTTGTCGGCGATCTGTTCACGCTGGTGCCGGAACTGACCGGGAAGCTTTGAGGGCGCGGGCCATGGGTTGCATTTCCTGCAACTGAAATGCCGTGCTTCGCACTTGCGAGCGATGCCGCCAGACCCCAAAAAGAAC
>JBHSCB010000082.1:0-1720 GCA_042650965.1 Novosphingobium lubricantis | reverse complement strand
AAGATCGCCGGCATCAATCCGCACGCATGGATGACCGACACGCTCACCAAGCTCGCCAACGGTCATCCCGCCAACAGCGTCGGCGAACTCATGCCCTGGATCGCTGTGGCCTGAGAGCATCGGTTACTTATAAGCTCTATATCTGACTGAGCAGCGCGTTCGCGTGCCGCGTTTGCGAGAGCGCTACCGGCGCCGACATGCCTCTCAAGAACGGAGAGCGAACATGCTCACAGGGCCTGCAGCTTCCTGGCAGCCCGCTCCGAAGCATTCCATCGGCAGCTTCTGTTAGGAGCAGACGTAGAAGATGGTCGATTTGAACGACCGGGTCTGGTCGGCTGCCGACCCCCGCGCGAGCGTCGGTTGTCCCCGCGACCCGGCTCCAATCCGGACATTCGCCTATCGGCCCGAGCCGGTCATTCCGCAGTGTGCGAAAGTCAGGCGATTCCCGCTCGGCGCCTTGTTCGGCCCTATGTGGCGATCGAGCCGGTTGTCTTGTCCCCGCCCTCACCGTTCGCAGGTTAGCCGCTCGCCGCGCCGCCACCGGGCGGGTTCCAGCCAGCTTCCGGCGAAGGCTCCGGCGCGTTGCCGCTGCGCCTGGGCGAACGCGGCCGTGTAGCGCGCGGAGCGTGCGGGATCGGACCGCAGATATTGCGGCTGCGGAATGGCGAGTCCGGCGGAGATCATGACTTCGCCGAGGTCTCTACCATCTATCGAGACGGTGGCCACCGGGCGGCCATAGCTCGAGCGCGAAGACAGGCGGATCTGCGCGTCGCCGCCTCGTAAGGTGCGCGCGGCGAGATCCTGCGCGGCCTTGCCGCATTCCCAGCAGGCGCCGGCGCGTTCGCATAGCTGACGCCGTTCGAACGCATCGACGCCGAGCAGACGGAAGTCGGTGGCGACCGTATCGCCGTCGAGGGCGCGCGCCTTGGCGCTGAACGAGGTGTCCTCGGCGGCATCGCTAGGCGTGCTGGCGGCCGCCAGCAGAAGCGCCAGGACGACAAGGCGGTTCATGCGACCATTTCGAGCACGATGAGGCCCGGCGTCGCCGGGTCGGTTGATACACGGAAGGGTTGCAGCGGGTCCGCGGTGCGCAGGATGCTGACCCGTTCCTGGGAATGATCGAAGATCCGGCCCGCGACGCGCATGGCGTTCTCGCGACTGCAGAGCAGTCCGCGCTTGGAGGAGAGGCCGTTCCTTTCGATGGCGATTGTCATGACATGATCCACTTCATCACGAGGATATACGGATTGATGCTCAGGCGAACACCGTCTTGTGGATTTTGGTGACGGGCACGATCGACCAGGCCCGCTCCATGAGCCGGCTGATCCGATAGAAGCAGCCGTTGGCCGGGTCGCGCAACATGAGGCTGCGTTGGCGCTTGCAGACCACGAACTCCTGCGCGACGTGGCCGTCGCTGAAGGTGACCGGCTGCTCGAGCCGGATGCGGTCGCCGTCCGAGAGCTTGCGCGCGCGCCGGGCGATGTTGGCGCGGCACCGTTCGCGCCAGTCGAGAGCATGCTTGTTGTCGGTCGGCGAGAGGAGGTCGAGGATCGAAGCAGGGCAGTCGGCCTCGCACGGTCCCATGTTTTCGCTCAGTCGGGTAGGATTGGTGCTGCTCATGGAGTCAGCCCTGATCCCCCCGCCGAACCGCACGTGCAGCTTTCACCGCATGCGGCTCTCCACTGTGACGAACCATCACTTTGCCGTAGATCGGGCAGGC
>JBHSCB010000081.1:0-1938 GCA_042650965.1 Novosphingobium lubricantis | reverse complement strand
CGTCGTAATTGTCGCTCGACGGTTGCTCCCCGCAACAGCAAATGGTAGCCAGAATTCACCAACCGGCGCGGCCACCTATCGGCCATCATAATTGACGCCGACCGGACTCCGTAATCGTCGCGCTACACGGGCGTTCGTACCGACGTTCGCCGGGCACTTCGCCAGCGGGGCGCGACATGGGATCGGACGGTATGCCAAGACAATCCCAACATTATTGCAATAGAAGAATAAACTATGAGGTTTCCGCACAATTTATTGTACGACGCCAGAACTTTCCGCTAGTAATCTCAATATTTGAAAGGCCAGTTGCGCGATTTGTCGCTGCAACCAAGTCTTGGCTATTCCCAACTATGTAAGCCAATTCCTGATAAAGAGGACCTACCGCAACGCCCGTCGGATTTTTTTCGGCCTCAACAACGAAATTTACTGCCGCATCATCAAAGCGCTTTGCCGTAACTTTCCCAGAAGCGTCCAAATAAGGCACTACGTATTGAAGCCGGGACCGCTGCTCCCGAAGATTGGATAGAACAGCCTTTTTCGAAGCCGTCACGTCGCCGCCGTGAAGTGCTTTACCCATGTAATCTGCCACCAACGGTTCGAACTCCACCGCAACGGACCGAAAGCGGTCTACGTCGGCAATACGCTGACTCCGAATGGCTTGGCATTCGGCGGTTCGATCTTGCGTCACGAATGCAACGACACTCGTAACGGCTGTCGTCAGCACGAATCCGATGACGATGATAGCCCGATCCCAGCCACCCAAATGAGTCGCTAAGGAAGCCTTACCCGGAGGGGGAGGCGCAGCAGGTGCAGCCGCTTGGGTCACTTCTTTTTCTTCTTCGACGCCTTCATCGACGTTTTGAGGCCGGTATTTTGCTTGGTTTCCTGCAAATTTTTGCACATGGTTTGAAACTCGTCAAAATGTGCCAATCGGAGCGAACTCCGAACTCTCTCCTCGACCTGCACTGCGCAGGGATCACCTTTTAGCATAGCCGAATTCTGAATGCGAATGTTCGCATCCTGTGCGAACGCCTCGCCAGAGAGGGCGAGCGTCATCAGGGCACCGATCACCAGCGGCGCAATGTGGTCATTGTAGAACCTCTGGAAGCCCGGCGATGAGATGCTTTGATCCAACTCCGGCACGAGATCACGACGATCGTGAAGGTACCTTAACGAATCCATTAGCGTGAGGTTGGCCCCCGGCTTAACGCCCGCTTCGTCCGCCGCCAGTAGCGCGGCGATATAATTCGAGAACATCTGGATATGAAGATCATCCAGCGTACTGAAATCTTCTTCAGACGTAGTAATTTTCGTACTGTTCAACGTCTTAAAAGCATATTGCTTGAACGCATATTTCGCGATCTCATCACGAAGGCTGCGGTCAATTTGCATTACGGGAATGGGCATCCCCAGCAAATCGCGCAATGCAGGTGAAAGAGCGGCCTTTTGCCGCTTGCCAAGCCACCGCACAGGCCGAACCATCATCGGCTCGCCGGGATAGGCCCTTGCAGCCTCGCGGCGCTCTACTGGCCCTGTGATTTCGGCAAAGAGGACGTCGCCGACGTATGATTTGCTTGGGATCACGATCACGGCCCCAATCGGCAAATCGTAATAGAGCCGTTGGATAGCACCAACGTACTTCCCGATACGACGCCCCTTGCCTGTACCCTTGTGGGCCTTGGGATCGCGCTGTGGTTCACCCGCCTTGCCCAAATGCCAGTCGCGGATCGAAAGCGACCTCGCAACGATATCCCGAAGTTCAGGGATGGCTTTGGGTTTTACTTCCAGTGAAAGGGGCAGGTCGGGAAAGTCTAGCACTACTTTGGCAGATTTCTGCGGATCATTTGTCGCCATCGTTTACGGCAGTGCGGGCATGTTGGCGGCGGGGGCTGGCTGAGTTGGGTCAGGATTGCCTGCCTGATGGCAGGCAAGGTCGGC
>JBHSCB010000080.1:0-1959 GCA_042650965.1 Novosphingobium lubricantis | reverse complement strand
TCGTAATTGTCGCTCGACGGTTGCTCCCCGCAACAGCAAATGGTAGCCAGAATTCACCAACCGGCGCGGCCACCTATCGGCCATCATAATTGACGCCGACCGGACTCCGTAATCGTCGCGCTACAGGTGAAGGTGTCAGCGCCGTCGCGCGTCGGCACGGACTGGACCCGTCGCAAGTTTATGCCTGGCGGCGGGATCTGCGGAAGCAGTTCGAGGCTGAGGGCCTCATTCCAGCGACGCGACGGTCGGAAGCGCCTGTCTTTGTGCCTGCCGTGATTGATGCGGTTGATGCAGCCGATCCGGCTCCCACACGTCGTCCGCGGCGCCGACGGCGAACGAGCACGGCAGCCGTCGAGTTGAAGATCGATGGAGTGGCGGTGAAGATCGGCCGTGACGCCGAAGCGAGCCTGATTGCTGCGGTGATCGAAGCGCTCCGGGCGACGCGATGATCGGACCTGGTGCCGGTGCGCGAGTGATGGTCGCCACGCGCCCGGTGGATTTCCGCAAAGGCCCCGACGCGCTCGCCGCGCTGGTCGGCAAGGAGTACGGCGGCGATCCCTACTCAGGCGTGATCTACGTGTTCCGGGCGAAGCGGGCGGACCGGGTTAAGCTGGTGTGGTGGGACGGCACTGGCCTCTGCCTGATGGCCAAGAAGCTCGAGCAAGGAGGCTTTCGCTGGCCGGGGGTCCAGGACGGTGTGATGCGGCTGACCGCCGCTCAACTCGCCGCCTTGCTGGAGGGTCTGGACTGGCGCCGGGTACACGGCGGGCGCCGTCCGATCGCGCCACAGATTGCCGGTTGACGGGGAATTCTTAGGCTGATTCACTGCTTCCATGCTCATCGATGCGGACCTTCCCGAGGACGTCGAAGCGCTCCGTGCGTTCGCGCTGGAACAGGTCCGCTTGGTGGCAGCCGAACGTGCCGCTGCCGCAGATTTGGCACTCGCGAAGAGCGAGGCCGATGCGGAGATCGAGCGGCTCCAGTCGATCATCGATGCGTTCATGCGTCACCGGTTCGGCGCGCGGTCCGAGCAACTGGATCCCGACCAGCTCCAGCTCGGCCTGGAAGATGTAGAGACGGCACTTGGTAAGGCCCGCGCAGCCCGTGAAGCAGCGGTCACCAAGGCCGGTGGCGAGCGAACGCGCAAGGCCAACCGCGGCTCGCTGCCCGCACACCTGGAGCGGATCGAGCAGGTTGTCGATCTTGAGCACCAAGCTTGCCCATGCTGCGGCAGCGCCCTCCACCAGATCGGCGAAGACATAGCTGAACGTCTCGATGTCGTGCCGACCACCTTCCGCGTACTGGTCACGCGCCGTCCGCGGTATGGCTGCCGCTCCTGTGAGGGTGCGGTCGTGCAGGCTCCGGCGCCAGCGCGGATCGTCGAGGGCGGCGTCCCCACCGAGGCGCTCATCGCGCAGGTCCTCGTCGCCAAGTATGCCGACCACCTCCCATTGTACCGCCAAGCTCAGATCTACGCCCGGGAGGGCATCCAACTCGATCGATCCACCTTGGCGGACTGGGTTGGGCGGGCAGCATGGTATCTGCGACCCTTACGGGACCATATTCTCGAGCGATTGCGACGATCGGAGCGACTGTTTGCCGACGAGACCACCGCACCGGTGCTCGATCCAGGGCGCGGACGGACCAAGACCGGTCAGCTATGGGCTTACGCCCGTGACGACCGACCATGGGGTGGCGGCGATCCACCGATGGTGGCCTATGTCTATGCCGCCGATCGCAAGGGCGAGCGGGCTGAAGCCCATCTTGGAGACTTCGCCGGCATCCTGCAGGTTGATGGCTATGGCGGCTACACCGCGCTCGCCAAGCGGCGGCTGTAGCGCGACATCGTCGGTGACTGGTCAGCGACATTGATGGTGATGTGTCAGCGGTGACGTTGGGGATAGTGTCACACGAGGTTGGCCTGGATCAAGAGGCGTTGTCGCGCAGCGATGTCGCTGG
>JBHSCB010000079.1:0-2298 GCA_042650965.1 Novosphingobium lubricantis | reverse complement strand
AGGCGAACGAACCGTCAGCGGCCTGTGGGACCTCATCGGCAAGCTCGTCGACATCTTCCGGCCCGCCGAATGCGCCAACTACTTCAGTTCATGCGGATATGATCCAGACTGATCGAAAATCGCTCTAGCCGTCAACGTGTCCGAACGGCTCCCGGCGAAATGGCTTCCGGCACCGATGATCGTCGGCGCGTTCGATCAGGCCGACCTCCCCGAGCTGGACGAGGCCGACGCGGAGGACATCGAGGAAGACGCCGAAATGGCGTGACCACGATTGGGGGTCTGGTGTTATCGGACCCCCTTTTCGCGCCGTTGCACCCAGGTCCGCCCCGTCGCCGGCGCGACGTCCACGCTGCGCATGACCGTCGCGCCCGCGGCCCCTTCGAGCCCGCGCGCGCCGCTCGCCTAAGGTCGAGCGGCGCGGAGTCGACTTCAAGAAGATCGGAGGCGATCGCCAACCATTCTAGAGTTGAAACAGACGCGTGTCCCAGGGCACCGGGCTGGGCATGTCATGGGTGATCTTACCGGCGTCGGGGTGACGCAGGTTGATCAGAAAGTTACGCTCGATGCGGCCGCCGGGGATGGACGGCACGATGAGGAGGCAAGAGCGGCGCTCTAGGCACCATTTGGTGCCGAACGTCTTCGAAATCGAATCATCGATGCCGTCCCAACCTGGATGCGTAGCTGGCTGGAACTCCTCGTAGCTGATCCCAGGAGGGATGGTTATGCGGATGTAGTGCTGATTATCGGGAAGCACGCCGTTAAAGTGCGCGAGCTTCTCGAGGAGCGCCGTCGCATAATGCTCAGACGAGTAGAGCATCGGACTGTTGGTTGTGTTCCAGCGCCCCGGGAACAGGCGGGCACCTTCGTCGTCGTAGATCGGGTGCTTTCCTGCGGGATCACCGATCCGGTAGCTGTAGAGAACTCGATCGACGATTCCCGGCCTCACGCGGCTCCGCCGTACGCAGCGCGGCCGAGGAGATTGATGACAAGGTCGGCGCCGACTCCGGTATCGGTGGCGACGTCGATCGGCCTCTGGTTCTCAAGCATCGGGTGTCGGCGATAGAGGAACTCGCGCGCCTTCTCCTCGTCGCGATAGATCTCCATCGCGAACTCCCAGACCTTGGCGACGGCTGCGACGCGGTTGCCCTCGTCGATGGTGAGCTTCGGCTCGCGAGCGCTCTTGCGCCGCGTCAGCGTCGCGCGCGGCACGAAGCGGTAAGGGAAGCTGGCGTCGTCAGGGGCAATAGCTTTCGACAACCGCTCAAGCGAGGAAAGCGGGAGGCCAGCCTTGATGCTGTTGGCGATCGCAAGTGGCGAGCGCTGGGCGGCCTTCAGCCCGAGCGAGTCAGCGAAGCTGGATGCAGCCACAATCATCATTTCTTCCTTGGTCCATCTGAGCTTAACATATGGCTCAAATGGTCAAAAGGCAAGGTGAGTTTCGCGGCGGGCGCTTTGTAAAAGCTGGATCAGCGCAAAACTGCCCTAACGAGATGGGGGTCTTCACACGGCTCACCGCCCCATCTTTTCCGCCTGAAACGGTTTCAGGTAGGTGCATCGAGCGGGGGCGAGCTGTTTCCCCAACCGCAAATCGTCGAGCTGATCGAGAAGGCGCTTGCCGACCGTCGCACCGCGCGCAGCGCGCGGATCGAGGGGGAACACCAAGGGCTCCTGCCCTTTCGTTCCCGAACGACAATCGACCGCCCGTGTAATCTGCCAAGTCCGGTGAATCCGACGCCCAAGGGCGCCGCCCGGCCTAGGCAGCTCGCCCGCGCCAGCGGTAGATTCTCGCCCTCCCTCCCCATCCCGTTCCTCGCCGGAACGGCAGAGCCGCAGGCCGTAGCCACGCGGCCCATGCCACTAGGAGGTAGCCCAAATGACCAACGACACGACCGAGGCCGACCGGGTAGAAGCGATCCGTAAGCTCAACGCGGTGGCGCGGAGCAACCCCAGCGTTGCATGTCGCGCCAATATCACCATTGGATTTCAGTCTTTGTCGGACGCCGACAAGATCGGCGCACTTTCGCAGATCATCGGGTTCGCCAACTTCACCGGAGAAAACGACCCTCACGGCGAGCAGGACTTTGGGACGGTCTATCGCTTGGCGTCGGGGGAATGGATCCAGCATCGCCCGCAGGACGACAAGGAGATTTCCGAAACCGTCTTCTGGAAAATCGATTTGTATGATCCGGGCCTTGTCAAGATCCCATTGAACGGTTCCTTCTGTTGACGGGCTGGGGGCCCCCACACGCAATGCTCAAGGATTGGCTTCATTCGTTCCGAGGTCAGCTGATGCACTAT
>JBHSCB010000078.1:0-2495 GCA_042650965.1 Novosphingobium lubricantis | reverse complement strand
GTAAGCGCTGTGCGGGGCCCACCTTGCGCGGGTGATCCCCAGCGTTGAGCTTGCGCGGCCTGATTTGGGCCGAGGCGCTACTCCTATGATAATCCCGTGTGATGATCCTGTGAGCAAGGGCGCGCAGCGGTTTGAGATATTCACCGGTGCGGGCAAGCGGCGCGATTGGCCGCCGGAGGTCAAGGCGTCGATTGTCGCGGAGTGCTATGCGGGCAACGAAGGAGTCGGCGCCGTCGCCCGTCGCTATGGCCTTGACCCTTCGCAGGTCTATGCCTGGCGGAAGGATTTGCACAAGCAATTGGCGGACCAGGGGCAGGCCCCTTCGTCGGCAGAACCGGCCGCCGCGACGTTCGTGCCGGCGGTGGTCGAGTTGAGCGCGCAACCTGATCCGGCACCCACGCGTCGTGTTCGGCGAAGGCGGCGTGCGCCAACGGCTGCGGTAGAACTGGAGATTGACGGTGTAGCAGTGAAGATCGCGCGCGGCGCCGATGCTGGTGTGATTGCCGCGGTGATCGAAGCGCTAAAGGCAACCCGATGATCGGACCTGGTGCTGGCGCGCGCGTGATGGTGGCGACGCGCCCAGTGGATTTCCGCAAAGGGCCTGACGCGTTGGCCGCGCTGGTCGGCAAGGAGTACGGCGGCGATCCCTTTTCGGGCGTGATCTACGTGTTCCGGGCGAAGCGTTCGGACCGGGTCAAGCTCGTCTGGTGGGATGGCACTGGCCTGTGCCTGATGGCCAAGAAGCTGGAGTCCGGCGGCTTCAAGTGGCCTGGCATCCAGGACGGCGTCATGCGACTGACGGCGGCGCAACTCGGCGCTTTGCTGGAGGGTCTGGACTGGCGCCGGGTGCATGGCGGGCGACGGCCGATCGCCCCGCAGATTGCCGGTTGACGGGGCTTTTGACTGCTGATTCAATGCCTCCATGCTCATGGAAGCGGACCTTCCCGAAGACATCGAAGCGCTCCGTGCGTTTGCCCTCGAACAGGCCCGGATACTGGCTTCGGAACGTGCCGCCGCCGCAGAGTTGGCGCTCGCAAAGGGCGAGGCCGATGCCGAGATCGAGCGGCTCCAGTCGATCATCGATGCGTTCATGCGTCATCGGTTCGGCGCGCGGTCTGAGCAACTCGATCCCGACCAACTTCAGCTCGGCCTAGAAGATGTCGAGACGGCCCTCGGTCAAGCCCGGGCTGCCCGCGAAGCGGTATCTCCACAGTCCAAGAGCGATCGCCAGCGCAAGACCAACCGCGGCTCGTTGCCCGCACACCTGGAGCGGATCGAGCAGGTCGTCGATGTCGAGGACAAGGCCTGCCCCTGTTGCGGCGGTGCGCTGCATCAGATCGGCGAGGACGTGGCCGAGCGCCTCGACGTCGTACCCACCACCTTCCGCGTCCTGGTCACACGCCGGCCGCGATACGGCTGCCGCTCGTGCGAGAGCGCGGTCGTTCAGGCTCCAGCGCCAGCTCGGATAGTCGAGGGTGGCATTCCCACCGAAGCGCTCATCGCGCAGGTGCTGGTGGCCAAGTACGCCGATCACCTGCCGCTCTATCGTCAGGCGCAGATCTATGCCCGGCAAGGCATCCAGCTCGACCGATCGACACTGGCGGACTGGGTCGGACGGGCAGCCTGGTATCTTCGTCCGTTGCGTGACCACATTCTCGAGCGACTGCGACGATCGGAACGGCTGTTCGCAGACGAGACGACGGCGCCGGTGCTCAACCCGGGAACCGGAAGGACCAAGACCGGTCAGCTATGGGCGTACGCGCGCGATGATCGTCCCTGGGGCGGCGCTGATCCACCGATGGTTGCTTATGTCTATGCCGCCGACCGTAAATCGGAGCGCGCCGAAGCGCATCTGGGCGACTTCGCCGGCATCCTGCAGGTCGATGGCTATGGCGGCTACACTGCGCTGGCAAAGCGGCGGCAGCAAATCCAACTCGCCTTTTGTTGGTCGCACGTGCGCCGGAAGTTTTACGAGCTCGCGGACAAATCGCCCGTCGCTATTGAGGTGCTGCGCCGCGTCGCCATGCTCTACGCCATTGAGGCCGAGGTGCGCGGCTCCTCAGCAGAGCAGCGCCGGGCCTTGCGCGTCGAACGCGCCCGCGGCGTGGTCGACGACCTGCGCCTTTACCTCGATGCCCGGCTTCGCCAGGTCAGCGCCAAGAGCAAGCTCGCCGAGGCAATCCGCTACGCGCTGAACCGTTGGGCTGGCCTGACCGTGTTCCTCGACGACGGCCGTGTCGAACTCGACTCCAACACCGTCGAGCGATCGATCCGGCCGATTGCAATGAACCGCAAAAACGCGCTGTTCGCAGGCTCCGACGAGGGCGGCGACAACTGGGCGGTGATCGCCACGCTCATCGAAAACTGCAAGATCGCCGGCATCAATCCGCACGCATGGATGACCGACACGCTCACCAAGCTCGCCAACGGTCATCCCGCCAACAGCGTCGGCGAACTCATGCCCTGGATCGCTGTGGCCTGAGAGCATCGGTTAC
>JBHSCB010000077.1:0-2501 GCA_042650965.1 Novosphingobium lubricantis | reverse complement strand
TGAGAACGGCGGAGCAATATTCGACCACGGTAGCGGCGGGATAGTCCTGCTGCGGGCGGCGTAAAAGTCGTCCACCTTGAAGCCTTTCTGCCGAGTCAGGGAGGTGTGGGGATCTACAGCGTGGAACTTTATCTTCAGGTCCGTCTGGCTTGCGCGGATGGCATGAGCCAACGGGCGGCGGCGAAGCGTTTCAATGTGTCGCGCGAAACGGTACGCAAGATGCTGTCGTTTTCATCGCCGCCGGGTTACCGGCGCCAGTCCGTACCGCAGCGCCCGAAGCTGGACGGGTTTGTGGCGATCATTGATGGATGGCTTGAGGGTGACCGCAGTGTCCCGCGCAAGCAACGCCATACGGCGAAGCGGGTATTCGACCGTTTGCGCACCGAGCATGGTTTCACCGGCGGCTATACGATCATCAAGGATTACATCCGGGAGCGCGAACAGCGCAGCCGGGAGATGTTCGTGCCGCTGGCGCACCCTGCGGGAGATGCGCAGGCCGATTTCGGGGAAGCGCTGGTGGAGATCGGCGGGGTGGAGCAGAAGGCCTACTTCTTCGCGCTCGATCTGCCGCACAGTGATGCCTGCTATGTGCGGGCCTATCCGGCGGCGGTGGCGGAGGCCTGGGTGGACGGACACGTGCATGCCTTCGCGTTTTTCGGCGCGGTACCGCGCTCGATCGTCTATGACAACGATCGCTGCCTTGTGACGAAGATCCTGCCCGACGGCACGCGGCAGCGTGCCACGCTGTTCAGCGCTTTCCTGTCACATTACGTGATCCGCGACCGCTATGCTCGCCCGGGCAAGGGGAACGAGAAAGGCAATGTGGAGGGGCTGGTAGGCTATTGCCGGCGCAACTTCATGGTGCCGATCCCGAAGTTCCCGACCTGGGAGGCGTTCAACCTGTGGCTGGAGGAGCAATGCCGCAAGCGCCAGCAGGACAAGGTGCGCGGGCAGAGCGAGACGATCGGTGAGCGGCTGCAGCGCGATCTCGCGGCCATGCAGCCTCTGCCCGCTACACCCTTCGAGGCCTGCGATCAGAAAGGCGGGCGGGTCTCCTCGCAATCCCTGGTGCGCTACAGGACCAACGATTATTCGGTTCCGGTGGCCTGGGGCCATCAGGAGGTCTGGATCAGGGCCTATGTCGATGAGGTGGTGATCGGCTGCCGCAGCGAAGTCATCGCCCGTCATCCTCGTTGCTATGCCCGCGAGGAGGTTGTCTTCGACCCGCTCCATTATCTCCCGCTGATCGAGCAGAAGATCAACGCATTCGACCAGGCTGCGCCTTTGCAGGGCTGGGACCTGCCCGAAGCGTTCACGACACTGCAGCGGTTGATGGAAGGGCGCATGCACAAACATGGCAGGCGCGAATATGTGCAGGTACTGCGCCTGCTGGAAACGTTCACCCTCGCCGATCTCCAGGCGGCGGTCGAACAGGCCATCGATCTTGGCGCCATCGGCTTCGATGCCGTCAAGCACCTCGTCCTGTGCCGGATCGAACGCGTACCGCCCAGGCTGGACCTGGACGTCTATCCCTTCCTGCCACGCACCACGGTCGAGAAGACCTTTGCCAGAGCCTATCTGAGCCTGCTCTCCGACCGGCAGGAGGCCGCATGAGCGATCAGGCCCCGGAGATCCTTCTCGCTCACCATCTCAAGGCGCTCAAGCTGCCTACGTGCCTGCGTGAGCATCACAAGCTCGCGCGGCAATGTGCCGCTGAAGGCGTCGATCATATCCGCTTCCTCGCCCGCCTCGTCGAGATGGAAATGATCGACAGGGAGCGTCGCATGGTCGAGCGGCGCATCAAGGCCGCGCGCTTCCCCGCCGTCAAAAGCCTCGACAGCTTCGACTTCGCCGCCATCCCCAGGCTCAACAAGATGCAGGTGCTCGAGATGGCGCGCTGCGAGTGGATCGAGCGGCGTGAGAACGCCATCGCTCTGGGGCCATCAGGCACCGGAAAGACGCACGTAGCGTTGGGGCTCGGACTGGCAGCATGCCAGAAAGGACTGTCGGTGGGCTTCACCACCGCGGCAGCGCTGGTCAGCGAAATGATGGAGGCCCGCGACGAGCGCCGTCTTCTGCGCTTCCAGAAGCAGATGGCCGGATACAAGCTGCTCATCATCGACGAACTGGGCTTTGTGCCGCTCTCCAAGACCGGCGCCGAACTGTTGTTCGAGCTGATCTCCCAGCGTTACGAACGCGGCTCCACCTTCATCACCAGCAACCTGCCCTTCGACGAATGGACCGAAACCTTCGGATCTGAGCGTCTCACAGGCGCGCTCCTCGATCGCCTGACCCATCACGTCAGCATCCTCGAGATGAACGGCGAAAGCTATCGCCTCGCGCACAGCCGGGCCCGCAAGGCCAAAACCAGACCCTGAAAATTACACCAATGCCGGGGGGAGTGGCCCTCGGGCTACGCCCTCACGCCACTCCCCCCGGCATGTAACACGATGGCCTGGTTTTACGCCGCCGAATGGCCGACTTTTGCTCCGCCGTTGACA
>JBHSCB010000076.1:0-2539 GCA_042650965.1 Novosphingobium lubricantis | reverse complement strand
CGCTTCGAAACCCGCGTATGCTGTGCGCGGGTGGCTGGGGTCCACATCAAAATCTCCGGGTTGTCTGCAAAACCCCCGGAATCACAGGAACCTCAGCCGCTCAACCCCTTTCGAAACGGCCTCTGAGAGCAGTTCCAGCGGGCCAAGACGTTCCCGCCAATAGTGGTAGTGCTCCAATGGATAGTGATGAACGGCCTTTTCTGCACCCCCGTGGTTCACGAGGTCGGCTTGCTCATCGCCTTCCAAGCCAAGGCGGTTAACCTTGATCCGTCCTTCGACTGGCTGTTTCCCGATGGCGCTTGTCTCAATTGTCCCGCGAAATGGCTGAACGCGACCGGTCAGAACGTGAAAAAATTCGGCTTTCATGCGGCGTCCTGTTCAACACAGATCAGATCGCCATCATGATCGGTCAACGGTACGCCCAGTAAAGCGCAGCGGTTGTGGCCGGCAGCCTCAACGGAGAAATGCCGACAGTTGCGGCATTGCCCGAATGCCTGCTGGCCGCTTGCGGACAAATGTTCTCGCAGCATTGCTTCGACCGCAGCAACGAGGTGCTCACGATCTGTCTTTGCAAGACGGTCGAGCATCTGCGCGGCCATTGCCGCTGGCGGTTCTCCGAGCAGAGAGCGCCCCGCATCGGTAAGTTCGACCCTCACTACGCGCCGGTCACCCTCATCAGACGCACGCTTGACCAAGCCCTTGGCTTCCAGGGCAAGTATTGTCTGCGAAACGCTGCCCTTCGTTTGTCCGAGCCAGGCTGTCAGCCCCTTGGGAGTGCGGGAAAACCGATTGGCGTAAGCAAGAAACTGGAGCGCTTGCCACTGCACTGGCTGCAGGCCGTGGGTGTAGCCGTCTGCGGCAATGATGCGAGCAAAGCGGGTGAGGATCTCAATGTCGCGAGCTGAGGTCATGCCTTTTGGTATCGACTAAATACCATATTGTCAATCAGTGCGCTATGAGCCACAAGGTAGCGACTCGATACATATCGTATCGGTCATTTGGAGGACTTTCATGACGAACGCCATTTTTTATCACGCCGGTTGCCCTGTCTGCGTCGGTGCCGAACAGGCTTTGGCGGGGGCACTGGACCCCACTCGTTTCAATGTTGAAGTGGTCAATTTCGCGACAAATCCCGAGAGAATCCCCGAAGCTGAAGCCGCAGGCGTGGCATCTGTTCCTGCCTTCGTGATCGGCGGCCAGCCATTCCACATCAACTTTGGTGCCTCGATGGCCGATGTAAAGGGAAGCTGATGGGTAGCCGGTTTTATTCTGCCGCCCTTGCGCTGGCGGCATTTGCCACTCCGGCATTTGCCCACGGCCACGCGCCGGCTTCACCAACACCATCACATGAACACAAAGGCGGCATCATGTCCGCGCCGTCAAAGGCTGTTCTGGCACCATTTGACATTGTGCATGCCAAGGTCACGACTGATGGCAATGTCGCGATTTTTCATATGGCTGTTTCGGGGAGGGCGGGCACATCGCAGCCGGCCGCTTCAGGAAAATTCGAAGGGAGTCGCGTTTTTTCCTACGTTTGGCCAACTTCGATCGATCCCTATGAGGTCGGTTTTGAACACGGTGCCGGGATATTGGCCTTGGCGGTTACCTCCCATCCAGATTTCGATGACACGCCGTTGTTCGACGAGAACGGCGACGGCAATCGTGCCAATGATGGGAAACTCTGGCACATGCATTGGGTGGTGTTGGGGCCGGACAATCAGTGCGGCACGGGCAACCTCAAGGTTCAGGACATTGCTCCGGGTACCAAACCGCGGCTGCCAAAGACCTGGCCCGGAGTACCCCTGCTGCTGGACAGTCCGGGCTGGCAACCCAGTCTAACTGTCGATACCGTTGAGGTGCGGGTCCCATTCGACGATATCGGCATAGTCAATCGCGCGAGCTTCGACGGCGTAACGGCTGGCCTGCGTATCAATGCCAGTGTTCATGCGCCTCTGTTGTGCGTCACCGACATGTTCAAGATCGCATCAGGCAATCTGAGCCTGCCCGGAAAAACAAACCAGTAGCCCAGAAGGGTCGCGCTCCCGGCGGGCTCTGGCTCGTCGGGAGCAACTTGAAAGGACGAATTGTGAACTTGGTGCTCGCCCCTGAATTGAGAGTTACGGATTGGATCAATACTTCGCACCCATTCCGATTGCACGAATGACGAGGAAGGGTTGTCGTTATCGAGGCATTTCAGATGTTATGCCCCGGCTGCGTTTCGCACGGATTGCGGATGCGCCGTGCATCGCGATGACCGAGATCGCGCCGCTGGTTCGTCGCCCGGTTGTGATAGACCCCGATGCCTCCTATCCGGAACTGGGCGTCCGCTCATTCGGCAAGGGTTTTTCCACCAAGCCTGACCTCGTAGGGTCAGAACTCACTTGGCAATCGCTCTTTCGGATAGAGGAAGGCTGCGTGGCGACAACTACGATGGCCGGTTGAGCGGCAACTATGATGGCCGGTAGGATCGGTTGTCTGGGCTGATCGTAGGGAGGGGCGTAGCCCCGACCGGAGAGCGGACCAGACAACCGGTGGCGAT
>JBHSCB010000075.1:0-2567 GCA_042650965.1 Novosphingobium lubricantis | reverse complement strand
TACAAGGACAGTGCGCCGTTGCGGCGCTGAAATGGAGTATCAGTGATGATGAGGTAAGTTGAGAATGCCTCTGCTCGCCGGACTAACCTCGGGCCTCACAAGGTCTGAAATCCCGAAAGGGACGGGGAACAATAGCATGTTCGGAAAAGGCCAGATGCGTCTTAGTCGCAAATGGAGGCGATGACGGTCAGGGCAAGGTGCGTATGGTGAAGGCTACACTGCTTAAATCCCAGTCTGCAGCAATCTATATAGCGATACTGGCGAAAGCGACTGTCACGCCAGGTCCGGATGATGACAGCGGTCTCATGTCTTGGCCGCCTGTTTCTCAGCCCATCCGGTGCGCCTCTCGTCGAGGGGTTTAGTGGACGAACGGGACACCTAACCGCGCCGCATCTCCATTCAGCGTAACTACGGGATGCCCTAAACAGGCGGCTTCTGCCGGCCTGCATGGGTACGGAGCCGCCATATTACTCAAATGCCCGGGGTAATGCCCGGGACATCGACCTCTTCGGAGGCGGCGGTGCAACTGTATAAGGTCTCGAGCGATCGGGCCGAAAGCGGGGAAGACCGGGGGAAGGGCGGCAGCTGTGATTCTTCAACCACCGATCATGGGGTGTGCTGATGCTGCCAGAAACTGTGAAAGGCCGGTTGGAGGCCATTCCGGCGCTCGTTGCGTCGGGCAAAAGGGTGAATGGACTCTATCGTCTGATGGGGTCTCGCCTCCTTTGGGAGGAGGGGCTCCAGAAGATCGGATCCAACAAGGGTGCGATGACGCCGGGTATTGACGGCGAGACCTTCGCGGACTTCGGACCGGAAGACCTCGACCCGATTATCGCCAGCGTGACGGCAGGGACCTATGATCCCAAACCAGTGCGTCGGGTGTTTATCCCGAAAGGCAAGGGCAAACGGCGTCCGCTGGGCATTCCCACGCGCGACGACCGCCTCGTTCAGGAAGTGGCGCGGCAACTGCTCGAACGGATCTATGAACCGGTGTTCTCGAACGCCTCCCATGGATTCCGGCCGGGCCGGTCGTGTCATACGGCGCTTGAACACGTCAAAGCCGTATGGACGGGGGTGAAATGGCTCGTAGATGTGGATGTCGCGGGGTTCTTCGAGAACATCGACCACGACATCCTCCTGCGGCTGTTGCGGAAAAGGATCGATGACGAGAAATTCATCGGCTTGATCGGCAGCATGCTTAAGGCGGGTGTTATGGAAGACCGGGTTCACACCCGGACCTACAGCGGCACTCCGCAGGGCGGTATCGTCTCTCCAATCTTGGCCAACATCTACCTCCATGAACTCGATATGTTCATGGCGGAACGGATCGCGGCTTTCGAGAGGGGGAAGGTCCGTGCCACGAACCCGGAATATGGGCGACTGGCTGGGCGCATCCAGAAACAACGGAAGCGCGTCACCATGCTGCGGGCCAAAGACAATGTCGACGAGGTGAAGGTTGCGGCCTCCTTGGCCAAAATCCAAACCTTACTGCCGCAAAAGCGGTCCATCCCGTCGAGAGACGCGATGGACCCCGGTTATCGCCGACTTCGTTACTGTCGCTACGCGGACGACTTCATGATTGGGGTTATCGGTAGCAAGGAGGATGCACGAAGCGTGTTCGCCGAAGTCAGGGCATTCCTGACCGAGGCGCTGGCGCTCACGGTGTCCGAGGAGAAAAGCGGTATCCGCAAGGCGAGCGATGGAGCCGCCTTCCTTGGATATGAGGTCCGCACATATACGACACGCCAACGGGTTGTCCGGAGCCGACAAGGTTCCGTCAGCTTCCTTCGTAGGCCGCCGTCGGAAGTGATGCAGCTGCATGTCCCTTGGGAGAAGGTCCACGCGTTCGCTTCTGCAAAAGGTTATGGTGATCTGTCGGTGTTGAAGCCGCGTCATCGTAGCCTGCTGCTCAGCTGCAGCGACGTTGAGATCGTCCTAGCTTACAACGCCGAATTGCGGGGTTTTGCGAACTACTATGCTCTCGCCAAGGATGTGAGCTTCAAGCTGAACAGGCTTGAGCTTCTCCAGCGGTGGAGCTTGTTCAAGACCTTGGCCAGCAAGCACAAAACCAATGTGCGAGCGGTCGTGGCCCGCATGAGGACGGGGCAGGAATTCACCATCGGCTACGACGTCGATGGCCAGCCCCGATCGGTCAAAGTCTGGAAACTGGCTCATCTGAAACGTGATCCGGCCACCTCGTCCAGGATTGATATCCAGCCTTGGACGCAGGTGTTCACCCACTCACGTACGGACTGGGTTGATCGTCAGAATGCCAAGCAATGCGAGGCTTGCGGTCGATCCGATGTTCCGTGTCAGGTGCACCATATCCGGGGGATGGCCGATGTTTCGCACCGCGGTTTTGTCGTGAGAATGAAGGTGGCACGCGCCCGCAGGACGGTGGTCCTGTGCGAGCAATGCCACTGGGATACTCACAGAGGCCGCCTGCCCGATCTACGGCAAAGTGATGGTTCGTCACAGTGGAGAGCCGCATGCGGTGAAAGCTGCACGTGCGGTTCGGCGGGGGGATCAGGGCTGACTCCATGAGCAGCACCAATCCTACCCGACTG
>JBHSCB010000074.1:0-2635 GCA_042650965.1 Novosphingobium lubricantis | reverse complement strand
TGCACAGCGACATCGCAGTTGAAGGGTCAGCGACATCGTAGATGACGTGTGGGGGGAAGCGGAGGCCGGGCGTAGCCCGGACGTAGCTTCCCCCCACACGGGCGCGGGTTTCCCCGTGCCGTTGGCGGCGACAGCGGTCAGGATGGTCCGATCTTCAACGCCAAGAAGAGGATCGGATGCCTGGCCGTCCCATCACCGACCAACAGCAGAGGTACTACATGTCCCTTCGTCAAAAACACCCGCAAAAAGCGGCCGCCGCCATGGCGGGCTTTTCCACCAGCACGGGCTACCGGACAGAGAAAGATCCCCGGTCGCCATCGGAGCGTCGCCGGGAGCGACGTCATGGCGGCGGCAGGCCAGATCCGCTCGCCGAACTGTGGGATAAAGAAATCGTGCCTTTGCTCGAGAGCACGCCGGGCCTGAAGCCCATCTCTATTCTTGGGGAGCTGGAGCAACGCCACCCCGGTCTCGATCTAACACCAGCCCGCAGGACCCTGGAACGCCGGATACGGCTATGGAAGGCCGAGTATGGACCAGAGCGTGAGGTCATCTTCCGGCAGGACCATCCGCCAGGCCGACAGGGCATGTCGGATTTCTTTGACGCCCGCGATCTGAAGGTCACCATCTCCGGCAATCCGAGCCCGCACCTGATCTATCACTTCGCGCTGGTCTATTCCGGGTGGGAGCATGCCGAGGTCGTGCTGGGAGGAGAAAGCTTCACGGCGCTGGCCTGCGGCCTTCAGAATGCGCTGTGGCAGCTTGGCGGCGTGCCGCACGAGCATCGCACCGATAGCCTCTCCGCGGCGTTCGCCAACCTGGAGCAAGATGCCCAGGAAGATCTGCGGACCCGCTATGCCGCCCTGTGCGCCGATTACCAGATGGAGCCCACCCGCAACAATCGCGGGGTCGCCCATGAGAATGGGTCCATAGAAAGCCGTCATGGTCACCTTAAGGATCGGCTCGATCAGGCACTCCAGTTGCGCGGGACACGTGACTTCGCCTCCATCGAGGACTGGCGCACGTTCCTCGCCCAGATCGTGGGCCGCCACAATGCCCGGCGGCGCGATGCCTTGCGCATCGAAGCTGAGCACCTGCGCCCGTTACCTTCACGCCGCAGCTGCGATTATGATGAAGCTACGGTGCTCGTCACCTCATCGGGCGGCTTCGTGCTGCGCAAGGTCTTCTACACCGTGCCTTCCCGGCTCATCGGCCATAGCCTGCGAGCCAGGATCTTCGATGACCGGATCGACCTTTATCTGGCCGGGCAGCCCATCGAGACCCTGCCACGCGGGAGGGCGCCCGATCGCGGACGGGGCGGTCATGACCACGTAGTCAATTATCGGCACGTGATCCACAGCCTGCGTACCAAGCCCCACGCGCTGGCAAACCTTGTCTATCGCGACAAGCTCTTCCCTCGCAGCGAATATCGCCGCTGCTGGGATGCTCTGGAGGGTGCGCTTCCCAAAGCCGCCGCATGCCGCAGCATGGTGGGGCTGCTGTGGCTTGCGCATGACCAGGCCTGCGAGGCTGAGCTCGCCGCGACCCTGACCGGCATACTCGATGGCCAGGGTTTACCCGATCTGAGGGATCTGCAGGAGCGCTTCCAACGCCCCGGCAAAGAGCCGGCCGATGTGGTCGTCGATATTCCCCAGCCTGACACATACGACGATCTGCTCACCGCCAGGGAGATGGCCGCATGAGCATCACTGTCGACACCGCCCAGCTGCCCATGTTGCTTGGCACGCTGCGTCTGCCCACCATTGCCCGTCTCTGGCCGGACTTCTGTTCACGAGCGGACAAGGAGGGGTGGCCGGCTTCGCGCCTGCTGGCAGCCTTGGCCGAACTGGAACTCGCCGAACGCGAACAACGCCGGATCCAGCGCCATCTTACAGAAGCACGGCTGCCTCCCGGCAAGACCCTGGATGCCTTCGACTTCAGCCTCGTTCCCACCTTGAGCAAGGCCCAGGTCATGGCTCTGACCCAAGGAGATGCCTGGCTCAAGGCGGGCCACAATCTTCTGGCATTTGGTCCGCCCGGTGCCGGCAAGAGCCACGCCGCAGCCGCCATCGGCAACGAGCTCGTCGCGCGCGGATACCGGGTCTTCTTCACCCGAACCACCGATCTCGTCCAGCGTTTGCAGGCCGCACGTCAGTCCCTGACCTTGACCCAGGAGATCGCCAGGCTCGACCGCTTCGACCTGCTCATCCTCGATGACCTGTCCTACGTCCGCAAGGACCAGGCAGAGACCAGCGTCCTGTTCGAACTCATCTCTGCCAGATACGAAAGGCGCTCCATCATGATCACCGCCAACCAACCATTCAGCGGTTGGGATTCCATTTTTTTGGATAAGGCAATGACTGTCGCTGCCATCGACAGGCTCGTTCACCACGCCACTATCCTGGAAATGAACGTCGAGAGCTATCGCAGGCGATCCGCCCTGGCCTCAGCGACATCGCTCCGCGACAGTGCTCCTGATCCAGCGACATCGCCCAGCGACATCGAAACCATGCCAGCGACATCGCTGCGCGACAACGCCTCTTGATCCAGGCCAACCTCGTGTGACACTATCCCCAACGTCACCGCTGACACATCACCATCAATGTCGCTGACCAGTCACCGACGATGTCGCGCTACA
>JBHSCB010000073.1:0-2676 GCA_042650965.1 Novosphingobium lubricantis | reverse complement strand
GAAACCGGCGTCTCGCCAAGGACGTGGAAGCCACCCTCAAATCCGCCGCAGCCTTCCTCTACGCCGCCGCCGCCATGCTCATGTTACGCCGATTGGCTCGGTCAGCGTGAGTTTCGAAACCGACTCTCAGGGTGGCAGATAAACCAGAGGTACATCCATTCTGCATCAACGGGCTCGCCGTTTGCTACCAGAGTGCCGATGACCATCTTGAGAGCGA
This sequence comes from Novosphingobium lubricantis, assembly GCA_042650965.1. Lineage (GTDB taxonomy): Bacteria > Pseudomonadota > Alphaproteobacteria > Sphingomonadales > Sphingomonadaceae > Novosphingobium > Novosphingobium lubricantis. The sequence goes on along the minus strand of JBHSCB010000073.1, from coordinate 2,459 downwards.
TTGGAAGCTCCCAGTTCCGGTTTTCAAGGATCGACGCCTTGAGGTCAGGATCGTCGGGAGAAATGCCACCTAATGTCGCAATGCTGGCAATGCCCAAAAATTCGCCAAGATATCGCTGCGCCGAATAATTGTGCGCGAAGAGGTGCTTCAGGCGCTGAACCTCCGATATGATCTCTTGCTTTTCAAAATCTGAAGGGTCGTCCAGCAGAAAGCGGCGCTCCAGCCCATAGAAGTACAGGAACATGTAGCCTGGGTTGACCGTGCCGTCGCGGCGCCCATTCGCGAGCCAATCGAGATAGGTCGCTCGGCAAACTGCAGGGATACTTGAATAGCCCGGCCAGTACGACAGGTTATCGCCTCTCTTGTCTGACCCAAGAGCGGCAACAGACAGCGAGGGGTCGATGTAAGCGCGACACTTTTCGCCATAGCCATGCGAATTCAATCGTGGTGCTGGACCAACATAAATCATTCCATCAATTTGGCGGCCCGCGATGGTAACTGCCTGACCCTTTGGCACCCATCCCTGCTGCTTAGATGATGAAGATTGGCGTTGTGAACCTGTCATCCGGGCGTCCCCTGATTTCTGGGCCTCACGGCGTGATTGTTCTAGCGTAAGTCGGACGGCCTCAGATGCCTTCGCGGCGACATGCCCTAGCTCCGCCTCGAATTTATCGGGCATTCGCTTCCCCGAGACTTCATCACTTTTATATCGGGGGGATAGATCGAAGACTGGTTGCTTTTGGAAGCCTCTATCCTGCACAAGCCGCGCACTACGACCAGCCTCATACCATCGGACGACAGCAACGGGGACAAGCATCGCGAACAGGACCTGAATTCCGCCGGGAAGCGGCTCCATCGTCAATGCGGCGATAAGTACGCAGACGATGAACGATCCTACATAAAGCCCGACAATCCTGATGATTTTCCAAACAGTCGACATACCACTCATCTGCCAGCATAAGTGCCAGAGGTCACCCCGATTTCGACTTCTGGAGACCGCTTAGCGCGCGCTTGAGGGAGCGGCAGCTGCGGAAAGGTTCTTTACCGGTCGGCATCAACATGAATGGCGCGCCCTCCAAGTTGGCCGCGCGGTCTGTGGTAGGTCGCGCAATAGGCAGCGGTCCCCATCGACTCAATTTCCTTGATGACCGTCACCTTCAGCCCCAAGAGCGCAGGCCCGCTGCCCGATTTCGATTACGGGCCGGAAGGCTATCAGGAAGGTAAGGCGAACGTCGGCGTCAACGAGGAACGCGGGCAGTATCACTTCGAGATCGCCGGTCTCGTCACGCCCAAGAGCGCCGAAGCTGCCCGCATCTGCGAACAGGACCTCAACGAGGTGATCGCCGCCTTCGTCCAGAAGAAGAGCGTGGCCGAGCGCGGATTGTTCGACGAAAACACGGCGCCGCAGGAAATGACGCAGGTCGCCATGGGCAAGATCGTCCGCGATCGCTATCCCGACCTCAGTGCCGAGGATCAGGAGGCGGTCCGCCAGCATGCGATTGCGGCGCTGAACCTGACCCAGAAGGCAAAGTCACTGGCGATGGGTGCGGCTGACGTGAACGACGGCGAGCAGCGCGCCAACACGGCATTGCTGGAAGGGGTCCGGCAATATGCGATGGACGTGCGCGAGCTCGACATCGATCTCATCGACAGCATCAACCCGTGGCATGCCGCCTACGCGGTTCTAGCCAAGGCCATGACCGAGAGCACCCTCAAGCAGGTCCAAGCTGCGATTTCGGCCAAGCGCACAAAGATCCTGCCGGACGAGGCCAAGGAGCTCGCCGTCGCCGCCGTCAAGTTCAAGAAGGAGCGTGGCCGCGTTCCGTCGATCACTTCGAGCGATGCCTGGGAACAGCGCCTTGCAGAAGGTGCGGCTGCCTTTATGCGCTTCCGCGAGGAAGGCCGCTATGAGTGAATATGATCTCGACGAACTGGCAGGCGAACTTGCCGATTTCGCTCCGGCAGCGAAGAAGCAGGCAACCTACACGCCCCAGCAAGAACGGATCATCGCGGGCTTCGAGGATATCGTGCGCTTCTATGAGGAGCACGGCCGCGTGCCGCAGCATGGTGAGGGGCGCGACATCTTCGAGCGGCTGTATGCCGTCCGCCTCGATCGCCTGCGTGCACAGCAGGACAGCCGGGACCTTTTGGCAACCTTCGATCAGCATGGCCTGCTGGATGAGGCGACCGCGATTGCAGTTGACGAGGTGGAACTCGACGTGGACGATCTGGCCTCCGAGCTGGCGGACCTTGCTGACGGCACGGATATCACCCAGCTCCGGCATGTTCGGTCGGCTGAGGAAAAGCGGGCTGCGGAAGAGATTGCCCGCCGTGTCAACGGCGGTCAGATTTTAGGCCAGCGGGGCGGAGTAAAAGCAGGCCACTGTTGATGCGGGCCTGACGATATGAAGAGGGCCCCGATCGGGGCCCTCTTCATATCGTTGTCATCATTGATCAGG
>JBHSCB010000072.1:0-2790 GCA_042650965.1 Novosphingobium lubricantis | reverse complement strand
TGTAGCGCGACGATTACGGAGTCCGGTCGGCGTCAATTATGATGGCCGATAGGTGGCCGCGCCGGTTGGTGAATTCTGGCTACCATTTGCTGTTGCGGGGAGCAACCGTCGAGCGACAATTACGACGCTGGGTAATTGTCGCTGACGCTGGCCGGAAGCGAGGGTCTGAAGCGCATGGGATGGTTGGCATGTAATTGCCGCTGGCGACAATTACCCGTTGCCTCAGCAAGGGTGCTCCCGAGCGCGAAGCCAGCGACAATTATGATGGCCGGTCCGGGGCGCCATTCGGCGGGTCGTAATCGCCGGCGTTGATACGGGCGACGGCGGAACGTTTGCGGTAGCTTTCGCCGTTCATCTCGATGATGATCGAGTGGTGCACGAGGCGGTCGATCGCGGCGACAGTCATAGCGGGATCAGGGAAGACGTTGTCCCATGCCGAAAATGGCTGGTTGGCGGTAATGGCGAGCGAGTGGCGTTCGTAGCGGTGGGCGATGAGCTCGAACAAGGCGCTGGTCTCGACCTGGTCCTTGCGGACGTAGGACAGATCGTCGAGCACGATGAGATCGAACTTGTCGAGCTTGTCGAGCATGGCGGGTAGGCTGAGGTCGCGGCGCGCGGACTGGAGCTTCTGGACCATGTCGGTGGTGGAGCAGAACAGGACGCGCCGCCCCGTGTCGATGAGGGCATGACCAATGGCAGCAACTGCGTGCGTCTTGCCGGTCCCGCTCTGGCCGAACAGCAGCAGGTTGCCGCCGCTCTCGATCCAGTCGTCACCGGCGGCGAGGGACAAGAGGTGCGGTTTGCGGATGCCGGGGGCTGCGTCGAAATCGAAGGTGGCGAAGGTCTTGCCTGCGGGCAAGCCGGACTGGTCGCGATGGCGCTGGATGCGCCGGGAGGAGCGATCGGCCATCTCGATCTCGAGAAGCGAGGCCAGCAGGTTGGCGGCCGGCCAGCCATCGCGATCGGCGGTGTCGGTGAGGCGCTTCCAGTTGCGGTTGATACTCGGCAGGCGCAAGGCCTTGAGCAGGGTAGGCAGCACGGCGGCGGCCTGGTCCTTGGTGCGGGTCATCAGTACACCTCCCCGCTGGCGATCAAGCTGTTGTAGCTGTGCAGATCGGGAGGCGGGATAGTGACATCGCGCTGCGATCTTGCGGTTGGCAGGAACTCGTCCCTGAGCGCATCGACATCGGGCAAGCGCCCTCTGTCGAGTGCCTCATCGATCCGCCGGGCCAGCACGTCGACACAGTCGCCCCTGGCGGCGATATCGAGCAGCGCGACGGCATCGCGGCAGGCCTGCCGTCCATCGAGTTGGGCATCGAAGGCTTGCCAGGCCCGCCGGTAGGCGTGATCGGGGAACAGGGCTTCGCGGTAGACGAGGTTGCGCAGCGCACCAGGCTTGCGGCGCAGGTTACCGATCATGTGCCGGAAATCGATGCTGTGCCCCCGGTGGGGATGGCTGATCCGCACACGCGGCGTGGACATTACCCTGTCCGGACCGAGGAAGAGCTCAATGCGATCGTCAAAGAGATGCGCGTTGAGGCGCCGTCCGACGAGGCGGGAAGGCACCGAATAGGTAACCCGATCGATGGCGACGGTGCCGTTGCGGGTGACATCGACGGTGACCATGGCGAAATCGGTGGTTCGCCTTGCGGGCAGCGCCTTGAGTACCCTGCGTTCTGCATCGATGTGCGCAGCATGCCGCCGGTTCTGTCTGGCGACCTGCGCCTCAACGAACTCGCGCCAGGCCTCGATGCTGACGAAATCGCGGCTTCCCCGCCGGCGTAAGGCCTGATCGAGCCGTCGCTTGAGATGGGCATGGGGACCTTCGATCGATCCGTTCTCGTGCGCCTCGCCGCGGTTGTTGCGGGTAGCGAGCATGCCGTAATGACGGCACAGCTCGTCATAGCTTCGGGTAAAATCCCGCTGCGCATCGGCGTCGAGGTTTTTGTAGGCGGCTGACAGGGAATCGCTGCGGTGTTCGGCCGGCGCGCCGCCCAGCTTCCACAAGGCATCCTGCAGGTGCTCCGAAAGGGCGGCAAAGCTCTCCCCGCCCAGCACGACAGCCGCATGCTCCCAGCCACTCGCCGCCAAGCGGAAGTGGTAAAGGCGATAGGCCAGGGTCTCGCCGGCAACGGTGACCTTGAGACTGTCGCATACCGTGAAATCCGACAGGCCCTGCCGACCGGGCTCATGATGCTGCGGGAAGAAGATCTCCTTCTCGCCGCCGTGCAGTGCCCGCCAGCGGGCGATCCGGCGTTCAAGTGTTCGTCGTATCGCATCGGGAACAGCATCCTCGCCGAACTCGTCCTGGAGCGTCTCGAAGACCGTGACGGCAATGATACCGTCGATCTGGAGCAACTCCTCGACGCGTGGCCAGAATGGCTCGAGCGGATCGGCGCGGGTGCGCCAGTGGCGCTCCTTCTTCTTCTGGGACGGAAGCTGCGGATCGTTCTCGATCCGGCGTGCGCTGCGCTCGCTGATACCGGCCTTGGCAGCCGCGACGGCCTGGGTGTGTTGGCGACGATGGGTCATGAAGAGAAATACCTGCTGATCGGAAATGTGGTGGCCCGGCATCGCAAACCCATCGCTCGTTGTTCGATGAGTGTTCCGATACCACCGCCCGCCACAGCCCCGATCAGCCCCCCCGAAAGAAGGGGAAAAAGATCGCCACCGGTTGTCTGGTCCGCTCTCCGGTCGGGGCTACGCCCCTCCCTACGATCAGCCCAGACAACCGATCCTACCGGCCATCATAGTTGCCGCTCAACCGGCCATCGTAGTTGTCGCCACGCA
>JBHSCB010000071.1:0-3403 GCA_042650965.1 Novosphingobium lubricantis | reverse complement strand
CACAACCTCCGCTTCACGCAGCTTGCCGATAATCTCTTCCGGGCGATGCTTCTTGCTCGGCATTCCATGTCTCCTTCGTAATCCAAAATATCATCAATTTTGGACCACTCAGAAGGGGGCAGATCAAATCGATATGACAGCCTATATGCACCCTGTAGTCGCTATAGGGTCAAGGACTGTGACTGAGAAACTGACGATCGGGAAACTGGCGGAAGCGACGGGCACCAAGGTCGAGACGATCCGCTGGTATGAGAAAGTCGGACTGATCGGGCCTCCGGCCCGCACGGGCGGAAACTACCGCGCATACGCGCGCGATGATCTAGCGCGGCTCTCCTTCATTCGCCGCGCGCGCGACCTCGGCTTCTCGCTCGATCAGGTCCGTGCGCTATTGGACTTGGCTGGGCAGCGCGAGCGCGATTGCGGGACCGTTGACGTCATCGCAGGCAAGCACTTGGCCGAAGTCGATCGTAAGCTCGCGGACCTCTCTGCGCTTCGGCGCGAGCTGGCCGCTCTCATTTCGACGTGCGAGGGCGGGACAGTTGCTGAGTGCCGTATCTTGGAAGCCTTAGCCCCCTAGATTTCGCATGGAGCCTACCGAACGGTGGGCGGCAACTATCGGCCTTCGCCCGGCCCGCCTCGGCTCAGCGGCCCCGGCCCTTGTCCTTCGTAGGGGAGGGCGGTTGCTGCTGCGCGCGCACGCGCACGCGAAACTCAGGCGCATTGGCATCGAGCGGCTCGCCGGATCGGATTACCGCCGCGACGGCCTTGCGCGTCGACTCCCCTGCGCCGTCGATCGCGCGCACGCTCTCGCCCCGAGCTCGGGCGGTTTGCATAGCGGTGTCAACTATGGCCTGGGCGGGCGCAAGGCGCGGGTCGGCCGCATTCTTCTCGGCCGTGTTCTTCAGGAACGCATCTGCTAGCCGCTCGTGCATGGGAGAATGACCAGGCGGGAGAATTGGGCGCTCAAGAGCCCTGATGGCGCGCTGGAGCTGCGCCCCCTGCTGCATGTTAATCCGCACCGCCAGCGCCGCGCCGATCTCGCGCACGCGATCCAGCGGCGTCTGCTGCGGAGTTATGACGGCCTCAACCTCGCGAGATCCGAGATAATTTAGCAAATGCGACTGATAGACCGGCCCCTTGGCGTGCCTTACATAGGCCAGCTCGCCGCGTGCCTTGGCGATTTCCTCGATAGAAGCGCCGGCCTTCATCAACTTGCCCAGCCTGTCGGCCGCCTCTGCGCGAGCAACGGGCAAATGCTTTTCCAGCTCTTCGCGAACCTTGTTCAACGTCATGCGATAGCGCTGCCCTGCCGGCGGATCGCGGGGCGGGAGAAAAGCGAGGCCGCCCGGGCCGGTACGCGCCTCAGGTTCTAGATCGCGCTTGACTGCCGCCGCCGAAAGCGCGGCGCTAAGAGCGCGATGATCGCCGGTTGTGAAACCGTGCCGCGATCCGTCCATCCAGGCGCGTTCGTCTATGCTGGCAATGCGGATCGGGTGGCCGGCCTCGCGCGCGATCTGCGCCGCGTGCAAACGCATGGTTCGGCCATTGCCCTCGCGGAAGGGATGGACGGCGTTCAGCTCGTTCATGTGGTGCCCCAAGCGGTCGAAAAACTCTTCTCGGTTCAACCCGCGAAAATTGTTCTTTTCGCCGAGTTCCTTGAACACGGCGTTGAGACCGTTAGCGATATAGGGGGCGTGCGCGAAGAGGCTACCCTGTTTGCCGATGTTGACGGTCCGGTCCTGGCCCGCCCACTCGTACAAGTCTTGAAACAGGTGCTTGTGAAGGGCGCGATAGCCATCGGGGGTGAGCGGAAAGTCCATGCGCGCGGCTTCGTTGCCGCGCGCACGGGTTATCAGTCGCTCGCGTTGATCCAGTTCCTTGCCATCGGTGATCCCTAGCCGATTCCGGAGGACGTCGGTTCCAGGGTAGGTGTAAGGGTCAGTGCCAGCCACCGTTTAGGCGGCTAGCTGGCCGGCTCCCGACTGGAGCAGGTCGACGATGATCTTGGTGGCGAGCGTCGGGGGAACGCCCTCGTCCATCATCATCGCGAAAAGCTCGTCCTCGTTGGACTCAGGCGTCATGCCTTCGATAGTCAGATTAGCTCGGGAATCGCGATCGTCCTCACGCCATTGCGCGACTTCCTCGGGGGTGCCCCGAACGAAATCCATCGCCCTGATCTGCGCCCGAAGCGCCTCGATATCGACCTTTGCCATCTCGCGTCCCCTTTGATGCAACCATAACGGACCTGTGGCGAATTAACAACAAATCGCTTGTATCCAGCCTGAACCGGGCCGCCTCGATCCGCGTTTTATAACGACGCGGACCGGGAAGGGGTCGGGGGCCCTTTAATATTCGCTCGCAAGCATGATGGTCATAACGCGCTTGGTCTTCGCATCGTCCCACGGTGCCTCGCTGCCAAACTCCAAAGCGTTGTCGTAATAGATCCTATGCAGGCCGGATCGGCTATGCCGTTGTTCCGTCAAACCTCACGGAGAACGCTACATGGAGAACTCGTCGTCAGATTACTGCCCCAAGACTTCTGTCATTGTCAGCGTTGAGCTCAGCAAGCGCAACTGGCTTGTTGCCTCGCTCTCGCCAGGAGCGGCGAAGCCTTCGCTGCGGACAATTCCTGCCGGGAACAGCGCGGCACTGATCAGTCACCTTCGCAATCTTGAGTGCAAGGCCGCTGATCGTATCGGTGAACCTGCCGCCATTCGCCTGTGCTTCGAGATTGGATATGATGGCTTCTGGCTCGCAAGGCTACTGCGGTCGAACGACATCGATACCTATGTCCTGGATCCCGCCAGCTTCCTTGTGTCGCGGCGAGGCAGGCGCGCAAAAACCGACCGGATCGACGCTGAAGCAATGATCGGGATCCTCAAAGCCTATCTGGCTGGCGACAAAAGTGTGTGCCGTGTCGTGGACGTGCCCTCCCCCGAGGAGGAGGACGCACGCAGAGTAATGCGGGAGCGCGGCGATCTCGTGCACGAGCGCACCCGAATTATCTCTCGGATCAGGGGGCTACTTGCATTACAGGGCATACGATCTGTCAAAGCCATCAAGGGCGGTGACTGGTCAAAACAACTCGACGACATGCGCACAGGCGATGAGCGGTCTTTGCCACCAAACCTTCGTCGACAAATTGAGCGCTGTTTCGAACGGCTCGCGTTGCTCAACGATCAGATCAAGGACATCGAGCGGGACCGCGCTGAAGTTGTGCTCCATGAGGAGTCTACCTTCCCATGCCGAGAGAAAGCGGTTCGCCTTGAGCAGTTGAAGGGCATTGGTCCGAACAGCGCGGCAATGTTGGTTGCAGAGGTTTTTTGCCGAAAGTTCGAAAGCCGACGACACGTCGCGGCCTTCCTTGGGTTAGCTCCGGCGCCCTTCGCCAGCGGCGACGTGT
>JBHSCB010000070.1:0-3492 GCA_042650965.1 Novosphingobium lubricantis | reverse complement strand
GATCTGTTCACGCTGGTGCCGGAACTGACCGGGAAGCTTTGAGGGCGCGGGCCATGGGTTGCATTTCCTGCAACTGAAATGCCGTGCTTCGCACTTGCGAGCGATGCCGCCAGACCCCAAAAAGAACACGCCTTTCAGGCATCCTCTCCCAAACTTTCCAAGGCTGGCCTCCGGGCCAGCCTATTTTTTTGCGCAAGGCACAAACCACAATCACCACCTGCGCCCCGCCAGGGGGCCTTCGTCATGCAAATGACAGACCCGCCCGGCGGTCAGCAGTGATTAGAACGAGAGACTTGCCGTTGTGGACACAGTCCGCCCGACAAGCGTGCTGGCAGAGGCAACGCCAGTCGGCGGCAGCGCCGGTTGGGTAAGGCGGTTCATTTATGGATAGCAGTGGACGGTTCACAGATTGTGCCAATGTTCGCTATATGTTCCGGATCATTCCATCCACTGATTCGGCACCCCATGCACAAGCCAGACACCATTGAGCACCTCTATCTCGACTTCGACGGCTTCTTTGCCTCCGTCGAACAGCAGTTAAATCCTCGTCTGCGTGGCCGCCCCGTTGGCGTTGTCCCCTATGAGGGCAAGGGCAGAACCTGCATCATCGCGGCATCACGGGAAGCGAAAGCCGCAGGCGTCAAGAATATCATGATGGTGGACGAGGCGCGCCATATCTGCCCTGATCTCGTTCTGGTGCCCCAGCAACCGGCCATGTATCGGCGCGCGCACAATGCACTGGTGGCCGAAATTGACAGCGTGGTTCCTGTCGATGTGGTGAAGTCGATAGACGAACTGGCTTGCCGGTTGGATGGCAAGCAGCATCACGCCCCGGAAGGTGTCGCAGCGGCGATCAAACGGGCCATTGCCTGCAATATCGGACCAGTCATTACCTGTTCCATAGGTTTTGCCGCCAATCGCCATCTGGCCAAGATCGCCTGCAAGGTGAACAAGCCCGATGGCCTGACGATCTGGCACCCATCCATCATGCCGGAACCGCTGTTTGCCATTCCGCTGGAGGATATTCCCGGCGTTGGAAAGCGCATGGCGCGGCGACTGGCGCAAGCCAGGATCGGCAGCACTCGCCAGCTATACGAAACCCAGCCCAAACAGATGCGCGCCCTGTGGCGCAACGTCACCGGCGAGCGGCTATGGTATGCCCTGCACGGTTACAGCATTACCGCGCCCGAAACGGGCCGGGGTATGTTTGGCCATGCCCGCGTGCTTCCGCCCGATCAGCGCCACCTTGGTGATGCCGAACTAATCTCGCGCCTGCTGTTGACCAAGGCTGCACGTCGAATGCGCCGGGCCGGGTTCTATTGCGCGGGCATCTGGCTTTGGATTCGCTCCTACGATCAGGGGTGGAGCGAACAGCGCCAGCTTGCCATCGTGAACGATGATTGCGCGCTTTTAAGGGGCTTGTCCGATCTGTGGAGCCGCCTTCGGGCCAGGGTGCCAGCCGCAACGCGCATAATGCGTGTGGGCGTGACGCTGTTCGACCTGTCCCCCGCATCGCAGCGCCAATTGGATTGGTTGGAAAGCGACGATGCCGACCGGCAGCGATGGGAGCGAGTGGGAGAGGCAATCGACGCTCTCAATACCCGTTACGCTGCAACCGTTGTGAGCATCGGGCCGTGGCAACCGCCCAAGGGCGGTAATGTCGGCGGCAAGATCGCCTTCACCCGGATTCCCTCTGCCGAGGACTTCTGGTGATGAACTGGAAAACCGACCTACGCGCCGCCGATCTTGGGGATGACGTGCGGCTGGAATTGACCTGCAAGCGATGTGGAGCCGTGCGGTTCTTGTCCTCCGATGCAATACTTGCCCGCTCCGGCGGCAGGCACCTCTATCTCGATCAGGTAGAGACACGGGCGCGGTGCAGGCAACGCGGGTGCAACGGGCCGATGCGCATGGCTTTAACCCGGAAGGGCGAGGCGAGCGGGTTTGTGGGGGGCATTGCCTGATAGGATGGCCACAACCTTGCCATTTCCTGCCGCGATCTGTCGCGTACGGTGACCGTCGCAATCGATCGCCTCTCCGATCTTGCCGCATGGCTGGCGAAGTCGTCGGCTTCGCGGAAAACGCCGATGGGCGGCGGAACGCTTGTCGGACCTTACGCCGTCATCGTGCCGTGCGACTTCAGCGAACTGCCGGATACGTCGTTCGATGCGAACGCGTTGCCGCTGTTCGTATCCGCCGATCAAGTCGAAGGGTTGGACATGCCCCCGATCACGATGACCGCCCCGGCATCGCAGGATCGGGCCGCAGCGCGCCTTGCCCACATTGCTTGGCGTATCGAGGCGGGCACGCTGCCACCCTGTGCCGTTGTGCCGCTGTCCGACCCGCAGGAGCCGATTTCCGCTGCCGTGGAGCGCGCCGGGGCCGATGGGCTGGACGTGACGGCCTTCCCGGTCCTTGCCGCTCCCCTGTGGGCATTCAGCGACGCCGATCGCAACACCCTACGCCTGCCGCTGCTACCGCCCTAGCGCCTTCCACCGCCGCCGCCTTGCCCGGTTCCGTGCGGCGGTGTCCCGGAAGCCCTCGGTCCCTTCAGTGCCATGATGGGGCCGGGGGCTTCTTATTTCGCCGTCGTGCCGGAAGATTGTTCGGCTTGAACCTTCTTCAAAGCTTCGCTGATGAACTTGAACCGTTTGTCGCCGCATAGCGCTTCGTGACCGTCGCTCCCGATCAAGTCGGGCGGAGCGCGAGCGATCCTCGCTTCCTTCGCGAATATCCCGCCGGGATCGTCAAGCGGAATAACCGTCATAATTTCATCATCGCGTTTAAGCTTAAGTCTGGCGAAGTCCCGCCGATAACCGCCCACATAGTCGAAAATCTCAATTTCAGCACTTCTCCAACTTGAAATTGAACCGTCAACTAGAAACTGGTCAAAATAAGGAACTTTGCCGCAAACCCCGCGTGTCTCGATCGTTCCGCTAATTGAACCATCTTTAGTTTCGTCGATATTCAGTCGAAAATCCTCTTTTGAGAGGTTCATTTCCGCCATATCAACGAAGCCTTCGGGGAAGTTGGTCCAATACCCCTTCCAAGCGGGATACTCGCCATACCATTCGGAAAACTGATCGGCGGTCTTTCCGAACTCTCCCGGCAACGCCCGCGAACTCGCCAAAATGGAATTGATGTTCGTAAGCAAGACGGCAACTGCCGTAACACCTGCCGTGATTTTCAACCATGTGCTTTTCCACCAAGGCTTATCAGCGACCGGAACCGAAGGCGGCGGAGCCTCAATAGGTTGTGCCGGTTTTGCTTTCTTCTTCGTTGCCATTGCGCCCGCAAGCCCCCTACTTTTAGGCAGCATAGCGTAACCGCCTGATATGCTGAAACGTTGAACAGGTGTTCGTTGGCGACTAGGGTCCGGACTCACTACAGCCACCAGATGACGGTTGCGGCGAGGCTGATGGCGCCCATGAAGTTTTTGAGGTTGCGATCGAAGCGGGTGGCGATGCGGCGCCAGTCCTTGAAGCGACAGAA
>JBHSCB010000069.1:0-3702 GCA_042650965.1 Novosphingobium lubricantis | reverse complement strand
CCTTGGTCGGCGATTTTTTCAAGGAGGGTTGGGCCTTCATCTTCGTTCCTTCGTCACTACGACGAAGCCCCAACCCTCCTTAAATCACAACCTCAAATCTGTGCCATTGGTGCTGACGGCGGACAATCCTGCATATGATCTGTATGACTCGCGCAACCTCGGCTGCGACAGGCGTCGCGGGCGGCGGCGTGACGCTGGCGAGTTATGCCGGGATTGGCGCGGTCAATGGCGAGACAGCGACGATCGCTGGCTTTATGCTCATGAGCGTGCCCTTCCTTGCCGCAGGTCTCGCACGCGGCGCAATGTCGATCGCGGGGCATTCCATGTCGATGCTGGCGCCGGCACAGAATGCGGCGGAGGCCGCCGCGCTCGAGCAGACAACCGGCAATTACGCCTATGGCAATGTGAGCTGGGCAAATTCGACCTCGAACATGCGCCAAGCCGACCAGTGGACCACGGCACCGAGCTATATGGGCGGCGCACCCAGTGTCGGATGGCGGCAGGACAACGGGGCAATGGTCACGGGCTTCGGCAATGGCCAGGAGGTATTCGACACCTCCGGCGCGATCTCGCGTCTCGGCTTCACGCCGACAATGACCACAGGTTCGGTGGCTGAATGGCGGGAAATGGCCAGTGAGGCGCACCGGCAGGCGCAGGCCTATGAGAATGCCGCGGCCGAGGTCCTGACCGCCACGCATGCCAATCGCAGCGCCTTTGGCACCTCGACGGAGCGTTCATCGGGCTGGGATTCAAGCAGCGGCCGTCAGGCGAACACGTCGGTCGATCAATTCGACCGGCGGACGGGGAGCAGCTCGCAGGGTCTCGAGGAGCGCGATACGATTTCCCAAGGCCAACGGATAACGCAGGGACATGACCGCCAAGCGCAGACCAACGACCAAGTCATGGGGTCTATCACAGCCAATGTTGGTGGTCGCCAAGCTGGGGGTCAGACAAGCGGTCGTGGCGGCATATTGGGACGCATGCCGGGCATTGGCGGAAGCGTCTCTAAATCTGGGAGTCAGATCGACGGACTGCGCTATGGGACGGACGAGACCCGCGGTAGCGACAATGCCAGCACATCGTCGAATGGGGTGCGGGATGAACATTCCAGCGGCAGTGGCGCTTCGATGTCTGACGGAACCTATTCGCGCAGCGGGAGCTTCAGCCGGGCATCGGCCACAGCGTCCGCTTCAGCGAGCACCGAGGACTCGCTGGCGCTGGCAAAATCCTATTCGGAAACGGCCCGCCGCCTTGAGGAGCTCTCCCAGCAGCTGTCGCGCGACGCCAGTTATGCGGAGACGCACGGCATGCAGCTCAGCGAGAATCTGAGCCAGGATCTCGCCCAATGGTATCGACGCCAGCAGGTCGAGAATCCGGGTCTCGACGCGCCCGAGCTTTGGGCAACCGATCTGACCGACCAACAGCGGCTCGTGCGACAGGAAATGATCACGCGCTGGATGCACGACAAGCAGGACGGCATCCGAGCCGAGATCGCGGGCCGTCTTCATGATCCGGACCTTGTCGACGTGAGCCGGCCGAGCGTTTCGAGCGCGGCGGACGTCAGGGCTTCCTATCAGCCGCACGGGCCTGGGCGTCTGGCTCCCGGCCCATCGGGTGGCGGCGACGTGGGAGCTGCTGCAATCATCGAGGCCGGCCAGACCGAACTCAGTGGCGATCGGGCGGGGGCGCAGACGATGCGCGGACAGCGCGTGCAGGGTTCCGCTGATCTGCAGCAGGAAGTGAACCGCGATCATGATCGCGGCTTCTTCCAGGATCCCAAGCTTCGCGAATGAACATTAGAGGATATAAAACATCATCCCGACAAAGCCAGCCATCAAAGCATAGGCGAGCGCATAGCCGATCAAGCCGCCTCGCGTCGGATTGCCTTCATCATCGGTAATCATTTCGATGTCAGCGAGTTCCTCTTCCACTACCGCATAAACAGGTCCTCCAGGAAGATCCTTTGTCTGATTGTAGGTATGGAGGTCGAATTTCTGGAAACGCATGATCATCTCCTGGACACGAAGAATAGCCTTTTTGTACGTCAATCTCAACCCAAGGAGAGAAGTTATAGAGAGATTAGCAAGTTTACAGAAAAACGATAAACTGCCATAACCTCGCTATGGATCCACGCCGCAACCCCTTCGCGCCCGGTGCCGGCACGCGTCCTCCCGAGCTCGCCGGTCGAGACGCACTGCTCGAACGCAATGCGGTTGCCCTAGACCGGATCCGCATGGGCCGCGCCGCGCGCCCCAGCGTTCTCTACGGCCTGCGCGGCGTGGGCAAGACCGTTCTGCTGACGGCGATGCGGGACGCTGCGGAAGGGGAGGGCATGGCGATCGTCGCGATCGAGGCACCGGAAAACCGGTCCCTTCCTGGCATTCTGGTGCCCGCCCTTCGGGCCACGCTGCTGAGGCTTGATCGCATGAAGCAGGCTTCGGAGGGCGTCAGGCGGGCGCTTCGGGCGCTGGCGGGATTCGCGAAGCTCAAAGTCAAATATGATGATCTCGAAGTCGGGCTCGATTTCGACGTTGAGCCAGGCCTAGCCGACAGCGGCGACCTGGAAGCCGATCTCGCCGATCTGATGGTGGCGATCGGTGAGGCGGCGCGAGAGAAGGGATCGGCCGTCGTACTCGTGATCGACGAACTCCAATATGTCCCGGAAGAGCAATTGGCCGCTTTGATCAGTGCCCTCCATCGCGCCAGTCAGAAGCAGCTTCCGTCACAATGATCGCCGCCGGCCTGCCGCAACTTGTCGGGCAGCTGGGCCGGGCCAAGTCCTATGCGGAACGGCTTTTCGAGTTTGCCGCCGTGGGCCCACTCGATGATGCGGCCGCCCGCGATGCCATTCGGCTTCCAATCAAGCGGGAAGAAGAAACCGTCAATGATGCGGCTCTGGATGCAATTCTCCAGCAGACCCAAGGCTATCCTTACTTCCTGCAGGAATGGGGAAAGCATAGTTGGGATGCTGCCATAGCCTCCCCGATTACTGGTGACGATGTCGCGGCTGCAACGCGCAGCGCTCTTGCCGAACTGGACGCCAGCTTCTTTCGTGTGCGGTTCGATCGTCTGACACCGGCGGAGAAGCGATATCTGCGCGCAATGGCCGAGCTTGGCGCTGGGCCCCACCGATCGGGTGACATCGCAGAAGCGCTAAGCGTGAAGGTGTCGAGCGTGGCGCCGACGCGAAACAGCCTTATCGCGAAAGGTATGCTCTACAGCCCAGCGCATGGAGACACGGCATTCACCGTACCTTTGTTCGACGCGTTCATGCGCCGCGTGATGTCTGAAGGATAATTGATGCGCTTTAGCTTGTTCCAGGTGCTGGCGCATTGGATCAGACGGATATGCCATGAAGGTAGTTCGCGCCGATAAATTGAAATCATTGCTCGATGCATGGGAGCCCTGCACCGTGGCGACGAACCCGCATCTCGAGGCTCTTGGGCTGACGGCGCAGAATCTGTAGACTCGCGCCCTCCCGCAGTGGCTGGTTTGGTTGGGCTAAGCCCTTCTTCCCCCATACCTATCTCCAGCCCAGAGCCACAGAGGAAGGACAGGCTCGATATCCAGGACGGCTGTCCGTCGTCAGAACATTCGGCACAACTCGCGGCGTAGATTAGCGGAGTGCGGACCTCGTCAGGGGGTTGATGTTAGGCGGCGAACTTGCGGTGCTGCAAGCGCCGATGTTCGATGGTCTGTCGC
>JBHSCB010000068.1:0-5026 GCA_042650965.1 Novosphingobium lubricantis | reverse complement strand
GCTGAGCTCAACGCTGACAATCACAGAAGTCTTGGGGCAGTAATCTGACGACGAGTTCTCCATTGTAGCGTTCTCCGTGAGGTTTGACGGAACAACGGCATAGCCGATCCGGCCTGCATAGGATCTATTACGACACCGAACTGGCGTTCGGGTCAGAGGATCCGGCCAATCCTGCCATCACGCGCAGGGTCATCACGCTGATGCGGCCAGCGGACTACTGATCATTGTGAGGCGCGGACATGTCACTGCGCCGCGGGGCATCAGCCTGGTAAATAGTGGGGAGGTAACGAGCGCATGAGCAGGCACAAAGTACCGCTTCGTGACGGGATTGCAGCGGCAAGCGCCTATGTCGGATGGGACCGACCGCTTCAGACCTATTTCGCGCAGGTTCTGAGCCCCCCTGACGAAGACGGGGAGGAGATCGAACTCGTATGGGTCGGAACCGCCTTCGGCGAGCTGCCCCGCGCGGTTGACGCAATCCGCGTGCTCGAACCCTATTGCCAAATCGAGGCAAGTCTTGCCGCACAGCTCGAGATCGACAGGATGGCCTGCCTCGCCACGCGCGATGGACCCAATCAGCTTGAAGCCAAGGCCTTCATGGCGCGCTTCAGCCAGATGAAGGACAGGTCCGAGCCCGAAGCTTAGCTCGGTACAGACCGCGCATTGCTCGAAGCAGGGCCAATTGATCTCCAGAACCATGCATCTAGGCTCCTCAGCCCTCTGGGCTGGATAGAATTACGCGCGCCTGCGGTGGCTGGCGCACGGGCCGGGCCACGGGCCCGGAGGAGAGGGGGGATGGGAGAAGGTGTTCCGGACAAGGGGTTCGGACAGCATCAGGAGAATTTGACATGAACATCGGCACCCTCAAGGCCAACGAGGAAGGCGTTCACATCGGCCGCATCACCACCCTGACCTTCAGCGCGACCGTCGCACTGCGGGCCTTCGAATCCACCAACGAGCGGGCACCCAAGTTCGACCTCATGGCGCTCTCGGCGGACCGCCGCAGCTGGGTCAAGATCGGCGCACTCTGGGAATACTCGTCGAACGAGACCGGCGAGTGCTTCCTGTCGGGCCAGATCGACGATCCCAGCCTTTCGGCGCCGATCCCGGTCGCCATGTTCCAGCAGAACGACGGCAGCTTCAATGTCGCCTGGCGGCGTTCGAAGCCGAAGGCATCGCTCGACGGCTTCGGCAGCGAGAGCGAAGGCGCTCTGCCGCCGCTCACCGCCACCGGTGACGAACCGGCCAGCGACCGCAGCGTTGACAGCGCCGCTGCCACCGGCGACGGTCTGGGCGAAAGCACCGCTCCGGCACCCAAGGGCAAGACGCGCGTGAGCGTCGACGCCTGACCGGGACAAGCCCCCCCGTGACCGGTGCCGCGACCCGCACCGGTCACATCGGGAAGGCCCGTCCGCGCATTTGTCGCGGGCGGGCCTTTTCTTTTGCCCGCTGCTTTCAAGCTGACCAGACCTGCTGCAGGAACTCTGCCTGCGAGAGAGGAGGGGGAGGTGCCGTTCAAGCAAAGGAGGCTTGAATGACACAGACAAACTGGACCCTCGATCTTGGCGGCGCACCGTGGAACGAAGACTGCGCGCAGATCGGCCACACCTCCAATTTCGACCTCGTGAATACCGCAGAAGCCATACTCTACAGGGCTGCGCTGATCGCGGTTGCCGGATCGCCGCCTGCCGGCATCAGCCTGCGGATCAAGGCCAACGCTCATGATTTCGGGACCTACCGGACAGTCGAGGCGAGCATCGACAATGAGCAGGACGATGGCAGCCATGCCAGTTATCTCGAGACCCTCGAGACCGGCATCGCCTTCTGGCATCAGGCCGGGTTTGCACCGCCTGAATTTGGCAAGCTGACGGCCAGCGATCAGCTTGCTGGGTTCATTGTGGATGCCGTCGCAAGCGCGCTGCGGATAACACGGCCGAGCAGCACCGGCGCATTCTTTCCGGAATCCTCCGGGCCGCTCCACCGGAACCTCACCGCAGCCTTTCCGGAAGCGGCGCAGCGCGCCTTTCCCGAAGGGGCCGTGCCATGCTGAGCGACAGCGAGCGCTTCGCCTTCAGCGCCTGGCGGATCCATGCCTTCGCCTCGACGGGCAATGCCTACGACGCCGTGCAGACCGACGAGACTATCGCTACTGGCGATACGCTGCTTGTCCTCGACGAACGGGTCGTCGGTGTCGCGATGACCTGGCCCTTTGCTATCACCGCAGACGCAGGCAAGCTTCATGCGGTCTGTGAACCCGGCGCTGGCGAAACCCTTGGGCACATTGAAAAGGCGCTCGATGTTCCAGACGGGTCAATCGCTCGAGCCTGCCGCCTCGCAAGGACTCTCGGCTTTGCGATTGATGCGGGCCTCGTCCCAGTGTTGCCGGAGCTGCCGGCGACAGAGGTGGAAGGCTAGCGCGGCGATCGTCGCCACAGAAATCTTGCTATTTTGACAATAATTGCTATTTTGAGGCCAAGAGGAGATACCACCATGCCAGCGACGGCCAATGAGCACCCCAGGATTCCCCTGACCCGGTTTCACAACAACACCGGCGAGTTCCTCGACCTTGCGACCAAGCAGCCGGTTGTCCTCACCAGCCATGGCCGCGAGCGGCATGTGATCGCAGATAGCGAATATTTCCGCCATCTTGAACAGGCGGCGCGCGGTATGATCGCAGATCACATGAATATCGAAGCTGTCGCTTCGTCCGACATGACCGAAGCCGACCGCCAAGCTTTCGCCAATGCACGGCCTTCGGACAGCGAACTCGCCAATGACCGCTGGGAAGACTGACCGCCCCGCCGCAGGCCATATCCTCCGATACGTCTACCTCTTCGAGGAAGAGCAGCGCCAAGGCCGCGACGAGGGTGTCAAGGAACGCTTTGTCGTCGTCGTGGGTTTGGTGGGGTCACGCTATCTGGTCGCCGCGATCACGACCAAGGGCGAGGGGCGCAAGAACGTCATCGTGATCCCCGATGAGATTGCGCGCACAGCTGGCCTTGCTCCCGGTAGCGCAATCGTCATTTTGGAATTCAACCGCTTCACCTGGCCCGGGTTCGACATCAGGCCCCTTATGAAGCAGCCCGGGTACATTGCCGGACGTCTCCCACCGCGGTTCACGGCAAAGATCATCGATGCCATAGCAGCCTGGAGAGCAGCTCCCGTCGATCGGGATTGATTGGCGCAACGTGCAGACAGGCAGGCCCCTTGGGGCCTTGTCCTATTGTGCGTCAACGCCAGACCAATGGCGCCAACCTTGCGGATCGGCACCCAGGGTAGCCAAGGTCAGGTGTTCCGGACGACTGCCGCACGGGGACTATTCGTTCACCGAAATCGGCGAGGACGGACGATCAATCCTGCGATCATCCTTGATAGCAGCAAGCCGAGACGCGGCGAGGTTGATATTCAGGCACGCAATCAGCCCCTGTGCCACCCGCACGTCCGCCGCCCAGTGCCCCTGCCTCTCTGGTCGAGCTTAGGGCCAACCTGCAGAAATACGAGCCGTGTTGCCCGGCAAGCCGGGCTGCCCGCACCACCGCGATTTCCGAGGTTTCCCGCGCGCGAGGGCGCGCGGTGTCCCAGCTCTCCCGCCAAGGCTCGATAAGGGCACCGGCGGACGAGCCGTCGGCACCAAGGAGGCTCTTGCAATGAACATCGTCAACCTCGTCGGCCGTCTCGCCAAGGACCCTGTTGCCCGCGATCGCAGCGACACCCGCATCACCGAACTGATCCTCGTGACCGAGCGTCCCGTCATCCGCGACGGCAAGGTCCAGAAGGATCCGGAAACCGGCTACCCCGTCAAGGACGCCGAATTCCACAAGATCACTGTCTTCAACGGCCTCGGGCTTCCGCTGCGCCAGCACAAGGCCAAGGGCGACCAGCTCGCTGTGACGGGCCGCATCCATTACTCGCGCTGGCAGGACGCCGACGGCAATGACCGCTACGGCTGCGAGATCATCGCCGAGAACGTCGAGTTTCTCTGACCGGCAGGGCGGCGCGCAGGCGTCGCCCAAACCCTTTCAAGGGGGCGACAGCTGGACACCGGTGGCGTCCAGCTTCGTCCCGCGGTGACCGCAACTGCAGCGCAAATGCCGCGCGACGATCTCCAGCTTCATCGGGATGGATTTGGCAAAGCATCGGTCTCGGAGCGTGGCCGCTGGCACGATCACAACGCGGTGGCATCCGAGACATTCTACCTGCGCGTTGAGGCCGTGGCGAACCAGATCGGCGAGGGTGTCGAGACGTTTGCTGCTCATGGCTGCGTTAGAACATTATAAGAACACGAGCTGTCAAGCGTGCTGGGTGAATGCACAGTCGACCTGATCGCCAAGGTGCGTGGACCGAACAACACGACGCATTGCGCTGAAACAAAAAAGCGCAATAATCCCGCACATTGCAACTGAGGAGCATGATGCAATGGCACTCTTTGAGGTAGCTCTCGATGAACAGCTCGAGCACCATCTGAAGGCTGCGGCCCAGTCCCAGCGGGTAGATCAATCCGAAATCGTCCGACAAGCGCTCGCAGATTATTTCAGGTCAGCCTAAAACGACGTCTACGACGACGACGCCATCTGGGACGACTGGCGCGACTTCTCGCAAACCGTGATAGCGGCACAGCGTCGAGCGATTATAGCGATCATCCGCCGCCTTCCCGAGACGGCTTGGACCTCACGGCACGAAACACGCCGAATCCTGACCGAGGCTGTCGAAGACGTTGAATGGGACGAGGGCATTGAACCGATCTATGAGGCCTTGCGAGCGAAGGTCATCGAGAAGTCGCTCGCCTTCACGACCAACCCCGAAATCGAACCCACCAACCGAAGCTACCCATTCGCGCCCATAATCCGGTTCGACATTGGCTTTGCAACCGATGACCTTTACTCGGTCCGGCTGCCGCTGATCCGTAAGCGCTGTGCGGGGCCCACCTTGCGCGGGTGATCCCCAGCGTTGAGCTTGCGCGGCCTGATTTGGGCCGAGGCGCTACTCCTATGATAATCCCGTGTGATGATCCTGTGAGCAAGGGCGC
>JBHSCB010000067.1:0-5501 GCA_042650965.1 Novosphingobium lubricantis | reverse complement strand
GGCGTCTCGCCAAGGACGTGGAAGCCACCCTCAAATCCGCCGCAGCCTTCCTCTACGCCGCCGCCGCCATGCTCATGTTACGCCGATTGGCTCGGTCAGCGTGAGTTTCGAAACCGACTCTAAGCATGCCTCGATATCGAACCATCTCGGCTTTGAACAGCCGTTCAACCTCAAGTGAAGTCAAACCGTCCCGCTCTATTCGCTCATAAAAACTCATCCTTACAGCCTCACTCCTCTGGGTCATCGCAGCTCCCCGAAGTCGGGCTAATGCTTGCTCCTTGGTTCCAAGGCTGACCGTAACTGTAACTGTTATAGGACGAGGGAGTGGCCGCCCGAAGGTGATTCTGCGTCGCCACCAGTAGGTCGCTCCGCGTCGGGTGACATTCGAGATTGCTGGCATCCGTTGCTGGTCCCATCGACTGGCTACAGTCGACGCATCAACGAGCGGCTTATCCGAGCAAAAGCGGCGGAATACTTCGGGTTTCCGCTGCTTGGCTGGGTTTTTCACTGCTTGGCTGGGGCGGCAGGATTCGAACCTGCGCCACCTGACGGCGCTGACAGCGGAGCTGGCTGGGGCGGCAGGATTCGAACCTGCGCCACCTGACGGCGCTGACAGTGGAGCTGGCTGGGGCGGCAGGATTCGAACCTGCGAATGCCGGTACCAAAAACCGGTGCCTTACCACTTGGCGACGCCCCAACAGTGAGCGCGCTTATAGCGGCGCGTTCGCGGATGAAAAGGGGGTGACCTGAACGACACCTAAAGTGACATGAAGCGCCCCTGCCGTGTCCCGATCATCCGCAAAAGCCCGCAAAACCGGCGTGACGGGGGCCTCAGCCGCGGCTGTCGAGCACCGCGTCGATATCGGCCGCGCCGTGGCGTTCGGCAATGCCCGTTGGGGCATTCACCAGCCGCCCGCGGATCGCGCCGGGACGCGAATCGATTTCCGTCACCCAGCGTCCGACATGTTCATATTCGTGCATCGAGAGGAAGGTCGCCGCTTCGCCATAGGCTTCGCCGCGCCACAGGGCGCCGAGCCAGGGATAGGCGGCGATATCGGCAATGGTGTAATCGTCCCCCGCCAGAAACCGTGTCTGCGCCAGCCGCCGGTCGGCCACGTCGAACAGGCGCTTTGTCTCCATCGCATAGCGGTCGATCGCGTATTCGATCTTGACCGGCGCGTAGTGGTAGAAGTGCCCGAACCCGCCGCCGATGAACGGTGCGCTGCCGACCTGCCAGAACAGCCACGAAAGGCATTCTGCCCGCGCCGCGCCCGATGCGGGGAGGAACGCGCTGAACTTTTTCGCCAGATACATGAGGATAGCCCCGGATTCGAACACCCGCACCGGATCAGGACCGGACCGGTCGACCATTGCGGGGATCTTGGAATTGGGGTTGATGGCCACGAACCCGCTGGAAAACTGGTCCCCGTCGCCAATGCCGATGCGCCAGGCGTCATACTCCGCGCCGGTATGGCCAAGCTGGAGCAGTTCTTCGAGCATCACCGTGACCTTGATGCCGTTTGGCGTGCCAAGCGAGTAGAGCTGGATCGGATGGCGGCCCACCGGAAGATCGGCATCGCGCGTGGCGCCGGAGATGGGGCGGTTGATCGCGGCAAAGGTGCCGCCGCTGGGCTTTTCCCAGGTCCAGACTTTGGGGGGAACATAGTCTTGCGCCATCGCCGTATCCTTTATGCCAGATGGGGTCATACCTGACCGGAATTGCCAAGCTGTTCAAGCACATCCACCAGATCGTCATAGTGGTCGATCACCGCATCGGCGCCCAGATCGTCGGGCGGCAGATCGCAGAAGCCAAAGCGCACCGCCACCACCGGCAGCCCCGCCGCGCGCGCCGCGCCGATATCGAACGTGGTATCGCCCACGAACGCCGCGCGCCCGCCGCCGCAGCGCCGCACCATTTCGTGCAGCATGTCGGGCGCGGGCTTGGCCCGTTCGCGCCCCAGCGTATCGCCACCGATGATCGCGGCAAAGCGGCTGGCCAGCTCCAGTTCTTCGAGCAGGCGCACCGCCAGACCTTCCGCCTTGTTGGTGGCGATGGCCAGCGTCACCCCGCGCGCCGCCAGCGCATCGAGCATCGCCGCGCCACCGGCAAACAGCGCGGTGTGGTGGGCGATGTTTTCCGCATAGAAGGCGACCAGCCGCGCCTGCAGGCCCGCGAAGGAGGCTTCGTCCACCCCGCCGGATTCGCGCAGCGCCGACCGCAGCATCTGCGCCGCGCCGCCGCCGACATGGCGCCGCACATCGCCGAGCGGGACCGGCGGCCGCCCCGCCAGCGCCAGCGCATGGTTGAGCGCGTGGCCAAGATCGCGGCTGGTATCCAGCAGCGTACCGTCAAGGTCGAACCCGACCACATCGTAAGGAAATCGTGCCATGGTGTGTGCAACTGGCGTGGCGTTCTGGAAAGCGCAAGATTTGTCTGGCAAGGATGCGGCCATGACTGAACCGACCCCCGCCGCCGCCCCTCTGGCCATTGTCGTGCTTGCCGCCGGCAAGGGCACCCGGATGAAAAGCGATCTGCACAAGGTGCTCCACCCGATTGCCGGGCGGGCGATGATCCTGCACCTGATGGACAGCGCCGCGCAGCTTGCCCCGCAGCGGCAGGTCGTGGTGGCAGGCCACGGGCGCGAACAGTTGGAAAAGGCCCTGGGTGCCGCCGCCACCATTGCCGTGCAGGATCCCCAGCTTGGCACCGCCCACGCGGTGCAGCAGGCGCACGATGCGCTGGCGGGCTTCGTGGGCGATGTGCTGATCCTTTATGGCGATGTGCCATTCGTGCGCGCCGCCACCATGCAGGCGATGATCGCGCGGCTGCACCACGCCGATGCCCCTGCCGCCGTTGTGCTGGGCTTCACGCCCGACGATCCGCTGCAATACGGGCGAGTCATCGCGCGCGATGGCCGCATTGAAAAGATGGTGGAGTTCAAGGACGCGACGGATGAGGAACGCGCCTGCCGGGTGTGCAATTCCGGGCTGATGGCGGTGCGCAGCGCCGATCTGTTCGATCTTCTGGCCCGCGTCGGCAACGCCAATGCGCAGGGCGAATACTACCTGCCCGATGTGGTCAACATCGCCATTGCCGATGGCCGTCCCTGCGCCGTGGTGGTAACCGACGATGCCGATGAAGTGGCCGGGATCAACGCCCGCGCCGAACTGGCCGCCGCGGAAAGCCGCTGGCAGCAGCGCCGCCGGGCGCAGGCCATGGCCGATGGCGCCACCCTGATCGCACCCGAAACCGTGTGGTTCGCCTGGGACACCCAGATCGGCCGCGATGTGACGATCGAACCCAACGTGGTGTTCGGCCCCGGCGTGACCGTGGCCGACCACGTAACGATTCACGCCTTCAGCCATCTGGAAGGCGCCACGCTGGCGCAAGGCGTGCAGATCGGCCCCTATGCCCGCCTGCGCCCCGGTGCGCGGCTGGAGGAAAAGGCCAAGGTCGGCAATTTCGTGGAAATCAAGAACGCCACACTCCACGCCGGGGCCAAGGCCAACCACCTGACCTATCTGGGCGACGCCGATGTGGGCGCGGGCGCGAACATCGGCGCGGGCACGATCACCTGCAATTACGACGGGTACTTCAAGCACAAGACGGTGATCGGCGAACGTGCCTTCATCGGCTCCAACTCTGCGCTGATCGCCCCGGTCAGGATCGGCGCAGACGCCATCGTGGCGGCGGGCAGTGCGGTTTCGCGCGACGTGGCCGACGGCGAACTGCGCATGGTCCGCGCGGAGCAGCTTGTGAAGCCCGGCTGGGCCGACCGCTTCCACGATGCGATGAAGAAGAAGAAGGCGGAGAAGCGGGGGTGAGGGGAAGGAGGGATTGTCTTGCTTGGCCGTAAGGGTTAGCCTGAAAACATATATAGAACGATTGAGGGTTGCATTCGCCAATGTCTATTGCGCAACACTGCCTGTTCGAAGAACTGCCGTCGGAAAGCGATGCGTTCTTGGCAACGCAGTTGATAACTTACATCGGTAACAAGCGATCACTGCTACCTTTTATAGAGGCGGGTATTCGGCAAGCGAAGGCGCGACTTGGCAAAGAGAAAATTGACTTTCTTGATCTTTTTTCAGGGACGGGCGTCGTGGCGCGTATGGCGCGCCAACACTGCCGGGTCCTCCACTGCAATGACCTTGAACTGTACAGCAATGTGGTCAACACCTGTTATCAGGCAAATGCGCAGGACGTGGATGAATCTACTCTTGCGGCTGAGTTGCGGCGAGTTCGCAGCGCGATAGAGGAGACCTTTAGTCCGGGCTTTATCGCGGAGCTTTACGCACCACAGGATGATGAGGACATTCGGCCAGGGGAGCGGGTGTTCTACACGCGGCGCAATGCCATATTCCTAGACACGTTCTGCCGTGTGCTTGCATCCACGCCAGAGGAACTTCGCGCATTCGTGCTGGCGCCGGTGCTGTCACAGGCTTCAATGTATGCAAACACGTCAGGTGTTTTCAAAGGTTTCTACAAGAACAAGCAGGGAGTCGGTCAGTTCGGTGGAACGGCTCGCAACGCACTTTCGCGGATAAAAAGAGATATAACGGTTCAGGCGCCGATTTTTAGTAATTTTGTATGCGAAAGTCGTATTTACAATTGCGATGCGAACTATTTGGTTCGTGAAATTGATCCTGTAGATATTGCATATTTTGATCCTCCATATAATCAACACCCCTATGGATCGAATTATTTCATGCTGAACCTTCTGTGTGATTACAGGAGGCCGGAGGCAGTGAGCAAGATTTCTGGTATTCCAGTTGATTGGAATCGTTCGCTATATAACAAAGCGCAGCATGCTGAGGCGGCGCTGTTTGATGCTGTTGAACATGTGAATGCAAAGTTCGTTCTTATTTCGTATAATTCGGAAGGCTTTATACCTCACGAACGCTTTTTGTCCGAACTTGTTGCCCTTGGCGAAGTGAGTGTCATGGATACCCGTTACAATACATTTCGTGGATGCCGAAATTTGTCAGGGCGAGATATTCATGTGACAGAGTTTCTGTATCTGGTTGATAAAAGGTAGTATTCCGTGGCGCGCAAGGGTGATCTCCGTAATCAGCGGGCTAATACGGTCATAAACACACGATCAAAGCGTCAGGAAAAGGCACTGGATCGGGCCATTCGGCGCGTGGAAGAAAATCTGAAGGCCAAGTTTGAGGGTGTCAGGTTGAATCATGTGGCCGAATGGAAGTTGCGTGACGTCGTTGAAAAGCTGCGCACGTCGTTTCCGGCGGTCGATTTTCACTATAATTTTGAAACGTCTGCAATGCGTCCCGACGGCGGGATCCTTTCGCTTTTGGACAAGAATGACCAAGCTTTTCCGATTCTAATTGCTGAAAAAAAGAATCAGGGAACCAACGACTTAGAGGCCGTTTCGAAAGGGGTTGAGCGGCTGAGGTTCCTGTGATTCCGGGGGTTTTGCAGACAACCCGGAGATTTTGATGTGGACCCCAGCCACCCGCGCACAGCATACGCGGGTTTCGAAGCG
>JBHSCB010000066.1:0-5606 GCA_042650965.1 Novosphingobium lubricantis | reverse complement strand
TAACGCTTCGAAACCCGCGTATGCTGTGCGCGGGTGGCTGGGGTCCACATCAAAATCTCCGGGTTGTCTGCAAAACCCCCGGAATCACAGGAACCTCAGCCGCTCAACCCCTTTCGAAACGGCCTCTGAGGCGCGTTTACGAACCTCCGCAAAGAGGTGTGCCGAGGAATTCAAGCAATTGTTTTTGCTCAGGTACGCAAGTGAATATCCTGACGGGGCAAAGATCAGAAAACCCAAGAGAAAATTAGAATTTCAGTACCGCGCGGCTTCTGGCGAGTTTACCGGGAATTTCTTGCCCTCGACCGGACAATCTGGTGACACGGCCATCCCCGACATCTCGGATCTGCGATCTCCTGTTGAGGGCGCTCAGATAATTGCAGATCAGGCAATGGACGACCTCGACAAGTACAGTCGCCTTCTGGGGCGGAATCCGGAAGCTCGGGGAACCATCGAAGCCCAAGCACTGTTGCCTCCTGAGCTGTGGAGCAGGTTCCCATCTAGCGGCATGAACGAATTGAAGAATTGGGCTCGCGAGCAAGTAGCAACCGGTGGCCTTGCTCCGACGATCGAGATGATCTCTCGCTTGAGAGGAGAAGCCTCAATCAAATTCGGCAAGCGGGATTTGGAAAGCGCAGCAGATACCCTCGCCCGGCTTGGTTTCGGCATAGCCCCCGACCCGAGATTTTCGCTTCGAGCACCGAAGATTGACGAGCCCGTCGTGATCTTCGAGTTGGACGAGCCGGTCGAAGAGCTTGAGGATGTTTCTCCGGCCTATCGGACCGAACTATTCGAACTCGCGCTGGCGACCTTCGTTGCACATGCCGACAGTAAAATCGTTGAAGCCGAACGCCGAGCCCTCCGCGAAAAGATCGAAGCGAATAGTGGTGTGACTGAAGTCGAAAGAAAGCGGCTCCAAGCCAACCTCGAATGGTATCTCGAAGTTCCGCCAGACATGTCATGGCTGCGCAGCAAGCTGAAAGATGCGGACGCTGAGCATCATCTAGCCCTGCGCGCAGCGGTCGTCGCGATAGCCCACGCTGACAGCGTGATTCAGTCTGAAGAAGTGGCTTGCATTGAGAAGATCTACAAGGCTCTTGGGATCGATGCTGCCCTCGTTTACGCCGACCTGCATGCCGGCGACGTGTCAGACGGCCCGGTCCGCGTCAAAGCCGCAGAGGCGGAGGTGGCAGGCGAACAAATACCGGATGAGCCCAAAGCCAAGACCGCTTCGCTCGATGCAGCGCGTATTGCAGCTATTCGAAATGACACCGAGCGCGTTTCCAGCGTTCTTGGCGAGATTTTTTCGACCGACGAAGACGTGAGCGACGGGGCATCCCCAGCACTTGATGTACCATCGTCAATCGCTGGTCTGGATCCCAAGCACTCAATGCTTGTGGAGCAGATAATCCAGCGCGAACATTGGACTGACGAAGAGTTTAGCGAGCTCGTCAGCAATCAAGGCCTTATGCCATCTGGCGCGCTGGAGGTTATCAACGAATGGGCTTTCGAAAAGTTCGATGAGGCCTTGCTCGATCAATATGATGGATACGACGTGTCGCCGGACATTGCCGAGGCGCTGAAAGCAGATATCGCGAAGGGGGATTGATTCATGTCGAGACTGAAGCCGCGCGAACGCGACGCTATCGTTCAGGCGCTACGCGCGGGGGTTGTTCCCAAGTTGGGGCTTCGGCACATCCAAGTCGGACGAGCCCGTGAGATCGAAGAACTCGTAAAGGACATGGACCGGATCGCTGATGGCGGTTCAGCCATTCGTTTCATCATCGGCGAGTACGGCTCCGGCAAGACCTTCTTTATGAATCTGATCCGGCTTGTCGCACTCGAAAAGGGACTGGTCGTCATGTTTGCCGACCTTGCCCCGGATCGACGCATCCACGCGACCGGCGGGCAAGCACGGGGCCTCTATGCGGAGATGGCGAAGAATCTCGCTACACGAACCAAGCCAGATGGTGGCGCGCTAGCGTCCGTAGTCGAACGATTTGTCAGCCAGGCTCAGCACGATGCTGAGGGCAACGAAAAATCGACCGATGAGATCATTCGCCAACGTCTTTCCCATTTCGAGGAGCTGACGGGCGGCTTCGACTTCGCACAAGTCATCCGCCGGTATTGGGAGGGTCACGAAACTGGCGATGAAGAACTGAAGTCTGCGGCAATCCGCTGGCTTCGGGGGGAATTTGCAACCAAGACCGATGCGCGCAAAGCTCTCGGTGTCCGCACCATCGTCGATGACGCCAGCGTGTACGATCATCTGAAGTTGATGTCAGCATTCGTCTGTGAGGCTGGCTACAAGGGGCTCCTCGTTGGCCTCGATGAAATGGTCAATCTCTACAAGCTGACTTCATCGCAAGCTCGGAACGCAAATTATGAGCAAATCCTTCGAATTTTGAACGATGTGCTTCAAGGGAGCGCAGAGAATCTTGGCTTCCTCATGGGCGGGACCCCGGAATTTCTCATGAATACGCGGCGCGGTCTCTACAGCTACGAGGCTCTCCAATCTCGCCTCGCAGAGAACACCTTCGCGCGTGATGGACTGGTCGATCTTTCTGGGCCGGTCATTCGACTGGCCAGCCTGACACCTGAAGACCTGTTCGTGCTCCTCGCAAACATTCGGGCCGTGATGCAGGGCGATGAGCCAACCTTGCCAGACACTGCCTTGGAAGCGTTCATGGCACACTGCTCGGACAGGATCGGGGAAGCCTATTTCAGAACACCCCGAAACACGGTCACGGCTTTCGTGAATCTCCTCGCAGTGCTCGAGCAGAACCCCGGCGTTGAATGGTCGGACCTCATCGACGAGCTCGATGTGGTCGAGGACTCTGGCGATGACATGAGCGACGTGGATGAGAGCGTTGGCGCTGTCCCTGTGAGTGACGAGCTAACCAGCTTCCGACTGTGAGCACCGCATTCGAAAAGCTGGCTCGACCGATCCAGAAATGGATCCGTCAGCAAGGCTGGAAGGAACTGCGCGACATTCAGGCGCGTGCCACACACGTGCTGATGGACTGCGATCGTGACCTGATTGTCGCCGCCAGCACCGCCGGAGGCAAGACTGAAGCCGCATTTCTCCCGCTGCTATCCCAAGTGTTAGACAACCCAAGTGAGGGTTCTGGGTTCGACATTCTATACGTGGCGCCGCTGAAGGCTCTCATCACTGATCAGGCTCGGCGACTTGAAGACATTTGTCGCGACACTGGCTTATCCATCACCCCGTGGCATGGCGACGTTTCGTCGTCGGTAAAGACCAAGGCTTCCAAACGACCGAGCGGCGTGCTGCTAATCACCCCGGAGTCACTCGAAGCCCTGTTTATTCGGCGCGGGCTGGAAATTCCGCGGCTGTTTGGCGCAACGCGCGCCATCATTCTCGACGAATTGCATTCCGTTTTCGACAGTGAGCGCGGCATTCAGATGCGTTCACTTCTTGCCCGCCTCGAGATTGCTCTCAAGAGACCAATTCGCCGCGTTGGTTTGTCGGCAACGCTCGGTGACATGGCGCTCGCGAAGGCCTATCTTCGGCCCGATAGCCCCGCAAATGTCGAGCAGATCATTGCCAAGGGCGGGTCGGCGGAATTGCAGCTTCAACTCCGCGGCTACGTAGCGGGCGAAAAGGACAGCGAGGGCCCTTCTGCGACCGACGCCATTGCAAAGCATCTCTTCGATCACCTCAGAGGCAGCGATAATCTTGTTTTCGCTGGTTCGCGTCAAGCCGTGGAAATCTACTCGGATCGCCTGCGGACACTATGCGAAAATGAGCACCTCCCGCAGGAGTTCTACCCGCACCACGCGAGCCTGTCGCGCGAGCACCGAGATTTTGTAGAGCGTCGCCTGAAAGAGGGCAACACGCCGACGACTGCGGTCTGTACGTCTACGTTGGAGCTGGGAATCGACATCGGCGATGTAGCTTGTGTCGGCCAGATCGGTGCACCTTACAGTGTGGCCTCACTCAGGCAAAGACTTGGCCGATCAGGGCGACGGGCGGGCAAGCCGGCCATCCTGCGGCAATATGCCATTGAGACTGAGCTTACGCCGACGAGCAATTTTTCGGACCGCCTTCGTCTTGGCTTGCTGCGGGCCATTGCGATGATCGAATTGCTGCTGGAGGGCTGGTGCGAACCGCCACAATCCGAAGCCCTGCACCTGTCTACTCTCGTTCATCAAATCCTCTCGGTTATTGCCGAACGAGGCGGAATACGAGCACAGCAATTGTATGGCCTTCTCTGTCAGACCGGGCCATTCCGCCAGGTCGATACGCGGCAATTTCTGGATGTCTTGCGAGCCCTCGGCCGCGCTGAGATCGGGCTTATTGAGCAAGCCGGTGATGGGCTGCTGCTGCTTGGTCCGAATGGCGAAAAGCTGGTGGAGCACTACAGTTTCTATGCCGTGTTCCAAACACCCGAGGAATACCGGCTGATCTGGGACGGCAAGGAGCTCGGAACACTTCCCATCGACAATATGATCGCACCGGGAATGCTGCTCATTTTTTCAGGGAGGCGGTGGCTAGTCATGGAGGTTCTCGACAGAGATCGTGTCATCATGGTGACACCCGCGAAGGCCGGAGTGCCGCCCCTCTTCGGGGGCGATCCTGGCAATATCCACGACCGCGTAATTGAGCGCATGTTCGACCTATTGGAAAGCCAGAGGCGACCGATTTATCTGGACGCCGAAGCCTCTGTTCTGCTCGAGGAAGCACGGACCAATTATGCTCAAATGCGGTTTGCGCCTGGGCGGATTGCTGACCTCGGCGATGCTGCAGCTGTGCTAGCCACCCGAGCCGGAACTGTTCGAACGACGACGTTGGCGCTGGCGTTACGCGCGCACAGCTTTACAGTGCAGGCATACGACGGGTTTCTAGAAGTGTTTGGTAAGGACGAAAGCCCACCGTTGATCGACGCCTTGTCTGGCCTCGCGGATGGCAATGAAGTGGACCTTTTCGCGCACTCGCCCAACTTGATATTCGAGAAGTTCCATCCTTACCTGACCGAAGATTTGTTGCAGAAGGATGCCATATCTGCTCGCCTTGACGCAGGCACCTTAGCGGATCTCTCGCGCTCCATCCTTGGTTGAACATAGACGAGATGCGCAGGGATATAGTCGCCCAAAGTCTCCGCGACATATTCGCGGCAAATCAAGTCGGCATAACGATCCGTTCTGTGAAATTCAACGCCAAGCCAAGACTGTCTTTGTGGCCAGCATGGCTTGAGCGAGGTCTCGACCATCAGAAAGCCTGCAACTGGCAACGGTACGGCCGTAGCTCTGCCCGTCCGATGAACATCGCATCGCTGGCGCCCGCACGATGATGTGACCACTGTCGCGCTGGCCCTTCGGTCCACCTAGCAAACGAACCAAGGCATCTCTGGCCGCCACTGCAGAGGACGACGGGCATGGGTGCCCTCGCGAGCAGGTCCCATCCATTTCGCGGGCTGCGATGCCGGCGATCCGGATCTTCGGCCCCTCCTTGCACCAGATCGTAAGCGCTGTGCGGGGCCCACCTTGCGCGGGTGATCCCCAGCGTTGAGCTTGCGCGGCCTGATTTGGGCCGAGGCGCTACTCCTATGATAATCCCGTGTGATGATCCTGTGAGCAAGGGCGCG
>JBHSCB010000065.1:0-5909 GCA_042650965.1 Novosphingobium lubricantis | reverse complement strand
CGCTTCGAAACCCGCGTATGCTGTGCGCGGGTGGCTGGGGTCCACATCAAAATCTCCGGGTTGTCTGCAAAACCCCCGGAATCACAGGAACCTCAGCCGCTCAACCCCTTTCGAAACGGCCTCTTAGCGCGAAGAAGAAAAAGGTATGAAACCAGCTCGCCACACTGAAGAGGCTTTCGAGGTCGTGGTCGAGAGCGTGTTGCTGGCGAATGGCTACACCTCGATCGCATCGGATCAGTTTGACCGTCCGTCTGCTATTTTCCCTGATCCCGTTATCGACTTCATCCGCGCTACCCAGCCCCGTGAATGGAAGGCTCTGGAAGCCTTGCACGGCGACAAGACGCGCGCCCAGGTCCTTGCAGATCTGGTTAAATGGATTGATGCCAACGGCTCCCTTGCTACGCTTCGGCACGGTTTCAAATGCTATGGCAAGACGCTCCGCGTAGCCACGTTCAAGGCCGCGCATGATCTGAATGCCGAGCTGGAAGCGCGCTATGCCGCCAACATCGTCAGCGTCACACGTCAGCTTCGCTACTCGCTGAGCAACGACAACGAGCTTGACCTGGTTCTGAGCGTCAACGGCATTCCGGTGATTTCTGTCGAGCTGAAAAACGCCATGACGGGATCAACCGTTGAGGATGCCATTCGCCAGTACCGCCGTGACCGCGATCCGCGCGAACCGATTTTCGAGTTCAAGCGGAGGATCCTCGCGCATTTCGCCGTCGATACCGATGCGGTCTTCATGACGACGCGATTGGCCGGTCCAGCCACGCACTTCCTGCCCTTCAATCGCGGCAATGAGGGCGGCGCAGGCAATCCTCCTGACCCGAAGGGCCGAAGCTATCGCACGGCCTACCTCTGGGAAGAAGTGCTTCAACGCGACAGCCTGCTCGATCTGCTGGCCCGGTTCATCCATTTGCAGGTGGAAGAAAAGCGCGACGACGCGGGCAGGAAGGTCAAGAAGGAAACCCTGATCTTCCCGCGCTATCATCAGCTTGAGGCCGTCCGCGATCTGGTCGTAAAGGCGAAGTCAGAAGGTCCCGGGCACAATTATCTGATCGAGCATTCGGCGGGTAGCGGCAAGAGCAACACCATTGGCTGGCTTACCCACCGCCTTGCGTCGCTGCATAACAGCGCCAACGACCGGGTATTCGACAGCGTCATTGTCATCACCGATCGCGTGGTGCTCGACAAGCAGTTGCAGGATACGATCTATCAGTTCGAGCACAAGCACGGGGTGGTGCAGAAGATCGACGACAATTCCCGGCAGCTGGCGGAAGCGCTCGAAAGCTCAGTGCCGATCATCATCACGACCTTGCAGAAGTTTCCGTTTGTCTCGCGCCAGCTGATCCGGCTGGCGGAAGAGCGGGGGGACGATGGTGACGGGGTGCTCAAGACCCGGAATTTTGCAGTCATCATAGATGAAGCGCACAGCTCACAAGGCGGTGAAGCGGCAACGGACCTGAAAGAGGTCCTTGGCGGCGAGCGACTACGCGAAGATGCGCAGCGCTATATGGCCGAGAACGACAGCGTCGGCGAGGATGAGCTGTTCCGCAGCATGGCGAAGCGCGGTCGCCAAGCCAACATCAGCTTTTTCGCATTCACCGCGACGCCGAAGCACAAGACATTGGCGGTGTTTGGCAATGCCGGAAAGCCTGCCCATCGCTACACCATGCGCCAGGCCATCGAGGAGGGCTTCATTCTCGATATTCTGAAGCATTACACCACCTACGCCACCTATTTCCGGCTGTTGAAGGCCAGCGATGACGATCCGAATGTCGTCAGGAAAAAGGCGGCGCTGGCGCTGGCGCGCTTCCTGAAGCTGCATCCGCACAATATCGCCCAAAAGACCGAGGTAATGGTCGAGCACTTCCATGCAGCCACCCAGCACAAGGTTGGCGGACGCGCCAAAGCCATGGTCGTTACCGGCTCCCGGCTGGAAGCAGTGCGGTACAAGCAGAGCTTTGACGCATACATCAAGGCAAGGGGGTATGCGATCAAATCGCTAGTCGCATTCTCGGGTGCGGTGGCCGACGACAAGCTTCCCGATGTCACCTACACCGAGGAAGCAATGAATCTTGGTGTCCGTGAAAAGGAGCTGCCCGACGTTTTCGCCACGTCCAAATATCAGGTTCTGCTGGTCGCAGAGAAATATCAGACCGGATTTGACCAGCCACTTCTTCACACGATGTATGTCGACCGACGCCTGTCAGGCATCCAGGCCGTCCAGACCCTATCTCGACTCAATCGCACTCACCCTTTCAAAGAAGATACGTTCATTCTCGATTTCGTGAATGAACGAACCGAGATCCAGGAGGCCTTCAAGACCTACTACGAAGGCGCAGAGATCGGCGAGGAAGTCGACCCGAACCGCATGTATCAGATCAAAGGCGAACTGGATTCGAGCGGCATATACGCCCATAGCGATGTCGACCTTTTCTCAGAGACATACTTTAAGCCTAAACTGAAGCAGAGCCCGGCCGATCACCAAAAAATGAATGCCGTTATCGACCGGCCAGTGTCCAATTTCACTGATCTTGCAAAAACCGATCCGGCCGAAGCCGAGGTATTGCGCGGAAAGATTCTGGCATTTGGCAGTCTCTACAGCTTCCTGAGCCAGATCATTCCATATCAGGACTCTGATCTGGAGAAGTTGTACGTCTTCCTACGGCACCTAGCCGCGAAGCTACCGAACAAGGGGGGCAGCCCCTCCTATCAGTTCGACGACGAAGTCCGGCTCGATTACTATCGCCTTCAGAAGGTCAGTGAGGGCTCAATCAGCCTTTCCGAAGGTACTGCCAATAAGCTCGACGGCCCGTCCTCTGTCGGCTCGAAGGTGGCGCGCGAGGAGGAAGTACCCCTTTCCCGACTGATTGATGTTGTAAATGACCGCTTTGGCACCGATTTCAACAATGCCGACCAGTTGTTCTTCGATCAGATCGTTGAGGCAGCAATGGCCGACGCCAATTTGCGGCAAGCCGCCATTGCGAATCCAGGCGAAAAATTCGAGCTGTTGTTTAAGAATTTGCTTGAAGCGCTGTTTGTTGAGCGCATGGATCAGAATGAAGAGATTTTCGCGCGGTTCATGAATGACAAGGCCTTCCAAGGTCTTGTCACCAACTGGCTTGCGACTGAGGCTTACGCCAAGCTGCGGAGATCACATGAATAACGGCATGAAGGTCGACCAGAATTCGTCAGCGCATTGCGATGCTCAGCCTTTCGAGCCCGGCAATGTTGCGTGCGCCCAGCAGATCTTCACCGCAGATATCCGTATCATGCAGCAGGATGGCTATGCGCGACGTTGAGTTCAAGGAATGGCTGGGTCGGCGGCTTTACCAAGGGAAGCCGCTGAAGACTGTCGGCAATCGTGTCGGATGGGTCAAAGCAGCAGAGCGAGCATTAGGCGAGCTTGGTTTCGAGCAGGCCACTCTCGAAGATGTTCACAGTGCTGGACATTGGGATAACCTGTTGCAGGCCCTAGCCCGGCTGCGTTCCGACTGGCGCACCAACGAAGCTGCTGCAAAGTCCATAGCACCGCAATCGGCCGACCCGCATCTACAGGTCGCCAATACACGGCAGGCGGTCGGGATGTACGGCAAATTTCTAGATGGTGCTGATCCGAACTACGAGGAAGAGGGTCAGGAAGGCGTGGCCAATATGAGCGGCATCCAAAGATCTGACGTCGAAGCGGCTATGGACGAATGCGATGCAATGGGCGTCGATGCGTTCATGGACGAGTACGGCTACAGCTGGAACAATCTACGCTATTGGGTCGAACGCGGTAAAAAATCCTATCCGTCCAAAGCTGTATTCGGTGTCGCGCATAGATTTCTCGATCAAGGTACGGCGCTCAGCAATGACGAGTGCAATGGGACAACCGCGCGGAAGAAGCTTTCCTCATTAGGCTTCAAAATTATCGAACAAACGGGACTTCCGCAAAATTTGCCGGCTCGACCCCACCATCCTGCAGAATCGCAGGTTTCTACCCTTCCCACGAATCTTATTCTGTATGGCCCGCCCGGTACTGGTAAAACGTACAACACAGCACTGGAGGCGGTGAAGCTATGCGACGGCTCCGCGCATTACCCGCAAACCAAGGAGGGCCGTGCTGCGCTGATGGCGCGGTATAATGAGCTAGTTGCCGAAAAGCGGATCGCCTTCGTCACCTTTCACCAGAACTATGGCTACGAAGATTTCGTCGAGGGCCTGCGCCCTGTGCCCATCGGGAACAGCGATGGGGAATCCGTGGGCTTCCATCTGCAACCAGAACCAGGACTATTCCGGCTGATCGCAGAACGCGCAGAAACTGGCGGTCTCGCGGTCGGAAGTGAGCCTTTGAATATCGCTGGTAGAGCGGTCTACAAAATGTCGCTTGGGGAGGTTGCTGACTCAGCGTCCGATTTCGTTTTTACGGAGTCCCTCAAGAACAACTACGCACTGTTCGGCTTTCGTGACATTGACTGGACCGACCCCCGCTTTTCGGACCGAGAAGAGATATTCTCTGAGGTAAAAAGGCGCTTTCCCGATGACGATGTCACCCCCAACAAGGGTGTGGTGCAATCGCCGGATGTATTCCGCAACCAGCTGGAAATCGGCGATATGTTGGTTGTCGCCAAAGGCAATCATCGGTTTCGAGCAATTGGGATTGTCGAAGGCCAATACGAATATGCGCCCCGGCCTGATGGCCGATACTGTCACCGCAGAAAAGTGCGATGGCTTTGGCATGACAAAGATGGGCTGGACGTCAGCGAATTGTATCCTCCAAAGTTCATCCAGAAAACGCTTTATCGGCTCAAGGACGCGGAACTTAATCGCTCCCTTATTGCTCGGCTTATCTCAGATGCCGTTAGCGAAGGGGCCGAAGGCGATCCATTGCCGCACGTACTGATCATCGACGAGATTAACCGCGCCAATGTTTCGAAGGTGTTCGGCGAACTCATCACATTGCTGGAGTCTGACAAGCGGGCGGGCATGGATAATGCGCTGTCGGTGACGTTGCCGTATTCCAAGCGTCAGTTCTCCGTACCCGCCAACCTCCACATCATCGGCACAATGAACACGGCGGACCGCTCCATCGCTCTGCTCGACACCGCCCTGCGACGCCGGTTTCAGTTCCGCGAAATGGCTCCGGAACCCGATCTGCTCGGCCTCGTCGAGGGTATCGACCTCAAGGCCGTGCTCACCACAATCAACCAGCGCATCGAGTATCTCATCGATCGCGAGCACCGGATCGGGCACGCATTTTTCATTGGCTGTGAGACAGCTGAGCAAGTTCGCGCCGCAATGCGCGACAAGGTGATTCCCTTGTTGCAAGAATACTTTTTTGAGGACTGGAGCCGTATTCATGCGGTTCTAGGGTCCGGACCCAATAACTGGATTCCCACGGTGATCAGATTGTGATTCAGTGCCTCGGCGAGGAGGCGCTGATATGTCTGATTTCTTTTGGTTTTCCGATGCGCAGTGGGCTCGGATCGAGCCGCTTTTGCCGACGGATGTTCGCGGCAAACCACGTGTGGATGATCGTCGGGTGTTGAGCGGGATCGTCCACGCGCTTCGCTGCGGCGGGCGCTGGGCGGACTGTGCTGACGTCTATGGTCCGAAGAAGACGCTCTACAATCGGTTCGTCCGCTGGTCCGAACGCGGCATCTGGGAAGGCATTTTCAGTGCCTTGGCGGGAGCTGGCGACGCCCCGGATCGACTGTTCATCGACAGCAGTTGCATCAAGGTCCACCGCTGTGCCGGGGGTGGAAAAGGGGGGCCTTGGCTCATGGTATCGGCCGCACGTGCGTGGCGACAACTACGATGGCCGGTTGAGCGGCAACTATGATGGCCGGTAGGATCGGTTGTCTGGGCTGATCGTAGGGAGGGGCGTAGCCCCGACCGGAGAGCGGACCAGACAACCGGTGGCG
>JBHSCB010000064.1:0-5954 GCA_042650965.1 Novosphingobium lubricantis | reverse complement strand
GTTCGGAAAGCTCAAGCAACAGCGCCGAATCGCCACCCGCTACGACAAGACCATCCTATCCTTCGAGAGTTTCCTCAACCTCGCCGCCACTCGCCTATGGCTGAAGTCTTTTGTCAACACAGCCTAACAGAGGCAAGGTGAGGGCGATCTCGGGCCTAGGAGGAGGGTCTTTCGGGGTATTCGACTGAGGAATCTACTTATAGCTCTTCCTATCATGAAGCCTAATTCATCGGATATCAATCAAGACGGAGACGAGCGATGTTCGAGAAGGCGATCAAGACCATCAATGCAGCCGCATCTTTCCGACAACGCTACGACAATTTCATCGGCGGTCGATGGAGCGCGCCCGCGACAGGAGAGTATTTTCCAGATATCAGTCCGATCAACGGAGCAATGATCGCCGAATTCGCCCTTTCGGCCCCGGAGGACGTAGAGCGCGCGCTCGATGCGGCGCACGCTGCCAAAAATCGATGGGCAAGGACTTCACCGGCGGAGCGCGCCCGCCTCCTTAACCGGATTGCCGACCGGCTGGAGGACAATCTGGAGCTGCTGGCGCTTGCCGAGACGATCGACAACGGCAAGCCGATCCGCGAGACCCGCGCTGCCGACGTGCCGCTTGCGATCGACCATTTCCGCTACTTCGCCGGCTGCATCCGGGCGGAGGAAGGCGGCATCTCGACGATCGATGCGGACACCATCGCCTATCATTTCCGCGAGCCGCTCGGCGTCGTCGGCCAGATCATCCCGTGGAACTTCCCGCTGCTGATGGCGGCGTGGAAGATCGCCCCGGCGCTGGCGGCGGGCAACTGCACCGTCATCAAGCCCGCATCCCAGACGCCGCTCACCTTGCTGATGTTCGCCGAGCTCACCGCCGACATCCTGCCGCCCGGCGTGCTCAATGTCGTCACCGGCCCGGGACGGACCGTCGGCCAGGCGATCGCCGCCAATCCGCGCATCGCCAAGGTCTCGTTCACCGGCGAGACCGTCACCGGCAAGCAGATCATGCACGCGGCTGCCGACCATCTGATCCCCCAGACGATGGAGCTTGGCGGCAAGTCGCCCAACATCTTCATGGCGGACGTGCTCGACGAGGACGATGCCTTCTTCGACAAGGCGCTCGAAGGCTTTACTTTGTTCGCGTTCAACAAGGGCGAGGTCTGCACCTGCCCGTCGCGCGCGCTGATCCATGAGTCGATCTTCGACCGCTTCATCGAGCGCGCCGTGGCGCGCGTCGCCGCGATCCGCCAGGGCGATCCGCTCGACCCCTCGGTCCAGGTCGGCGCGCAGGCGTCGGAGGACCAGCTCCACAAGATCCTGGGCTATATCGATATCGGCAAGGCCGAGGGCGCGCAGTGTCTGGTCGGTGGCGCCAGGGCGCTGCCGGGCGGTGCGCTGGACCAGGGCTATTTCGTGCAGCCGACCGTGTTCGTGGGTCAGAACCACATGCGCATCTTCCAGGAGGAGATCTTCGGTCCCGTCCTGTCGGTCACCACGTTCAAGACGGTCGAGGAGGCGATCGCACTTGCCAACGACACCGCCTACGGTCTTGGCGCGGGCGTCTGGACCCGGAGCGGCAACACCGCCTACCGGCTCGGCCGCGCGATCGAGGCCGGGCGGGTCTGGACCAACTGCTATCATCAGTACCCCGCCCATGCCGCCTTCGGCGGATACAAGGCGTCGGGCTTCGGGCGTGAAAATCACCGGATGATGCTCGACCATTATCAGCAGACCAAGAACCTGCTCGTCTCCTATGACGAGCACGCGCTCGGCCTGTTCTGACCCCTCGCTCAAAAGGAGAAACGGACATGGCGAAAACCATGAAGGCGGCGGTCGTCCGCGAATTCGGCAAGCCCCTGGTCATCGAGGAGGCGCCGATCCCGACGGTCGGCCCCGGGCAGATCCTGGTCAAGATTGCGGCAACCGGCGTGTGCCATACCGACCTGCACGCGGCAGAAGGAGACTGGCCGGTCAAGCCCAACCCGCCCTTCATTCCCGGCCATGAAGGCGTCGGGCATGTCGCCGCCGTCGGTGCGGGCGTCACCCATGTGAAGGAAGGCGACCGGGTCGGCGTGCCCTGGCTCTACACCGCCTGCGGGCACTGCGTGCATTGCCTGGGTGGCTGGGAGACGCTTTGCCACGAACAGCAGAACACCGGCTATTCGGTCAATGGCAGCTTTGCCGAATATGTCCTCGCCGATCCCAACTATGTTGGTCACCTTCCCGACAATGTCGACTTCCTCGACATTGCGCCGATCCTCTGCGCGGGCGTCACCGTCTACAAGGGATTGAAGGCCACCGAGGCCCGACCCGGCGAGTGGGTGGTCGTCTCCGGCATTGGCGGGCTCGGCCACATGGCGGTGCAATATGCCCGAGCCATGGGTCTCAATGTGGCCGCGGTCGACATCGACGATAGCAAGCTCGACCTCGCTACACGCCTTGGCGCCACACTGACGGTCAACGCGCGCAACGAGGACCCTTCGGCAGCGCTCAAGAAAGCCATTGGCGGCGCGCACGGGGCGCTGGTGACC
The DNA here is from genome assembly GCA_042650965.1 of Novosphingobium lubricantis. Taxonomy (GTDB): domain Bacteria; phylum Pseudomonadota; class Alphaproteobacteria; order Sphingomonadales; family Sphingomonadaceae; genus Novosphingobium; species Novosphingobium lubricantis. The sequence continues at coordinate 3,426 of JBHSCB010000064.1, read as the reverse complement.
GCCGTTTCGCCCAATGCGTTCCAGCAGGCGCTCGGCATGGTCCGGCGCGGCGGCACGGTCGCGCTCAACGGCCTGCCGCCGGGCGACTTCCCGTTGTCGATCTTCGACACCGTGCTGAACGGCATTACCGTGCGCGGCTCGATCGTTGGCACGCGGCTCGATCTGCTCGAGGCACTGGCGTTCGCCGGCGAGGGCAAGGTCAAGGCCACCGTCCATGCGGACAGGCTCGAGAACATCAACGACGTCTTCTCCCGCATGCATCATGGCGACATCGAGGGCCGGATTGTCCTCGATCTCGCTTGACTTCATCTTTGGGGGAAATTGCATGTCGCCTCTTTGTGATTCAATGATCTCCCGCCGAAAATTTGTGCAGGGACTCGCCATCGGCGGTGCAGTATCGGGCTTCGCACCCGCACTTTTGGCAGGTGAAATCGCTCCTCTCGAACTCACAGGGACGGAATTCGACCTCGAACTTGTCGGGGTTCCTGTCAACTTCACTGGCAAACCTCGTGTTGCCACCGCAGTGAACGGCATTGTACCTGGCCCAGTTCTACGCCTGCGCGAGGGCGACAACGTGACTATGCGCGTGCGAAACAAACTTGACGAAATGTCGAGCATTCATTGGCACGGCATTATCCTGCCAGCCGAGATGGATGGAGTGCCTGGTATCAGCTTTGCCGGTATCGCGCCCGGCGAGACCTTTACCTACAGCTTCCCGCTCCGTCAGGCCGGAACCTACTGGTACCATGCCCATACCCTCGCTGAGCAGACAGGGCTTTACGGCGCCATAGTCGTCGAGCCGAGAATACCGACCAGGCCAGCACCCGAGCGCGATTACACAATTGTCCTCAGCGAATGGTCTGATGAGCCACCGCTTCAGATCTTCATGAACCTGAAGAAGCAGAGCAGCTATTATAATTTTGCTCAGCCGACTGCCGGCGACTTCCTCAATGACGTTCGAACGATGGGGGTGGACAAGGCGCTCGAGCGGCGACGCATGTGGAACGAGTCGCGCATGAACCAGACCGACTACAGCGATGTTTCCGCAGCTACCTATACTTATTTGATGAACGGCACGACACCTGCGGGCAACTGGACGGGTATTGCCGCGCCCGGCGAGCGCATTCGCTTGCGGTTTATCGGCGCAGGGACGGCGACCTTCTTCGATGTGCGGATCCCAGGCGTAGAGCTAACTGTGGTATCTACCGACGGACAGCCGGTGGAGCCGGTCACAGTCGAGGAGTTCCGGATCGGCCCGGGCGAGACCTATGACGTCGAGTTCACCATGCCTGAGGGCGGTGCCCGAACAATCTTTGCACAATCGATCGATCGTACCGGATTTGCACGCGGCACGATCGCGCCAGCTATCGGCATGGCCGCAACCGTGCCGGCACTCGATGCGCGGCCCTGGCTCGATCCCGTCGACATGATGGGTGCGATGGCGACGATGGCCGATATGAGAGGCGACGCACATTCCGGGCACGGCATGACAGAGATGCCGCCCAAAGCGCGGCACGCCCGCACCGAATATGGCGCAAACGCCGACATGCGCGTCGACTATCCGCGCACCAACCTCGACGATCCAGGTGCCGGCCTTCGTGGCCGATCATGGCGCGTGCTGACAGTGGCCGATTTGCGTACGCCGGGTGGTGATCCCGATCCTCGGACACCTGAACGTGAAATCGAATTGCATCTCACCGGCAATATGGAGCGGTTTATCTGGTCGCTGGATGGGATCAAGCTCAATGATTCCAGGCCGTTACATTTCAAGCCGAACGAGCGGCTCCGTATTACCTTGGTCAACGATTCCATGATGGCCCATCCCATGCATTTGCACGGGATGTGGAGTGATGTAGAAGGACCTGATGGCGCGTTCCTAGTACGCAAACATACGGTGGTAGTCCAGCCCGCCCAGCGCGTGAGCTTCCGGGTCACCGCTGACGCTATGGGCCGATGGGCCTTCCACTGCCATCTGCTCTACCATATGGCCGCTGGCATGTTCCGGGAGGTGGTGGTCGCATGATCAAGACCCTCCCTCCTCGCAGCTTCGCTTTTGGCTTAGTGCTGCTGCTAACGTCGGCGATCACCACCCCTGCTTCCGCACAAGATGCCCCGATCCCGTCGCTCGCTGCCACGCCTTCCGACGTCGACACTTCCGATCCGCACGCCCATCCCGAACAAGAAGCCCAGAACATCGTCGGCGTGAACAAGCCTGTCACCGGCCCTGCAATGGATATGGACAGTATGCAGGGCGGCAAGGCCCCGCAAGACGCCCGCGACACCGATGACTATGCGGACGGCTATCGCAACTCAACATTGCCGGGTTTCGAGATGGCCGATAAGCTCGCGATCCCAAAGCTGCTTGTCGACGAGCTCGAATTTACCACCGGTAATGAAGGTCAAGGCGTCGGCTGGACGGTTCTCTTCACGAAAGGTCAGGACAATGACAAGTTCTGGCTGCGCAGCCAGGGGCTGAAAAACTCCCAGGATCGGCGTCTCGATCCAGAGAGCAGCGTCGAAGCGCTGTGGTGGAACAGCAACAATCCGTTTTGGGGAACCCTGCTGGGTGTCAGGCAGGATCTCGGCAAAGGGGGGACGACCTGGCTCGCCGCAGGCGTGGAGGGGCTGGCGCCATATTGGTTCGACATCCAACTCACAGGATATGTTGGAAACGATGGGCGTCTCGCAGCGCGCGCCAAGGCGTCATACGAGGTGCTATTTACCAACAGGCTGATCCTCACACCGCAGGTGGAAACCAATATCTATTCAAAGCGTTCCAGTAACCGACAACTTGGCAGCGGCTTTAGCAATGTCGAACTAAGCGGTCGTTTGCGCTATGAAGTGTCGCGCAAGTTCGCGCCATATATGGGCTTTGTGTGGGAGCGCGCTTTTGACGGCACAGCGGAATTTCGTCGCTTGCGCGGCGAGGGTCCGTCCGAGCATCGGCTGGTATTTGGCTTACGCGCATGGTGGTGACCCATTCGGAGGCCCGCCCGACAGAGAACTAACTGAAAGGTTACTCGGCCGGGCGAAATTGTCTTCGCCTTTTTGCTGCTCTCGAAGGTTGGCAAAGGACGGCAGCCATCGTCGCGCAGAGCCCGATGCTGGCCGGCGAAGACTGCGCGCACTTCTCAATCGCCTTTCAATTTCCTTTCACCCGACAAACCATTCCACTGGCACCCCTGAAAGCAGGGATACGAAAGCGCTGGGACACGGTCCAGGTCGAGGGTTCCGCCATTGAGCCTTCTAAACCCCGAATCGCTTGCGCGAGGGCCTAGCACTACTTTGGCAGATTTCTACGGATCATTTGTCGCCATCGTTTACGGCAGTGCGGGCATGTTGGCGGCGGGGGCTGGCTGAGTTGGGTCAGGATTGCCTGCCTGATGGCAGGCAAGGTCGGCTGCGGCGGCGGGCTCGAGCTTCTTT
>JBHSCB010000063.1:0-5956 GCA_042650965.1 Novosphingobium lubricantis | reverse complement strand
GCTTCGAAACCCGCGTATGCTGTGCGCGGGTGGCTGGGGTCCACATCAAAATCTCCGGGTTGTCTGCAAAACCCCCGGAATCACAGGAACCTCAGCCGCTCAACCCCTTTCGAAACGGCCTCTTAGCCATCAGCGGCAAAGCATTGAACAGGACTATCCTGATGATGCTCCGGATCGTATCCGGAGCATGCTCTCGACCTATGCCGCCTTCAACGCCGATTTTGTTGCCAATGGTTTCGGCGACTACATGAATGTTGATTATGTCGGCCATTTCCACGACCGCTTTGCCATGCTGCAAAAGGAGGACCGTGACAACTTATACGAGATGCTCAGTTGGGCCGGTGACGTTCCTGGCAACCTTCTAAACGAAGCAATCGACCTATTGAAAAAGAATGGCATTCCGCCAAGTCAGAAGCGCGCCGAACTGGCACGGCGGATCATTTGTGAATCCAGAATGGTAGCAGCCGCTGTGGACGGCGAGAGCACTGTCTATGCGCTCGAAAAGCTTCTGGCACTAGTCGCATCACTGGTGCCAGCTGGTTCGCCAAATCTCCATCCTAACGGTCAAATGCACGTTGCATCGCCACCCACTCAGCCGACGAGTGACACCCCACTTGCGGGTGCAACTGATCTGGCGGAGCCACCTATAAAATCTGCCCCAGATCAAGTGTCGGAAGTTGACCTGTTTGCGCGCCTCACGCCGATAGAGGCGGTCGACAAATATATGGCAGTCAAGCCCAAGGCCCGTGGAACGGCCACCCCTGATATCGCTTCAGATCAGCAAAGGGGCAGGCGAAAATCCAAGCCGAAAACATGGGGTGAAAGCCAACGAAAACAATTTCGGATCGCACCATTTCTCTTCGGCAAAACCACCGGCGGTAAGCCACTTGCCGCAACCACGCAGGAAGACCTCAACGCCTTCTACGATGTGCTTACTCGCCTACCGTCCACACACCACAAATCGCCAAGGCACGAGAGCATGTCGCTGGAAAAAATATGTGAGGAAGGCGAGGCGCGGCTAGCCTTAGCAGAAGAAAGAGGCTTAGAGGTAAACTTCACGCTCGGCCTCGATGTCGGCACGATGAACCGGCATTTCGCGAACCTGAAAAGGTTGTGCATTTGGCTTGCAAGCAAGACGCCTATGAATGCACTCGACTTCTCAGACTATATTCTGGAAGAAGATGATTTAGATGAGCGGACGGAACGCGACGCTTACACCGTCGAGCAGGGCCATGAACTCTTTCAACTTGGTATCTGGACAGGTGGTGCAGGCGTTGAACTAAAGCAAAGACTCACTGCAACACCCTTTGGTGAGATCTGGCATGACGCGGCTTACTGGGTGGCGATGATCGTTTGGTACACCGGCATGCGCCGCGAAGAGGCCTGTAAACTACTTGTCAGCGACATTGGCGAGGAGGGGGGCGTCCCATTCTTCCAAATCAAAAAAACTCGCGCCGGGGGTGTGAAGAACAGTCGAAGTGTGAGAAATGTTCCGATATGTGAAGAACTTCAGAGATTAGGCTTCGTTCGGTATGTTGTAGCCATGCGAACGGCTGGGGAAGACTACCTGTTCCCAGAAATTCAGCCAGGAAAATCAAGCCGAACGCTTGGAGACGTATGGTTCAAGAACATTTGGCTACAAATCAAGCCACATTTGAAGCTGGTTAAAGCTGGCCAAGCTGTTCACAGTTGCCGACACATGGTGAGCACTGAGCTAAAGATGCTTAATACCTTTGAAGAACACCGGTCAGACCTACTGGGTCAGAAAAGTGGAAGCGAAAACGCAGATCGCTATGCGGACGCATCGCGTCTTTCCGTGTTGAAACGGATTGTGGACCAAATACCAATTGTAACAGGGCACCTGCCTTCACCTATTGCAATCCATTTGCTGCCAGAGGATATGCGGTGCCCAAGGCCAACGCGGGAAGGCTTTGGCAAACGCTTACGAGCCTAAATTTTGGCGCTTTATCATCATCCAGTCCCTGCTCGGCAGAAATCACATGGTATCCGCCCATGCCGAGCCGCTCAGCGATTTCCTCGGGCGGCATGAAGATATGCTCGCCCTTCCGCCGTTCGATCGCGCGTGTGGCGGTCGAAGCGATTGAGCGCATAATTCCGTTGAGGAACTTGGGCACTGTCACACCGTCCCGGCACTCCGGGAAGTCAGCGCATGGCATACAGCATCGTCGAGAAGGTCGCGGCCTTCAAGGGCGAGACCCGAGGCGAACAGGTAGGCGATCCGCTCCGGCTGACAGTTCTTCTCCAGCTTCATTTTCTGGAGTTCGGCAAGGACTTCGTCGGCCGTCAGCACCCGCTGCCCCTCGGGCACCCCGTTTAATGCCGACATCCGGTCCTACCTGTTCATGCGCCGGGGCCAAAAAATTCAGACAGACCTGTCGGAGTTTTCCCTCATTGGCGCATGAATGGGTAAGGACGGCTGTGTCCCGCCAAAGGCTTATGTCCCGACGCTTAACGCCCGGTTTCAACCTGCCACAACGGAACACACCGGCTCACTGCCCCTTTTTCTCAGCCTCCTCTGCGATCTTGAGCGACAGGAAGTGCCGCGTCAGCGACGCCGCTCCTTGCCGTTCGACCATGCGGGCCCACCGCTCCCACCGGTCCGCGCGGACCAGCAGCCAGCGATAGAACAGGTCCCGCTCATGCTCGCCGTCAAACTGCAGCGCCCAGATCGTCTCGCTGACGGCAATGCGTGAGCGAGCAGGACCGATGAGCACGACGGCCGGCGTGCCTGCCACCGTGTGCCGCGCAAAGGCGATGGGCATCGGAGGCAATGATGCCTCGGCCCTGGCAATCGCTGCTTCCATCGCTTCTCGATCAGGCTCGGGACGCATCGCGGCATAGGTCGCAAGACTGCGAAGCCCGATCGGCTTGGCCATCAGCGCCGGATCGCGCGTCGCCATCAGCATGGCCATGATCGCCCGGCCTTCGGGCGTCAGCGTGGCGTTGCTGAGCCGGATTCCTTCCTCGATCAGGCCATGCCCTTCCAGCCACATCCCGTAGTGTGCAGCCTTGTTCCAGTCGCCGTCAAACAGATCCTTGGCCGCTTCGCTGTCGCTGTCGACCGTGCGGTCGATTGCCACAAGCACAGAGAGCAGAAATTCCTGCTGCTCCTCCGCATAGCGAAAGACGCCGCCCCCCATGCCGAGACGGCCACACCAAAGCGCAGATCGCAGCGATTCCCAACGGGTGCCGTCCTCGTCGACCAGCGGCAAATCCGGATCGCCGTAGGCATCGATGACCATCCAGTAGCCCCAGGGCAGCCTCGGGTTGCGCCGCTTGTGGTAGGGCAGTTCGTTAGGGTGCCTGCTCATGGGCGGTCCTCCCGCCTGGGCGCAGGCAGGCTGCCGGGCTCCGGGTTGATGGTCTTGCCGGCGCTTGCCTTCGCTGAATCGTCGATAGCCTTGAGCTTGGCCGCAAGCGCAGTGACTTGCTGACAGACAAAGGCCTCGTCGCGGTAGATCTGGCCTCGGTCTCTTTTGATTTTGCTGCTGGCTCGCCGCGGAATCAAATCCTGCGGTCCATCCATTGTCATGCCGAACCACCAGGCGAGGTCCTCGCCATCGCCCTGCCCGGATCCTCCCTGCGTCTTGTCCCGATGCTGGGCCTGCGATGGTCCAGTTGGCCGGGCAGGCACATGGCAGATGCTGACCCGCTCCGGGACGGCTTCCTGGCAGGCCGCGCCGTAACTGACGGGCTGGTGCAAGCCGTCGTTGATGCTCCCGGGCAGCGCATCGGCTGCCCATCCGGCCAGGGCATGGCCAGGATCGACGCCGACGTAACCGCCGAGCTCGCCATTGCGCTGGCGCAGGATGATGCAGGGATAGCCGGTTGCCGGATCGGTCCAGGCGACCTTCGTGGATTCGGTTTTCCACTGGCCGTCATTGTGGAGCGTGAGGGATCGCTCGCTGTAACGGGCCTCGGGCACGATGCTGGTGCCTGCAATCGGCACCGGCTCTTGCCTTGCCGCCAGTGCTGTTCGGCTCTCCTGTGCTGCCGCATCTTTGCGGCCTCTGCCCTGTGCCGCAATCAGGCGGGCCAGGGGATCGGTTGGCTTCTTTGCCATGGGTAGTTCTTCCTTCAAAAAGAAGGCCGCCGACGCGGAATTGCGTCGACGGCCGTGGGGTTGGTGTTGGGGTTGGGTAGCGGAGAAATGTCCCAGCAGTTGGGCCGTTGGCCGGAGCGGATCAGGTCATGCGCGGTCTCCTTGTGACTCGATGGGCTGTGATTTGATGGGGTTGGAGACGAGCAGTTTGGTGCCGTCGAAACAGGCTGTGCATCCGCCCGGCATCACGCCGCGTCCGCCAGTTCTGGCGCCTTGCTGCCAATCCGCCGCCACAGCGCGCTGGAGGCAAGGCCGACCCGCTCGACGAAGCGCGGACTCAAGGCGCCGTGGCGCGACCACCACTGCAGCAGGGCGTGGCTGGCCGTTGCGGGGTCGATCCCGGCATGACCCTGCGAGCGCGCCCACGCCATCGTCGCTGCAGCCGTGAGCACGGTGTCCAGTTCAACATGACTGCGCAGTTCGGCCCAGCCAGCAAGGTCCTGCGGGTAGCCAACCCTGGCCTTGTCGCGCAGCAGGTTCGCCTGGATGCCAAGCCGGACGAGGATTTCTGTCAGATGGTGCCAGGTCTTGCCCTGCCCTTTGATGGCAAGCCCCAGATCGAGATGGGGCCGCCATGCCTCCTTCCAGTCGCCAGCCGAGGCGATCAGCTGGTCCGGCAGGACAAGACCGTATTCCATCGCCGCCAGTTTCAGGACTGGTACGTCCATGGCAATCGAGCCGTAGCCGACCATGCAGGTGCCCTGCGGCCGCGCGCGCATATGGGTGAAAAGGCCTTCGACCACGCCCTTCTCGTCGCCGTGATGCGGCAAGGTCCAGCTGGCGATCCGCTCGCAGGTGATCGCGCCGTCTGCAGCCAGCGCCAGATCGAAGGCCGCAGCGGCATGAACACGCCGGGCACCGATCCGCGGTGGCCAGCTCGCTGTGTGCTGGATGAAGCAATAGTTGTCGTGAAGCGCCTCGTCCCAATGGGTCTCGATGTCGAAGAAGGTGAAGTGCTGGGTGGCCGGAGCTGCGTTGCCTGCGTTGGCCGGGGTATTGAACGTCTTCATGGTTTTGTTTCCTGTTGCTGAAACGCAAACGGCCGCCTCGATGGGCGGCCGTTTGCGGGATTGATGATCGTTGTGTGTCGTGATGAATGGCCGACTGCCTCTGGGGCATCGGTTGTGCATGGTGGGGATGACGGCCCCGGCTCAGATCGTCGCCGTGCCGCTCCTCAACCGTTCGAGCGACCACCACGCCTGCCAGGCGGCCAGAACGGCGCGTTTATCGACAGAGGAGACATCGCGGGTCTCGCCAAGCCAGGTCAGCCAGATCGCCTGGGCCCGCAACGGCAGGAGCGCGATCTGGCTCTCGAGATCGAGCTTCCGGTTGTGCCCGCGATAGGGCACGCCGTAATCTAGGGCGGTCTGAACGATCTGCCAGTCGCTGGTGCGCAACACGTGCATCCTGCCGTAGCCTTCAATCGGCAGGCCCAGCATCCGGAACGCGCTGGCCAAGGCGCCGATGTCGATCGTGGCCGCCAGCGGGGTCTGCCCCTGCAGCGGCAACAAACACAGGATGTCGCCGCCTTCGGGCACATGATCCAGATAGCGCCAGGGCAGATCGTAGCCGGAAAACTTCCGCAGCCCTCCAAGACATGTGCTGAAGCGGTAGTTGTGATCACCATCGCCGGTGATCACAAAGGCGGCGAATTCTATTGGGTAACCATCGTCGTTCTCGAGGGTAGCGAAGGTGGTCAGGAAGGTCTTAGAGGCCGTTTCGAAAGGGGTTGAGCGGCTGAGGTTCCTGTGATTCCGGGGGTTTTGCAGACAACCCGGAGATTTTGATGTGGACCCCAGCCACCCGCGCACAGCATACGCGGGTTTCGAAGCG
>JBHSCB010000062.1:0-6420 GCA_042650965.1 Novosphingobium lubricantis | reverse complement strand
GCCTGCCCGATCTACGGCAAAGTGATGGTTCGTCACAGTGGAGAGCCGCATGCGGTGAAAGCTGCACGTGCGGTTCGGCGGGGGGATCAGGGCTGACTCCATGAGCAGCACCAATCCTACCCGACTGGATGAGCAATCTGGCCCCGTCGAGGCGAATTGCCCGCGAAGCATCCTGGAACTGCTCACCTCATCCTCGCACCCCTATGCCCTGGACTGGCGCAACCGGTGTTACGCCATGCTGCGTCTCAAGGAGCGAAAGGTTGCCGATGGCGACATCCTGCGGCTTCCCGAACCGCTGCGCTTTACTGACGGCAGCGAACACCGCGAGTTCCGGGTCAGCAAGCGCGGGAGCAAGATCGAGCTGCGGACACCCGATGGCTTCGGGGCCTATCGTATCTCCCGGCTGATGGAGCGGCGCTTCGAGATCATTCGTCCCGCCCGAAGGATCAAGACCTTCTTCCCGATAGCCCAGTAGCGAGGGCCTCTTCCATGACTTCTGCCAGCCTCGATCCGCGCCGCCGTGTCCTTTGCGGGCGGGCCAATGCCGAGCGCGTCGCCATCCGGATGAGCGCGAAAACCGGGAAGAGCCACGCTGTGGTCAGAACCGGCAACACGCTCCAGCCCTTCTGTGTCATGCCGACGGGAGAAAACCCACCCGGTGCGATCGAACTGCAAGTTGTCGTCCTGTGACGAACTCGGCGCCAGCCCTATGGCAGCTTGAAAGCCATGCAGAATGACGCTATATCGCGTCAGAAGTCATGGAGCTTTGCAATGGCGATTCAGAACTATGCGGACAATGGCGCGTTTGCTCCGCGCAAAATCGTCGATGCGCTGCGCACCACCAGCGACGAACTGGCGCGCTCGCTGGGTCTCGGCAAGGACGCGATCCAGCGCAAGGACCGGATTGCCTCCGATCGTACCCAGCGCCGCCTTCGGCAGATGGTCGAAGTGCTCAACAAGGTCGAACCGCGGTTCGGTTCAGCCTTGCTGGCCTATGCCTGGTACCGCTCTGAGCCGCTGCCGGGCTTTTCGGGCCAGACTGCAATGCAGCTTGTGCAGAACAACCGGGCCGATGACGTTCTGACCTATATCGACGCCGTCGACGCCGGCATTCACGCCTAGCCTCATGCACTTCACCGGGCTGCTCTACCGCGCCCACAATCCGGTCTGGTCCCGCGAACCCCTCTCAGGGGAGGGGGCGGCCCGGTTTGGCGGACGGTTCAATCGCATCGGGCGCAGCGCGCTCTATACTTCCCTCGCCCCAGAGACCGCGCTGCGCGAGGCCAATCAGGTTGGCACCCTCCAGCCCACCACGCTCGTCGCTTATCAGGCCGATATCGGATCGTTGCTCGATGGCCGCGATGCGGCTGCATTGCGGCCTTTCGGTATCGCACCGGCTGAGCTCGCCGACCCGGCGTGGCGCGATCGGATGCTCTCAGGCAAACCGGTCCCGACGCAAGATCTGGCGGAGGCCGCGATCGCGCAAGGCTATGTGGGCATTGTCGTGCCGAGCTACGCCCGCGGCGCTCCCGCCGACGCTCTCAACCTTGTCCTCTGGCACTGGGAAGGGCGCATCACGCTCGTAGATGACGACGACCGGCTTGGCCTGCGCGATCCCTGATTTCTGCCTGTTAGGCCGGCAAGCTGATGCCTGCCTAGTCTTCGATCCGGCCGCCAAGCGACGGATCGAGATACCACGAGGGTCCCTCGACGAAGTCGGCCGAGCGTGCTGGAACGGGCCCGTCGGGCTCACTTGCGACATAAGGATTGACCTGCGGTGCAGGCCTCTCGCCGGAGCGAAGGAGCTTCCCCGACATTTCGCAGCGAGGGCGCAGGAGATCGAGCAGCCATTCGAGATCATCCAGCATCTGGACGATGCCGCGCCCCGCCAGCGTGTAGTAGAGACACCGCTGATAATCATCGCACTGGCACGAAAGCACCTGCGTCAGCTTGTTCTTGGCACCGGGTGTGCCCTGGAAAACCCCCTGCAGCGCTTCGTAGAGTTCGCGCGCCGAATAATAGGCATCGAACGCTTCTATCCCGATAGAGGCATTGGCGAGCGAGCGCCGCGTAGGCGTCACCAGTGGGTCAACCGATGCATCGCGCAGCGTCAGATCGAGGTCGAATTGGCCGAGATCGAATACCTTGTTCATAAGACAAAATTCCTCTATGTGACGAACATAGAGTGAACAAAAGGGGCGGTCAAGAGCGTCAGACCATGTGGTTGGTGGCCAAGGACACCACAGGTAGCACCGGGCGCGTCGCCATTGGCGACGGTCTGCGAGCAGCCTTGGTCCGCTGGTACACGGGCCATGGCAACGAGGCCGATCACCGGGCCTGCGTCTCTCTCGTCGTGACAGCGCGCGAGAATCACAAATGGCTCGCCTGCGATTGTCTGGGCGAGGTCACCGCGCCGCCGCTGCTGAGCCCGGCCTACCTGAGCTTTCAGGAAACCTATTACCTGCGGCGGCTGACTTCGAGGCCGATGCATGCGCCGGCGTGTCCATTTTTCCTGCCCCAGGCACCGCCGCGCATCCGCGAGACAGCAAGGGATTCGCTCTACGCGCTCGATGTTCCAGATGGCCTGTTCAACGCGCACCAGAAGGCGCCGGAGAAACTCGCCCAGAAACCGGACCACAGTGAGCCAGACGACCGGTCGCGTGGTGTTGCAATCCCGCGCCTCGGCAAACTGCTGTGGCTGCTGCTCGAGCGGGCGGGTTCCAACGTGCTGCGCGAGCTTCCGCCAGCAGGGCCACGGGAGGGCTCGATCAGCCAGGAGATGCGTTTCCTGCGCCGGGCTGCGCAAGGTCTCGAGATTGCGCCCGGGGTTCCGCTCTCGGCCCATCTCTACACGAACGCCATCGATTACGAAAAGCGGCGGGTTCACGCCCGGCTGCGCGCTGCGGCCGAGAGATGGCCTCATGAATTCGCGCCCCAGGCGTTTCTTCTGCTCGAGGCCAATGCGGTCACTTCCACCGAGATCGTCACCGGTCTCGGCACGATCTCGGTCCGGAACCGCATCCAGCACACCGGGATCATCCGCGCCGAAGTTGAGCCGCCGTTCCTTGTGCTCGCCGTCGTCGGCGAGCACAGCAGGAAGGAGGGCTATGTCGCGCTGCGCGCCTACGCTCAGCCTGTCTTGAGCGGCAACCAGTTCGTGCCGACAGAGCGAGACCACGACCGAGACGTTCTGCGGGCGCTCCAAGACGCGCAGTATATCCTGCGACGCCGGGACATCCGGATGGCGGTGAAGAAGATCCTCTTCGATCTGCCATTTGCGGACGTCTCCGTAAGGCCGGATTTCCTGATCGCCCTTCTCGACGACAACACCGGGCAGGAGTGCCGCTTTGCGCTGCAAATCCTCCAGTCGTCCGACGAGGATTATCTCGCCCTCAGGGCAATCGAGCGGACTCGTCTTTCGCAGCTTGGACCGGTGGCGGCCCTCGCTCTTGGAGACGTCACGCCCGAGATCGTTGCCCGGACCGCTCTCGGGATCCTGAGCTGAAGAAGAGGGGGAGGGTCTGAGCGAACCTGCAACAGGAGAGTTCGCTCATGCCATGTTTTGCCCCATCACCGCGTCCCTCCACTTCCATCTGGGGCGCCGTCCAGCAGGCCGATCAGCTGGCCCCCGGCATATGGTCAGTTATGACCGCCAGCCACGGCGGTATCATTCTGTCCGATCAGAGACAGGCCGCCATGCCAGCGGCGCTACGGATCGAAGGCGGGGCCTACGAAGAAGATTGCGATTGGGGGCTCCCGATCCTTGCCTTCACCAGCGAGCTTGAAGGGCAGGGCTCCTGCTCTGCGGGCTTGCTGCAGCTTGCCCGCGATACTACCCGATGTTGGCACCCGGACCGCTTCAGCGCCTTCACCGGCGAGGCCATAGAGGAGAATTCCTCTGCGATCCTGCGGACGCGCAAGGCCTATATGGCCGCGATCGGCGAATTCTGCGTGACCAGCGCCTGGGGCGATTGGGCCGAGTGGGTGCCGGACGGCAAAGTCGGCGTGATTGCCCGGCAAGTCGAGCGCGTCGATCACCTTGGCCGCCCAACCTATGGCGAGGCCGAGGTCTGCGCGCTCATCGCCAAGGACCTCTACGCCGCGCGCGGCGAGGTTAAGGCGCTGCGTGATACGGCGCACGACATCATCCCGATTCCTGAAGCCCTGCGACCCAAGCGCGTTGGCTGAAGAGCAGGCCAAGGCAGCCGGGCTCCGGCCAGGCATCAATCCGCTGTTCTGAAGGGAAGGGGGAGGGGAAGGGCGAAACAGTGCGATGAAGGACCCCTTGTCATGAACCCGACAGTTATTCGACCCAGCGTCAGCCCGAAGACGATCACCAAAGTCACGCGCCTCTTCAATGGCACCATCGGCGATATCCTCGGCGAGCTCCTCCAGAACAGTCGCCGCGCGGGCGCTTCCCGGATCGATATCGCCTGCTGCGCGGATCAGGACGCAGCGCGCCTGACCCTTGTCGATGATGGAACCGGAGTCGCCCATCCGCAGACCATGATTGCGCTGGGGGATTCGGGCTGGAGCCAGCACATCCATGAGGCCGAAGACCCGGCAGGCATGGGTGTCTTCAGCCTGGCGGGCAAGGAAACCCGGATCAGCTCGCGTCATACCGATGCCGACATCGGATGGTCGGTCCATGTCCCAGCGGATGGCTGGACCGGTGCGCAGGACATTGCCGTGCAGCCCCTTGCTCGCCCCGTCGGGACGACAATCAGCTTCCTGATGCCCGGCGTGAGCGAGCAGACCACCGAGCGGATTCTGCGCGAGGTCGCGAAGTTCTACCCGCTGCCGGTGTTCTTCAATGGCACGGAAATGCCACGCGAGGACTTTCTCGCCAAAGCAATCTACATCGCCGAGTGGAACGGCAGCCAGATCGGCGTGTTCGAAGGGCGCGAATACCACCAGGACCCCACCACGAATTTCTATGGGATGGTGCTCACCCGCAAGCTTGCCAGCGTCTCGGAGAGCCTTGGCGGCAAAACATACCATGCCCGGCTCGATATCGGGGCCACCCCGGGCCTTGCCCTTGTGCTCCCGGCGCGCAAGGAATTCGTCGAGAATGCCGCGTTTGCGGCGCTGCAGGCAGCGTGCAGGCGCACGATCTATGCCGCGCTGGCGCACAGAGGCCAGCACCGGCTTTCCTTCGAGAACTGGAAGGAAGCGCGCGATCTTGGGGTTGCCCTGCCGGAGGCCGACCCCTGCCTGCCCCGCTGGCATGCTGCCATTGCGGAGAGCGACAACGTCAATGTCGAGTATGAGGAAATCGCAGCAGGTGCGGACACGATCCTTGTCGCGGATCTTGAGCCCGATATTGCCCAGGGACTGGAGCGCGCGCTGCGCGACCACCCCTTGCGCCCGCACCTCGTCGAGAACCATCCCGCATACGCTGGCTATGGCTGGTATGACGCGCTGCATCAGCTCGGCAACGTGCGCTTCTATGTTGCAGCCGGAGAGCGCGACCACGTCATCGCCGAAAACGGCAGCTTCCCCCCGCTCGATGACCATGTTCGTGCCGAGACGATCGAGCTGAGGTTCTGCGTCTTCCACCGCGCCAGCGTAACGCAGCGCGAGGAACGGATCTCGGCAGATGTCGCCTTCGTCCTCGGCGAGGATGGTTGGTACAGCGGCATCGACCAGATCCGCATTGCCTATGTTCCGGGTCCGGCGCTGACGCCTGAAACGCTGGTCGATCTGATCGAGAACGTCTGTTTCTGCGCGAACGACGACAGCGAGGCCGACTCCTGGGACACCCAGCACGAGCACTTCCTGCGCGATGCGCGCGAGCTCGCGGCCCGGGTGCTGCTCGGCGAGGACGAGGCCATTGCGGCGCGTATCCGCGACACGCTTGCCGGCATCCTCTGGGTCATTCCCAAGGACCGGCAGGTTGCCATTACCGTTGCTGCCGGGACCGCGATCGATGTTCAGCTTTCCGCTTTTCAACCTGCGGGCTGAGTCCCGCGAGGCCGTCCGGTTGTCCGCTCGTCGTCTCTTGGATCAGGAGGAGACCTCCAATGCATGACACATCTGACCTCACTTGCGCGCGGCAACGCACCGAGCGCATTGCGCTGCTCAATGATGCCGCGCGCCAGGGCCGTGACCGAACGGCCCGCATCGTCATGACCTCCGGGTTGCTTGCAGAATTCGGCGGCGACACGGTGGCACAAAGCATGATGGTTCAGGCTCGGTTGATGGCCGCTCTGCGCCATTGCACCTTCGCCCCGGATTCGCCCGAGCGAGACTTTGCAAGCATGGATGTCGATGGCATCAAGGTGCTGATGAAAGTCGATTTGTATGATCCGGGCCTTGTCAAGATCCCATTGAACGGTTCCTTCTGTTGACGGGCTGGGGGCCCCCACACGCAATGCTCAAGGATTGGCTTCATTCGTTCCGAGGTCAGCTGATGCACTA
>JBHSCB010000061.1:0-6511 GCA_042650965.1 Novosphingobium lubricantis | reverse complement strand
CGAGCCACTCCGTCAGCTCATCCCGCCATGCTTCCACCATCGCCAGCCTCCACACGCTGACGATCTTGAATCACGATAAGCGACTCTTGTGAATCTCAAAAATGCACTTCTGCCAAAGTAGTGCTAACGAGAATGGCATTGTTCGGCAGCAACCGTTAAAGCGTGGCATGTCACGCCTTAAGAGAGTAGGTGCCGGATCAACCCGAATACATCGCGTCCGCGCCCGCCGAGCAACGCCTTGGCCGAATAGAGCGCCATGCCCGCGACCTGGCCCGCCTCGACTTTGGGCGGCATGACCAGTTCAAACCGGTCGGTGACCACGTCGAGCAGAGCCGGGCCGGGCTCGTTAAGCCAGGCAATTACCGCGTCCTCCACTGCATCGGCGGTCTCGACCCGGCGACCCCAGAAGCCGATCGCCTCGGCCACGCGGGAAAAGTCGGGATTGACCAGATTGGTATAGGCGTCGAGTAGCCCCTCGACCTTTTGTTCGATCTCGACGAAGTTGAGCGAGCTGTTGTTGAACACCGCTATCTTGATCGGCAGCTTTTCCTGCACGGCTGTCAGGAGATCGCCGAGCATCATTGACAGGCCGCCATCCCCCGACAGCGAAATGACCTGACGGTCGGGATAGGCGGCCTTGGCACCCAGCGCCTGCGGCATGGCGTTCGCCATAGTCCCGTGACTGAGGCTGATCACCGTGCGATTGCTACCGGTCGAGCGGACGTGCCGCAGGCACCAGACCATCGGCGAGCCGGCATCAGCTGTGAACACCGCGTCGGAGGCGGCGAGACGGGAGATCGTCTCCGCTAGATATTGGGGATGGATGCCGCCGCCTTTGCCGGGAGTCGTCCGCTCTTCCTGCGCGTGGTCATCGCCATCCTTCTTTCCGAGACATTCGCGAAGGAAGCTGTCGTCATCGCGCAACGCTACGCGCGCGAGCAAGGCCTCGACAGTCGCCGCGACATCCCCGACCACGCCGATATCGACCGGATGGCGGCGGCCCAGATGCGTACCGTCGAGATCGACCTGCAGGATCGTCGCCTTTTCCGGATAGAACTGCCGCCAGGCAAAGTCGCAACCGAGCAGCAGGAGGGTGTCGCAGGACTTGAGCGCGTGGAAGCCGGCCTCGCAGCCGAAGATGCCGGTCATCCCCACATCGTAGGGATTGTCGTGGGCAAGAAAGTCCTTGGCGCGCGACGTATGGGCGATCGGCGCCTTGAGCTTGGTTGCCAGCGCGACGATCCCATCATGCGCCGCTTCGCAGCCCGAACCGCCGTAGATCGCCAAGCGCTTGCCAGCAGCCAATGCCGCGGCGAGTTGGTCGAGTTCCGCGTCTGATGGCCGAACGAGCGGACGAGCGCGATGGACGGCGAAGTCCGGCTCTTCGACGGCCTTGGCGCTGGCGACGTCGGAAGGAACTACGAGGACGGCGACACCCCGCCTCGCGAGGGCGGCTTGGGCCGCCATCGCCGTCATCCGCCGTGCCTGCGCCGGCGTTCTGATCTCTTCACAAAACACGCTGCACGTCGCATAGATCGCCTTGAAATCGACCTCCTGCGGAAATTCGAAACCCAGTTCGGCCTGCGCGAGCTGGCTGGCGATTAAGACGACGGGCGCGCGGTTACGGTGTGACTCGTACAGGCCGTTGATGAAATGCAAGCTTCCCGGACCGCACGAGCCTGCGCAGAGCGCCAGTTCCCCCGTCAGCATCGCGTCCGCGCCGGCCGCAAATCCCGCGGCTTCCTCGTGCCGGACATGCAACCAGCGGATGTCGCTCTGGCGGATAGCGTCGGTAACGTAATTGAGCGAGTCACCGGCGATACCGTAGCAACGCCGTGCCCCCGCCGCCGCGAGCGTCTTGATGATCACTTCGGCTACGGTTGTCATTGTCGCTCCTTTGGCCAGGCACATGAAAGGAAACGACACTGCGCGGGGAGCGTTCCGTGGCGGGGCGACATGAATGCTGTCGATGAGTGGCAGCCGATGCACAGTTGCAGCGTAGTATCCATCGCGCTTACGACAAGCTGTCGCCGCTCGCCGGGCCGAAATCGGCATGTGGGCATTGATCGATGATGTGTAATCCTAGCAGCACATGGTGCTGCACAGTCAGCGTTGGCGATCGCGACTTGCGCGCTCGGTGTGTCGGTCGCTTATATCCGGCTGCGCTCCGCGATCGTCCTGCCGGATGCCTTTTAACGAGCGTTTTCCCTTCGCGCCGGACCGACTTTTTCGTCGTTATCTGTGTCGTCATCGCTACCGCATAGCCGCCAACAATCGGGGTTCTTCCTACGCCGCGCCGAGCCGGAGATCGCGGTTAAGCGCGCGCTTCTTCAGAACATGCTCGATCAGGCGATCCGGCATGGGGCGTCACGCGCTCATCTCTTCAACCTAGAATGGGGGACGCGAACAGATTATATGAATCCTCGACTTACTTTAGGGGTAAGGAGAAAACGGAATGCGGATCGGCGAGGTGTCGAAAGCCACCGGTCTCAAGATCGAAACGATCCGGTTCTACGAAACTGAAGGGCTGACCACCTGCGATCGGCGGTCGGACAGCAATTATCGGCTTTACGGGCAGGCACAGGTCGATCGCTTGTCATTCATCAAGCGAGCGCGCGATCTCGGCTTCACGCTTGAACAGGTTCGCGGGCTTCTGGAACTGACCGACGATCCGCGTGGTTCATGCGTCGAAATCGATACGATCGTCGTCGCGCACCTGGCCGAGGTCGATCGCAAACTGGCTGCTTTGCAGACGCTGCGAAAAGAACTTGTTGAGCGCCTGGAATGCTGTGTCGGCCTTTCGACGGGCAAATCGCGGTAATCGGCGAACTGATGGCCCGGCAGGCAGTCGGCGGCGGAGAGAGGGCATCGCGCGTCGCAACGGGCGGACATTTTGGTGTATTGGGCGATTATGGGGTTTCAATCGTCATGGATCGTTCCATGTCTCTGACTATGAGCCGATGCTATTCCTTGATGCGCGCGATCCTTTCGTTGATGCTGGGCGTTGCATTGGCCCTGCAGGCGGGGGCGCTTTGTTCAGCCGCACAGGCGTCCGGGTCCGGTCCCGCCGTGCTCTTTGCGTCTCTGCCGGACCGGCACGCACAGGGGATCAATCCAGAACGCCTGTCTGCAGCGTTTCATGCATGATATTGCCGGATTTCGTGACGCTCGAGGCGGCTCGGCGTTCCGCGGCGGTGGCCGCCTATCCATGGGCGCCGACCCGCGATTCGCAGCGCTTGGTTCGCGGACCCGAACCGCCGCCCCCGCGGTTGTAGGCAATCAGCGAATCCACCTGTTTTTCCGGCGCCGGGCCAACGCCCGAAGCGCCGCCTGCCATTTACGAGAGGCTATTATGACCATCCAACTCGGCGATACCGTGCCCGATTTCACCGCGGCCACCACCGAAGGCGAGATCAATTTTCACGACTGGCTCAACGGTCAGTGGGCGGTGCTGTTCTCGCACCCGAAGAATTTTACGCCCGTTTGCACGACCGAACTGGGCGACGTGTCGCGCTTGAAACCCGAGTTCGACCGACGCGGCGTCAAGGTGATCGGCCTGAGCGTTGACGAACTCGCCAACCACGACCAGTGGGCCGACGACATCGAGCAGACGCAGGGGCACCGGCTCAACTTCCCGCTGATTGCCGATGCCGATCGCAAGGTGTCGACGCTCTACGGCATGATCCATCCCGGCGCCGACGACACGATGACGGTTCGTTCGGTCTTCGTGATCGGGCCGGACAAGACGCTGAAGCTGAGCATGACCTATCCGGCGAGCACCGGCCGCAACTTTGACGAAATCCTGCGGACGATCGACTCGCTGCAACTGACCGCGAAGTACAAGGTCGCGACGCCGGTGAACTGGAAGCAGGGCGAGGATGTTATCATCGTGCCCTCGGTCGGCGATGAGGAGGCGCACGAGCGTTTCCCCGAGGGATGGACGACGCTTCGCCCGTATTTGCGCATTGTCCCGCAGCCGGGCGAGTGATGGCTGCGCCGGGGAGCGAACACCCGCTTCGAGCGCGGCGGCCATAGGGTGGCTGCGTTCCACGATGCCGCCACCGGCAACTGCAATATATGATCGCCGCCCGCGCGTAGCGCGGTCGGCGATCATCGACCCTATGCTGGACTATGAACCGCGCGCCGGTGTGGTAACATACCTATTGTCGGCCGGCTGCCCGTTCATGTCCGGGACGAGCGGTTTAAGGTTGCTTCGGTGACAGGTCTGCTCGCAGCTTCGACAGCCGAAAGCCAGTCGCACGATGCTTCGTTGTAGATTTAGTCGTCATTGCTGTCAGTCATGAGAGTGTGCTGCCTTTGGGATCGGTTGATGGGTCGGCGATGGCCGCCGCGAGTTGGAGAGCTTCGGTGAAGCTAGCCCTGTGAGTGACCTGGCGGCCATTCAATCCCAGGGAATGACGCCTGAGCATGTCAAGCGGCTGGGCCTGAGTGCCGGAGAAAATGATATGCGTGCCTGCGGCACAAGCTTGAGTTACGATTTGCTCGAGCGCGGCCGCACCGCTCGCATCCAGGAGCGGCACGCGCCGCATGCGCAAGATGACCGCCTTTGGTGTAGGTCCGACCCGTCGCAAGATATCCAACAGTTCGTCCGCGACGCCGAAAAAGAGCGGGCCTTCGATACGGAAGACCTCGACCCCCCTGGGCAGCCCATCCCGCTGGCCGACGTCCTCGCGCTCGTCCTCCATGTCGCCAGAGAGTTCGTCAAGGCCGCCCGCGATGGCCACCGTTCGACTCATGCGCATCATGAACAGTAGCGAGGCCAGCGTCACACCGACACCGATCGCCACCGTCAGGTCCACCAGCACGGTAAGGGCGAAGGTCAGCAGGAGCAGCGCGCGGTCGCCGCCGGGCATGCGCAGCAAGCGCATGAAACGCTCGTGCTCGCTCATGCCCCAGGCGACCACGAACAGGATCGCAGCGAGCGCGGCCAGCGGCACATAGGCCATAAGGCCTGAAGCGAGCAGCATGAACAGCAGCAGAAAGATCGCATGGAGCATGCCGGCCACGGGGGTGAGCGCGCCGGCTTTGATGTTGGTCGCGGTGCGCGCGAGCGCGCCGGTAGCGGGCAGGCCGCCGAACAGGGCGGAGGCCATGTTGGCGACGCCCTGACCGACCAGTTCCTGGTTTGAACGGTGGCGCGAACCAATCATGCCGTCCGCGACCACCGCCGACAGAAGTGCTTCAATTCCAGCGAGGAACGCGATGGTGAAAGCGCTCGGCATCACCGCCTGCAGTTTTGCCCACGATATATCCGGCAAGGAGGGCGCTGGAAGGCCGGTAGGCAGGTCGGGGAAACGCGAGCCGATGGTTTCGACCGGAAGTTGGAGAAGCGTCGCCACGAACGAAGCGGCGATCACCGCGATCAGGAAGCCCGGCAGGCGCGGTGCCGAGCGCCGCAGCGCGAGAATCAGCAGAAACGATGCGACGCCCAGCACCAGCGCTTCCCATTGCACCGAGCCGAGCGCCGAGAAATAGGCTTGCCACTTGGCAATGAAGTCGGCGGGCAGCTTGTCGATTGAGAGGCCGAGGAAGTCCTTGACCTGGCTGGAGGCGATGATGACCGCAATACCGGCGGTAAAACCGGTGATCACCGGATGCGGGATATAGCGGATCAGACTGCCGAGCTTCGCGTAACCGGCGGCGATCAGCATAAGCCCGGCCGTCAGCGTCGCGAGCACGAGCCCATCATAGCCGTGCTGGGCGATGACGTTGAACACGACGACAACAAACGCGCCGGTGGGGCCGCCGACCTGGACGCGCGAGCCGCCAAGCGCAGAAATGAGAAATCCCGCCACCACAGCGGTGGCGAGCCCCTTGTCGGGTGACGCGCCGCTGGCGATCGCGAGCGCCATGGCAAGCGGCAACGCGACGATGGCGACGGTCAGACCCGCCACGGCGTCGCGGCGCAGCCTGTCCACGCCATAGCCTTCGCGCAAAACAGTGATCAGCTTGGGCGTTAAGGCAAAGCGCCGGGCATCAACCGGCATGACTAGTGCCCGCCGGCTCCTCGATCTGGTCGAACAGGACCGACAGGACACGTTTCGGGCTTTTGCCCGTGACGCTTTCCTTCAAGCGAACCCCGCGCCCCGCGCCGCTGCTCGGGGCATTCTCGCCGATGATCTCGATGCCCGCCGCTTCGAGTGCATTGATCACCTTGACCAGCGTGTCAACGACACTGCGCACCTGACCGTCGGACGCTTCCATACGCTGAATGGTCGGCAGCGACACGCCGGCCAAGGCGGCTAGCTGGCGCTGGTCCAGCCCAAGAAGGGCGCGGGCGGCCCGCATCTGCTGTGACGTGATCATTGGACCTCATGATGTATAAAACATCAAATTACAATCTTACATCTCACATATGCTATATGACCGGCCCCCACCGAGTGGTCCGGGTGGATTGTTAGTGCATTCGCGCCTCCATCGCCAGTGTTGGCCGTAGGTGGAGCGAAGCGGAACCGGAGGGCAACACTGGCGATGGAACGGCCTCCGGCGC
>JBHSCB010000060.1:0-6574 GCA_042650965.1 Novosphingobium lubricantis | reverse complement strand
CTGAAAATTACACCAATGCCGGGGGGAGTGGCCCTCGGGCTACGCCCTCACGCCACTCCCCCCGGCATGTAACACGATGGCCTGGTTTTACGCCGCCGAATGGCCGACTTTTGCTCCGCCGTTGACACGCGCTCACGCAATCACCAAGCCATTCGCCCATCTGGGTAATTGCTCGCTCCGCGCGGGCGGCACTGTTTACCTCGACGATCAGCTTGCGCCCTGCCAGTTCCACATTGGCAAAAACCGGCGTGCCGTCATCCATGGTCGTGACGAAGGCCCGCTTGCCTTTGGTCGCTTGCGGCTTCTTGTTCTTCGTCTCTGGTGCCAGCCAGTTCCAGAAACTGTCGCTGGCAGGTTCCAGCCATTGTGCCGCGTTCAGCCTTCGGATCAGGCTCTTGCCGACCACGCCTTTCGCCAGCGGAAAAACGATACGGTGGAACACCAGGTCATCGCCGTCGGCGTTGACCATATCCGGCGCGCTGCCGGGCATGGCCTTGCCCAGACAGTCGAGCAGCCACATGTTCGTGAACATCGGTCCCGATGCTCCCAGAAGCGCGTCCCGATCGGACGGGTCCAATTCCGCAGTGTCCTGAGTTTCGTCGGCAAGTCGGGAAAATGCCTCGACCACTCGCACGGCGCCCTCAGCGCTGAACGGCAACAGCGCTCCGGAAATGCCATGGCGCCCGTTCACGTCGACAACCCTTGCGGCGATCTTGTCCCAGTTGACCAGGGTCTGGGTTGCACCGTGTTCGCGCACCGTCACCGGAGCAACGTCGCGCAGCAGATCGCGCAAGGTCATCGACTGACCAGGCACGACTTCGCTGACCTCATAGAGCGACATGACCGTATCGCGTAACGCGCGCATATAGGCCTTGTTCGGCGCCTTTTCGTTCCAGCCCCGGCGCTTGAGATAGTCATCGACCAGATTGCGACCGTCGGGTTCCAGTTCCTGCGTAAGCAGATCTTCAAAGGCGCAGCCCCATAGCGGCCCTTGCCAGTGATCGCCAATTATCTCGAATATGGCGTCAGGCTCGAGTCCGGTCGCTTCGCTCGCCGGATCGAGATGCGCGGACAGCATTTCGGCCAATGCCTCATCCCATGGCGCGCGATCCGCATATTTCATCAGGCCGGAAAGATCGTGAGCCGATTTCGATCTGGACATTCAGATGGGCCTTTCCACGCCGAGGCGGCGCATTTCTCGATAGATGGTCGATCGGCCGATGCCGAGTTGTCGTGCTGCTTCTGTCGGCGAGATGCTCGCTTCGACCAGTTTGATGGCGGCATGTACCTTGGACATGTCGAGCGGCTGACGGCCGGGCAACTTGCCTTTGGCGCGCGCGGCGGCGATCCCATCCCTGGTTCGCTCGGAGATCAGTCTCCGCTCGAAATGGGCGATGGCCCCGAACACATGGAAGATGAGTTCGCCGGCGGCCGACGATGTGTCGATCTTTTCCTCAAGACTCAGGAGCGCGATGCCCTGGCCGCGTAGCGTCTCGACCGTGGTGAGCAATTCGGCGAGCGAGCGCCCAAGCCGATCGAGGCGGACCACCGCCAGCGTGTCGCCCTTGCGGGCATAGGCGATCAGTTCGGCCAGACCGGGCCGCTCCATGCTCTTGCCCGACATGACGTCGGTGAACACCTTGATCGCGCCGGCCTCCTCCAGACGCATGGTCTGTCCAGCCACGTCCTGATCGCCGGTGCTGACGCGGGCATAACCCAGAATATCGCCCATCCCGTGCGTCTCCCAAACGGCCGTTTTGTGGACGTTCTGAACGGCGACGGCTTCGCCCCATCCATATCCGTCCACATACTATGTCTCTTTACTCATGGCTGTCCATAGTCCCAGATGACCTTTTGTGGACGGGAATCGGCATGACGAAGCGCAAGCATCAACTCCTGACCGAGAGCGAACGCGATCATATCCTCGCCATCCCGACCGAACGCGACCATCTGGCCCGACTCTACACCTTCGAGCCTTCGGACATCGAGATCATCGGCGCACGACGGGAACGACGGAACCAGTTGGGCGTCGCGCTGCAACTCGCGCTCTTACGGCACCCGGGCATCACATTGGCGCAGTTGATACAAGACAGGGGCGCAATACCCCATGATCTCGCCGCCTTCGCCGCGGAACAGCTTGGTCTCCACGTAACCGACCTGGCCAACTATGCGGCGCGGGATCAGACGATGACGGACCATGCTCGAGAGTTGGCCGCGCGCCTGGGACTGCGGGGGCCGACCCGCGCTGATATCCCCTTCATGATAGAAGCGGCTAGGAAAACGGCATGGGCGACTGACAAGGGGATGACGATAGCGACCGGAGTTGTCACCGCCCTTCGCGAGGCCCGGATTCTGCTGCCGTCAATCTCCACTATCGAACGTGCCAGCAGCGCGGGGCGCGCGCGTGCCCGCAAGCAGGTTGCCTATGCCTTGATCGCCGATCTCAGCACCGAACAGGTCCACGCCCTCGACCAGCTCTTTGACGACGCCGGCGGCATGAGCCAGCTCGCTTCGCTCAAGACAATCCCCATCGCGGCCAAGCCCGATCACATCCGCCAGATTCTCGACCGCCTGCGGCAAGTGCGGAAGATCGGCATTTCTCCGGACCTGGCTGGTCGCATCCATGAGGACCGCTTCCGGCAATATGTCAGGGAAGGCCGTGCGTCGCCTGCGTATATGATCGAGCGATATATCCCCTCCCGGCGTCGCGCCACGGTGGTTGCGTTCCTGCTCGATCTTGAAGAACGGCTTACCGACAGCGCTCTGGAGATGGCGGACAAGCTGATTGGCAGCATCTTCACCCGCGCGAAGAACGCCCAGGCGCGCAGCTATGCAACCACGTCGAAGAACGTGGCGCGACTGATGCTGATCTTTCGCAGGACGATCGACGCGCTCACCGATGCAGTCGATACCGGCGAAGATCCGATAGAAGCCCTGGACGCATCGGTCGGGTGGAACACCCTTCTCAAAGCCAGGCCGGAAGTGGCGACGATCGCGGAAACCGCCAGCCTCGACCCGCTGACGGTCGCGGCTGATCGCTACGCGACGTTGCGCAAGTTCGCCCCCGACCTGCTTGAGGCGCTCAAGTTCAAGGCCGGAAAGGGCAGTGCGAAAACGATCGCCGGCATCGAGATGCTGCGCGACCTCAACAGGTCGGGCAAGCGCGATCTGCCTGCTGACGCTCCGATGCCCTTCCGCAAGGAATGGCGGAAAATCGTCGTGGGCGATGACGGCAAGATCAACCGGAGGCTTTGGGAAATCGCGACGATCGCGCATCTGCGCAACAAGCTGCGTTCCGGGGATGTCTGGGTGGAGCGATCGGCAGGATACCGCCGGTTCGACAGCTACCTGCTCAGCGAACCCCAGGCGAAGCCGATCGTGTCGGCTCTCGGTCTGCCACCCACAGCCGGCGAATGGCTCGAACAGCGGGGCCGCGAACTTGACTGGCGGCTTAAGAAATTTGCCCAGCGCCTGAAGCGCGACGCTCTGGAGGGTGTGCGATATCGCGACGACCGCCTCCAGATATCCCCCGTTCGCACGATCGCGACGCCCGACGCCGAAGCGCTGGCCGACCGGCTCGATGCCATGATGCCACGCATCCGCATCACCGAGCTACTGCATGAGGTGGCGCAGGAAACCGGCTTTCTTGCGGCGTTCACCAACCTGCGTACCGGCGAGCCGTGTCCCAATGAAAACGCGCTGCTCGCCACGATCCTCGCCGATGCGACCAATCTCGGCCTGTCGCGCATGGCGGCGGCGAGTCAGGGCGTCACGCGCGATCAGCTCCTCTGGACCCATGACGCCTATATCCGCGACGACAGCTACCGCGCGGCGCTGGCCCTCCTCATCAACGCGCACCACCGCCTGCCATTCTCACGAGTATGGGGCGACGGCACCACGTCCAGTTCCGATGGCCAGTTCTTCAGGGCCGCGAAGCGCGGCGCGTCGGGCGGCGATATCAACGCCCGCTATGGCGTCGATCATGGCTTCAGCTTCTACACCCATAATTCTGATCAGCGCGCGCCCTACCACGTCAAAGTGATCTCGGCCGCGACGCATGAGGCGCCCTATGTCCTCGACGGCCTCACCAGCCACGGCACCGATCTCAGGATCGTCGAGCATTACACCGACACCGGCGGGGCGACCGATCATGTCTTCGCCCTGTGCGCGATGCTGGGATTTCGCTTCTGCCCGCGCCTGCGCGACTTCCCCGACAGGCGGCTCGCGCCGATCGCGCCGGTCACGGCCTATCCGTCCATCACCCCGCTGTTGGGCAAGCGTATCCGCACCGACATCATCGGTGAGCAATGGGAAGACGTGCTGCGCCTCGTAGGGTCGATCAAGGCCGGCCATGTCGCGCCATCGGTCATGCTGCGAAAGCTCGCTGCCTACGAACGGCAGAACCAGCTCGATGTCGCGCTACAGGAAATCGGCAAGATCGAGCGGACGCTGTTCATGCTGGACTGGCTAGAAAATCCCGATCTGCGCCGGCGATGCCATGCCGGTCTCAACAACAGCGAGCAGCGCCATGCCCTGACGCAGGCGATCTACACATTCCGCCAGGGCCGCATCATCGACCGCAGCCACGAGGCGCAGCAATATCGGGCATCAGGCCTCAATCTGCTCGTCGCCGCGATCGTCTATTGGAACACGATCTACATGGATGCCGCCGCCCAGCATCTACGATCAACATCGGTCGCGGTGCCTGATGATCTACTCGCCCATACGTCCCCAGTAGGTTGGGAGCATATTGCTTTCTCGGGCGATTTCCTCTGGGATCGAGCAGCCGCTTCCGCTGGCCGCAAGGCCCTCAATCTGCCGCCGGATAGCCGCGCCGCCTAAGCGTTCGCTGATTGTTCGCCCTTAGCGTTGTTTAGCGTACCATCCACGCTATGCCCTCCGCTTCGCACCGCGCATCCGCGACCTCAACGAGCGCCGGCTGTATGGCCTGTCGCCGCTCGACCCGTGGCCGACGCTGCGCCCGCTCGTCGCCGGGCCGGTCAACCTCCGCGCGATCGAGGAGAACTGGGACGAAACCCTGCGCCTTGCCGCCTCGATCCGTGCCGGCACCGTCAGCGCCTCGGTCATGCTGCGCAAGCTGGCGGGTTTCCCGCGTCAGAACCCGGTCGCCCGCGCCCTGCGCGAGATTGGACGGATCGAGCGCACACTGTTCATGCTCGACTGGTTCGACGATCCCGACCAGCGGCGCCGCACCGGCAGCATCCTCAACAAGGGCGAGGCCCGCAACGCGCTCGCCCGCGCCATCTTCTTCAACCGGCTCGGCGAACTGCGCGACCGCACCTTCGAGAACCAGCGCCATCGTGCATCCGGCCTGACCCTCGCCACCGCGGCCGTGACGCTCTGGAATACCGTCTATCTCGACCGCGCCGTCCGTCATCTGCGCGGCAGCGGCGTCGACGTGCCCGACGAACTGCTCGCCCACGTCGCCCCGCTGGGCTGGGAGCATGTCGGCCTGACCGGCGACTATCTTTGGGGCGAGATCGACAAACCCCGTGAACGGTTCAGGCCGCTCCGGCTCCACCAGCAAGGCCGGGACCCTTAGCGTACGTTTTCGACCATCCTCTCACCGGCCCCCTAGGTTCCCTCCGAGCCACCCGTTTCGAATATCTGGGAGTCGGCCGCGAAGAGTCGCTCTGTTCCTTTCGCATCGAGCTTTTCAATCGCCGCCTTGTACTGCGACAGTACTGCCTCCACGGCCTTCGTATCCGCGAAGCGCGATGCAGGCTGGGCGGCGACCGCGATCGGCATCGCCAGTGCTGTGGCCATTGCCACCCTAAACGCCAAAATCATGTTTCCCCCTTCAAAATGCCAGATGGTTGAGGCCGCCATGCATGAAGGCGCGCCCCAGGAACCCTTGTAGTTGTCTGGCGCACAAACCTTGAGGTGACGCCTTCTATCCGGAAGTTCGGTCCACACGAGCGGCTGACCGACCGCATTCAGGACCATTGCATGCATCGCATGCCTCCCAGCATCTGACAGCTGCACCAAGACGAGCCTGCCGAAACAGGATCGTCTTCGAACCTCTGCCTCAGTTAAAGACCATGCCGCCGTCGATAATCAGGGCTTGCCCTGTCATGTAATCCGAGTCCGGGCCAGCAAGGAAGGATACGCAGGCTGCCACGTCTTCCGGCTCAGAGATGCGCCCGAGCGTTACGTTCTTCGCCCATTGCTGCAGGCCCCATTCAAGGGTCTGGCCATTTTCATCAGCGACCTTCTGAGCAATGCCCTCCATCATGGGCGTGCGCACGATACCGGGACAATAGGCATTGCTGGTGATGCCAAGGGGTGCGAGATCCTTGGCTGCTGTCTGGGTGATGCCGCGGATCGCGAACTTGGTCGCGCCGTAAACCGCCAGATCGGGATTGCCAACCTGTCCCGCCTGTGACGAAGCATTGATGATCTTGCCGACGATATCGCCGGCCTTCTGTAACCGATGCTCTCAGGCCACAGCGATCCAGGGCATGAGTTCGCCGACGCTGTTGGCGGGATGACCGTTGGCGAGCTTGGTGAGCGTGTCGGTCATCCATGCGTGCGGATTGATGCCGGCGATCTT
>JBHSCB010000059.1:0-7178 GCA_042650965.1 Novosphingobium lubricantis | reverse complement strand
GACCCGCAAATCCATCGAAAGACCGTGACCCATCCATGCCGGCCTCCTTCACCAGCATGGATTCTGAATCAGAAATCTCAGCCGACGGGAATCCCATGCCGACTCAAAGCGGTCGAAAACCGCTCTAGATCGGCTTTCTTCTTGATCGT
Organism: Novosphingobium lubricantis; assembly: GCA_042650965.1. GTDB lineage: Bacteria > Pseudomonadota > Alphaproteobacteria > Sphingomonadales > Sphingomonadaceae > Novosphingobium > Novosphingobium lubricantis. The sequence goes on along the minus strand of JBHSCB010000059.1, from coordinate 7,029 downwards.
CGCGCAATTGTTGACGCTGGCATCGCCAACCTGTTCGCGGAGAAGGGTGATAAGGGCCGGGCGCTTCATCCGGTCGAAGACCGCAATGGGAGCGGTCCAGCGCGAGGGAACATCCACTTCTGCGGCCTTCGCAATCTGCTCGAAATGGTGATGCCGCTCGCCGGGGGAACCGCCCGTAAAAACGGTGCCGTCCACCATCATCGCCACCAGACCGGCAAGCAACGCCATCTTGTCGTCGCCGTCCATGCTGCGGATCGCGTCAAAGCGGCCCTCGATGGGGAGCGATGCGAAGCGGGTTGCCATTGTTTCCTCAACGGGCCGAACATCGCTGGTCGCCATAAGCTCGTCGGGAACGTCCGTGGGGACGGCCTTCGCCTGAACCTCAAGCGCCATCTGGTAGCTGCGACCCCCATGCAACAACTGCCCCGCAAGGCTGTCTAGCAGCACGTCCAGCGCCAGCGTCGGGTTGCTGGCAACGGCCTCCTGCACGATCTGCGTCTTGATCCGGGTGATGTCCGCAAAGAGGCTGTTGCCATAGAGCGGGGCGGGGCCGTCGATGCCCGATCCCTTCGCCCTCGGCTCGGCCTTCGCCCGATAGACGCGCTGCCCTAGCGAGCCGTCGCGCGAAACCCACAGCGCCACACCGCCGATAGCCTTCTGCTCGGGCGTGTAGATGCGCCGCGCGGCAGTGATCGCGTCCCGCTCGTCGCTAAGCGGCTCGATGCGCTCGCTGTCCTCGGCCTCGGCAATCGTCTCGATCTCGGCATCGATTTCCGCCATGCGGGCGGCTTCCGCCTCGGTCGGTTCGCGCTGGCTCTGGTAGAGATACCCCTTGGTGTAGAGGTCGTAAGGCTGGTCTAGAGTGGCGCTTACCTCGAACCAACCGGCTGCGCGATACTCGTCTGCAAAGGCGTCTAGCTTCTCTTCCGCCAACTCCTGCAAAATCTCGGGCTGATCGGCAAAGCCCTCGTCGCCCTGCGAAAACAGGTCAACGGTGATCGTGCCGCCCTTCGCCTCGTAGGCTTCGCGCCCGACGAACAGGAATGCCCCGCTCTCGGTCGTCACCTTCTCCGTGGTCAGCATCCGCCGGATCGTGTGGGCGTGGCCGTTCGAGGCCTTGAACACCTTTAGCTGCTGTGCCTGATCGTCGGTGAGGGTGAGGGCCTTGGCCGCCTCAAGGGTCAACTGATCCTTGGCGAGAATGTCGATCAGGGCAGGATTGAGCGCGGAAAGGCGAAGCATCTTATAGACGAAGCTGACCGCCTGACCGAAGCGCGCCGCGATCTCGTCCGCGTCCATGCCGGTATCGCGAAGGGCGGCAAAAGCCCGGATGCTGTCGGCGGGGTGCATGTCCTCGCGCTGAAAGTTCTCGGCAAGCGAAAGCTCGATCGCTTCTTCCTTGGTCCGAACTTCTACGGGGAAACCATCGCTGTTTTTGATCGTCTTGCGCTTCGCCAGTTCTTTTAGACCGCGATAGCGACGGCCACCGGCGAACACCCAAAACAGGCCGTCCTCCTCGTAGGCCCAGTCGGCCCCAAGCTGCGATTTTGGCCAAGTCGGAGAACGTTTTGGGAACGTGGCATTCGGTATTGACGATGGAAATCATAGAAGAGGACAGTTCGCTCCATCATAGGGAGTGGGTTGATGGATCGGAGTATTCCGGGCGGGGATTTGATCGGACGATGGAGCCTGAGCTTTGCCGATATTGATTTTGTAAATTCGAAGCCGGCCCTGACGCGCCTTGGCCTCGCCGCGCAGCTGAAATTCTTCGCTTCCCTGGGGTTTTTCGCGATCGATCCCGGCTCAATCCCTACCGATGGCCTCTCGTATCTGGCCGAGCAACTCGGTGTCGAGGCTGGCGAGATAGCCGGTTATGACTTTTCCAGTCGGACAGCACGACGGCATTGTGCGGAGATCCTGATCCATCTTGGATATCACCGCATGAAGCGGGTGGATCGCGCGCAATTGACGGAATGGATTGCTGGCGAGCTGTGCCCGGGCGGCCAGTCGATCAATGCCATGCTTGAGCATGTTTTCCTGTGGTGCCGGGACCGGCGTATTTATGGGCCGTCGCGCAAGGAGCTTGAACGTGTCGTTCGCTCACAACGGCAAGATTATCTGGACACCTGGCTGATCGGAGCCAGTGATCGGCTTTCGTCAGATGCGGTGGCGTTATTGGAAGCCTCGCTTGCCGATCCGGACAGCTCGACCGGATTCAACAGGATGAAGGGTGACGCCGGACAGGCAACGCTCGACAACATTCTCGACGTGACCGAGAAACTCGCCTTTATCCAGAGACTTGATCTTCCCCATGATCTCCTGACGGCTACGGGCAAGCCATGGGTCGATCAGATTGTTCGCCGCGTTGCCGGTGAAAAGGCCTCGGAGATGCGCCGGCATGCGCCGGCGCGACAGCTCGGCCTTTATGCGATTTATCTAATGTCGCGGGAGGCGCAACTCACTGACGCGATGATCGACCTGCTGATCGAAACCGTTCACAAGATCGGAACGCGCTCGAAACGCAAGGTGGTGGGCGATATCGCGAAAGACATCGAGCGGGTCTATGGAAAGGAGCGCCTGCTGGTCGAGATCGCCAGCGCCTCGATCAATGAACCATCGGGGCGCATCTGCGATGTCATTTTCCCGATCGCCGGTAAGGCCAAGCTGGCGGCGATCGTCAAGGAGAGCCATGCGAAGGGCGCTCTGGACCGGCGCATCTACAAGGTGATGCGTGGTTCCTGGGCCAATCATTACCGGCGCATGCTGCCAAGCCTGCTTTCCGTACTTGAGTTCCGGTCGAACAACGCGGTGTGGCGGCCGGTCCTGGCGGCCCTCGACTGGATCAGGAGCAAGGTGGATGGCGGATGCCGCTTCGTGCCATTGCAGGATGTTCCGATCGATGAGGTGATTCCAGCGCGATGGCGCAGTTCCGTCATTGATGACGATGGGCGGGTAAACCGGATCAGCTATGAGCTTTGCGTCCTGACGCAACTGCGCGACCGCATCCGCTCCAAAGAAATCTGGGTGGTCGGGGCGGATCGCTATCGCAATCCCGATGACGATCTTCCCAAGAACTTCGAGATCAGGCGAGAGGCGTACTATTCCGGCCTCAGCCTGACGCCAGATGCGCAGGCGTTTTGCGCCTCGATCCGGGAGGAGCTTGAACGGGAACTGTTGCTCCTCAATGCCAATATTCCACAAAACGACAAGGTCCGGCTCCTGTGGCGCGGCGACAACCGGATATCGATTACACCGTTCAAGCCCTTGCCCGAACCGAAGGGTCTCGCTTCGATCAAAAGCGAGATCGGTCAGCGCTGGCCGATGACCGGACTGCTGGACGTGTTGAAAGAGGCTGCTCTGGACACGGGATTGATGGATGCTTTCGAAACGTCGGCCTCGCGGGTTACCCTGTCGAAAGCAGCCTTGGCTCAGCGTCTTTTGCTGTGTCTCTATGGCTTGGGCACGAACGCCGGGCTCAAGCGGGTCGCTGGCGCAACACCCGATGTCAGTTACGAGGAATTGCTGCATGTCCATCGCCGTTTCATCCACGCGCCAGCGCTGAGGGAGGCGTGCGCGCGGGTAGCAAACGCGACACTGGCAATCCGCAATGCCGCAGTATGGGGAGATGCGGGCACGGCATGCGCGTCCGATTCAACGAAGTTCGGCGCGTGGGACCGCAACCTGATGACGGAATGGCACGCCCGCTATGGCGGCCGTGGCGTCATGATCTACTGGCATGTGGAGAAGCGCGCGACCTGCGTTTATTCCCAGCTCAAGCGGTGCTCTTCCTCGGAGGTCGCCTCCATGATCGAAGGCGTGCTACGCCATTGCACCGACATGGAAATCCAGCGCCAGTACGTCGATAGCCACGGCCAGAGCGCAGTCGGCTTTGCGTTCTGCCGACTCCTTGGATTTGAGCTTGCCCCGCGGCTGAAAGCAGTGGCACGCCAGAAACTGGCCCTTCCCCAAGCCGGCATGCGCACGCGGCTTTCCAATTTACTGCCGATCCTCTCCAGCCCGATCGACTGGGACGAGATCGAGCAACAATATGACGAAATGGTCAAATATGCCGCTGCCATGCAATCGCGCACCGCCGATCCGGAAGCGATCCTGCTCCGGTTTGCCAGAGCCGAAGTGATGCACCCGACCTACAAGGCGCTGAGTGAACTCGGCCGCGCGGTCAAAACAATCTTCCTATGCCGGTATTTGCGTCAGGAGGCATTCCGCCGCGAGATCCACGAAGGGCTGAATGTGGTTGAGAACTGGAACGGCGCTAATGGTTTCGTGTTCTTCGGCAAGGGCGGCGAGATCGCCACCAACCGCATCCATGAGCAGGAAATCTCCGTTCTGGCGCTACACCTCCTGCAAGCGTCGCTGGTGTATGTGAACACCCGCATGCTTCAGACCGTACTGGTTGAGCCGAAGTGGGCGGGGCGGATGACGCCGGAAGATTATCGTGGTCTCACGCCGTTGATCTACAGTCATGTGAACCCTTATGGCCGCTTCGACCTCGACCTGAACGACCGGATTGATTTTGGACGGCTTGCAGCGTGAGGCGGCTGATCGGCCTATAACATTTGGGTACACCCCAGAGTGATAGGGCCGAGTGACACCATTCGTCTGTCACAAAAGGGTGGGTTTGCGCTCAATGTGACGATACACTGCAAGAGCCACCCTAATGTGACGGATTTTGCACTTGGCTCGTATCGGATATGCCCGCGTCAGCACCACGGACCAGGATCTGGATATCCAGATTGGCCGCCTCAAGAATGCAGGTTGCGAAATTATCCGTTCCGAGACCGGATCGGGGGCCTCGCGGAGCGGGCGCACGGAACTGGAAACGATCATGCAGTTTATGCACACCGGCGACGAGCTGGTCGTGCTGCGGCTCGACCGGCTCGGCCGCTCCACGCGCGATGTCCTGAACCTGGTGCATGAGCTTGATGAAAAGGGAGCTTCGCTGCGCATCCTTGAGCCAGAGGTGACGACGGCGGGCGACATGGGGCGAATGGTCATCACCATACTCGGCATGGTCGCCGATATGGAGCTGAAGTTCATCAAGGATCGTCAGCGCGCCGGGATCGAAGCGGCGCGCGCCGAAGGCGTTTACAAAGGCCGGAAGAAGAACGTCGATGACGATGAAATCCGCCGTCGCCTTGCCGCCGGCGCCAGCAAGGCCCGCGTTGCCCGCGACCTGAAGGTCTCACGAATGACCGTCTATCGGGCGCTCGACATTATTCCGTCAAAGACCAAACTGCCGGAAAAGCCGCCCACTGCCAGCATCGCCCTGCATCTGATTATCGAGAACTTCAACAAGCGTGGAAGAGGTAGAAAACCCGCTCGGGAGCGGATTGAGGCGATGCTGGAACGCGACTACGCCATGGTAAAAAACGGCAATTGTGATTACAAACTGACCGTCGCCTATGACCCCGATCCGGATGGCATTTCCCTTGATGAGGAAATCCAAAGCCTCCTCTCCGAGATGTTCAACATCGCAGAGAGCTACAATTGCTCCATGGAAGCCGATATCTACGAGGTCGGTGGTCAGCAACGGTCCTGGTAGAATCAATCAAGCGTTCAGTGTTCGTTCTTCAACCTGGCCAAAATCGCAGCTTCGGGCCGACTGGGCCTATATAAAGCAGGCGAAATTCGCTGCGATGTCGCCCCGGCCCGAAAGCAGGGTAGGGCACAGCAGCTGCAGTGAAGCTGGAGGAGTGTCGCCTTGGATGATGACAGCAGCAGGGCTTTGGGGGTCTCAGTTGACGCTGCGCTCGCGCCCTTTGGGACTGCGATCCCGCCGCAGCTCGCGGCGGAGATCGAAGCGGCACGCTCATACCGGGCGCGCTCCAAGGCTGCCAACACTGTCCGGGCCTATGACAGCGACTGGCGGCAGTTCGAAGAATGGTGCTGGACGCGCGATCTTGAGCCTATGCCGGCTATGCCGGAGGCCGTGGCCACATACCTTGCCTCGCTGGCGCAGGCGGGGAGGGCGGACAGCACCATCGGGCGGCACCTTGCAGCCATCGCCTGGCACCACAGGCAGGCAGGGCAGGTCGCACCCCAGCATCGCGATCCGCGTGATGTCATTGGCGACACACTTGCCGGGATCCGGCGCGAGCAGCGCGCACGGCCGACGCGCAAGAAGAGCGCAATTCTGGCAGCTGATCTGGCGCGGATGATTGCAGCTGCCGAAGGGCAAAGCCCGCGTGCGATCCGCGACCGGGCGGTCATGGCTCTTGGGCTGGCGGCGGCGCTGCGGCGTTCCGAACTGGTCGCGCTGCAGTTGGCCGACCTCGAGCTGGTGCGCGAGGGGCTCAAGCTGACGATCCGGCATTCTAAGACCGACCAGGAGGGGGCAGGGCAAGTCATAGCGGTGCCCTCGGGCAAGGTTCTCAAGCCCGGTCCACGCCTCAACGAATGGCTGAGCGTAAGGGGAGGGGAGGCAGGTCCCCTTTTCTATCGAACCGATGCTCAGGGCTTGATGAGGAAGGAGCCCATGTCAGATCGCTCGGTTGCTCGGCTGATCCAGCGCTACGCCGAAAAGGTTGGGCTCGATCCTGTGGCGGTCGGCGCTCACTCCCTGCGGTCAGGGTTTCTTACCGAGGCGGCCAAGGCAGGGGCCTCCTTGCCGAAGATGCAGGAGGTATCGCGGCAGAGGAAGGTTGAGGTGCTGCTCGGATATGTTCGTGATGCTGCTCTGTTCGACAACCATGCCGGTGAGAGCTTTCTTTAGCCGACGTCTTCCAATGAGCAGGTTTGGTAGGTTACGGTCGTTCCTATGTCAGGTGCATGGAGGCAGGTTGCCCCAGAGACGATCTGCTGATGACCGTGATTGAGATCGGCCGCGGAACATGCAACAACACTCTCGCCGGTAATTATGCTCGGAGGGCAAGTGGCGAGCTTAGGCGGCGTGGACAAATTCGTTTCACGGTTGCGGCCACGCCAGCTATGATATCGTGATGAATGATAAGCGGTCCAAAAGCGTGTATGTCACCGGCCAACGGCACATGTTTTGGACAATCGTCGCAA
>JBHSCB010000058.1:0-7517 GCA_042650965.1 Novosphingobium lubricantis | reverse complement strand
GCCTTGGCGGGCGATTTTACATTGGAGGATCTGGGCTTCATCTTCGTTCCTTCGTCACTACGACGAAGCCCAGATCCTCCTTAAATCACAACCTCAAATCTGTGCCATTGGTGCTGACGGCGGACACAGGACGGCGAGGATCTGCCCAACCTCCTGGCAGTTCCTGTCTTGCTCGGCCATCACCTTCCGTTCCGCGCTTCATCCCGTTCAGGATTGCAGCCCTTGTCGGCGACCCTTGCAGTATCGAGGAGAGAACCGTATATGCTATGCCGTAAAGGTCGTATTTTGGTTATCGCAATGCAGCCGATTGTAACGCAGATTGTAAAGCGCCTGGAAGGGGGCGAGACATTGAGCCGCGCGGATTTCGCGCTCGATGCCGACTATGATTCCGTTGGCAGGGCTCTGCGTCAACTGGTCGCGGACAAACAGGTCGTGCGGGTCGGACGTGGGCGATATCGCAAGGCGAGCGGACCTGCGCGTGGTTCGTCGCTGGGCACGATCGCGGATGCGATCGAGAAGAAGGTGCGCCGCTCAAAGCGCAACGTCTTCCTGCGCGGCGATTTCGCTGACCTCGGAAGCTATGATGCGGTGGGCAGGGCCCTTCGGCAAAAGGCCAGGGACGGCAAACTCGTCCAGATCGGGTACGGACTCTATGCGAAGGCGGAACCTTCGCCGTTCACGGGCAAGCCGGCACCGGTCGTTGGCATCAAGCGCCTCGCTACGGAGGCATTGGGCCGGCTCGGCAAGAAGGTATCCTCGTCAAGCTTCGAGCAGGCCTATAACGGCGGCCGCTCGACGCAGGTGCCGACGGGCCGCATCGTTACGGTCAAGGATCGGGTTCGCCGCCGGATCGGATATGACGGCAATTATGTCATTCTCGAACGCACCCGATGAAGACCGGCTAGGCCGGGTCGCGGGTGCGCTGGCGGTCGATGAAGCCTTTGTCGAAAAGGACTGGTACGTCATCCAGGCGATCGGGCGCCTGAGTGAAATGGCGACCGACAATTTCGTGCTGGTCTTCTCTGGCGGCACATCGCTGCTCAAGGGTTATGACCTCATCCGCAGATTCTCCGAGGACATCGACTTCAAGCTCAGCCTCGCAGAGGGTTTCCTCGACCTGTCCCGTAACCAGCGGAAAAACGCGCTGAAAACCTTTCGCGAGAGCGTGGTCGCTGGCTGGCATGATCTCGGCTTCACGGTCACGTCATGCATTTCGCGCGATGAGTATCGGTTCATCGAGCTGGAGATGAACTACCCCAGCATGCTCGCACCGCATAATTCCCTTCGTCCCCATATTCTTGCGCAGATCTCAGCGAAGCCTCCCAGGCTCCCGGTCCAGCAGCGCGCGCTGTCGTCCTTTGTGGGGCAGGCGTCGAGGTCCGGTCCCGAGGTGCCAGCAATCGCTTGCGTGGACCCGGTCGAAACAGCGGCGGACAAGCTGAGCGCATTCTCCTGGCGGATGCTACTGCGCGATCGGACGCATCCCAATGATGATCCAGCAATCGTCCGCCACTTGCACGACCTGGCCGCGCTCGAGCCGCTGGCTATGGGCTATGACGATTTTGCCGAGTTGCTGCGGACCGTGCTGGTGGAAGACAGCGCACGCGGGCAGGGCGGCGTCGCGGAGCTCGGTCCAGTGGCCCGGCTTGCCGCCATGCGCGCCAGGCTCGCGGACGATCCGGTCTACGCCGAGGAATATGCGCGCTTCGTTGGCGGAATGGCCTTCGCCGGCGAGGCGCAGGTCCCCGACTACGAGGCGGCGGTCGCGGCCATCGGCCGATTGTGTGGTCTGCTGACCGACTGACTGGCGATTATCCGTCTCGACATCTTGACGGGAGACATCCCGATCCGAAGATGGTCCTCATGGACTGCTTTAGGATCGACGAGAGCGGCTATACGGGTTTCGACCTGCTGAATGCCGACCAGCGCCTCCAGGGCGCGAGCGCGATTGCCATCAGCGACGATGACGCTGCTCGACTGATCCGTGATCATTTTCCGACCCTTCAGGCGGCCGAGCTCAAATATCGCGCGCTCGCACGCCGCCCGGCAAACCATCCGCGTCTGATCGGGCTCATGCGCGATGCGCTGAGCGCGCACAAATGCACGACCTACGTGTGCGACAAGCGTTTTCTGCTCGCCCTCATGTTCGTCGATTATGCGGTCGAGCCTTTCTACTACGAGCGGAATCTCGACCTTTATGCCGATGGCCGCAACTATGCGATGGCCTCGCTTCTCCATAGCGTCGGGCCGACCTTGTTCGGTGCCGGCTCCTACAGGCGCCTGATGGCAGCTTTCCAGCGAGCCATGAAGGAAAAGAGCCCGACCGGCTTGAAAGCCCTTGTCGCCGCGGCGCGCGCGATGAACTGGCAGGCGCTCGACGAAGTGCTCGGGCCGCTCGCAACAGGGTCGAGGGCGTGCCTTGCGGCGATCGCGACCCCTGGCGTCAGTACGGATGCTGCGATGGTGGTCTTGCAGGCGCTGATCACCCGGATGGAAGAGATGACCGATGGGCCCTACCGCATGGAACACGATCAGTCGAAGAACCTGCTCACCTATCACGGGCTGATCCAGAAGCTGATCGAGCACGAGGATGAGATCGAGTTTCGCCAGTCCGAGATTGCACGGATGAAGTTTCCGCTGAAGCTGGCGGAAGTGACCCAGGTGGACTCGAAGACCAGCCCGGCGGTGCAGATCGCAGACATCCTGATCGGGGCGGCCATCGAGGCGGGAAATATGCGGGCGGGTCTGCGCAAGGGCGGACCCGATCCGCTTGCAGTCCTCTCGCTCTATGCCGAGGACCAGTTCATTCATCTGCTGCCCTCGATCGACTTCGAAGAACAGCATCGTTTCCGTTCGGGCACCCAGGCCTCGGAGTTCATCGACTATTATGCCGCGAACTTCGGTTCGATGTCGTAGGGAAGGGGGCGCCTCGACTCCATCGGAGCGAGGCGCCGGCCGCGAATTAGCCGTTGAGCTTGTCCTTGACCGCCTTCGCCACGGTGAAGGTGAGCTTCCGGGAAGCAGCGATCTGGATGGTTTCGCCATTGGCCGGGTTGCGGCCTTCGCGCGCGGGCGCGTCCTTCACCTTGAACTTCCCGAACCCGTTGAGGCTCACTTCCTCGCCCTTGGCGGCAGCCTCCGCGATCGCCGCGAAGACAAGGTCGACCGCCTTGCGGGCATCCGCCTTGGTCGTGCCCGTCTGGCTGGCGAGGGTCTCGGCGAGCTCACTATTATTCATTCGAACGGTCCTTCATGGCAGTGGAAATCGCTCACTGCATAACCGCCTGAACCGGCCCGCGCCATCGGCGTGCTAGATCTGCATGAAAATGTCGGCCTTATAAGTGTCCGACAGGCTCATGACACGATGGGCGAATGCCTCATTCTCTTCCGCGGCCTGATCGATGAGACGCGCCAGCTTCGCTAGGTTGTCGCGCTGCGGTTCGCTGAGCGCCGCGTGATCGGCACGAACGGTATCCAAGTCGGTGCCGACCACATAGGAGAAGAATTTGCCCAGAAGTCCGGCGACGACATCGCAGACCTGGATCAACGGCTCCTCCTGCGAGTCCACGAACCGGAAACTGTCGACCGGCACGCGGTCCCGCATCAGGGGATCGGCCATGAACTGGCGGCGGACGACCTCCTCGAGGTCGAGCACATGCGTCGAGTTGCGCAGCAGTGCGATCCTGTGCCGGAAGAAGATGTCGAAACCCTCGATGAGGATATGCCGATCCTCATCGCTGCCTTCGATGAATGGGAAGCTCTCGCGCTGAATGGCGTCCTCGAGCACCTGGGCAAGGAGACCCCCATAGAGGGGATGGAGCTGGTCTGCTTCCTCTCGAACCATCTGCAGCAGAACATGGTAGAATTGCGGACCATCGCGCGGATCGAGCGCTGGATAGTTGAAGAAGCGGAAGAGATCGGTGGTTGCCTCAATGTCCCGGCGAAGCGCGATGTTGAGCATGTCCTTGAGAGCCGGCGCAACCAGCAGTAGCTCTTCACGCTCGGCCGCCATAAGCGCGGCGTCGACAATGTCGACCAGCGACCAGTAGATCATGTCCAGGCACTGGTAGTGGAGGAATAGGTCGTTTTCAGCGATCCAGTCGAGAAGGATGCCTAGACGCCGGAAGCCCAGCAGGTCGAGGAAATCGCCCTTGCCGATGTGTGCGAGCTTCATCTCCTTGGTAGTCGGCTGCAGTTTGAGAGCGATGCGCAGAGGGGCGATGTCGATCGGCCTGCAGGCACCCTGATGAGCGATGCCGGCGAGAACGAAGCATCCCGGCTTATCGACATTCAGGCCATCGGCCGTGACATGCAAACGGCGGATGTTGTTCGTCTCGTCATAGTAGAGCGTGTAGGGTATATCGGCGCGATGCAGCCCGTGGAGCCGGACATCGGTGCGGCGGAGGTTGTCGATATCCATATCTCAGTCTGCTTGGCCCTATCCGCGCATCTCAGCGGTTCGTACTCCTGAGGCCCAGAACCCGGCGCCAACGGAGCTGAACAATCCCGATGGCTTGGCGGGCTCTAGTGCCAACTGTGTCACTTTACCTCGCGCCGGGTAAAGTGACGTAGATGGCAAACATTGCGATCGTCGCTTGCGGTTCAAGATGCGTATGATGTTCATGAAGGCCACGACAATGCCGATGGCCATCAGGATAAGCAGGCCCCCGGGAACCTCCCGGCGAAGCTGTCGATGATCCAGCCCAGCAAGGCGCCGCCCGCAACTCGCGCGAGGAAGCTCCGACAGCAGACGGTTGCCAAGCCTGTAGTGGGATCGGCGGGACGCGATCGTTCCTCCTCGGCCGAATGAGCTGCCGTCCGGCTGAGATTGCTCCCCGACAATGTCGAGATTTGATTCATTAGTGCTCATGCAGCAGGTCTAGCATGGCGTGACGACAAGAAGATAATGGGCTCGGGTGAAGTGACACGGATGGCAAAAGCGCCGATCGGCGTTTCCATGAGCATTTGGGGGATTCACAAGAGTCCAACTTTGTGCTTGATTCGTTCCATGATCCAGCAGGACCTCTTCACGGCGGCGGCCCCTCAGCGGAAGACGGGCATGCCCGACGTCGTTCGCACCATCGCGGAGCATTCCGCGCGGCCGCGCTATACCTTCATGGTGCTTGACCTCATTGCGCGGGTTGCCCGGGCAAACGGACAGGCGGGGCCGCTCGTTCGGGAAGGCGAGGCACTCGTGCCGATCCGCGAATGGCTGGCCGCAACAATCGCGCCAAGCGGGGCGCGCCATCATCAGCGCCGCGCGACCGCGGATAAGGTGCGGGCCGCGCTAGTTGGCAAAGGAAATCTGCCGGGCGACGCGGCCGAGGCCGATCGCCTGGTCGAGGCGGAAGTCAACGAGCGCATCCGCGAAACCGGCATGACGGCGATCAGTCGAGCGGTATCGGAGTTGGTGAGGGCAGGGCTCATCACGCGCCACTATCAGGGCTTCTTCGTGGATCACGAAAACCGGGGTGCCCAGCGTCATGCGGTGTACACCGTGACGGATGCGGTCCGGGCCGCGCTTCACCCGAGCATGGCCACCAGTGAAAATCGGCGGCAACCCTATGTCCGCGGGCCGCACGGGCAGCGCCGGGCAGCGGCAGCGCGCGCCGCGGGTTAGATGTCCTGCCCGTGCTGTGGGAGCGCGCGCTTCTCCTGGCGCTCCCAGGTCTCGATCAGGAACAACGCCAGCGAACTGGCGGCGTTGATCGCGAGGCGAGCGATGCGTGGATCGATCCGCCTGAAGCCCTTTTCACGCCCATGGGCGTCACCACCATGCGTTCGCAACGCACCGATGCCTTTCGCGACCGACGTCAGGCCGCTCAGAATCTGGCGGATGTCGCCCTCTATTTCAGCGGGTAGATCGGTGCGGCCCGGCGACAAGTTCAACGGCTCCTGAACGGCGCGGATGAGGCCATCGATGTCCTTGCGGGCCGGCAGGGGCAGTCCGAGCTCGATGAGGATGGAGCGGCAGACCGCCTCGATGAGCGAACAGGCGGCCGTCACCGCATCTTCCGGGTCGTCCTGAAGGTTGGGGAGGGCGCGCGCGATCTCCATCTGCACCGTGTCGAAGTCGAGTGTCGCCACCTTCTGGATGAAAGGCTCGACGATCGTCCCGGAGCTCTGGCGTCTGGTCAGCACCGCCTTGCCGCCGACGATCACCACCGCCAGCTTATCCGCGGCGAGCGCCTTGTTGAGATGCTCGCGAACCGCGTTCGCCTTGTCGGGCTCGGTCAGATATTCGCGCGGATCGCAGACTTTCTCGATGATCCGGGTGATGTAGATGTCGCCTTGGCCGTCATGGTGATTGGAGGTCTGGCGCAGGAAATCCGTCGTCGCCGGCACGCGCGAACTCGACCCAATACGCATGTCGAGGCCGCAATCGAGGAAGAATTGTTCGATCTTCGGGCCCGAGCGATAAATGCCGATTGCCGGGCTATTGTCGTTGCCCGCGCCGCCGGTGATCGTGTCGACCAGTGCCTTGATGACGAAGGTAGAGAATTTGCCGCTCATGGCTTGGTTGCCAGGAGAGCAAGGACCGATTGCTTTCCATCCATCCAGGCGGCGGCGATCTGGCTTCGCCAGGCGATCATGTCATGTATCCGCTGATAATCGTCGTCGATGTTCCGCGTGAACACTGGCTCATGATGCGCGATCCGGTTGCGCAGCAGCCGGATGATACGCAGATCCGCATGTGCTGTCGCACGGCACTGCGCGATGGTTTGAGCCGGCGGCGCACCTGGAAAGCAAGCGCGGAAATGCGCGTTCCATATGCGACTGTCCTGCCCTGCGGTGAAGAGGGTTTCCCAGAACGCGAATTTGAGTTCGGCGATGACTTTGCCCGTCGTAGGCAGGCTGGCTGCGCAGGTTTGCAGGTCGATTGCGGGGTTGTAGCGGAACCGGCCTTTGGGGCGAGGCAGGCTTCGGATGAAGCCGTTATTCCAGGGCCAATTTGCGCCGTGGACGCGCTCGATCGCTTCCGCAACGCCATTCCGGACCGCGACCTCGCATACCTGAAGCGGTACGATCAGGGCCGCGGAAAGGTCGAGATTCCATTCGTAGAGTGCGAGCGCCTGCTCCCGATCGTTGCCCATTGCTTGCAGATAGGTTGCAAAGCGGGGTGCAGAGATGACGATTGGCAGTTCGTGTATCTCGTCCTGGGAAAAGGGCAATGTAGGCGTCCTGTCGGAGGCTATTGACGATCCCGTCAACAACCCTATATAGAGAAGGCTGGCATTGAGAACGCGGGCTTACGCCCCCCCTCATTGCTTAAGGATATCGAAGGCCCGCCGTAAGGTGGGCCTTTTTTTGTGCCAAAACGTGGAGCGAATCGGCCCGAAAGGCAAGTGCAACCTAAGCCCAGATCAATCCAATATATATTGGATCCAGAGTAAGCGCTGTGCGGGGCCCACCTTGCGCGGGTGATCCCCAGCGTTGAGCTTGCGCGGCCTGATTTGGGCCGAGGCGCTACTCCTATGATAATCCCGTGTGATGATCCTGTGAGCAAGGGCGCGCAG
>JBHSCB010000057.1:0-7520 GCA_042650965.1 Novosphingobium lubricantis | reverse complement strand
ACAACCTCCGCTTCACGCAGCTTGCCGATAATCTCTTCCGGGCGATGCTTCTTGCTCGGCATTCCATGTCTCCTTCGTAATCCAAAATATCATCAATTTTGGACCACTCAGAAGGGGGCAGATCAGGAGAGTGGCTTTGACGAGCGCGATGGTTTGCTCGCTCAAGGGCTGCGACATGATAGTCTCCTGTTGGATATAGGCTTGTGAGTAGTTCAGGCGTCTGCAGGCGGTTGATCATAGAAATCGACCCGCATTTTCATGGCTCCGACCGGCGTCACGAAATGCGGCTGCTGCGGGCGGATGAGGCCGGGATTGTCCGGGGTGAGCACGATCTCGGATGGCGGATCGAGATAGGTGAGCCTGAGCTCACCCTCGATCACCCTGACTATCCCCCAGACCCCGGCCTTGGTGTCGTGGCGGTTGCGTAATGCAGCAGGCAGCGTGTCCTGATCGAACACCGGAGTCGAGCGATAAGGGGATGGGGCCGTCATTTCAGGCGGCCATCCGGATGTCGTCGGCATGAGGCTGAGAAAGTGCAGCGCTACCGTTCGGCGCCGGGCCCGAACGTTCGCTGGCGAGGCCATGGCCGGTCGGCATGCCGACCATGCGAGGCACCGCGGCCACTGTCTTGAGCGCGTTGTGATTGCACAGATCGCGGGGCTGATGGAGGACGCGCAGGTTCACAAGGGAAATGTCTGTCATGGCAGCACGCTCATATGATCAGGGGCCGTCGCGTCGGCGATGCGGCGTCCGGGCGGGGAAGCCGGCTGGTCGTCCAGCCGGAAAAACATGGCGAGTTGCAGGCTCTGGGCGATGCGGCCGGCGCGGTCCTGCAGGGCTTCGGCCGCGTCCGGCACCATCAATTCGTTGGTGGTCTGCGCCCACAGCGCGAGCCAGCGGTCGAACAGCGCCGGCGTGATGTGATGCTTATGCTTCACATGGGCCGGCACCGGCTGCCCTTTGTAACGGCCGCTGGTTAGCATGACCGACGACCAAAAGGCGGCGAGCTTTTCCAGATGCTCGGGCCAGTCGGCAATCGCATCGTTGAAGATCGGACCGAGCGCAGGATCCGTCCGGACACGCGCATAGAAGGCATCGACGAGCACCCCAAGCCCTTTATCGTCCAGTTCCAGCACGGTTGTCACTCCCGAGTCGAAATCATGTATTATTGATGCATCTATATATCCGGACTAAAAACATGCAACAAAAATACCTCATTAATGGGTATCCGGATGCGCCTCATGGCACACGGAGTACGCCCTGCGCGTGTGCTCAACCTGGGACGCCCACCTGAGCAATTCTGCTCGATCGCGGAGATCGCCAAAGCCTTTGCGATTTCCCAGAAGCATCTGATGAAGGTCTTGAACGAGCTCGTGGATGGGGTCCTCTGGAGCGCGTCCGTGGCCGGAAAGGCGGCATCAAGCTTGCGCGTCCACCTGCCGATGTCAACTTCGCTGCGCTCGCCCCGCAAGCGAGGACGGGTTAGACCTGGCAGATTGCGGAAGCTGCGTTATCGCTCCGGCCCGCGGCCTCACCAGCGTGTTGGGCGAGGTTTCGCTGGCTTTCCTCACCGTGTTCAACGGTTATCGCAGGCCGATTTCCTCTCGCCAAAAGGGAATGTCAGCCACCCCTTGCACGGGATCGCGGCCTGATATCCCTGGTCAGGAGCGGTCGGCGTGTGCACCCATCTTAAGCTCTGAAACGTCTTCGGGCTAATGGATGACGTCTGGAACGCTGATTCTCAGGCTTGCATTATTCGATGCAGGCCTGTGGCGACACAGCGGGCAGGGTCGTCGGCAATCGTCACGTGCAGGCCGGTCTCCTCCCTGATCTTTCTCCGCAGGAGCGGCGTTACCGCGCTGCCACCGGTGAGCACGATGCCGCCGGTGTGGATGTCGCGGCTCAATTCGGGCGGGGTTATGTTCAGGATTTCGCGGATGACGTCGACAATGTGCATGACGTGCTTTTCCACCACGCCATCAAGTTCGCGGAGCGGAAGGTCTAACGCCTCCGGGCGCTCTGAGGCGAGATTGCGGCCCTTGATCGTGATCGTACCTTCATCTTGGGAGGCCGCATCACGCTCTGCGCCATAATCCTGCTTGATTCGCTCAGCGGTCAACGCGCCCACCAGAAATTTGCGCCGGGCGTGCAGATAGTCCGTGATGGCCTGATCGAGCGATGTTCCGCCTATGCGTCTCGACCGTGTGAGACAGAGGGCGCCAAGAGAGATCACGGCAGCTTCGGTCGTTCCCGCGCCGCATTCGACGATCATCGTGCCGCAGGGTTTCTCTATTGGAAGCCCGGCACCCACCGCTGCGGCGTAAGGCTCGTTTATGAAGCGCACAGAGTTCAGGCCGGCTTCGCGGGCCGCAGTCATCAACGCGCTTCGTTCCGCTTGGGTCGCATCGGCGGGCACAGCGATCATGACGGAAGGTCCCCCAGCGCGTTGGCGGCCGAGCACCGAAAGGAGTGCGTAACGCAGCAGTTCGGTGGCGGCCTGGATATCCTGGAGAACGCCCCGGCGGAGCGGACGCTTGACTGTAAGGTTCGAGTGGGTGCGATCGACCATGGCCGCCGCAGCAGCCCCTGCCGCGACGAGATGGGGACTACTGTCGAAATCGGCGAAACAGCAAAGCGAAGGCTCTTCGAACACAATTCCATCATCGCGCCGGATAAGGCGCAAATTAGCGGTCCCGAAGTCGATCGCGAGTTCGGGCTGTCGACAGGAGAATAAGGATAGCACAAAAGCGCCTGTAGCAAGTGGCAGTGGCCGTGTCGCGCCCCACGGTTGGCGATACGCCCGCAAGTGACTGGCCGGTCGCAGAATTTGACATCGACCGCCACCGGCACCATCATTCACATATGCAGACTCGCAGCCGTCCTTTGCGCTTCCGCCATCATGGGAAGCAGCTTCTCGCGGGCATCTAGCCCCGGGTCCGGCGCGCATAGGCCCTGGACTCGGGGCTCACTCCTTACAACCACCGCCGCGTCCCCGGGGTACTGCGCGCCAAATTCTTTGAAGGACATTGTTATGACGAGCAGCAGGGCGGCCAGGCGACCGCCTATTCAGATGATCGACGAGGAAGCCGAAGCGCTCACGGGGCTTGCCATTGGAGTCGAGGGCCGCCTGCCTCAGGTCGCAGAACTGCTGCTTGATGAGATTGGTCGGGCAAAAATCTGCAAGTCCGGTAGCATTGCAGCGGATATCGTCGTCATGAATTCAACGGTCGCGTTTCTGGACACGGCGAGCGGCAGAACCTACGATTATCAGCTCGTTTATCCCAAAGATGCCAACATTTCGGCAGGCCGGATTTCAATTCTGACGCCGGTAGGAGCCGGGCTCATCGGCCTGAGCGAGGGGCAATCGATCCTGTGGCCGGATCGCAGCGGCAATGAGCGGACACTGACGATCGTCAAGGTCAGCCAGATACCTAGAGACGGGTGAGGGGCATGCATCGAATGGCTGCCCAAAGATCGGCAGCCTCCGTCATCGAGCGCCCGGCTGACGAACGCGGCCGTGTCCCTCGCCGAGAGTCGCAAACGGTGTGCCGTCACCGTCGGCAGGCGGCCAAGCTCATCCAACGAGACCGCGCCTCCGCCACGACGAAGCCCTTGCTTCATGCTGGCGAGGATCACATTCTCTTCGCCGACCTCGGCATACATATATCCCCCGGTCAGAACAGAAGATCGCCTGCGTCAGCGCCGAGCGAACAGGTCGCGCCGCGTCACACACCAGGCACCTGGCCGCTCAAGCGCTCGGAGATCCCGGCGGAGGACCGTGCTGCTGCCGCAATCGGCTATCTATCGCAATGCTGTGACGCGGGACGGTCCGCCTTTGGTGGACGAGCCGCTACCGGTGGATCAGGCGGCGTCCAGAGTCTTGAGAGTGGCCTGCCGATCCTGCGAGAGCAGAGCGGAATCGCCAGGGACAGCGAAGAAGATCGCATTCTGAGCGGCCGTCCCCGCCACCTCGCCGAGATCATGGCCGATCACGCGCCTCAAGAGAATGCGAGTCGAGCGCAGGGCGATCCGAAGCGGCCCGGTCAGGCCGGGTTGCGCAGGGAGAGGAAAGGCCGGTGGCTCGGTCGCTTCCAGCAGATCCAGCAAGGTCCGCTCGTCATCGGTCAGTATGGGCACGGTCGTGTCACCGGCGGTGAAGCGTCGGCCCGACCAAACCTCATGAATCGCGAGCAAGGCCGCGATAGCGGGCGCGAGAAAGCCAGCCCCACGCATTTCGAGCCGGGCAAACAGTGTCGGGAGGATCGGGCGGTGCCGATCGACCGTTTCGCGCCAGCACCGTGCCGCATCGACGATTATTGCTTCAGGTGTAAGGGGTTCAGCGATAGCGCTCACGCAAGACAAGGCGATTTCCTCTCAAAATCCCCCTGTTCTTTATTGCCCGAGACCCATCTACGCCCTTCATGTTGCGCGAACAAGACAAGCGGGATGCCGCTAGCCACGGCGAACGACGAGATCCACCGCCGCTATCCGGGAGGTTTCGTGCTTTGCGGCAGCGGGCTGAGCGCAAGCCCGTAGCGGCATGTCCCACGTCGATCAAATCGAATTGGTGTTTGTGCAAATCCAGTAGCTCACCCGCCTCGGCGCGACCCATCTACCCGGCGCCCTTGAGAGGCTCTCCAGGAAACCTGCTGCCATCAATTGGCCAGCAACCAATTCAGATTCATCGCGCGCAAATCTTCAGTCATCCCACCGAAAATGCGTTCTTTCCACCGTCCCCGAGCGCGAGCACCTGTTACCAGCAAATCATATCCTTCACGCTCAGCGAACTCAGCGATCCATCGCGCGCCGTTGCCTTTGGGCGCCGCCGCATGGAAATATTTTGCGTCAATATCATGCGCGGCCAAATAGCCCTGGACGGCTTCGAGACACCCGGTCGGCGCTTCTTCACCAAGCCCGACAATCATGATCGTGTGAGCCCGACAGAAAAACGGCAGCGCCGCAGTGAGCGCGAGGCGTGCCTCCCGACAGTCCTTCCAGGCGATCAGTATGCGTTGAAACCCCTCCGGTGGCGTTGTCTTTCCGAGTCTGAGCACTGGCACACCCGTGCGTGCTGCTATGTCGATTGGATCTGCTTGAGCAAAATCATGCTCTTTCGGCGGTCCCATAATCAGTATGTCGGCCAGCAAAGCTTGCTCGCTCAGAACGACGCCAGGTTCGGCAATACGTTCGACCCAATCCCCCGAAACGGTGGAGCTTTCCATCGCGCTATCGAAAGCGAGGCGCGAGGCTGCAACGGCAGTTCGCAATTCCTGCTCCTGAGCCGTAACGTCAAGCGGATTGTGGAGCACAGCTTCCGTGAACGAGGTGCCACGGGGCCAAGCTGAGCAGACGCCGGTGAGAATGCCTTTTTCTTGATCGGCAATTTGCGAAGCCACGTTGATGCATTGCACAATTCGGCTGCCGGGACCGGCATCCACCACCAGGCGCCGTAAACTACCCATCATGCTTCATACGCCTCCAAATTATGCTCGACTAGACTAAGGTCGTCGACCACGATGTTCAACGCTTGGCCAGCCGCGAAAAACGATCGCGGAAGAGATGGTGGCGGTCACTCTAACCGGCGAGCACGAACGGAATCTCGACCGTTCCGCGGACCTGCATGGCTTTTCCATCGCGTCTTGTCGGGGACCAGCGCCATCGTCGAACCGCGTCAATCGCAGTGCTATCCAGGCGACTGTAACCACTGCTGCGTAGCACACGGATATCTTGCACAGTGCCATCCGTCGCCAGTAGCAGCTCGAGGAGCACTGCACCTTCTTCCCGCTGCCGTCTGGATTCGCGAGGATAACGCGGCGGAGGCGCATGAATCATGGAGGCGGAAAGATCGCCGACTACCGTCGGCCGGGGCGGTGCGGCGAAGGGCGCGGGCGATGGCGCCGTTACCGGCACTGTAACCGTGACTGGCACCGGTTCATATGTCGCTCCCACCGCTACCTCAACAGGTTCTGGCAGCTCGAGCACCGGCCGGGGCGTATGGATCTTTGCTGAGGACCGCTGCTGTTCCAGCTTGGGAAGCCGTTCAACTTTCGGCTCGGCAGGCGGCGTTTCGAGCTCGAACATATGGACGGTTAGCGTGCTCTGGACTTTGGGCGGTGCCATGGGAAAGCGATAGGTCGTAAGGCCAGCGAGCAGTGCCCCCTGCATGAGGATTACCATCAGTAGCGCCCGCGGCTCGAACCTGCGCGGCGCATAGCGGGAAGGCGGCGTTGAAGAATCCGTCGAGTGTGAGGGCTGGTGCATCATGCGCCGCGCACGAGCACCGCCCGGTCGATATCCGCAATGGTGGCACACCCCGTCAGCGTCATCGCCAACTCCAACTCGGCGCGCAGAAGGCGCAGCACATGCGCGACGCCCGGCGCGCCGGCCGCGGCGAGCGCATGCACATAAGGACGCCCGACCAACACCGCGGTCGCCCCCAGCGCAATCGCGCGCAAAATGTCGTTGCCGCGTCTGATACCCCCGTCCATCAGCACGGGCACCGCGCCATCGGCCGTCTCGACGATCTCCGGGAGCAGTTCGACCGTCGCGCGCACGCCGTCCAGCGTCCGCCCGCCATGATTGGAGACGATGATGCCATCCATGCCGGCCTCGATCGTCCGTGCTGCGTCCGCTGGTTCGGTGATGCCCTTGAGGAGGATGGGCAGGCGCGTAAGGCCGCGCAGCCAGGCCAGGTCCGTCCATGTCGGCGCGGCCGCCAGCAGCGGCGTGCCGAATAGCAGCGTCTCGGGCGAGGGCGGCGGCGGCGTCCGCATGCCCTGGAGGTTTACCGCCTCCATGCCGGCCCGCAGCGCGGTACCCGCCCGTTGCTCACGGTTACGCAGACCATTGACCGGCGCGTCGACAGTGACGACGAGCGCGCGATAGCCAGCTTGTTCGGCGCGCCGAACTAGTGCCGCCGTGAAGTCGCGGTCGGTCTGGATATAGAGCTGAAACCACAGCAAGGACCGCGCATGCGCGGCGATCTCTTCCAGCGAAATGCTGGCCTGCGTGCTCACCACCATGGCCGTGTCTAGCGCGCCCGCCGCAATCACGCTCGCCAGCTCGCCATCGGGATGCGCGAGCTTCTGGAAGGCGATTGGCGCGAGCAGGATGGGTGCGGCAAGTTCGGCGTCCAGCAGGCTGATCTTAGTCGAAGCGTCGGCCATGTCGCGCAGCACTCGGGAGCGTAGCGGGATTCGACTGAAGGCCGCGACATTTTCGCGTAACGTCCATTCGTCGCCCGACCCACCATTGAGATAGGCCCATGCCGGCTCGGACATGCGCTCGCGCGCCAGCGGCTCATAATCGGCAAGCGAAGCGACCTGCGGGGGGATGCGTTCCAGCGGCGGTGGCAGGCTCATGTCTCGGCCCATTCGCGCAGGAGATTGTGATAGTGACCGGCCCCCACCGAGTGGTCCGGGTGGATTGTTAGTGCATTCGCGCCTCCATCGCCAGTGTTGGCCGTAGGTGGAGCGAAGCGGAACCGGAGGGCAACACTGGCGATGGAACGGCCTCCGGCG
>JBHSCB010000056.1:0-7604 GCA_042650965.1 Novosphingobium lubricantis | reverse complement strand
CACGGATAGTGCATCAGCTGACCTCGGAACGAATGAAGCCAATCCTTGAGCATTGCGTGTGGGGGCCCCCAGCCCGTCAACAGAAGGAACCGTTCAATGGGATCTTGACAAGGCCCGGATCATACAAGTCGATCTTGAAGAAGATGCGTTCGCCCTTCAGATCGAAGCCGCCGAAATCCCGCTCGGGCCCGTCTCCGGGCTTGAACGCATAGCGGCGCACGGCCGCAAGCAGTTCGGCCTGGGCGAGGACTTCCGCGATTCCGACATCGTCGCCGGTCAACCGGGCGAGGCAGTTACGGGTCACCATGATGCGAGCGTTGGGATCGAGGCCCTGCCGGCAACGGTCGTTGAGCCTGGCGATCCGTTCAATTGCGGGAATTGTCATGTTGCCTCCAGCAAGCCGAGGGCGTGATGGCCGATCTACGCCCTGGGATAGCCAGGGGCGACCCGGTCGAGACGGCCATTCCAGCGCCAATGATCGTGACTGATTTTCGCATGTTGCGCTGCTGCAATCTTGGTTCTGCAGCGCCTGAGACGCTGATCACCGCGAGCGACCCGGTTGGCCGGGTCGTTGCTTTCGGAAACGCTGGTCGAGCCGCACTAGCGAGGCGGTCGATGTATATTCGACGGCGGATGCCGTCGTTTTTTGCGACGCTCTTCGTTACATAATCCAAAGGAGGCGACAACGGGTTCGGATCAGCTAAAAGGACGGTTCGCAGCCGGCTCCCTGTGGACCCGACGCATTGCCGCGATGGCTAAGAGGGCGTCGGCATGAGGATTACTGAGGACGAGACGGCGCAAGCCGGTAAACGGATGGCGACGCTTCGCGAAGCCGGCCATGCGGTGTCGGCGCGTTATGATCGTCGCCGCGCCCGTGTGGTCGTTGGCCTCAATACGGGGGTTGAACTAACGTTTCCGGCGCACCTGGCCGAGGGCTTGGCCGACGCCTCGCCGGACAGTCTGGCTGTAATCGAAATCAGCCCTGCGGGCCTTGGGCTTCATTGGCCAAAACTCGACGCCGATATCTATGTCCCCGGCCTGCTGCGAGGTGTGTTCGGTTCGAAAAAATGGATGGCCCACCAGCTTGGATCCGAGGGCGGAAAGGTACGGACCGCGGCGAAGAATGCCGCGTCGAGCGCCAATGGCCAAAAGGGTGGTCAACCGCGAAAGCTGGCTGATGCCCCCGATCCGATCGAGGCTGAGAATGTTACAAGTTCAGGCCAGTAGCCCGACACGCATAGCCTTCAAGCTCTGGGCCCGGATTGCCATCACCCCCGAACCGACCGGGTTTCGTCGCCACGCGCTTTGCTGCTTCTAAGGCTCGCGTGCCAAGCGCGCGCGCTGCGCCGATCTGTCGCCTGACAGTGTTGATCGGGCGCGTGGGTGGGTACCCCCTGAAGCCTTGTTCCTGATTCCCCGAATTCGGGACGGCTGTTCCTGAAACCCCGATTAGTCATGCACTGTTCCTGAAACCCCGAATCTGGTGTGTGATCTCCCGAACGACTGGCTGCTACCTTAGTACCCTCGGGGCGAGTTCGACGGATGGTAGGTTCGGTGGGACACTTGATTGGCTATCCGATCGGTTCAATATTTTGTTCAGCATTTAGGGGTTGAACCGCTGGTACAAAAGTCGGGCCGATCAGTCCCGTCCGCTCATGTATTTCCTTGCGGATAGGAAGGGTGGCGTTGAAGGTCTCGAGCCACTCCGCCATTGCTGGCCGCTCGGGGAGTGGAACATGCGCGGCGACGTCCTGGAACCTGACGAGATCGGCGGGCGCGTCGCGCATGATGGCGTCGATGTCGGTTGCGGGGAGCAGTTCCTCCGCCCGGATGAAGTCGGTCATTCGGCCGGGTCGGGTTGAGGTCGATCGGCGCCAAAGCCCTTCAACGGTGCGCAGGCGCGGAGCCGCCCGTGCCTCCACGAGGACAATGAGACGCAGGCACCAGGCCGGGAGCGCGCGGACCTCGGCGGGCTTCATTGCAGCGCAGATAAAGCAGCTCGACTTGGGCGGGACGGGAAGGCCCGCAGCCTCGATGCGGGCGATGCAGGTGTCACGGTCCCATTGCCATTCGCGCAAGGGGTACCGGCACTCAAAAAGGTCGTTGGCGATGGTCGACGCGTGGTTATAGCGGCGCGTATCTGCCGGCGAGGCGTCATAACCGATGAGGCGAATGACTTTCTGTCCGCGCCCCCAGGCGGCCTTCGCGGGTTCCCACCCCTTAAGGAAGGCATCTTGCGGGGCCACCTTCCATTTGAGCGAGCATTAGGTCTGTATCGACCTGTCTTATTGGCTCCGCAAAGCCCGTATTTCCGCCATTCCTACTCCTCCTCCCCTTTCAAGACGCCCGATTAGGGCGTGACCGCCTTCAGGCAGCGGTAGGATCGGGCGCTTCGGCGTTGGTGCGGATGGGGACGGGCCGGCGTATCCGATCGAGTTCCTGCACAAGTTGCGCGTTACGGCGTTCGAGCCGCTCCGCGCGCTGCTCGGCTTCAACAGCGCGGTTCAGCAGGCTGGCATTATGTGTCGCGAGGGCGATGTTCTTGGCTATCGCGTCATGAAGAGTGGCGCGTGTGCTGTCGGCCTCGCCGGCGGCCGTTTCAGTGGTACCCTCACGTTGCGATTGAATGTCGCGCAGGGCGTCGAGAACGTCGCTATGGTGCGTATAGATGATGTTGCGGCCGACCCCGGCTGCTCGTGCGAGACCGGCGACCGTTGGCGCGGCGGACGGGTCTTTGGCGAGGAGGGCAAGGGCTTCGCGCAGGCGTGCATTGGTGTTCGCCCGGCGACGGGCCTGCGGGGTGGATGGGTCAGATTCAGACGTCACCAGCATTTCCTTCGTCGAGCCGGTCAAGGATACGGTGGGATTCCTGGATGCGGGCTTCGGCAAGTGCTCGGCTCTCGTGATCGAGGTCATCGCGCTGGATCAATGCGGTGTTCCGTTCAAGGCGCGCTTCCCAGACCGGCCTATGCCGGTCAGTCACGGCGAAGTTGGCGCAAGTCGAGCAGGTGCTTTGTGTGCGAAGCACCGGGTTCGGCTCGCGCTCGCCGCCGAGGCAAGCGGAGGTCTCCCGGCGGTAGAGGCAGTAGCCCCAGTCGCACACGCCGAGGCGCATATCCGTTTCGGCGAGGATCTCGGTGATATAGCCATCGACGTCGCCCGACCGAGTGCGCCCGCGGAACGGCGATCGCTCGGACAGCATGACGCCCGCCTTCCCGGCGACGTTCGGCGCCAGGAGCAGGTCTTCCAGCGCCTTGCGGGTTTCTTCGGCGGCCTGGTCGTCGATCAGCTCGGCAAGTTCGAAGTCTGTGCCCACATAGGCCCGGTCGGTCATCGCGCGATGGACATGGCCGAGATGGCGTTGCAGCGCCGTCAGGCCGGTGCGGTCGCGCCGCCCGATGAACCGCGAGAACGTCTTGCGACCCTGATAGGTGGTCAGGTGCCAGGTGCCGCCTTGGTGTTCCGGCAAGGCAAGGAACGGCGCAAGTCGTTCGTTCAAGCGGATATTGACCATAGGTGATCGCAGTCGAGCGACGGGCATCATCGTCGGAAGCGGCGAGCGTCCCCGGCCGAGCTGGTGGAGCCAGAGGTTCCTCTTCCCGCTAAGTTCGCGAAGCGGAGCGGAGAGACGTTCGAGGATGTGGATCGCCCGCTGGACCGGCTCGGGCGCGAGCCAGCGATGGATGTCCCCATGTTCCGTCAGCGACGTCTTCGTGATCGTGCCGACCAGATAGACGTGTTCCTCGCCGTCTCCATCGGCCGCGCGCCGTTCGAGGCAACCCTCCTCAAGCCTGAGTATTTCGGAGGCTCTCGCGCCAACAAGATAGGCGATGACGACGAAGCAGGCGTCGCCAAGGCGATCGAGCATGAACGTCAGGCGGCGCAGCGGCCATTCCGGATTCGGATACATGTCCGCGTAGGGGCATGGCTCAGACAACATGGCGCGTCTGATATGCCAGTGGAGCCTTCGCCCCTGATGCTGTGGTCGGAACTGCTCATACAAATCTTCGAGACGGTCGCGCAGCGCGAGTATCTGTTCCGCTGGGTCACCGAGCAGTTCCATAGCGCCGCTGATGAGAGGCACAGCGATCTCGTCGGGCGTATAGGGATGGCCGCCATAAGGTTTCCAGTGCCGCTTCTCGACCGAACCGGCGCGAGGCGGCGCCATCAGCGGCGCGTCGTCCAGCTTGTCGCGCTGCATGTGGAATGTGCGGATCGTGCCGAGATAGCCTTCGGCGGTGCTGAGGGAGAGCCGTGAAGCGTTCCTGCCGGGACGAGCGCGCAACATGGCCACGAACCGGTCGACGGCGTCTTGATCGAGATCCTTGAAGCATCGGACGTTCTCGACTGCCATCCATCGAACGAGGAAGCGGATGTGGCTGAAGTGGCCATCGACCGTTTCCTTGCGAAGTGGCATCCGCCCTTCGGGCGGATCGGCTTGCAGCGAGAGCAGGAACAGTTCGGCGGCGTGCCGGAGCGGCGTCCAATGATCATCCCCGAACCGGCTCCCGTCCGGCATTTCGAAGCCCCAGTTGAACGTCGTGGCGGCGGGGACGCCTTCGTTTCCGAGCAATGGCGCCGGAAGTTGGGTAAGCGTGGATGTCGGGACGGAGGCCATGAGGCTATTCCAGGTCCGGCAGCGGCGGCAAGGCGGGTATGAGCCGTTCCGCGTCCGGCATCATTTCGGGCGGGAACGCCGGCAGCAGGTCTTGTGTCAGCACCCGAAGGCTGGGCGCATAAAAGAGGCTGAACCGGATCGGGTCGATGCGTTCCCGCGCCGCTTGAAGATGCCTGGTGGCCTGGACGATGCGCGCCAGATGATCCGGGTCGATCGGGACGATCAGGCCCGGACAGGCGAGGCAGCCTCCCAGTTTCGGGCACATGCGGCCAGGCCGCGCCTGCCCGCCGTCGACCGGTCGAAGGCAGTCGTGGCCGAACAGCGCCGTTACCCGGACGCTGGTATGCGGCCCTTGATGTTGCGAGTCTTGGCAGGGCGTCTCGCCGGTTACCCATGTGATCATCAGCGACTGGAGCCGAGCGATCGTATCGCGTTCGAGACGGCGGACCGCCTCGCCATCGACATAGATATCCGTGGTGACGATGCTGGCATGGTTGAGCACGGCCTTGGCCGCCATAATATCGCCCTGGGACGCTGTGTAATGGGTGCTTGCCATGCTGCTGCGGAACAGCTTGGGCGAGAAGTCTGGAAGCAGGGCACGGGACTTGCCGGGATGGGTTTCGTTCCAGGACGCGATCGCGCCATTATGCCGCTCGTAGAAGCGCAACATTGCCGATCGCAACGTGGCCTGCACGATATGTCCGGCGTGGTGCTCGCGCTCGAGGCGTCCTGTCGTCATGAGGAAGCGGTGGAGGAACAGCCGGTCGCGTTTGGACGGCTCCACATGCGGCAATAGGGGTGCCGTCATCGCAAGGAGCTTTTCGATCAGGCGCGGCGCCGCATAGGGTCGGCGATTGTCGAACGAGCGCCGTTGCATGCGCTTCACCTTACCACCGGCGCGGGGTTTTACCCACTCGACCATGACGCGATGCCGCTCGAGCGGATGCGGCACGAGGCAGTCCCGCTTGATCTGGCGCAGCGGACCGGCATTGGCCGCCGTCTGGATCAGCAGCACCATATAGAACGCAACCAGCGTGTCGGTCGTGAGGTGGAGATAACCCTCAAGCTCGCGGAACCCGCCTACCTCGGCGATCCTCTGCCGATCGGGCTTGTTAAGGTCCAAGCCTCGGTCGGTCGGCAGGATGCCGTGGCCAAGGCGGTGGAGCTTCCAGATCCAGCGATCCCGTTCGGCGGTCCGGCCGCCATGAAGCAGCACATTCGGAAGACCAACAATAGCTTGCCCGTGCTGGAACTTGTCCCAGGCAGTGTCGATGTCGGCATAGCACACTGCCAGCAGCGCGCGCATTGCGCCGGGTGTCAGTCGGTCCTGCGGTAGCCGCTGGACGCCGGCGAGCGGGATCGGATTGTTGGGAACGGCAAAGCCCGATGCGAACAAGCCTGGATTGTCCGCGATCGCGCGCTTGAGCACCGGCCGGATCATACCAAGCTGACCGGATTGTGAGCGGACGCCACGCCTGCGCCCGTTGGTAGGCATCGCCAGCCAGGTGATGAACCGGCGGATCGTTGCCGTGTCGAGGTCTCCCGCGCGCCTGACACGCGCGTCCTCGCGCAGGAACCTCCCGAACACGCGCAGCGCGAACCAGCGCGCCGTGCGGGTCGCAGCGCTGGTTGCTACATCATGATCGCGGAAGGCCCGGGCGATGGCGGCGCCGATATCATCCGGCATTCCGAACAGCGCCGGGTCGAAGCGTTGGATGATCTTGCCCCATTCATCGCGGAACTGGATTTCGGCGATCCCTGCGGGGTGGTCCGCTGGTGCCGGATCGAGTTTCAGCGTCCGATCGAGGCGGCCCCTAGCCATCGGCGGGGATCAGCTCACCATAAAGATAGGCGAGGCTTTCGCTCAGGTCGCGTTCGTGCAGTTCGAGACAGCGCAGATAGATTGCCGTCGTCGTGATCGAGGCGTGGCCGAGCAGCACCTGCACGACCTTGAGCGGGTTGAGATCGGGATTGGTGCGGGCTTGGATCTGAAGGCGGGCCAGCATCGCCATCGCGAAGGTGTGCCGCAGCCAGTGCAGCGTGCCCCGAAGTCCCGCGGCCGCAAACGCTTCCGCGAGCTGTGCCGTCAGGAGTTTCCGCGTGATGGCGCGGCCATGCTCGTTCAGCAGGAGATTGGACGGCGCGCGATAGCCTCGGTCAGAACGGCGGATACGGCGGACGATCCGGGCGCGATCCTCGCCCACATACCAGTGCGTATGATCGAGCAGCCGAAGCGGCGGATAGACTGTCCTTGGCCGGTCTCCTTTGGTGATATGGAGCGGCACGCCGACAAGTGGATCGCTGTCGTGGTCAAGTGGCCAGCTATCCGTGATCTGGTCGACGGCGAGCGCGCAAAGCTCCTTGCGGCGCAGCCCCGCCCCAAGCGCCCATTGCGCGGCAAGTCGAGCAGTAGGCCTGAGATGCGCGAACAGCCGAGACAGTTCGTCGGCGCGCAACGGTCGCGGAAGCTTCTCGGGAAGCGAGACGATCAGCTCGTTGACCTGGCGCCGTTGTAGTCCGGGACGATAGGCGCCGTCCAACATCAGCGTCATCTTCTCGGTCAACCGGAACGGGCAATGGTCGATCAGCTTTCGATCTAGGGCCCAGCTATAAAAGCGGCAGACGGTCGAGACACGCGCATTGATCGTGGTCCGGGCGTAGGGCCGCCCGGTATGCGTGCTGGGATTCTCCAGCATCCGGTTGCGATAAGCGGCGATGACACGTTCGTCGGCTTCGCGCCATTCGATCCCTGATTGTTCGAGCGAGTCGAACCAGTCGTGGAGATGCTCGCCGTAGGTCCGCACGGTGTCATTGGCCTGGGCGCGACCGCTTAGCTCTGAGTGCCCCATGAGCCAGAGGGTAAGCGCTGTGCGGGGCCCACCTTGCGCGGGTGATCCCCAGCGTTGAGCTTGCGCGGCCTGATTTGGGCCGAGGCGCTACTCCTATGATAATCCCGTGTGATGATCCTGTGAGCAAGGGCGCGCAG
>JBHSCB010000055.1:0-8194 GCA_042650965.1 Novosphingobium lubricantis | reverse complement strand
TGCGCGCCCTTGCTCACAGGATCATCACACGGGATTATCATAGGAGTAGCGCCTCGGCCCAAATCAGGCCGCGCAAGCTCAACGCTGGGGATCACCCGCGCAAGGTGGGCCCCGCACAGCGCTTACGATTCAACCGCGCCGGCGCTCCACAAGTTGATCGAGCAGATGGAGCGCAAAGACTTTCCAAAAAGCGCCCAGTATCACGCCCTTCAGGCCATCGAGCCCCAGGTCAGCGGATTGCCGACGTATACGGGAAGTACGAAGGCCGCGCGCCCGCTGCTTGGTCCACTGAGTGATTCCGGCGCGGCCGCGCATCCCTTGTAGCAGCGCTCACACCTCAAGCCGCAAAGGCGGGCTGCCGGGGGTGGATCCGCATGGCAGTCGCAGCGGCAGCGCAATCGCGCGCGTCGCCCTTACAAAGCAATTGGACCATGGTTCGGGCAGATGTCGTCATGCCCTCTACATCCGTCAGCTCCAGGGTCGCTGCTCGCGCATAGACCTGTGCAACGCTGGCGCGCCTTGCATATTCCTCGAGCGTGGCGACTTCGCCTATCGCTGCGACGACACTGACCATCAATTTCTGGTGCGCGAGGAGTGAGGCGAGCGCTTTGCCGGAAGCCGTAGTTCGGTCGAATGCTACTAGCCGCCTCTGTATTTCAGGGATGGCAGGAGAAAGGTCCATCGAGACCAGTCTGACGATAGCCGTAGCCTCGATCCCGGCTAGAACCGCCTGCCGCTCCCACATTTCGTTCTTCGTCGGCCGATACCAAACAAACCTAGCCACATCTGCCACAATGAAGCCAAATGCGCGGAGTTCGCCAAACGCATATTCCCCCCAATCCGCGCCTTTACCGGACGCCTCGGCGAGAAGGTGTGGGTCGGGCTCAAGGGGTACACCGTCGCCTCGGATCACCGCGCGGCGGAGATGCTCGATATCGGCATCAGCGCTTTTGGCGAGCTTCTCGATCGCGGTCCGATAGAGCTGGTCGATTCCGTTGGGCATTGCCGGAGGATAGCAGCGAAGGGGGGATCATCAACCGGTTGGCGGCCACTCGCCTCCGTTGAGCTCCTTTACCAATTCAGCAATCCGTTTCCATTCAATGGCGGTTTCATCAAAGGGATCATGGGTCAGAATTCGTGCGCAAGCGGCGTCGACTTGTTCAGCATCAACGGGAATGCTTGCGTCGGCGCGATATGCTTCAATCGCGGCAAGCAAACACTTGAAATCCTCGTAGTGCCTCATCAACGCTCCCGCTGAAAACTGATTCAAATCTAGGCCGATATTCCGCGAACTGTCGAGCCACTTTGCCGATTATAGACCGCTCCGCATGTTGTTACTTCATTGTGCTACAATGCAAAACGACTGCCGATTGCCCATTCAGGCAGCCCTGACTGTGATCTGGCTCCCGTTGGTTCCTTTGTGGACAGTAAAGCCGTTAGGGGCTGCCTGCTGGACCAAAGGCACGTGCGAGATAAGCCCTACCGCGCGCCGTTCGCCCACGATATTCTGAAGCACCTGCAGAACCTGATCGAGCGTTCCGGCGTCGTTTTCCGTATCGAGGCTGCCGAAGCCTTCATCGATGAAAATGGTGTCGAGCCGGATGGCACCGTTTGTCATCTCGACGATGTCGGACAGCCCGAGCGCGAGGGACAAGGCTGCGATAAAAGTCTCGCCGCCTGAAAGCGTGATAATCTCGCGGGCGCGGCCAGTCTCGATATCATGGACGCGAACGTCCAGTCCTCTCTTGGATCGGCCGCCAACGCTAACGGTGTCACGCTCGAAGCGATATCGGCCACTGGTCATGGGATCGAGGCGGAGGTTGGCCGCTTCGAGAACCTGATCGAACATCGCACCGATGGCGAATGTCTCGAGACTGGTCCGCATCTCGTTCTGACCGTCGAAGGCTTCCGCAATTCCCCGGAGTGAGCCGGAGGACTGCTCCAGGGCCTGAAGGCTCTCAAGCTGATCTGCCAGACTGGTCTGTAGCTCGACAAGCGATTGGTGTTTCTGCTGAGCGGCAGCGCTCTGCTTCACTGCCTCCTCGGCGGCGGCCTGTGCTTGCGCGCAGCTCAGGCGGTAGGGTTCGAGGCTTTGTCGCCGCGCGTTGCCGACCGCGTTTCTTGCCATCGTTTCCCGCGCGCGGGCTTCAACAAGGGCGGTGTCAAAACCCGCGATTGCCTGCTCCAGTGCAGGGATCTCTGCAATATCGGGGATCGCGGCGCGATAGTCTGCCTCGGCGAACCCGAGCTCGGAAAGGCGAGCTTCAAATGCCGATCGCTTTGCGGCGAGATCTGTCTTGTTTTCGATGACTGCGGTCGAAGCGCTGTGCAATGCGGCTGCTGCCTTGATCGCAATGGCATCAAGCTCGCGCTGCCTCGCGTCGGCATCGGCAAGGGCCTGCTTCCGGCTGCTCACGTCTGCGGTGGCGGCATCGATTGCGGTCTGCAGAGTGTCTTGCTGGCGCAGGTTCTCGGGGACCGATGCAATCTTCTCGTCATACGCCTGCCGGGCCAGTGCCTCTGCAGTCGTTGCCTTGCCGAGCGCGTCTCGAGCCTGTTGGACGGCCTCCGTCGCTGCCAGCTTGCGCTTGCGTGCGTCATCCAGTTCCTTGGTGAGAACGCCGATGTCGACGTCCGGACCCAAACCGCTGATCTGACCAAGGGCGTGTTGCAGATCGCCATCGATCTCGCTCACGTCGCGCTTTGGCTCCGTGAGCCCGTCCAGAACCGCACATTTTGCGTCGAGCGTGGCACGGGCCGAGCTGGCGGCAGCCTGGGCCTCGCGATCAGCCTTTGAAGCGGCAAGCGCAGCGCCCTGAGCATTGCGCCACGCCTTTTCGAGTGCGCCCGCATCGCCTGAATCACGCGCCGGATCGGGGTGGTCGCTGGCGCCGCAAACCGGGCAGGGGTGCCCGTCCTGCAATCGCTGGGCAAGGACGCTGGCCTGGGCTGCAAGGAAGGCGCGCTCGTGCATCTCGGCTACAGCGACCGCTTCGGTATGGCGGGCCTGTGCGTCGCGGGCGATTTTTGATGCCTTCTCGCAGGCTTCCTGCGACAATTCCAAATCTTGCGCCGCCTTTGCGAAGGCCTGTGCTGCATCTACTTCGCTCTTCAAACCATCGCGAGTTGCGTTCAGCCTCTGTCGCTCAAGACCATTGGCTTGGGCCGCCGCGAGCGCCGCCTCCTTCTCTTCGCAGAGATCAGCAGCCTGTGCCTCAGCGTCGGCGGCTTGAGAGTGAGCCTGTTTTGCTTTTTCCAGCCCTGCCTCGGCGGCTTCAAGGCCAGCCAGACGCTCGGCGGCATCCACCAGAACTTGCTTGTGGCGGTTCAGCTGGTCGATCTTGCGCGTGATGTCTTCGATCTCATGATCACGGGAGCGGAGATCGAGCAGCGTCGCATTCGCTGCCGAAAGAGCCTCGCTTGCCTCTTGGGCTGCCGCTTCCGCGACGGCGTGTGCTTCAATCGCTGAGCGGTTGCGCCTCTGGGCATCGGCAACGCTGGCGTCGAGGTCCGATATGCGCCGCGCCAGCTCCGCCCGGGATCTGCGGGTTCGCATCACCTCGAAAGTCTGGCCCTGTGCCTCGAGCTGCTTGAGTGCAGCCGACGCAGCCTCGACTTCGACAAAGCGCTTTTCCTGCTCTTCAGCGGCCGCATAGGCTTTGTTGGCAACAGCGAGCACGGCCGCTGTCTCCGAGACTGCCAGCTGGGCAAATTCGTACCGTTCAAGTGCCGAGGCGATGCCGTCGGCGAGCTCGTCCGAGCTGCTGTAGCCCTCGGTTTGAAGGCGGCTTGCGTGTAAGCGGTAGCCGTCTTCGATCTCGCGTCTGATGTTCGCGGCATCGGCTTTGAGCTTTTCGGTGAGCCGGCGGTACAGAGAGACGTCGAACAGCTCCCGCAGAATCTCGAGCCGGTCCTTGCTGTTCGACACCAGGAAACGCTCGAACCTCCCTTGCGGCAACAGGACTATCTGGCGGAACTGTTGTGCGCCATAGCCGAGAAGACCTTCGACGTGGCTGAGGACGGCGCCGACCTTCTTTTCTGCGATCGGAACGCCCGAGTTATCCGGACCGACATCATCGATGGCGACGTCCGATACGTCGAACAGCCAGGCAGCGTGTGGCTGCATGGTGTGACCCTCGCCTCGCGCCTTCGGCCGTGCCTGGTCAGGTTGACGCCTGACATAATATCGCTTGGAGCCCAGTTCGAATTGCAGGCTCACCTCGGTCAGCAGATCCTCAGGCGCAAAGTCAGAGCGCATCGTACCGATGCCTTGCTCCTCCTTGGCCCCCTCGCCAAACAGGGCGAAAGAAATCGCGCTGAAGATCGACGACTTGCCTGATCCGGTTGGACCGTAAATCCCGAAAAGGCCGGCATCCGTCGCTTCGCGGAAATCAGTCGTCTCCGCGCCGCCATAGGGACCGAAAGCGCTGAGGGTGAGCTTGATCGGCCTCATGCTTCTTCCTCCATCGTAGCGAAGGATTGCAGCGCGGAGGCCACAATCTGCCCCTCCGCATCCGACAGGGGCTCACCACGGATGAACTCGAGGAATGCGGAGGAGAGCGTCTGCGGGTCATCAATGGCAGCGCACTGCTCTTCGAGGCGCAGCTCAACTGGTCGCTCGTTGCGTTCGTAAGCGAGCTGGACCGCATTGGGGTACACGGCCCTGATCCTTTTCATCGGGTCGATCTGCGGGGTGTCGTCCGTGAGAACGACGCGGACGATGTCATTGGACACTTCCGCGGCCGCGAGCAGCTCGAGCAGCTTGCCTCGGATGGTTCTGACCTGACGCAGCGGCCGCAGCGGCACTTCGGTCACCGTGACAGTGCCGTCGGCCGCAAGGTCGATCAGGCTGACCGACTTCTGCTGACCTTCCTCATCGAATCCGAATGCCAAAGGTGCGCCGGAATAACGGATGTGATCCAGTCCCACCGGTTGCGGGCGGTGAAGGTGCCCAAGGGCCACATAGTGTGCGCCCTCAAAGGCAGCCGCCGAGACGGTCTCAATCCCACCGACCATGCGCGTGAGCGGACGTTCGCTTTCGCTGGTTGCTGCGCCGTCGACAAAGGCATGGGCCACGACAACCCAACGCATTCCCTCGGCCACGTGCTTGCGAGCGCTGGCAAGCTGGGCCCGGATGACATCTGCAGGGCAGCCGATGCCGTCGTCGTCGAAACACAGGCGGGCGGCGTATTCGAAGGCAAAGGGCAGGGCGGAAATGGCCACGGGCCCATGCGCATCGGAAACCACGAGCGGTCGCTCATCTTCATCCAATGGTCCGCGCACGATCGCCGCGCCGCCATCGGCAAGAACGCCCATCGCACCGATCTGTGCGGCGGAATCGTGGTTGCCCGCGATGATAACGATCGCTGCATCGGATGCTGCCCGCACCGTTGTGAGGAACTGCGAGAGGCGGGTTATCGCGCTTTGGGGCGGGTTTGCCCGGTCAAAAACATCGCCGGCGATGATCACGACATCGGGGCGTTCATCATCGATCACCGCGAGGATCTGGACGAGAATGTGGTCATGGTCTTCATCGAGGGACAGGCCATGAAATTGGCGGCCCAGATGCCAGTCGCTGGTGTGCAAGATGCGCATTATTCTGTCCTCGAATCCAAGTGCATATAAAATTTATATAGACGTGCGGTAGCTCGTCAAGTAGGGTTCGGACATGGACGATCCTGCACTCAAGCCGGCAATGCTCGCCCGCCTGGTCTATCTCGACCGGTGCCTGACTTGGCGCGGGCAGGTGAACCGCAAGGACCTGATCGAGCGTTTCGGGATCTCGTCTCCGCAAGCGGCAATCGATCTGAGGGAATATCTCGACCGGGTTGCAGAGCCGAAGCCTTGCTACGACACGGTCCGAAAGTGTTATGTTGCCAACCCCCACCATCGCGGCCTGCCTTTTGTGGAGGATGCAGGCTCGCCGGATGAGTTTGTCGGCCATCCCGCATCGAGCAGCCTTTCTGTTCTTCCATCACCGGCCCGGCAGTGCCCCCCATTTGTGATGCGTCGCCTATGGCAGGCGGTCGAGCAGCGGCAGAAGATCGAGATCGGCTATGTGTCGATGTCGAGTGGGCTGCGTCAGAACCAATGGATCGCACCGGCGCATTTTGCCTCCGACGGCGAGCGCCTGCACGTTCGGGCGTGGAGTTTCCACCACCGCGAATGGCGCGATTATGTTCCGGTCAGGGTCCATCCCGACAGCACCTTCCATGTGGCACCGGTCGGCGAAGACCTTCCGCGCGATGCTGACTGGGAAGAGTTCGTCGAAGTCCGGCTTCGGCCGCTGAGCAGCCTTACAGAAGAGCAGCAGGCCGCTGTCCGGTTGGAATATGGGTTCACGCAGGAAGCTCTGAGCTTCGAGGTCCGC
Source organism: Novosphingobium lubricantis (assembly GCA_042650965.1). Taxonomy (GTDB): domain Bacteria; phylum Pseudomonadota; class Alphaproteobacteria; order Sphingomonadales; family Sphingomonadaceae; genus Novosphingobium; species Novosphingobium lubricantis. The sequence goes on along the minus strand of JBHSCB010000055.1, from coordinate 1,824 downwards.
AAGTCACTCGAATTCTATGTCGAGCGACGCTGGGGGCTCAAACAGGCGGGCGCGCGATTGGAACGCTGTTAGCCCTCCCGGGCGAAGGGAGTCTGCTGCCACAAGGAAAGGAAATGGCCATGGTTGGAAACACGACCGTCGATCCGCTGGCATGGGCATCGGCGGTGACAAGGCCCGAGATTGACGCTGTCAGGAACCCGAGAACTGGCCATGTGCTAAATGTCCGCCGGTTGATCCGGGCATTCCGGTATGAGCGCGCAATTCTGCTACGCCAAAGACTTAAGGCGCTCGTCAAACGTGACGACGCACGCCTGGTGTGCGCGACGTGCGGTGTTCCGGTTTATCTGGCGTGCAGCACGACCAAGCGGTTCTTCTTCCGGCATCGCCATGAAGATGGCTCGTGCCCCGCTGTCACGCGAACGGAGCTGAGCGAAGCCGATATCAGGGCCATGAAGTACCGCGGTGCTCAAGAGAGCGGGGCGCACAAGCGGGTCAAGGCACTTCTTCTGCGGAGCCTCTCGGCCGATCCACGGTTCAAGGATGTGGCCGCAGAAAGGACCTGGAGAGCGAGCGAAGGTCTCTGCGGCCTCCGCCGACCTGACGTTTCGGCGCGGACAGACACCCACAGACTGGCCTTTGAGGTGCAGCTGAGCACAACCTTCATGGACGTCGTGCTGAGCCGGAAGGAGTTCTATCGTGCCGAAGGGGCTGCGCTCGTCTGGGTATTGCCGTACTTCCATCCGAGCTATCGTCGCATGACCGTTGACGACATCCTCTTCGGGAACAACTCCAATATCTTCGTTGTCGATGAAACCACGGCAGCAGCGTCCGAGGCGGCAGGGGCCTTCATCATGACATGCTGGTACCGCAAACCGTTCATTCAGGGCGATGACATCGTCGATGAGTGGGTTGAGCGAATGGTCCGGTGGGATGAGGTCATGGTTGATGTGAACAGCCAGACCATTGTCGTATTCGACTATGCCCAGGAGGCCGCAAGGCTCGGCGAAGAACTTAGGGCAGCCCGATTGGAAAGCAGCGCAGCCGCCGAGGCCGCCGCAAGGCAGGCCCTGGAAGACCGGGAGAACGAGCTGCGCGAGCAAGTGCTTCGGTTCATTCTCGATGCCTCGCGCTATGACGATGACCTGCCTCGATACCAAGCATGGGCTCTCCTCAATGACCGCCTTCGTTCCATGGGATACGGTCTCGACGGTGAATACCCGGACTTGCTTACCGCTACGCGCATTGTCCATCTCATTGAGAGCGCGAGGGCGGGAAAGCCGGTTGGCTTCGGCTACAGAAGCTTTACTGAGCTAGGCCATCATCTCATCCACCAGCACCCTGAGCTGCTTCTCGCTTTCGGCCACATGCTCCGCAGATTTGGAACGAGAGAAGCGCTGTATCGCGACGATCGGACGGGCAAGCTGAAGGCAAAGCTTGAGGCGGTGCGGCCCGACCTGCTCCATGATCTGAAATACAGGATGGCAGAGGATGAGGAGCGTTTGTGCGCGTTTCTTTCCATGGGAGCATCGCGAAAGGCACGACCCGACAACGACAATCGCGACCAGCAAGGACGCGAGGCGGCATAAGCTGACCACTGCCAGCACAGGACACGACTAATGGGATTTCTTGCGCTCGTATCGGCTGCAACCTTTGTCTGCACGCCCGTTGCCGTCTGGGACGGAGATGGCCCGATCTGGTGTAACCGATGCTCTCAGGCCACAGCGATCCAGGGCATGAGTTCGCCGACGCTGTTGGCGGGATGACCGTTGGCGAGCTTGGTGAGCGTGTCGGTCATCCATGCGTGCGGATTGATGCCGGCGATCT
>JBHSCB010000054.1:0-9060 GCA_042650965.1 Novosphingobium lubricantis | reverse complement strand
GTCGTAATTGTCGCTCGACGGTTGCTCCCCGCAACAGCAAATGGTAGCCAGAATTCACCAACCGGCGCGGCCACCTATCGGCCATCATAATTGACGCCGACCGGACTCCGTAATCGTCGCGCTACAGGAAGGCGATCTCGTTTTCAGCAACATCAAGGCTTGGGAAGGCGCATTCGCCGTCGCCGAGCGCGAACACCACGGCAAACACGGCTCGCACCGGTATCTGACCTGCGTGCCAGACGCCAACCGGGCGACCGCTCACTTCCTCTGGCATTACCTGCAATCCGAGGAAGGCCTTTATCAGGTGGGGAAAGCATCGGCGGGCAGCGCGGACCGCAACCGCACCCTGGCAACCAAGCGGCTGCAAGCCATCAAGGTCCCTGTTCCCTCGCTCGATGCGCAGCTCTGGTTCGACAGCCTCCAGACCAAAGCCCGCGCCGCCAAGGCCACTCAGGCCGAGGAGACGGCGCATCTCGATCAGCTGTTACCGGCGATGCTCAACGAAGTATTCGGCTGATTTGCTCGTTGCCAGACGCAACAAAGCTCCTGTCGCTTTCCCGGTAAGGGTCTTGTGAAGACAGAAGCATCTGTATTTCTGCTGTAGAAAAGGAATGTCCCGCCCACCGCGGGGATGGACGGGACAGAGTCCTTCAGGAAAACCTTTACCGTGGCTTCCCTACCGATTTGCCATTCGAACCGTGGCCGCTAATATCCGGCAAGTCAAGGTGGAGATCGGCATGGACATTATCGAGGATTATTCGGCCGGTCTGGATGTGGGAACGTCATCCGTCGGTTGGGGGCTGATCGATACTGTCAATCGATCTGTCGTTCCGCATGAAGTGACGCATCATCTGTGGCGCGATGGCGTGTCCCGAAAGGTCACGGAAACGCGCTATGCCGCCGGCGTCATCAAGTTCGATCCGGTCGAGCAGAAGTTGCAGGGCAAATGGATATCGCGATCAAACGAGCGCGGTGTCTTCCGCCGTTCGCGCAACAGGCTTCAGCGCAAGCAATGGCGACTGGCAGCCTTGCGCGAACTGTTCCACGAACTCGGCCTGACGGAAACGGCTGAACCTGGCCCCGTTTTTCAGTCCGGCGCAAAGGCGTTCAAGAGCCCCTGGATCTTGCGCGAAGAGGCTTTGCACCGCGTCCTTACCGGCGAGGAACTGTTTCGGGCGCTCTATCACATCGCCGGGCATCGCGTTTACGAGGCAAACAGCAAGGCCGGGGAGGCAGCCGATCTGGCGGCCATTGGCGACAACGCTGAAGTACCGCCCGAGGGCAAGAAGCCCAAGAAAGGCAAGTCGGGCGAATCCTATGGCGAAAAGGTGGTCTCACTCACCGCTGCGATTGAGGTGTCGGGCCTGACCGTCGCGCAGTATTTCAATGCCAACTTCACGAACGAGGACGGTCGCAAGCATGGCCTCAACGGCAGTCTGGATCGCCTGTTCAAGCGCCGATTGCTCCGCGACGAGGTCAGGAGCATCTTTGCCGCGCAGAGGCGGAACGGAAACAAGCGCGCCACCCCGGAACTGGAAGCAGAAGTAGACCGGATCGCCTTCTATGTCCGGATCGGGCAGGATAGCGAAAAATTCGTGGGCGATTGCCCCTTCGCCCGTGATGCCTGTGGCAAGCCGCTGAAACGCGCGCCGCGCTATTCGCCGAGTTATGAGAAGTTCCGTTTCGTTCAGAAACTGGCCCATCTCCGTCTCAAGGACGGCGGATTCCTGTCGGCGGAACAGAGGGCGGTTGTTGCGCAATCATTCGGCGACCGCCCTACCTACACTTGGGCAGCGCTCGGCCAGGTACTAGGCCTTGATCCGGCGGCGACGTTCAAGGATGCGCCCAAGCAACTGGACCGGGATTTCGTCATGGCGCGCGGCGAATGCGCGCGAGGCACGGCCATCTTGAGCGATGTTCTGGGCGAAGTCGATCTTCCGCCCGGTGCCCTCGACCGGATCGCAGCCATTCTCAGCTACAGACCAGACCTGCGCTCGATCGAAGCAGGATTGCGCGGAAGCGGGCTCCCAGCCGCCGTCATCGAACGCACCATCGAAGGCGTTCGCATGGGGGCCTTCAAGTTCTTCAAGGGAGCGGGGCACATCTCAGTCGAAGCCGCTGGCAGTTTGTCGGAGCGGCTTCTTGCGGGCGACACCTATGATCGCGCCTGTGCGTTTCACGGGTGGGACCATGCGGCTCCGGACAATTCAGCGTTCGCGGGTCTGATTCGACCTGCCAGTCCGAAATCCATTCTCGCCATTATCAACGATGCCGAGAGCCCGCCAGTGCACGCACCCGGTGCGCGCAAGGCGCTGGGGGTGGCTTTCAAGCAATTCGTCGCCATCGCCAGGGAATTCGGTGGGCTTCCCGGCAGCGTCCATGTCGAACTGGCACGCGACATCGGCAAGTCGCTCGAAGAGCGGACCAAGGCAGACAATGGCCGCAAGGACAATGAAGCGCGCAATCGCAGGCAAGCCGAGCATTTCGAGGAAATTGTCGGACGCCCGCCCATCAAGGGCAGCGAGGACATGCTGCGCTTCCGCTTATGGCGTGAACAACGGCATAAATGCCCTTACCGCGCCAGTCGGGACGGCCAGAGCGGCCACATCAGTTGCGAAACTTTCAGGGCGGACCGCAATGGCGATGGCACCCTGCTCAACATTGACCATATTCTACCGTGGAGTTGGTCGCACGACGACAGTTTCGAGAACCTTGTGTTGTGCTTCGCGGATGAGAATGCCCGCAAGGGCAGCAATGTTCCATGGCAATGGTTTGGCAGCGATGCGGACCGCTGGGCAAAGTTCAAGGCGTGGATAGACAATATCCCAACGCTGAAGAGTACGGTCGACCGGAAAAAGTCGAAGGACTTCGATGACGATCCCGGCATGGGCGGATACAAGCGGCGCAACCTGCTTGTCGAAGGTGACGAAGCAATCGAAAAGCTGAAACAGCGGCTTTCGTCACGCCACCTCAATGATACGCGCTATGCGACACGGATACTGATGCAGGCAATCGAATGCCTCTATCCGATCGAGCAATATTCAGATCGTCAAGGCAATCAGCGCGTCAAGCAGCGGGTGTTTGCGCGGCCGGGGCAGCTTGTCGGCATGTTGCGTCGCGCTTGGGGCATCAACCATTTGAAGTTCGATTCCCAAGGTGTGCGGCTCAACGATGATCGCAACCACGCCGTCGATGCCTTGGTCGGCGCAGCGGTTACCAACCGCGAACTTCAACAAATGACCAAGGCCTATCAAAAGCAGGAAGCAAAGGGCGGCAGGATAGGCAGGGCGCTGTCCCATGTGCCGCCGCCCTGGCGAACCTTCGCGGCAGACATCGAAGCCGCGCGCGATCGTGTCTTTGTTGTGCGATCAGAGCGAAAGCGTGCTCGTGGAAAGCTGCACGATGCGGGCATCTATGGCGGCGGCCCAGCTGCCGGGAAGGAGCAGTTTCATTACCGGCTGAACATGCAGAAGGAATTTGGCCTGAAGAAAGGCAAGTTCGACGCCGAAGTCGCAAGAGGGCAGTTGGCAAAGATCAAGGACCCGGATCGCAACCGGCACTTGATTCAGGCCATCGAAGCCTGGATCGACGGCGGCGCGCCGCGCGAGGATGGCAAATGGCCAGTCGACCAGCGTGGGCAGCCGATCCGGCGGATTACCCTGCATGACCCTACACGCAAGCCTGGCATTGCCGTCCATGATGGCGATGCCAAACGCCAAACGATGGTCTCGGTGGATGTATTCTCGCTGAAAGGTGCCAAATACAACAGGCGTTGGGCGTTCGTGCCAATTTACCTCTATCATGTACTTGACCAACGTAGTTCACCACACGCCCCTTCTCCGGACCTTCAAGGGGGAGGAGTCGAAATCAAATTTCAACTGAGAGTAGGTCGGGGTGATTATTTGGAGTTCGTTAGTGGGAGCGGCGAATGTGCCGAAGGATATTTCATCGACTTTGACATCGACAGTGATCGGTTTTCGGTCGGTCGTCACCATGACATGGCAGAACATAGAGTTAGCGCAAGTAAGATGTTAACCATAAACAAGTATCAGGTGGATCAGTTCGGCAGGAAATCTCTTGTCCAAAGCGAGGTCCGCACATGGCATGGCGTGGTCTGCACATCTCCAATCCAGCCCGGCTGACCTACCGCAGCCGCCAAATCGTCGTGGACCCTGAAAATGACTGTGAGGCGCTGACTTTTCCCGTCGAGGATATTGCCTGGATAATTCTCGATACCCCGCAAGTCTCCGTAAGCGGCTCCCTGCTCAGCGCACTGGCGGAAAGCGGGGTCGCGATGGTGGTGCCAGACGCGAAACATCATCCGGCCGGAATGCTCATGTCATTCCACCAGCATCATGCGCAAGCCGCCATCGCCCACGCTCAGATCGGGATGAGCCAGCCGCTGAAAAAGCGGCTGTGGCAAAAGCTCGTGTGCGCAAAGATCGAAAATCAGGCCGCTGTCCTGCGCGGGATCGGCAGTGATCACGCAACCGCTCTGTCCGCCATGGTGGGGCGGGTTGGCTCAGGCGATCCGGACAACCTGGAGGCCCAGGCTGCCCGCGCCTATTGGCAGCGCCTTTTTGCAGGATTCCGGCGCCATGATGAAGACCGGCGAAACGGCCTGCTGAACTATGGATATGCCGTGGTCCGCGCCGCTCTTGCACGGTCCTGCGCTGCATCCGGCTTGCTTCCCTCCTTCGGAGTTCATCACAGATCCAGAACAAACCCATTCAATCTTGTCGACGATCTCATTGAACCATTCCGACCGGTCGTCGATCGAATGGCACGTGATCGGGTGACCGCCGAAGAACGAGACGAGATGGACGTCGAGGATCGCCGCCATATGGCGGGCATCCTGAGCGAGAACATCTCGATCGGCGAGGAGCGCTTGACGATCCTCACAGCAACGGAGGCGGTCGCCGCCAGCCTGGTCAGATCGATCGAAGCCGGCAACGCTACACCGCTGAACACACCAGTACTTCCGCTGGCCCGGCGCAACTAAGCATGGAGGCCGACGAGGTACGCTTCATGTGGTTGATGGTATTCTTCGACCTGCCGGTGAAAACAAAACCGCAGAGACGGCGAGCCAGCCAATTTCGCCAGTTCCTCAAGAAGGACGGCTATATGATGCTGCAACTTTCGGTTTACGCGAGGGTCTGCCGGGGGCAAGATGCTGTGGATAAGCATATCCGCCGGGTGCGCACGAGCCTGCCAGAAGAGGGCAGTGTCAGGACGCTTCAGGTTACGGACAAGCAGTATGGCAGGATGGAATTGATGCTGGGAACTGCGCCAAAAACCGAACAAATTGGGCCATCCCAGATGGTTCTGTTGTGATTTCGGCGGTGATCAAACCGCGGAAATCACAACAGTTCCAATCCGTTACCGCAAAGCAGTCCTACCATGGGCAAATCGGTAGGGAAACCACGGCATCAAAGGTCAGTTTGATTGCCTTCGATTTGTCCTACCATGGGCAAATCGGTAGGGAAACCACGGCTTCATACCGCACGGCGCTAATCCGCGAGTCCTACCATGGGCAAATCGGTAGGGAAACCACGGCAGCGTTACCCGCACAAGGACCAGATTCTTCGGTCCTACCATGGGCAAATCGGTAGGGAAACCACGGCCTGGTGGATGCGCTGGTGCAGGCCGGGTTCGTCCTACCATGGGCAAATCGGTAGGGAAACCACGGCTGATGTGATAGAAGGTTTCGTCCTGTTGGAGTCCTACCATGGGCAAATCGGTAGGGAAACCACGGCTGAGGGTGTGCTCATGGCCATAGCCATCATGTCCTACCATGGGCAAATCGGTAGGGAAACCACGGCGTAAATGTTGATCCCTAAAACCTTGACATATGTCCTACCATGGGCAAATCGGTAGGGAAACCACGGCTAGGGTCCGCGCCTCAACTGTTGCCGCCGTGTCCTACCATGGGCAAATCGGTAGGGAAACCACGGCGCCCGTGGCAAGCCTACGCTACGGACGACCGTCCTACCATGGGCAAATCGGTAGGGAAACCACGGCCGTCGATCACGAGGGCAGCGAACGCCGAATGTCCTACCATGGGCAAATCGGTAGGGAAACCACGGCAGCACCTTCCCGCTTTTCAAGACGCCAAATGTCCTACCATGGGCAAATCGGTAGGGAAACCACGGCGGGGCGATCAATGAAGTGGCGTTCCACCAAGTCCTACCATGGGCAAATCGGTAGGGAAACCACGGCCGCGGCCCTGATCCGCGAGCAACTCGCTCAGTCCTACCATGGGCAAATCGGTAGGGAAACCACGGCTGCCCTTTACGGCTGTTCCCTTTATGATTGGTCCTACCATGGGCAAATCGGTAGGGAAACCACGGCATCGTCATCAAGCGCAAGCCGCCAGTTCGCGTCCTACCATGGGCAAATCGGTAGGGAAACCACGGCGAGACGGCTTGCCGCCAGCGTGGTGCCTGCGTCCTACCATGGGCAAATCGGTAGGGAAACCACGGCCTGCCAATTCGACCCCCTATTACACCGCCAGTCCTACCATGGGCAAATCGGTAGGGAAACCACGGCTCATACTCTTATCAATGAAAGACCGTTGCAGTCCTACCATGGGCAAATCGGTAGGGAAACCACGGCCTGGGCATACGCCGAGAACATGGGCGTCAAGTCCTACCATGGGCAAATCGGTAGGGAAACCACGGCAACTGGACGAAGGTGCAGACCTTTTCAGTAGTCCTACCATGGGCAAATCGGTAGGGAAACCACGGCATCGACAAGCTGGTACAGACCCTCATTGGTGTCCTACCATGGGCAAATCGGTAGGGAAACCACGGCAGTGCCACCCGCCTTGAGCGCGCGGGCTTCGTCCTACCATGGGCAAATCGGTAGGGAAACCACGGCTTGTACCGGCGTCCTCCGCCGGGTTGGAAGGTCCTACCATGGGCAAATCGGTAGGGAAACCACGGCAGGTCGATATGCAGGAAGCTGTTCGAAACAGTCCTACCATGGGCAAATCGGTAGGGAAACCACGGCGTAGCGGTCTACGCCTGCTTGGGCTGCCAAGGGCTGGCTAATTTCACAACGCTTGGGATAACCTCAAATCTCATCCCCAAGCGGCGGCGCTTCCCGCTTCGCCTTGTCGAGAAACGGCAGCATTCCTTCGGGCCGTGCCTTGCCCGCACGGCGCTTGAGGAAATCCGACGCGGTTTCGACCACGCCGATCTTCTGCGCGATCGCCACCGAGATCCACTGGTTGAGCGAGACGCCATCTTCCTTGGCCAGGCGTGCGGCGGCGGCCTTCACCGAGGCGGGCAGCTTGAGCGGGTAGGATGCCTTGCTCATGATCGTAGCTCCTTCAACAATTCACCGGGCCGCAGAACCTTGAGCCCGAACCGAGCCGCGCCCCTGGCAAAATCACGCACATTGTGCGTGAGCAGCGCATTGGCGCGGCCATTAACCGCTGCTTCCAGGACCATCTCGTCGTTGGGGTCACTGAGTTGCGGCCGCCACTGGAAGCTGACCTCGACGGCCTCGCAAGCGCTTGCCAGGGCAGCGAGGAAGCGGTCAATGTCGCGTAGCCCCAAGCCATGGGTGAGCCGTTGTTCGGGCCGTTTCAGCACTGCCTCGTATTCGAGGAACAGGGCTGGCGTGACCAACGGGATCAGCCGGCCATGGGCCGCCTCGCGAAGGACGGCATTGCTGCCGCCACTCGCGCTACGCAGGGCCGTTACGACAACGTCGGTATCGAGAACGACTCTTCGCATATCTTATGAGATATCACTTTTTATGGGATGTTTCAAGGATGGGTTGTGCGGCGCGCGCCCTTCCATTGCCGCATCGATCAGATCGCTTATGAAATCCGCGATCTCGAACAGGTGCGTGTCGTCGAAATGGGTATAGCGCGCCGTATTCTCGATCTTGGTGTGGCCGAGCAATTGCTTGGCCACAGGCAGCGGCAGGCCGAGCCGCGCGGCGCGGCTGGTGGCATGGCGCGAGCGCGGCCCAGCGCTGCCCGCACAGCGCGAACAGCACCATTGCCAAGGGGATAAGGGCGAAACCGCTACCGTCAGCGCTGTAGCCGAGGCTGCGCGGCCCCAGCGCCCGAGGCCTAATGTGCAAGGGTTCGTGGAGCCGCTGCCGTGGCCCGATGACGGGGGAACGCGGCGCGAGACAGTGCTGGATGTTGACCACAATCCGCCCCGCGTCGTTCGGGTCGTCGGGTGGCGGCGGTGCATCAAGTGCAGCCGCCGCTTCTTCAGCGACGATGTGCGCGCCGTGCGCATGTGCCCGGTCTGCAAGAACGTGAAGGATCAGAGAAAGCCGCAACGCTGGCGAAGGTGACAGCGTTGCGGTGCGCGGTTGGCCCGCCGCGCCCGCCCCATCGGAAACCGTTGGACGATAATCAAACGGACCCAGCAGCGGGGGCCTCCACTCCTTCGCCCTGACGCTGCCAGCGCCTCGCACTTACCCCGGTGCGGGGCGCTGTCGCGAACGACAAACCCCGAAACGTGCGGAGGTGGTAGGTAAGCGGTTGTCTTAATGCTGCGATATCGGCGCACGGGATGCAGGAGTAAGCACTATGTAAGTCGTGCCCCTTGTGCGCAAATTTCTGCACTCCGGTCAGCTATTTCCCGGCTAATGCTGAAATCTTAGACCGCGCGGTTTCACGCAGCGCCGGCTATTCTACTGCTGGCTTCAACTTAAGCGGGCCTACTTTGCCGCCCATTGCTGCCGTCATCTCTGCCATGCCTGAGCGGCATACCCACCACGGCTGAGTATCGCTCGGCATCTGAGCTTCATCGGCAAGTGCTTCTAAAACAATAGTCTTTGACGGAGGCCCATCGGAAAACAAAAAGCGAATGTCTCCGCCCACCAGCATGTCCCATGCGCGAAGTGCTTCCATGGCGGCGGGGTCTGCGCAACGGCTGGCATCATATGCCATCCTCATCCTCGCGATTAGGGTCCGGACTCACTACAGCCACCAGATGACGGTTGCGGCGAGGCTGATGGCGCCCATGAAGTTTTTGAGGTTGCGATCGAAGCGGGTGGCGATGCGGCGCCAGTCCTTGAAGCGACAGAACA
>JBHSCB010000053.1:0-9118 GCA_042650965.1 Novosphingobium lubricantis | reverse complement strand
AACCGGCGTCTCGCCAAGGACGTGGAAGCCACCCTCAAATCCGCCGCAGCCTTCCTCTACGCCGCCGCCGCCATGCTCATGTTACGCCGATTGGCTCGGTCAGCGTGAGTTTCGAAACCGACTCTTACCGTCCATCAATGTATTCCTCTTGCATGTGCCAGACACGCCAGAGGGCCGGCAGCCTTGCGGCTCCGGCCCTCTGGTGGCGTGCTGGCGATGTGTTGATCCGGGGTTGTTCTGATGCGCGCTCAGCGGTGGCGATTGCGGGCGGTGAGCACTTCGAGGGACGGCGTGCAGCGCACCTCCTCTGACAGCCAGCGCTTTTCTGCTTCCAGCGCCTGGTCCTCAATCTCGGACCACCACACCCGCCGGTTTGCGCTCCACCGGTATCCGCGGGCCTTGAGCAGGTCCTTGCTGGAAAAGGGCGCACCCCGGGCTTCGACCCGCGTCGTGAACCGATCGGCCCGCTCCTGCAGGTGCGCCAGCAGGCAGCGTCCGTCGGGCGCTTGCCATGACAACAGGTGCACGAGCGACGTGACATCGGCCATGGCGCGGTGGCCCCGATTGAAGAACCCGATCTGCGTAAGCAAATAGCCCAGCCCGCGGCCATCGAAGCCCAGGCCGGCCCAGTCGATCTCCGCCATCGAACAGCCCCAGCGCCGACCGCGAATGCCGGGAAGCAGGCGTTCGAGAACCGCCGCATCGTAGGCGGCGTTATGTGCCACCAGCAGATCGCAGCGCTGAAACAGGTCAGTCCAGTCGTCCGCCTCGAACAGCGCGCCCGCCACATCGGCGTCGCTGATGCCGGTCAGCCGCGTCACGTCCGGCGGGATCGGCATACCGGGATCGCGGTAGCCCTGCTTCAATTCGGCAATGCCGGTGATCACGCCGTCGCCATCGATTTCCAATACGCACACCGCAAGGTCGATGACTTGGGCCGTCTGCGGATCTGTCGATGTGGCCTCGCAGTCGACCACGCCGATATAGCTCAGATGCCTCTCCGGGGCCGGGCCTGCCAGCGGTGTCTCCACCAGCGGCGCAACCTTGCGAAGCAGGCGGATGTCCCAGCTGTCAACGCAAGTCTCGCGCGCAGGCAGAAAGGGCGGCAGCATGGCGCTGCCGGTCTCAGGTATTGTCATGTGTTGTTGTCCTCTAAGTGTTCACTGCAACCGAGCGGAAGCGAGGAATTCTTTTTTCCCCTTCATCCCACTCGGTCACTAACTTCCCCGCTATCCGCGGCTTTTCTGAACACGAGGACAGAGGTGGGCGTGCTGCGCGCGCGCCGCCGATTAAGCCTCTGAAGGCCCTACCGCTGGAACGGTCTATGCGGGCACGCCAATCCGCTGGGCGGTTTTCCTGACGGACAGCGACAGGTGGGCACTCGCGGTCGAGCGCAGTTTTTTCGCATAGAAAAACCGCGCCTTGGGCGAGCCAATGGCGGGATTAATGTTCCGGCCGCTTCGGTCGGCAGCGTGCCGCTGCCGGTCATCTTCGTCCACCAGCTTCAGGTGACCGCCCGTGCTCTGGTCTGACCGCTCATGCCTAGGCGGTCCGCGCCATTCGAACGGCGGCGGAGCACAAGACTCCGCCGCCGCACCGTCCGGAGGCACCGGATCTGACAAAGAACGCTCAGAAGCGGTCGGCGTTCATTACCTTGGTCCAGGCGGCCACGAAGTCGGTTACGAACTTGTCCTTCGCGTCGTCTGCGGCATAGACCTCAGCCACGGCGCGCAATTCCGAGTTCGAACCGAACACGAGGTCGACCGGCGTTGCCGTCCACTTCGCGGCGCCGCTCGCCCGGTCCTTGCCTTCGTATAGCCCCGGCGTCGCCGCTTTCGTCCACACCGTGTCCATCGACAGCAGGTTGACGAAGAAGTCGTTACTCAGCGTGCCAGGTCGGTTGGTGAACACGCCCGCCTTCGATCCAGCGGCATTCGCGCCGAGTGCTCGCATTCCGCCCAGCAGCACGGTCGTCTCCGGCACGGTCAGGCCAAGCATGTCCGCCTTGTCCACCAGCGCTTCGGTCGGCCCGTAGAATGAATCCGCTGCATAGTAGTTGCGGAAGGCATCGGCCTTGGGCTGAAGGTAGCCGAACGATTCAACGTCGGTCTGCGCCTGCGTCGCATCGACGCGGCCTGGCGTGAACGGTACGCTCACGTCATGCCCTGCCGCTTTTGCCGCCTGCTCGATCGCGGCATTGCCGCCCAGCACGATCAGATCGGCCAGGCTCACCTGCTTGCCCCCCTTGGCCGCCTTGTTGAAGCCGAGGCGGATGGCTTCGAGCTTGGTCGTGACCTTGGCCAGCTCCGCCGGATCGTTGACTGCCCAGTCCTTCTGCGGCGCAAGGCGCACACGGGCACCGTTGGCCCCGCCGCGCATGTCGGTGGCGCGGAAGGTCGAGGCCGAAGCCCATGCCGCACGCACCAGTTCGCCCGTCGTCAGACCCGAAGCAAGAATGCTGCTCTTCAGTGCAGCCACATCAGCCGCATCAACCGGTGCATAGCTCGCCTTGGGCAGCGGGTCCTGCCAGGTCATCGTCACCTTCGGCGCATCCTTGCCGAGATAGCGCGCCTGCGGACCCATGTCGCGGTGGGTCAGCTTGAACCATGCGCGGGCAAAGGCATCGCTGAAGGCCTGCGGGTTCTTCTGCCAGCCTTGCGTGATCTTGCGGAAACCCGGGTCCTCGCGCATCGCGATGTCGGTGGTGAACATGATCGGGGCATGGCGCACGTCGGGCCGGTGTGCGTCTGGCACCAGATTGGCTGCTGCCGGGTCCTTCGGGATCCACTGCGTCGCGCCCGCCGGGCTCTTGGTCTTGACCCATTCGAAGCCATAGAGGTTGTCGAGGTATTGCGTGGTGAAGGCAATCGGATTGGCCGACCATGCGCCTTCGAGCCCGCTGGTCACGGTGTCCTCGGCATTGCCCTTGCCGCACTTGTTGGCCCAGCCGAGGCCCTGCTGTTCGATCGCGCCCTGTCCGGGATCCTTGCCGACGCACTCTTCCGGCTTGTGCGCGCCATGCGCCTTGCCGAAGGTGTGGCCCCCGGCGATCAGCGCCGCCGTTTCTTCGTCGGTCATCGCCATCGCGCCGAAGGCCCGGCGGATGTCTGCAGCCGCGGCCAGCGGATCGGGCACGCCGTTCGGGCCTTCCGGGTTCACATAGATCAGGCCCATCTGCGTGGCGCCCAGCGGCCCCTTGAGGTTGCCCTTGCCATCGCGGCGCTTGTCGTCGAGCAGCTTGGTCTCGGGTCCCCAAAACACGAGGTCGGGCTGCCACGCATCGACTCGGCCACCGGCAAAGCCCAAGGTCTTGAAGCCCATGTCTTCCATCGCGACGTTTCCGGTGAGGATCATTAGATCGCCCCACGACAGCTTGCGCCCGTACTTCTGCTTGATTGGCCAGACAAGGCGACGCGCCTTATCGAGATTGACGTTGTCAGGCCATGAGTTCAACGGTTCGAAGCGCAGCTCCCCGCCGTCCGATCCGCCGCGTCCGTCACCGGTGCGATAGGTCCCTGCACTATGCCAGGCCATGCGGATGAAGAACGGGCCATAGTGGCCATAGTCAGCCGGCCACCACGGCTGCGGCGTGGTCAGCACCTTGCGGATATCGGCCTTCACAGCATCAAGATCGAGCAAGGCAAACTCACGGGCATAGTCGAAGTCCGGACCATAGGGATTTGCCTTGGTCGCCTCGTTTTGCCGCAGCGCGGTCAGGTCGAGCGTCTTTGGATACCATTCCTTCGCGGCGGGCTCGCTTGTCGGTGTCACGGTTTCTGCTGCGGCAGCGCTGCTCAGCGGCATGGCGGTCGCCAGCACGGCTGCCAGCGCAATCTTGCTGATCTGCATGCGTTTCTCTCCTCCTGTTGCTCCGCACGATAGCGGGTCGGCAATCGGATAAGTCACTCAATCGGGCCAGACCAACGGGTTAGTTGCATCACAGTAATCGGCTAAGTCGTTATTTCTGTCGCAATTCAGCAACATATTCGATTTCTTAATGGGTTCGGACCGCGCTCGCAGCGGATTGCCGCAAAGAGCACGGAAGATCCGCAGGTTCCGTGAAGGCAGGCGGCAAAGCCCAAATCGCCCGCAGTCGCTGCGTATGAACCCGACACTTGTTCCAGTACTGATGGACGGCGTTGTGTGACGCGGGACCGATGCGCTGCGCCCGCTGGCCCTTGGAGCAACGCCGTTCTGGTGGGATGTCCTATATTACATGCGCTCGCCACGTCAGGCGCATTGGGTGTCGCTCATACGTTGCAGGTGATCCGCGCCGAGTTGGCACTGGAGATGGCACTCACCGGCTACCAGATCCTCAAGGATTGTCTGTTTCGTCAACCGAGCGACAGTAGCACCTAGCCTTCGAAAGCCACAGCACCAGCCTTCGCTTCAGGCATAAGCCTGAACTCTATCCCATTTGGTTGAAAGGTGGCTTTCGGATGAGTGGCGAGCTTTAGCGCTGAGCATGTCATTGAACTCGTCATACCGGAACAACCACGTGGTCCCACGAAGCGGCGTTTTTCTTTCGGCAGCACCCGACCAGACCCGGTCGCTCAGATCAGCCAACACGAACGTCCGCTTCAAACAGAAGCTGCCGATTGGTTAGCGAGGAGCCTGCCGCTGTAAAAATGAAGGCATGGGCTATGTGGCCCCGCCAAGGCTGGCAATGTCTCATCCCCTAACCGGCGGATCGGCACGACAGCAGCGTCGGCAGCAATTACCGCAATCCCATCCGGTCCATCTTCTTCAGCAGGCCAACACGGGACAAGCCAAGTTCGCGTGCGCTATGAGTGTGGTTGTGACCCGTTCGCTCCAACGCCTCCAAAATGCGCTTGCGCTCCAGAGCGGCAACTTCTTCTTCCAGTGTCTGAGGGGGAGGCAGGGCATCGATCTGCTCGCTTGCCCCCGTAGCAAATGCCATATCCCGCACATCGATGGCTACCCCTTCGGCCAGAGCTGCCGCGCATTCGACAGCTGCGCGCAGTTCGCGCACATTGCCTGGCCAGGCCCGCTGCTTGATCCACGCCAGAGCTTCAGGAGTGAATTGGGCAAGGGAGGACACACGCCGCAGGAAGATTTGCGCCAATAGCGCCTTATCTTGTCCCCTCTCGTCCAACTTTGGCGTGGCAAGCACCACACCTTTAAGCCGGTAATACAGGTCCTCCCGGAACGAACCTTCCGCTACGGCGGCACTCAAGTCGCGGTGGGTGGCGGCAACGATGCGCACATCGGCATGGCGCATCTCCCGAGCTCCCACCGGCTGATAGGTGCCATCGGCGAGGAAACGCAGCAGCTTGACCTGCATGGCAGGCGGCATTTCGCCGATCTCGTCGAGGAACAGCGTTCCGCCATGCGCCGTCTCGACCAGCCCTGCGCGGTCTGCATGGGCCCCCGTGAAGCTCCCCTTGAGATGCCCAAAGAGTTCGCTTTCCAGCAAGTCTGCCGGAACTGCTCCGCAGTGCACCGGCACCAAAGCCCCCTTGGCCCGTGGCGAAGCGGCGTGGACAGCACGGGCAACGAGTTCCTTGCCCGAGCCACTGGGACCCAGCACCATAACTGGCAGACCAGTGGGAGCGACCCGGCGTATGAGCGCACGCAATGCCACCATCGGCGTGGACTGTCCGATAAGGCCCATATCCTCGCTTGCCTCATCGCGAACGCGAAGCGCAGCCAGTTCTTGCGCCAGCCTCGCCCGCTCCACGGCACGGGCGACGACGACCTTGAGCAGATCAGGATCGACCGGCTTGGCAAGGAAGTCCCACGCCCCCGCCTCGATCGCCTGCATCGCCAACGCCTGATCGGCATGACCAGTCATCACCACCACAGGGGCGGGCGCGAAGGTGGAGATCAGAGCGATGCCCCCCTGCGGATCATGATGCGGCGGCATTGCCAGATCGAGTAGCACGACATCGGGCCGCTGCTGCGCAAAGGCGGCGCGGGCGGCATCGCCATCGCCCACCGCGATCACCTCATGCCCCTGCGCGCGCAGCCAGTCTCCGGTCAGCCGCTGAAAGGCGGGCTCATCATCGGCCAGAAGGATCATGGAAGTTCCCCGAAGGTCAGGCGGAAACAGGTTGTCCAACCCTCGCGCCGGGCAAGGGTGGCCGTACCGCCATGCGCCTCCATAATGCGGCGGACGATCGCAAGGCCAAGGCCAGTGCCGCCTGGGCGGCGCGAGACGAAGGGTTTGAACAGGCAATCTGCGATTTCAGGCGCAATTCCGGGGCCATTGTCGCAAATGTCGACGGAGCGACCATCGGCAATGATCGCGCAATCACCGCCCATCGCCTTGGCATTGTCTACCAGATTGGTCAGGGCGCGGCGCAAGGCTGATGGATCGGCATGGAGGATCAAGCCCTCGGGCACCTCCAAGGGTACGCCGAATCCGGTCAGATAGGACGCCAGTTCAACGGGGCGCGGCGCAATCGTCCAAGCCCGAGCATAATCAAGAATGTCGGTGACCAGCGCGTTCATGCGCCCCACCTGCTCGCCAATCTCGGCGCGCACCTCAAGCGGAGCGCCGGTGGCTGCCATTTGCACAATGCCCAGCGGGTTCCGCAGATCATGGGCAATTGTTGCGGCCAGCGCGCCCAGTTCCGCCAGCCTTGCTTCGCGTTCGGCCTCCACAATGCGGCGAGCGCTAACGAGGCGGCGGGCGGCTTCCTCTACCAGCGCGGCGATGCGGACGGCGGTATGACGCAGGGCTGAAGGGGCATCCTCCCATCCGATCAGTGTCACGGCCTCGCCCACCACCGCCAATCCCGGCCCATCAGCGCCGAGGTCTAGGTGCTGGCGCAGCATGGCGTTAGCCAAGTCGCTCAGCGCCCGTTCGTCTGCGGCCTGCGCCAAGGCATCACGCCAGGGTTCCACATCCAGCTTAGCCCCGGGGAACACCAACCTGTCGGCAAGACGTTTGAGCGGCGCCATTACCAGGAGTCCAAGTGCCATTGTGCCCGCCAAGGCCGCCCATGTTGCCACAAAGCCCTCAGGCCGCCCGGCCAGCGCAAGTGGCAAAGTTGCTATCAGCGCGGATGCGCCACCCGCGCCCGCCAGCAGCAATATCCACACCAACCCCCGGCGCGCCCAGATGTCCGCCGCCATGAAACGATGCCGCAGCACCGCATAAACCAGCGCCACCGAGTAGAGCGGCAGCGCGAGCACCGGCCAAGGATAGACTTCGATCCCTAGCGCGGGGAAGGCAAACCCAGTGAGCGCGAGCAGACCAATCCCGCTGGAAACGAATACGGCGCCTGCCTGATCGCGATGCAGTCCGCTCTGCTGGCGCCACGTCTGGAGCAGGCGCAGATGCCCTGCCATCGACAGTGCCGCCGCAACAGTCAGTACGCCCCAGCCCACCAACGAGGGCGCAAAGGCTCCGGCAAAGCCATGCCAAGGCATGATCCGCCCCACGCCCAGCACGAGTCCTGCAAGTGCCGCCACGCAAGCGACACCATAGCTGACCCATGCCACCGGACGCAGCGCACCGCACAGTGCAAATGCGAAGACCAGATGCACGAAGGCCGCCGCAGGTAATGGTGACAGCGCGATCACCGTCAGCGTGAAGGAGGCCGCCTTTGCGCCCAGCATTGCGGGCGCGGCCATGGCCAGACTCCAAAATGCCACCCCGCAAAGAAACACCACCAGCGTCCACGCGCCCGGCAGGCCGCGCGCCTTGGCCGCGACAAAGCCTGCCAGCAAAAAGCTCGCCAGCGCAGTCAGGCCCAGCGCGCCGATATACGCCATGATACCAAGAGCTGTATCCATCGTTGATAGCATATCATCCGTTTCTGTTGACGTCGTTAACATTCAGGTGGTCTGTTCGCAGCCCGGAACCTTGGTTTTCCAGCAGTCTTCGCAATTGGCATGCCACTTGCGAAGCACGTAGCAGGAAACGGCCATCTCGACCGCCCTCGTGAAAGGAGCCAAGCCATGTTGATCCCGATTGTCGCCCTGCTGCTCACCTATGCTGTGACTCTGGCGCTAGCGGGACTGGCCGCCTTTGTGTTGCGCCGCCCGCTTTCAATCCTGTTGTCTGAGCTGTGCGGAACTGAAGAGCGGTCCTCGTTCTGGACGGTGTGGTCGATGGTGATGATGATCGCGCTGCCGCTGCTGTTCGTCTCGATGGCGCGGATTGCCACGGATCCCACCGCACTGATCCAAGGCACGGTGGCGGCTACCCTGGCAGGTATCCTGATGGCGATGGCCGGCATGGGACTGGCCGTGTGGCGCCGCGTGCCGCAGTCCAACAATAATTGAGGAGGTCGCGATGCGTGTGATGATCGTAGGCGGCGGCTTTATCGGCGGGCATCTGGCCGGACGGCTGCGCGCCGAAGGTTGCGAGGTGAAGATCGCCGGGAGGCGAGGACATGATGTAGCCTGTGATCTGACCCGTGACGATGACGCCAGCTGGGCTGAGCGGCTGCATGGCTATGACGCTGTGGTAAACTGCGCGGGCGCGCTGGCTGGAGGGGCCGATTACGACGGTTTGCACGCGCGCGGTGCGATGGCCTTGTTCGATGGCGCCGCGCAGGCCGGAGTGGATCGCGTGATTCAGATCTCCGCCCTGGGGGCTGAGGATGGCACTACCGCTTACCATTCCAGCAAGCGCGCTGCAGACGAACATCTGACCACATTGGAGTTGGGCTGGGCAATTGTGCGCCCCTCGCTGGTGGTGGGACGCGGCGGGGGCAGCACGACGCTTTTCAGCGCCCTGGCAGTCTTGCCGGTGTTGCCGGATATCGGCGGCGGGCCGGTCGCTCCCATCGCCATCGACGATCTTGTGGAAGCGGTTTGGCGCTTGCTGCAGCGCCCCTTGCCCATGGCTGTGGTGGTGGATGCAGTCGGGCCAGAAAAGATGAGGGTCGTGGACCTGATCAGAATTTTGCGACGCTGGCAGGGGCTCGGCGCGGCGCGCAGCCTGCCGGTGCCGCGCTGGATACTTCGCTCGGTCGCCAGACTTGGCATTGGCCCGATGACCCTCGAGAGCTTGACTGTCAGTCGTCAGAACATTTGGCGCAACTCGCGGCGTAAATTAGCGGAGTGCGGGCCTCGTCTGGGGGTTGATGTTACGCGGCGAGCTTGCGGTGCTGCAAGCGCCGATGTTCGATGGTCTGTCGCT
>JBHSCB010000052.1:0-9475 GCA_042650965.1 Novosphingobium lubricantis | reverse complement strand
CCGCCATCTGCAACAGCACGCGGAAGGTATCGCGGATCGTGTTGGGGTGGAACTCGGCAAAGCTTTCGGCGCAGTCCCCGCCTTGCAGCAGGAACCCCTTGCCCGCCGCCACTTGCGCCAGATCGGCCTTCAGCGCGCGCGCTTCCCCGGCAAAGACCAGCGGCGGAAAGCGCGTCAGGGTCGCCTCGACCGTGCCCAGCTTTTCAGCATCGGGATAGACCGGCAAATGCCGCCCCTCATGCCCACGCCACGAATCCGCCGTCCAGTTCTGTGCCACAACGCCTTCCTTTCAACAGCCCGCGCCCATACGGCCACTTCCCCCCAATTGCAAAGTCTCACCGCCCACCGAGGCTAAACGGGGTAGAGGGACACATTAACCAGGAATACCCCCCAAACACGCATCGGCGACGCAAAAATCCCTTATGGAATTAACCGGTTGGCTACACCACGCCGGTAACGCTGCGCTCCATGAACCGCGCAAAGTCCGAGTCGCTCCGTCATGCCGGATGCTTTTGCGTCTTCTGTACGCGCGCCATGAACGAGCGTGCGCGGGCTATAATGACGGTGCAGCGGGTGGACCGGCCATGCTGCTGATGCAACGGCTCGCCCGCACCCTTCAGGCGCTGTGCCGCAGCCGTGCGGGCAACATCCTGCCGCTTTCGGCCATGGCGATCTTTGCGCTGGCGGCGCTGGTGGGCGGGGCCATGGACATCAGCCGCGGCTGGCGCGTGCAGACCCGCCTGCAGTCGGCATGCGATTCCGCTGTGCTGGCAGGACGCCGCGCGGTTTCCGCCAAAGGCTATGACGACGCCGCCGAAGCGGAGGCAAACCGTTATTTCTACGCCAACTTCGACGAAGACCATCAGGATTCGAAGGACACCGACTTCACCAGCAGTTCGGCGGACAAGGGCAGCACCATCATCGGGCGCGCCACGACCAAGCTGCCGCCGGTGATGATGCAGATTTTCGGTTTCGAAGGTTTTGATCTGGTTGCCGATTGCACCGCCACGATGGGCGTGGGCAACAGCGACGTGATGATGGTGCTGGACACGACCGGGTCGATGGCCTGGGAGCTGACCGGATCGAAGCAGACCCGCATCCAGGCGCTGCGGGCGGCCATGAAGAACTTCTATTCCACGCTGGAAAGTTCCGCATCGGGCACCACGGCGCGCATCCGCTATGGCTTTGTGCCGTACAGTTCCAGCGTGAACGTGGGCCGCCTGCTGGTGGACCGCGATCCCGATTATCTGGTGGACAGCCACACCTACCAGTCGCGTCTGGCGATCTTCAAGACAGTCAACACGCTCACCGGCTATGGCACACCGGTCAACGTCAGCGGCACAAGCACCAGCGCGACAACCTACAGCAGTTGGTCGAACCACACAGGGAGCTACTTCTCGTCCACTTCCTGCAACAGCGCCAGGCCTGCCAACACGGCGTTCACCAACACCGGAGCGGCGACGACCACGACCAGCACGACGATCAACGGGCAGGGCAAGCAGGTTACGACGACGACGACGACCCAGCCGCAAACCGCCACCGAATACGCGTGCAACTGGACTTTTCTGGGGTACTACGTCCAGAAACGCACGGCCACGCGCAACCAGATCACCACCCAGACCGCCACCGCCGATCCGGTCTATACGCCAACGCAGGTGTTCGATCGCTGGGAATACCGCCCGGTCACCTATGACACCAGCCGCTTCAAACTGTTCGAATCGACCTCCACGCGCACCGGCGACAACGGCACGCTCGTCGCCTCTACCTGGCGCGGCTGCATCGAGGAACGCGCGACCGTATCCGAACCCACGTTTACCTGGAACGCATTGAACGGCATCACCCCGGAAGGGGCGCAGGATCTCGATATCGACACGCCGCCTGACGGATCGCCCGAAAGCAAATGGGCGCCGATGTGGGGGTCGGTGGCCTATATCCGCACGTTCGTTTCGGGCGGGGTCACATACATGAACTCGGCCCTGCCATCGGCCACGGGTCAGGCCGCTGCAACGTTCTGCCCGGCGCCGGCGCAACTGCTTTCGACCATGAACAAGGCCGCCTTCGATGCCTATGCCGATGCGCTCGTGCCCGAAGGGGCAACGTATCACGACATTGGCATGGTCTGGGGCGCGCGGCTGTTTTCACCCGACGGCATCTGGGCCGACAACGTCACCGAACCGGCGGATAACGGCAGCCAGGTGGGCAAGCACCTGGTCTTCATGACCGATGGCGAAATGTCGCCTTCCTATTCCACGCAAAGCGCGTGGGGCATCGAATACCACGACCGCCGCGTGACCGACGATGGCGTGAGCAATGACGCGTCCCGCCACAATTCGCGCTTTGTCGCCCTGTGCGAGGCGGTGAAGGCCAAGGGGATCCGCATCTGGGTGATTGCCTTTGCTTCAGGTTTGACGAGCGAACTGTCCACCTGCGCTTCCACCAACAGCGCCTTTACCGCATCGAACGCATCGCAGCTTGACGAAGCCTTCCAGTCGATCGCCAAGCAGGTTGGCGAACTGCGGGTGGTGCAGTGACCGCGCGCCTGATCCGCACGCTCCACCGCACTGGGCGGCGCATCGCGCGCGACCGGCGCGGCGCAACGATCATCGAGTTCGCCATCGTCGCGCCGGTGTTCTTCGTGTTCCTGTTCGGCCTGATGGACATTGGCCAGATCATCTATGGCAAGGCCGTGCTGACCGGCGCGGTAAACCGGGCGGCGCGATCATCCGCGCTGGAAACCCGCAACACCAGCGAGGCCGATGCCATGGTGCTGAACCGGGTGCGGGATGTTCTGCCCGGCATCACCAAGGCAAACATGACCACGTCGCGCACCTCCTATAGTGACTATGCCGATGTCGGCCGCCCCGAAAAGTGGAACGATGCCAACGGCAATAACGTGTGCGACAACAACGAGGCGTTCATCGACGAAAACCGCAGCGGCCAGTGGGAAGCCGATGTCGGCCGCAAGGGCGATGAAGGCAGCGCCAGCGATGTCGTGGTCTATTCGGTGACGATCAAGTACGATCCCGTGTTCAAGGTGCCGTTCCTGCCCGAACGCTGGCGCGAACGCTCGATCTCCGCGCGCACAGTGATCAAGAACCAGCCGTTCGGAAACCAGCGGGAATCCGGCTCTGCCGCAGGGAGCTGCGCATGATGAAACTGCCCCGCATCTGGCCCCGCCGCATCCTGAAGGACCGGACGGCCGTTTCGGCCACCGAGTTCGCCATTGTCATGCCGGTGTTCATGATCCTGGGCATGTACGGCACCGAAGTGGCGTGGATGACGATCGCCAACATGCAGGTCAGCCAGGTTGCCGTATCGCTGGCCGACAACGCATCGCGCCTTGGCCAGAACGACAATTCCGGCGTGACCCCGACGATTGCCGGGATTGACGTGCAGGGAATCCTTTCTGGCGCATTGCTGGAAGGCGAAACGCTGGACCTCAAGGACAATGGCCGGGTCATCGTGTCCAGCGTGGAAACCAAACCGAGCAACGGCAAACAGTACATTCATTGGCAGGAATGCAGCGGGAAGCTGAACAAATCCTCGAAAAAGGGGAAACCCGATCTCGTCGGAGCCGTGCTTGGCACGCTTTCGGGCGTAACCGTGGGCAAGGCAATCGTAACCGCGCCGGCCAACTCGGCGGTGATGGTTGCCGAGGTGTGGTATGAACACAAGGGCCTGTTCGGCACGATGTTCATCAAGCCGACGATGATGTACGAAGAAGCCGCCGTTGTCGTGCGCGATGACCGCAACACCGGGCCGGGCCTGACCGGCGGAAAAAAGTCCACAGGCTGCTAGGCCAGGCCGTTACCGCCCCTTCGGCTCCGGCATCACGGCTACCCGCCAGCTCCGGTCCTTCACCAGATAGCGCGCGGCCAGCATCTGCATCCGTTCGGGCGTGGTCTGGCTGTAATCGCTCAGGATCGTGCGGATCGCGGCAATCTTGCGCGGATCGCCTGCCGCACCTTCCAACTGGTACATATAGAACCCGTTGCCAGTGCTGGCGCGGGTGATGAGCTGCTTGAGCGGTTCGGTCACGCGGGCAATCTCGTCGGCGCTGGGCGGGCTGGCAGCCAGATCGGCGGCGATGGTATCGGCGGCGGTGAAGAACGCATCGAAATCGGTCGGCCGCAATTGCACGTTTGCCGCAATGTAGCCGCCCGATGGCAGGTCCAGCGGCCAGGTGGAGCCGACCTGCGGAGCATAGCTCGCGCCGATCCGTTCGCGCATCGCATCGAACAGCCGGTTGTTGAAGATCTGCGCAAGGATTTCAAGCTGGCGGCTTTCGCGTACGCCCGCCTGTCCGCCACCCGTGGGCCAGGCGACCACGGCAGCGGCCTGCGAAGGGTCTCCACGATGGGTCAGCACCAGCGGCTGTTCATTGTGCGCCGGAATGGTTGGCGCCAGTTCCGGCACGGCAGCCGCGGCGCGCGGTGGCAAGGCGCCGAACGTCCGTTCCAGCGCGCCGATAGCCTCATCCCGGTTGAAATCCCCGAACATGTCGATCTCTACCGGGCCTTGCGCCAGAAGCGGCTCCCAGACCTTGCGGAACCCTGCGGGCGTAACGCGGTCGATCTCCGCCGGATTGGGCGTGGCATAACGCGGATCGCCATCGCGCAGCAGCCAGTTCAGATCGCGGTTGAGCACCGCCATCGGCGATGAATTGTAGCTTTCGTACTGCAGGCGCGCCGCCGCCTTGGCGCGCAGGATCGGGTTGGGATCCCACCGCGGCATCGCCAGCTTGGCCGCCATCAGATAGAGCTGGTCGGCCAGATCGGCAGGCCGGGTATCGGCCGACATGCGGAAGGCAGTATCGTCGATATCGAAATCGAGGCTGAGCTTGCGCCCGGTTGCCAGCCGGTCAAGATCATCGCGCCCCAGCTTGCCGATGCCGCTGTCCATCAGCGCCACCGACCCCATCGGGCCGTACACGGCATCGCGCGGGTCAATCGCGGCATACCCGCCGCCGAACCGCACCTTCACGATGATCCGGCCCGGTTCCGCATCGTTGGGCCACAGCAGCACCTTGACCCCGTTGGACAGTTCAATCTGTTCGATCCCCAGCAGACCTATCGGCCGCGCGCTGGCGACGGTGCCCGGCGTGCCGACCGGCGGCAGATCGGCAAAGCGGATGGCATTGGCCGCCACGCGGCTGCCCGATGCGGCATCGACCGGCGCAATCAGCGCCTGGCGCAATGCCCCCTCGTCCGCCTGGGCAGCATCGGGGGTTATCATCATCGGGCGAATGACCGTTCCCTGGAACAGCGCGCGGGTGCTGGCCAGCACGGCCTGCGGCGTGAAACGGGGAATGGACTTTCGGAATATGTCATAGACCGTATCGGGGTTGGCCACCGTTTCGCGGATATCGACAGCGTTGACGATATCATCCGCCGCCTTCGATCCGGCGATGGTCGATTGCGTTTCGACGCCAACCTTGAACGCCACTTCGAACTCGGCCACTTCGCGGTCGATCTCTTCCTGCGATGGCGGCGTGGCCAGCGCATCGGCAATCACCGCGCGTACATCGTGAACCGCGCTTTTCCAGTCTTCGCTGAGCGGGGTGACCGTGACGATCGTGGCATCGGCAGAGCGCGAAAGCTGCTGCTTCATTTCATCGACCGACGCGACCAGATAGCTGCCGCCACCCCGCGCCCGCGCTTCGAGACGGCGGTTGATGAGCGCCAGGGCCAGCCGGTCGACCATCAGCCCCTGGTTGTATTCGATCGTATCGTTGACCTTGAACCACGGGCGCAGGATCGCCCAGTTGACGATGCGCGGCAGATCGGGTTCGACCAGCACTCTGGCTTCCCCGACGGGGTTCTTCGGGTCAATTCCGGCGGGCGCCACCGGCTTGCCGAAATCGGGCTGCGGCGCCTTTGTTCCGGGGACTTTCCAGCCGCCGAACCACTGTTCGATCCGCGCCACCAGCGCCGCCGGATCGGCATCGCCCGCCACCACGATCACCGTGTTGTCGGGGCGATACCACTTGTCGTGAAACGCCTTGACCCTGGCCGCATCGGCGGCTTCCAGCGTCGGCACCGTGCCGATGGGGTTGCGCGAAGCCAGCAACTGCCCCTTGAAGAAAAGGGCCCGCGTTTCATCCAGCACGCGCGCCTGCGGGCTGGTGCGTTCGCGCATTTCGGCCAGCACGATCGGCACTTCGGTCTTCACACCTTTGTCGGTAAAGATCGGCGCGGTGATCATGCCCGACAGCAGGCGGAAGGTTTCATCCAGCTTGGCCGGATCGGCGTTGGGAATATCCAGCTTGTACACCGTTTGCGTCGGGCTGGTTTCGGCGTTGGTATCGCTGCCGAAGGTCGCGCCAAGGCGCTGCCAGGTGGGGATCGTCTCCCCTTCCTTGAGATACTTCGATTCCCGGAACGTCAGGTGTTCCAGCAGGTGGGCATAGCCGCGCTGGTCGTCGGTTTCGTACATCGACCCGGCATCCACCAGCACGCGGATCGAAACCTGTTCAGGCGGCACGCCGTTGTGGCGCACGGCATAGCGGATACCGTTGGACAGGACGCCAAAGGTCCATTCCGGGTCTTGCGGCACGTCCGACCCGACATAGAGCCACGGCACGCTTGCCGGTTTCGGTTTTGCGGCAGGCGCGGCAGCAGGCGCGCCCGTTGCCGCCGCAACGGGCGGTCTGGCGCTTGTCGCAGCCGCGCTGAGCAGCAGGAGGGGAAGGACAAGGCCAAGGCGCCGGGCGCGCGATCTACGGGATTGCATCGCGCGACTATAGGAAGCCTTGGCATGAAGGACCAGTGAATAGACCTGTTATCTTGGCGCAGGTACGTCTTGTTCCTGCGCGCCATTGGCAGCGGCTGCCGCAGCGCGCATCGCATCGACTTCGGCGGGCGACTTGTAATCGAGCAATTCTACCTGGAACACCAGATCGGACCCTGCCGGAATCGGGCCGGACTCTTCATCGCCATAGCCGAGGCTGGCGGGCACGCAAAAACGCCAGATGCTGCCCTTGGTCATCATCTGCAACCCTTCGGAAAAGCCGGGAATGACCCCGCCGACCGGGAACGCCGAACGCATCCCCTGATCGAACACCATGCCGGTGGCCGCAAGATACCCAATGTAATTGACCAGCGCATAATCGTCCGCGCCGGGCTTTGCCCCTTCTGCCGGGGTGAGCACGACCGACCCCAGCCCGCTGGCGGCCGCTTGCGTGCACAACCGCTGCGCCGCCGGGATGATCGGGTTGAGCGGAAGGGGGATGGCCTGCAGCGATGGCGCAGGCGGCTTTGGCGGCGATGCTGCAAATGCAGCCGGCGCAGCGGTGCCAAGGACGAGCGCGGCAAGTGCCGAAGCGATGCGCAGGCCTGCGCGAAGGGTGTGTGTCATCGCCGCTGCATAGGCGGTCAGCCACTGCACCGCCAAGCGTCTTTTCCGGCCGCAGCCCCGATTTTTCTTGGCTTTCGCACGAGCCCTTGCGGCACAGCGCCCTTGACCCTCGCCCCTGCGGGACTACATGCGAATCATGTTCATCGAAACCGAAACAACGCCCAACCCGGCCACGCTCAAGTTCCTGCCCGGCGAACAGGTCATGCCCACCGGCACGCGCGAGTTCACCTCGCCCGAAGCGGCAGAAGCATCGCCGCTGGCGCAGGCGCTGTTCGATCTGGGCGATGTTACCGGCGTGCTGTTCGGGCGCGATTTCGTGGCCGTGACCGCTGCCCCCGGCGTGGAATGGTCCAGCCTCAAGCCGCAGGTACTTTCGTTGCTGCTCGATCATTTCGTGGCGCAGGCCCCGCTGTTCGCGCCCGGCACGGCTGCGGGCATCACTGTCCCGGCGGATGACGCAGGCGATTTTGCCGATGATCCCGCCGATGCCGACGTGATCGAACAGATCAAGGATCTGATCGAAACCCGCGTCCGCCCGGCCGTGGCCAACGACGGTGGCGACATCATCTACCGCGGCTTCCGCGAAGGCGTGGTCTATCTGCAGATGCAGGGCGCGTGTTCAGGCTGCCCGTCCTCGTCGGCCACGCTCAAGAACGGCATCGAAAGCCTTCTCAAGCATTACGTGCCAGAGGTCAGCGAAGTTCGCGCCGCCTGAAAGGCACGGGCACGATGAAGACACTGGTGATCGATTGCGCCACGGAAGCCTGCTCGGTCGCCCTGATCGAACATGGCGCGCTGGTTGCCGGGGATTGCCTGATGCTGGGGCGCGGCCACGCCGAACGGCTGGTGCCGATGATCGCCGCCCTTCCCGCAAATGGCCGGGCCGATGCCATCGCCGTCGATACAGGCCCCGGCAGCTTCACCGGCATCCGCGTCGGTCTTGCCGCAGCGCGCGCGCTGGCCATGGCGTGGAACGTCCCGCTTGAAGGGTACGAAAGCCTCACCCTTGTTGCCGCCATGGCACGGGCCGCGCACCCCGGCGCGCCAGTAGACGTATGCATGACCGGCGGGCACGGCGAATGGTTCTTCCGCGCCTTTGCCGCCGATGGCTCGGCCTTGGGGCCGCTCGCGTCGCTCAGCCCGGCAGAGGCTGTGGCCCGGTCGACAGCCCCCTTGGTAGCCGGAAGCCAGGCGGCCGCACTGGCACAGGGCCGCCCCGGCACCGTCGCGCTCGACCTGCGCCCCGATGCGCGCGCGGTGATGCTGCTGGGCAGCGATGCGTTTCGTGGCGATCCCCGTCCCAGCTATGGCCGCGCGCCCGACGCACGGCTGCCTTCGGCGGCGTGACAGCGGGGGAGCGCATGGCCATCCCCTCCCCCCCGGATGACATCGACCGCATCATGGCCGTCATGGAAACGGCCTTTCCGCCGGAGTACGGCGAAGCCTGGAACCGCCGACAGGTTATCGACGCGCTGCTCGTCGGCAATTGCCGCTATGGCCTGATCGCACCGGACGGCAGCGACCATTTCGATGCCGCAACTGAAACCGCAGGCTTTTACATGGGGCGCGGTATCCTTGATGAAGAAGAACTGCTGCTCTTCGCAATCGCACCACAGTATCGGCGCCGCGGCCTTGGCCACACTTTGCTGACGCGATTTCTGACGGAAGCGCGCGCCAACGGCATGGATCGCGTATTTCTTGAAATGCGGCGCGATAACCCCGCCGGACATCTGTATTCGGCACATGGTTTCCGGCAAATTGGCATGCGCCCCGGATACTACCGCACGCCATCGGGAGGCCGCATCGACGCAATCAGCCAGGAACTGTTACTGAATCCTTAGCGCGATACTTGCACTTTTCTGCAGCAAAGACCCCTGACGACCGCAAAATTATGTTCGCTTCGGTTGTAACGAAGGTCACATTGTCTATAGTGGCCAGTGCCGGATTCGTCCGACGCAAGATAAAAACCAATGGTCCACTTGGGCGCACATAGTAAGAGTCGGTTTCGAAACTCACGCTGACCGAGCCAATCGGCGTAACATGAGCATGGCGGCGGCGGCGTAGAGGAAGGCTGCGGCGGATTTGAGGGTGGCTTCCACGTCCTTGGCGAGACGCCGGT
>JBHSCB010000051.1:0-10876 GCA_042650965.1 Novosphingobium lubricantis | reverse complement strand
ATTGTGGCTCCAGACGTGCGGATGTCCATCTTGGCCATGGGGTCACCCATGAGACCGCATACGTTGACGCAGACTGATCAGAACACTTCAAAATCCCCCTTGCAGACGGGGCGGGCCATACGTTTTTCATGGCGGCGTGGAATCCAGCATGCCCGAAAGACCACGCCCTATTGGCCCTTTGTTGTAATATCGTCATGCGCCCGTCATATGTGCGCGACACAAAGCTTCTGTTCACAGGGGCTTTTCCGCATGCGGCACATCGATATTCTGCTGACCGGCGACCTTTCCGGCGGACGTGAAACGTTCGCCCATTCCGACTTGCGCGTGGTCTTTCACCGCTGGAAAGCCGATGCACCGTTGCCCCTGATGGAAGGCCAGCCATGGGCCTTCATCGACTGGGTTCTGCCGGAAATGTCCGGGCTGGAATTGTGCCGCCGCCTGCGCTGCAGCGACGAACTGGGGCAGAACGCCCATATCACCATGATCCTTGAAGAGGATGACGCCGATGCGCGGCGGCGCGCGCTGCGTGCCGGGGCAGACGATTACATCCTGGGGCCGGTTGACCGTGCAGCCCTTCTCGACCGCGTGCTGTCTGTTCAGCTACCGGACCGCGAGGCCCCCGCCCGGATGCTGCGGCTGGGCGACCTGACGCTCGACCTTGCCGCCTTGCAGGCGCGCTGGCGGGAAAAGCCGCTGCTGCTCATGCCCAATGAATTGCGCCTGCTGCGCTATCTGATGGAGCAGCCCGGCCACGTCTTTTCGCGCCAGCAGCTTATCACCGCGCTGGGCAAGCACGATCAGCCGATCGACGAACGCACCGTGGATGCCTGGGTAAGCCGCCTGCGCCGTGCCTTGCGCGATGTTGGCGCCGGATCGCCGCTGCGCACGGTCCGCTCGCTCGGCTACGTGCTCGACCGTCCCTGACATCGGGAGTTGCGGCGCACCACGCGGCGCCGTTCCAGTTTCCCGTCGCAACACCGCAGACCATCGCTGTCTGCCGCCCACCATCGCGCGATACAAAAAAGAGGCGGCACTTGCGCGCCGCCTCCTTAGTGGGTGGTCGGGAATAACGGGTGTCAGAACGTCATCGTCGCCGACAGCGAGAACGTGCGACCGACGTCGTAGCTGTTCACTTCGACCCGGTTCGCGCCAGCCTGCTGAAACTCGATGTTGCGACGCCCGGTCAGGTTGCGGGCTTCGAACTTCAGCTCCAGCTCCTGCTTGAACAGGGCAAAGCCCTGCCGCGCCACGAAGTCGATGCGCAGGCCGGGATCCTGGAACACGTCAGGCTGCCCTGTGTTGAGCAGGCCACGGCTGAACGCGCGCTTGCTCGCATAGCTGAAGAGGAAGGTCTGCTGCGAAAGGCCGTCGGTGTCCTCAAGCCCAAGCTGGACGTTGGCGATGTGTTCGGACTGGCCGGTCAGCGGTGCGCCATCACGGAAATAATCAAGCGCACGGGTAGATGCTGCCTGGAAGTAGGATGTGGTATCCCCTTCCTTCACCTTCAGCTTCGATTTGGTGAAGGTGTAGTTGGCGACGAGCGCAAGGCGGCGCGATTCAAAAAGTCCGCCCCATCCGGCGAGGTCGAAGTACTTCTGCAGCTCCACTTCCGCACCGTACAGATCGGCTTTGGGCGCGTTGGCGAAGCTGGTGATGAAGTTGTCGGATTCGATCGTAACGAACGATTCGATCGGGTTCTTCAGGCGCTTGTAAAAGCCCGAAAGCGAGAACCGCTGATCACGCGCGAAATACCATTCGTAGCGCGCTTCGGCGTTGGTCAGCGTACTGTCCTGCAGGTTGGGGTTGCCGCGATAGGTGCGGTTGGTGTCAGGATCGAAGTAGAACTGGTAGATGAGTTCGCGGAACTGCGGACGCGCGATGGTCTTCGATGCGTTGAGGCGCATCTGCATGTCATCGCGGACCTGCCAGGTCAGCGTGGCGGCGGGCAGCCAGTAATCGCGGTTGATTGCCGTCTGGGTTGCACCGACCGGTGTATCGTTGAACACCTGAATCGGCGAAACCGCCATCTTGCCGTTTTCATAACGTACACCGGCATCAAGCTGCAGCGTATCGGTCACCTGTGCGTCGATCTTGGCATAAGCTGCATGGTTACGCAGCGTGGCAAGGAACGCCGGGAAGCCTTCGTTGGTGTCGATCAACTGCACGTTGAATGCGTCGATCACGGCATTGCTGAGCAGGTAATCGGGACGGAACGTATTGACGCCGTCAGGCAGCTCGATCGCGCGCCACTGGAAGTCGCGCCGCGAGCTGGTCCGTCGCGTATCAGTGTAGGCATAGCCAACCGTCGCTGTGACCGTGGGGATCACCTTGTAGGCAACGTCGATCCCGCCCGACCAGAGATCCTCGTTCAGATCCGAAAAGCTGACCGTTGCCCGGCCGGCGTTACCATCGAGATTGTTGACAAAGATGTTGCCCAGCGGATCGGAGGCGACATTGGTGCGAACGTACTCGAAGCCCAGTTCATAAGGCGCTTCGCGCTGCGAATTGGCAAACCCGCCACGCAGGTCGACGCTGAGATTATCGAGCGGCTTGAGCTCCGCAACGATCTGGCTGTCGATAAGCTGGCGTTCGTACCACGCGGTTTCCTGCTGCTGGTAATCAACCGTGGTCTGGTTCCGCTGCCCCAGGCTGACGCGCGTGTGCTTGAGTGTGTCGCGGATATAGAGGTTGGTCCAGCGGATCTTGTTGCTGCCAAACTCAAGGCCCAGACCCAGCATCCCGTTGACCACGATACGGTTGTCGGTGGTCACGCGCTGGAAGTTGGATTGCAGATCGCCCAAGTCGGCTTCAAGCGAAGTCTGGCTGGTGATGTCGCGCGTGGTCCACTTGTTGTTGTAGCCGGCGGTAGCGATCACGCCGAGCGTTGCCCCACCCAGATCGAACGCCTTGCCCGCCGAAAGGGCAAGCGAGCCGTTGATAGGCATGTTCGGGATGCGCTGGGTCAGGCCGTTGCGCGTGTTGACGATACCCTTGGCGACTTCCACGGAATCGATAGCACTGCCGCTCAGGCGCTCGCCGCTGGCAAAAAACGCCTTCAGGCTTGGCGTGAAGTCGCGCTGGCCATTGTCGAACCCGGTCCAGTCCGTGCTGGACCCGTAATAGGTATAGCCAAGCTGGTTCGTGGTTTCGCTATCGAACGAAAGACCTCCGCCGATGCTGACAAACGGATCCTTGGGAACCGACTTGGTGGTGAGGTTGATGACGCCACCGCCGAACTCGCCGGGATAGTTCACCGAATACGATTTCTGCACCAGCGACGAGGCGATGATGCTGGACGGGAACAGATCAAGCGGAACAACACGCTTGAGCGGCTCAGGGCTGGGCAGCGGCGATCCGTTCAGCAGGGCAAGCGAATAGCGATCACCCAGCCCGCGAACGTATACATAGCCGTTGCCGACAACACTCAGCCCGGTCACACGGCCCAGTGCACCGGCAATGTTGCCTTCGCCGGTGCGCGCGATTTCGGCGCTGCCAAGGACGGAGACGACCTGCGGTGCAGCGCGCTGAAGATTACGGTCACGCGCGCCGGTCACGACGATCTGGCCACCTGGAATAGACACTTCTGGTGCCTGATCTTCCTGCTGTGCCGCCTCTTCGGGCGCATCCATCGGGACGGTATCGCCCGACGGGGTCGTGTCGACAGGCGGCGCGGCTTCCTGGGCGTGGGCCAGCGCCGGCGAAAGCAGCGCGGTGGAAAGCAGCAGCGTGGTTGCGAGCCGCAGCATGGTCATATCCTTGTCCCCCCTGGGGAATGGGTCTGAAAAACAGTTTTCATCGGTTGCAAGAAAGGGGGGCAGCCGTTTCCGGCCACCCCCCGCTTTCCCGAAAGGCAGCCGATCAGGTGGTCGGCAGCGCGAGGCAGGAACCGCTGGTGCTGCCGAAGTTGGCGGCACCGCTGTTGCAGGTCCAGCCAGCGTACCAGGTGTCGTTGCTGTCCTTCACCGCACCGATGTAGGTGACGGCAGAGAAGAACGACGAGAGCGTGGTTACGTCGAACGGCGTTACCGCAGTTTCGTTGGCTCCGTTGATGAAGCCGCCGGTCAGCGTCGAGGTATAGGCATCATTGTTGCCATTCTGACCCGAACCGAACAGCGTGGCCACATCGGCAGCCGTGTAGCCGCCCGACGATGCCGTGCCGGTACCAAGATACTTGGTGCTGTTGCAGGACATCACCACCGAGCGCGCCAGCAGCGTGGTCCGGTTGGCCGTGCCACCCGAACCGTTCAGACGGATGCACTCGTTCGCGGGAGTTACGACAACACCGTTGTAGAGCGAGATGTCCGAGTTGCCGCGGAACAGCAGAGCAGCCTGGGCATTGGCTTCGTTGTTGCTGCTGGTGGCAGTCTGCACAGCGGTGAAGTTGGCAATGCGCGAAACCTGGCGTGGCGTCTGGGCTTCGTTACCGTTGCTGTCCAGTTCCATGAGCGCGTCGCCTGAACCGGTACGCTGGATGAGCAGCAGGTACTGCAGGTTGGCCTGAACGCCGGTATCCATATCGAGGCTGTCGTCGTCCGCGCCGACGGCAATGTAGTGCTTCATGTTCACGACGCCGCCGAAAAACTCAGCGCCATCGTCCGAGCTGTTGTAGCTCTGGATGTAGTCGAGCTGCGTGCCCGACCCGACGCCTTCGAGCGTCAACGCCTGCAGTTCGCTGTTCGCACCGAGCACGAAGCCCGAATAGCGGATCTGCACGTACTTCATCGTGCCGCTGTTGTCCGCCGGGTTGGCACCACCGAAGTTGGCGGGATCAGCCGCGCCTTCGGTCTGACGTTCGCACGTGCTCGGCGTGCTGCCGCTGGCAACCGCGCCGGTCTGGCAATCGGTGATCGGCGCACGGCCCATCAGCACGACACCGCCCCACTGGCCTTGCGACGTTTCGGTGTTCAGCCCCAGCACGTTGTCGCGGCTGGTGAAGATGATCGGAGCAGTCGGCGTGCCCACCGCGTTGATGCGGTTGCCGCGGTTGACTGCGAGCCACGACGTGCCGGTATTGCCATAGATGATGACGCCCGGTTCGATCGTCAGCGTAACACCCGTGCTGGTGCTGCTGAAACCGGCATCGGTGCCGACATCGACGCGGCCGGGAAGCTGATAGAGCAGACCCGCGATCTTGGGCAGTGTAATCGAGGTATTGATCCGCGACGGCAGCTTGCAAACCCGCCAGGTACCCTGCGGGCCGGTGATCGTTTCGGTTCCGTCGAGGCCCTGCGGGTCAGCGATGGTCGGGCAACCGGCAGCCGGCGTCACGAGCGTCGAAGTAGGCGTCGGTGTCGGCGTTGGCGTGGGAGCCGGGTTGTTTACGATATTTACATTGCCGCCCGTGCCGGGCGAAGCAATGTCTGTCGGGCCGCAGCCGGCCAGTGCAAGCGCACTGCAACCGACAAGGAACAAGCCGTGGCTGGTCTTCACGTGGTATCCCCCATGGATGATGGCGGAAGTGATTCCCGCCGGGTCGAGGGGCGGTCTAGGAGCCGAACGTGACAGCGTGTTTGCGGTTTTCTGACAGATTTATGTCATATTATCTGACCGTTATTTGACAATCTTGACGAAACTGACGGCAGAGCGGGATTTGTGAATTACAGTTTTGTGACAATGTTTCAGTTTAATTGCAGTCACAAGATTTCATGGCATGATCATCGCAACGATAACCAGAATCGATGCGGAGAAAGCCTATGTCCACCACGCTGTTCCTTGCCGCCGCCCTCATGGCGCAGGCCCCTTCCCAGCTCACCGTGCCCGCACCGTCGGTTCCGGCCAGCGATGTAGGATATGGTGAAATCATGGCTGGACGGCCGGAAGCGGCAATCGCCGTGATCCAGCGCAACGGGCTGGCCCGCGCAGGCGATCCGCTGGCACTGATCAATCTGGGCACCGCCTACAAGATGATCGGTCGCAACGAAGAAGCGCACCGCTTCTACCACGCTGCCGCTACAAGCGATGAACGCTTTGACGTTGAGCTGGCCGACGGTCGCTGGATCGATTCCCGCCGCGCCGCTCGCCTCGCCATCGCCACGCTGGGTTCGGATTCACTGCTCGCACTGAAATGAGCCGCTTCGGGTCGCACACCGAAAAACGCGTTCAGATCTGGTCTGCCGAACATTGACATATGCTCGGCAGACACGTGCCGTGCTTGAAATGTCCGATACTATACGCCGGACAAGCGCGGCATCTGGCATCTAAATCGGGTAAGTGGCGGAGCGGGAGTCCGCCTAACTAGCGTCCAGCCGCATCCGGATACCTCCGTCGTAACGGCTAAAATAGGTGGATTTAGCGAAGGTCTGGCCCTTCGCTTGTCCGAATGCGTCCCATTGCGTTCCCATAAAACCGCGCTATTATCGGGGAACAGTTTTGGGAACGCGATGCCAGAGACGCCATTGGGGTAATCTTGGGGCAGGTTCGGTTCCCTGACAGGGAGCCACAATGCCCAAGAAGCTCAGCAACGTGCTCACGCCCTTGGCGGTGAAGAATGCAAAGCCAGGTCGCCATGCGGATGGTGGCGGGCTGCATTTGCTGGTGAAGGAAAGCGGTGCCCGGTCATGGGTCTATCGCTTCATGCTCAGCGGCAAGTCGCGGGACATTGGCCTTGGCGCGGCTGGCCCGGACGGCATTTCCCTTGCCGATGCCCGCGACGCTCGCGACGCGCTGCGCCTCAAGGTGAAGGCGGGGATTGATCCCCTTGAGGAACGCCAGCGGGAAGCCACTGAGGCCCTTGCAGCGGCTCAGGCGGCAAAGATAACCGGAATGACGTTCAAGGCCGTGGCGGAAACCTACATTGGCGCGAATGAGGGTAGCTGGCGCAACGACAAGCACCGGCAGCAATGGAAGAACACGCTGGCCACCTATGTCTATCCGGTGATCGGGGAATTGCCCGTTGCAGAGGTCGGGACTGCCCACGTCCTTCAAATCCTTGAGCCGATCTGGAAAGCCAAGGCCGAGACTGCCAGCCGCGTGCGCGGTCGCATGGAAACGATCCTTGATGCCGCCAAGGCGCGCGGATACCGGGAGGGCGAAAACCCGGCCCGGTGGCGCGGCCATATCGCGCAAATCCTGCCTGCCCGCTCACGGCTCACGCGGGGCCATCACAAGGCCATGCCCTATGAAGCGATCCCGGCATTCATCGGCGCGCTGCACAAGCGGGAGGCCGTGGCTGCGCTGGCGCTGGAATTTACGATCCTGACCACTGCCCGCACTGGCGAGGTGATCGGCGCAAAGTGGGATGAGGTCGATCTGGACAAGGCAATCTGGACGATCCCGGCCAGCCGCATGAAGGCGGGCAAGGAACATCGCGTGCCGCTGTCGGCGCGTGCCGTGGAGATTCTGAAGTCCATGCAAGGGCTGCGCAAGGAATGGCTATTCCCGGCGACTAAGGGCGGAAGAATGTCCGGCATGGCCATGACGATGCTGCTGCGCCGGATGAAGGTTGACGTGACCGTGCATGGCTTCCGTTCCGGCTTCCGCGACTGGTCCGCCGAATGCACCGGCTATGCCCATGAGGTCGCAGAGATGGCCTTGGCGCACACCATAGAGAACAAGGTGGAGCGGGCCTATCGGCGCGGCGACCTGTTCGACAAGCGGCGGCGGCTCAT
The DNA here is from genome assembly GCA_042650965.1 of Novosphingobium lubricantis. Taxonomy (GTDB): domain Bacteria; phylum Pseudomonadota; class Alphaproteobacteria; order Sphingomonadales; family Sphingomonadaceae; genus Novosphingobium; species Novosphingobium lubricantis. Next base: position 3,269 of record JBHSCB010000051.1, on the reverse strand, counting down.
GGACGATTGGGCCACATATTGCGCCACGATCCCGGCGGCTGGTGCCAACGTGACGCCCATTCGCAAGGCTGAGGCCGGATAGAGTTTCATCGGGCATTCGGCCCGATGGAAGCGGGCCAGCCGGGGAAGGTTGTAGCTCCCCCGCTGGCCCTAACCACAACCGACTGAATAGGAGTCGAGAATATGGCTAGCACTCCCATAGGCCGCGAGGCGCAGCCCGTCACCTTGCCCGGCACGATACCGCCCATGCCAGCCGTGGCGCGCATTCTGTCGCGGTATGATCGCGGAAAGCTGTCGGCATTCGTGAGTGTCGCAATCGACTTGCTCGACGTGCTGGACGGCGATCCCGACCGGGAGGGTGAATGCAGCGAGGATGAGGTTTCCCGCTGCACCGACTTGGGCCGTCCGGTGCCCAGCGATGGGCCAGGATGCGACATTGCCGACGCTGGGGAGAATGCTTGGATCGAATGGCACACGATGCGCGGGAGCCAGAAGCGCGGCCCGAATATCACGCAAGCGAATGAGGATGCCGAGGACGACGATCCGGCCGGACAATATGATGAAGATTGCTGGACTGGCCCGGCGATGCCCGACCGTGGCGCTGGCTGTCCGATCAGCGATCCCGGCGAATATGAGGATGGTTTCTGAGTGCGGCTGGCAAGCTGCCGCCTGAGATAATAAATTGCGGGCGGGGATAGGCCGGCCAGCCGACAAGCGCGCATCCCACGCGCTTCCCCGCCTCACTTTGGGAGACGCTAGGGAGGCGGGATGAATAAGGTAACGAGCGAAGGATGGCCGGAGCCGACCGAATGGGCGAAGCGCCTTCATGATCGGCTGGAACAGCTTGGAACCGACTACATGGCAACGCCATGGGCTGTTGCCGACGATCCCGAGGAATTTAGCGGCTTGAACTTCAAGCAGGCGCGCGCCGCCGAGATCGTTCTAGCGGTAGCAAAGTCGCTAGACGAATTGCCGCTATTCAAAAAATCGAAGGGCAGAGCGGCATTGCACGATGTGGCAGGGGCATTGCGTGATGTTGTCATGGGCGGAACGCCTCGACTGTTTACGCCTGTGCGGCCCGGAACGCGCGGCGGCGACGGCATCGACCGAAATTATCTCAAGGTCTTTGTCGTCTGGGCTGTTCGCTTCATGGTTGAAGCCCATGGCTGGACTGAGGCGAAGGCGCGCAAGCTGGTCACTGAAAAGTTTGCAGAGGCGGGCGCAACCGGGAGGAAGGGCAATCCGCTTAGCCAGTCAACGGTGCAGAACTGGTGCGAAAAGGCTAATCCCTTGTCGTCAAACCACGAAGATGCACGCATTCATCGGGAAGTGGAGCGGCACATGGAAGAATTGAGGACTGATCCGCAATGGCCCGGCAATCTCGACGATTCGATTGCTTGGATCGAGCGAATGGCGTCCGATCCGCTACTTGCATCGAAATACGGTTAACCCCCATTTTACCGGGCACCAGTCCGCGCATTTTCGGCCTTGTTCAACCGCGAACGAGGTCTTTCAATGCAAACCGAAAAGCACGATCCTCCCAAGATCGCCTATTCCATCAAGGAAGCCTGCAAGGCGTCCAGCCTGGGGCGGACAACGCTCTATGCGCACATTGCCGCTAATCGCCTGAGGGCCGTCCGCATCGGCGGGCGCACTGTCATTCCGGCGGAGAGCCTGCACGCGCTTATCGCGGGGGAGGCATGAGCCATGCCCCAGAAAAGCGAAACCCGCGCGGTTGAGGCGCGGGCATCGCGGAATAGCTGTGGCGGCTGGTTCCGTGATCCTCTTAGCCCCTGCTCCCTGCAATCGCAATTCCTGATCGCAGCGCATTACGTCCGGCCGGAAATGGCCGCGATGATCGCCGCGCTCGCATTCGGGGGAGGCGCGCATGGCTAAGCCGTTCAACCGCTTCTCCGACGCTGCCCGCGCCTTGCTGGCGGTCGAAACCCTGTCCGAAAAGGAAGGGCAATTCTGTGGCGGGCTAGCCTATCGCGCTGCCCCGCTCAGCGACAAACAGGCAAATTGGCTTCGCATCCTGCTTGATCGCCATGGCCTGCCCGCACTTGCCGAGGGGGGCGAACATGGCTGATCGCTATCCCGACATTCCCGGCGCGAAAGGACCGGACGGCACGAGCCAGGATGCAGCCGAGGCCATAGCCCCGACTGTCTCGCACCTTCGCCGCGTTGCCATGCACTCGCTGGCGCGGCTGGGGGAGGCAACCCCGCTGGAGGCCGTGGCAATCTCTGGCGTCACAAGGGAATCGCTCCAGCCGCGCTTTTCGGAATTGCGGGCCATGGGCCTGATCGAACCGACCGGCGCGCGTCGCCGCAATCCGTCCGGCAAGGGTGCGGCGGTGCTTCGCCTCACCGAAAAGGGGAGGGCCGCACTGTGATCGTCGATATTGAAGCGATAGCGCGCCACTATGGCGGCAAGGTCTGCAAGGGCAATGCGCTGATCCCGACACCGGGCCATTCTGCCCGTGATCGGGGAACGGCAATCAAGGCCAGCGCGCACGCTCCCGATGGCTGCCTTGTCGCCTGCTACAACGGCACCCAAGCCGATGCGCTGGCGGTCAAGGAAATGCTGCGTGCGGACGGGTTTCTTGCGCATTCCGCGCACGCGCGCGCGTTATCTATGCAGGAACGACGCTCGATTCGGCAGGCCGAACTTGCCCGCAAGCGCGAGCGGCTGGAGGCTGAGGAAGCGGCGGCACGGTGCGCGGCGGACCTGTGGGCCAATGCCAGCCGCGCCGATCCCGCGCACCCTTACCTTGTCGCCAAGGTGCTGGAGCCTTTCGGTATCCGGCAGGAGGGGCGCGATTTGCTGGTGCCGATGGTCGATCCCGGCTTTCGCCTGTGGAACGTCCAGCGCATCCGGCCTGATGGTTTCAAGCTGTTTGGCAAGGACGCTCGCACGGCTGGCCTGTTCTGGCCCCATGGCGTGCACATTCAGGACGGGAGGCCATCGGCTGGCCCGCTGGTGATCGGGGAAGGCTTCGCCACCATGGCGGCTGTCCATTCGGCAACCGGCTTTGGCGTTGCCGCTGCCATGTCCGCGCGCAACCTCGAAACCGTGGCGCGGGCCATGCGCAAACTGTTCCCGACGCGCGAACTTGTGATCGCGGCGGACGATGACCGTCACCTAGCACTACTTTGGCAGAAGTGCATTTTTGAGATTCACAAGAGTCGCTTATCGTGATTCAAGATCGTCAGCGTGTGGAGGCTGGCGATGGTGGAAGCATGGCGGGATGAGCTGACGGAGTGGCTCG
>JBHSCB010000050.1:0-11072 GCA_042650965.1 Novosphingobium lubricantis | reverse complement strand
GCACAACCTCCGCTTCACGCAGCTTGCCGATAATCTCTTCCGGGCGATGCTTCTTGCTCGGCATTCCATGTCTCCTTCGTAATCCAAAATATCATCAATTTTGGACCACTCAGAAGGGGGCAGATCAGGCAAGATCAAGGCCGACCTGCTCAAGATCGTCAATGAGCAGCGCGGATCGTCGATTTCCCAGTTCTTCACAATCGAGAAGATGGGGCTCGACACCAGCAAACTCCGCTCGGAGGTCACCGGCAGCCTGCACACGATCGTCGGCAACAAGGTGATCTCCAACGAGCGTCGGACCTTCCGGTACGACTGGGAATATTCCGGCCTGTCGCTGAAACTCATCGGTTTCGGGATGGTGACGGCCGAAGAGGGGAAGGACAAATGATGTCGGTCTTCGCAATCGGCAGCGCTGCTGCCGGTACCGTCTTCCTGTCGCGTGTCGACTGTGTGCTGAGCCGCGGTCTCGGTGCCGGACTGGTCGCGTTCGCAGTGCTTTTGGTGGCCGATCCGGCATGGGCGGATCAAACTGTCATGGCTTCGGACAGCGCACAGGTCGACTGCATGGCGTCCGCAAAGGATTTGACACGTATCAGTCTCGTCGAGGACGAGTTCGCGTCGGTCTCGAAGATCTCGACGGGCAATCCGATGGACGACTTCTCGGTGGTCAATGAGCCCGTCCGCGGCGACATTTATCTCTCGGTGCCCGACGGATTTGCCCGGCCGGCGCTGTCCTTTTTCGCCACGAGCAAGCGCGGCTACGTTTACAAGTTCGTCTGCCGGATCAGCGGCGAGCAGGCCGCGCAGGTCTTTGTCTCGAACCCTGCGATCGCCAACGAAAAGGCGGCCGAGAACGGACCGGCTCAGAAGCTCGCGCCCAGGGACGCCGCGGTCGAGCTGGTCCAGGCCATGTATTCCAACGCCGTTGCCGATGGTTACGAGATGCGCCAGCGCGCCTTACGACCCGTCTTCGTCGGCACGCTCAAGGTCCAGATGATCGCGGAGTATCGCGGGTCGGACCTCACCGGCAGGGTGCTACGCATCGAAAACAAGGGCGATCAGCTGGTCGAGCTCACCGAAGCCATGGTGGCGCCGGCGAGCGCACTGGCGGTGTCGGTCGCGGAGAACAAGCTCGCCCCAGGGAAGGTCACGACGGCCTACCTCGTTTCCCAGAACGGCCAATACGCCCAGACACAAAGGTGAGGACATGGCCCTTTCCGATTTCTTCAATCGCAAGCGTCCCCCTCTCGATGGAGGATCCGAGGAAGGCGTCTCGCCGCTCTCGAGCGATCTGGCAGCAAACGAGGCCGTTCGAAAAAAGCAGCGCTTGCTCCTCGCTGGTGTTGCGGGCGGCGGACTGATCCTGTCGTCCTTCTGGATCTTCGGCGGCAACGAGGACAAGAAGATGCTGGGCGAGGACGGAGTGGAAGAGGTCACCGTCTCGACCAAGGATCTCGTCAACCGCAACCTCTCCCAACAAGAGTGGATGGCGCTTTCAGAGAACCGCTTCCAATCGACAGAAAATCAATTGAAGTCAATCGACGGTCAGAACCGCCGGCTTGAGATGCTGACCGCGCAGGTCGAGACGCTGAAGGGCCAAAACCAGGCGATGCAGGCCGACGGGCAGCGTGTTCTGTCCGCCTACCAAGCCGAAAACGAGCAGCTGCGGCGCCAGGTCAACGAACACAGGGCCCCCGCCGCGCCAGCGCCGGGACCAGCGGCATTGTACGGCCCCAATGGACCGCAGGCCTACCAGCGGCCAGATGCCGCGGGCGGAGGGGCAGCAGCCGGGCCGTTGCGATCAGCGAGCGAGGTCAAGCTCGTCAATTTCTCGACCGCGGACACCGGCAATGCGACACGGGTGGCCAAGGGCAACACCGTCTATACCGACAGTGTCAATTACCTGCCGCCTAACAGCTTCGCGCGCGCAAAAGTCATCGTCGGCGTCGATGCAAGTGCGGGCGTGAACAGCCAGACCGATCCGCTCCCCGTCGTACTGCGTGTCACCGGTCCGGCACGGTCCGTGTATCAAAATGGCCGCCTTCTCACGACCAAGATCGAAGGTTGCCTTGTCAACGGCGCTGCCCGCGGAGAGTTGTCGAGCGAGAAGGTCTACGTGAAGCTGCAGAAGATGACCTGTCCGCAGCCCGGCGGCCGCTATGCCGTTTCGGAGGTGAAGGGCTTCATCGCTTTTGGTGGTAAGACTGGCGTCCGAGGACGGGTGGTGTCGCGCGAAGGCTCACTCGTGACGCAGGCGTTCATTGCCGGACTCGCGGGTGGCTTCGGCCGCGGCTTTTCGGCGAATGCGAACAGTGTCTTTCGTGGAACCAACATAAGCACGAACGGTCAGCGCAACCAGCTGTCGGCCGGGGAAATCCTCGAAGGAGGATTTGGGCAAGGCATGGCCCAATCTGGCGACATGATCTCGAAATATCTGATCGAGCGCGCCGAGCAATATCAGCCGGTCATCGAAATGCCGACCGGTGTGGATGTCGAAATCGTCTTCCTGGAGGGTGTTTATGTCCGCAATTGATCGTTTTCGTGTCCTCTCGCGGCCGTCAAGGCTTGTGGTCGCGACCGTCGTTGGACTCGGTATCGCCGGTATCGCGCTTGCCGCCGACACCAACCGCCCCGAGGATCGGGTGCGCTCCTTGCTGAAGACACGGCTGCCGAAAACCGCCATCAGCGCGATCGACTGCGGCAAGATCGGCGGGCTGTGCGAAATCACCGCCGGCGACAATCTCTTCTATGTCGACAGCGCCGCCCGCTATCTCGTGATCGGGCGGGTCTATGACATGCAGACGCGCCAGGACATCACTGCCGCTCGGCTCCTTGAGATGAATCCCGACATGCTCGTCGGCTCCGCGGCTCGAGCGAACGCCGGTGCTGCAGACGGCGAGGAAGGCACGCCACAAAGTATCGCTGCGGCGGCGACCCGGCAGGCAATGCCGGCGGCTCCCGCCAAAGCGCGCAAGCTCTCGCTGTCCAGCCTGCCCCAGGATGGCGCCATCGTCTGGGGAAATCCGTCGGGACAAACGGTGACCGTCTTCACCGATTTCCGCTGCGGCTATTGCCGAGCGCTCACCGCTGTACTCAAGGAGATGAACGTCAGGGTGGTCGAGCGCCCGATCTCTGTGCTGGGGAGCCGAGACGTCGCGGATCGCGTCTATTGCGCAAAAAACCGCGAAGCGGCACTCCACGCAGCCTATGCAGGAGAACCGCTAAAGGCGGGCCCTGCCTGCAACACCTCGGGGCTCGACGCGAATGAGGCGTTCGCGCAACGCCACGGCCTCAACGGCACACCGGTAATCGTTCGCGGCGACGGCGCTGTCATCGAGGGCTATCGGCCCCGCGCCTTTCTCGAACAGTGGCTTGGGGAGAAGCAGTCGTGAGCGCTTACGCCCACTGTCGTCGCCGTCTCGCTGCGTCGGCCGGGCTTGTGAGCCTGCTAACCCTTGCCGGCTGTGCAACCTTCGGCGGTAACGTCAAAGGCAGCTTCTCCTGCTCCGCCCCTGATGGAATCTGCGCACCGAGCTCCAACATCGATGATCGCGCGCTGGCGATGATCTCCGGAGATGCATCCGATGGCCAGGCGTCGCCGGCTGGCAGCTTCGAGCAGCGGACGCCTGATCGGATTCATCGCGCCTCCGCCTCGCAACCGCTGCGAATGGCGGCCAGCGATCCGGCACGCACGCACGAAAAGGTCCTTCGCATCGTTTTCCAACCCTATATCGATGAGCGCGGTCATCTCCATGAGGCCAGCGCCGTCCATGCTGTCGTAGCGAGCGGCGATTGGCAGCAGGCGTTTATGCAAACCGGGCCGGCTTCCGGCCGTCCCACCGCTGCATTGCCGGTCCGGCAAGAATCTTTCGCCGAGGCAGTCGACCGTGTCGACCCACCTGGCGGTCTCGCCGCGATCGATCCCCAGCTCCCCGACCCTGCCGCAGTTGCGGCCGCCCGCGCGCGCGCCGCGGATCCGGTCGGCGCGATCAAGGCGGATGTCGCTGCGCGCCTGGCACCCAAGCTGCGGAGTTCATCAGCGCCGGAGGCGGGGACGGGGCAGCCTGCTGCCGATGCGCCTCCTGCTTCGACACCCGCTATCCCCTCAGGGACATCGCCAGTCAGCTCCGCACCGGCTGGCGGAGCCGCGGGCAGCAGGTCTGTGCCTTCCGCAGAAGGCGTGGCGGCTGTCAATCGCGTCAAGGCCGATCCCGCCTATCAAGGTGTTGCAGCGGGCGTCGCCAAGAGCGCGCGGGATGCAGCAGCGGCCGAGAACGGCGCGGAGCCGGCACCGAAGGGCGTAACGGTCAAGGCCGGGAATTTCCCCGCAACTGTATCCGAGGACAACTGATATGCCGGGCGGGGGTGGTCTCTTCGAGAACCTGCTTTCCGGCATCCTTGGCGACGCCAAGCGCCCGGACGCCGGACGGCCGGAACTGGGCGTGCCCATGCTGGCGCACTGGCTGCCCTATCGCAGCTACGACGCCAAGACCGGGATTTTCTACAACAGCGCGTCGCGCGGCTTCGTCATCGAAGCCGCGCCGCTCATCGGCGCCGATGAGCGCACGGGCGAGATCCTTACTCAGTTTCTGTCTGAAGCGATTCCGGCGCCGGGCTGCCTCCAATTCCATCAATGGATGAGCCCGCGCGTGGGCGAGCGCCTGTCGAAGTGGTACCTGCCGCGCTACTCTGCGCGGGGCGTTTACGAGCGCATGGCCAAGCACCGGATCGATTTCCTGACCGACGGTGTCTGGCGATCGTTGTCGGCGGATGCGCCTTTTTCGCTCCGCCATCACCGCGTGGCGATCTCCTACTCGACGCCTGAGGCCTCGAACGTGTCGGTCGAGGAGATTACCGCGGTGATGGACGGGCTGATCTCGGCGCTCGCGTCGATCAATGTCTCGGCACGCAAGATGGATCCGACCGACCTTATTGGCTGGGTCGACGACATCACTTCACCGACGACGGCGGCGGGCGAGGATGTGGTGAACTACAACCCGCTCGACCCGATCGCCAACCAGGCGATCCGTCGTGACGTCGAGCTGCATATTGAGCCCGATCGGATGCTGCTGCGCACTGAGCGCTTCCGGCCAACCGGCAACACGGTCGATGATGCGCCCGAGATCGGCGAGATCCTACCGGATGTCTTCGACGTGCGGTCCTTTTCGGTCCGGAACCTTCCGACGCGCTGGGCGCCATGGGACGTCGCACGCCTCATCGGCGACCTGTTCACCGACAAGCTAAGGATGCCCTGCCCGGTGGCGACCAATTTATGCGTCGAATTCCCCGATCCTCAGGCATTGACGAACAAGGCCGGATTCAAGTTCATGCGGACGACGAGCCTTGCCGATTCAAAGTCCGCTCGCTTCCTGCCCCAGTTGCGCGATCAGTCGCAGGAATGGCGCTACGTGAACGATGAACTTCGGCAGGGCCGCAAGCTCGTTCGCGTCTTCTTCAGCGTGACCTCGTTCTCGCCCAAGGGCAGGGGCGACGCCAACGAACGAGTTCTGAAATCGGTTTACCGCGCGGCGGGCTGGGATCTGCTCGACGACCGGTATCTGCAGATCATGGGCCTCCTGTGCGCGATGCCGATGACAATGGCCAACGGGCTCTCGCGCGATCTCGACCGCATGAAGCGCATGCGTACACTGCTCACGACGACTGCCGCCAATCTCGCGCCCATTCAGGGCGAGTTCCTCGGCGGTCAGATTCCCCACCTGATGCTCATCGGTCGGCGTGGCCAGCCTTTCTTCTGGTCGCCTTTCGAGAACGCTGCGGGCAACCACAATGTCGCAGTGTTTGGCAAATCCGGGTCCGGGAAGTCGGTCACGCTCCAGGAGCTCTGCGCTTCGCTTTGCGGCGCCGGCGCGCGCGTCGTCGTGATCGACGATGGTCGCTCGTTCGAACATTCGGCCAAGCTGCAGGGCGGGGCGTTCGTGGAGTTCACGATCGCCTCGGGCTTCTGCCTCAATCCGTTCAGCATGATCGACGAGGAGCTGGCCGGGACAGACGAGGACTATCTCCTCGACTGCATGGCGATGCTCAAGGCCATCGTGAACCAGATGTCACGGCACATCGACCGGCTCAACGACACTGAGCGCGGTCTGATCGACGGCGCGGTCAACAGCGTCTGGGAAGCCAAGGGACGTAAAGGCTCGATCGACGACGTGATCGTGGCGCTCGATGCGACTGGCAACGGCCTTGCCATGGACCTGGGCATCGCCATGCGCCCCTTCTCTTCGGGCGGCACCTATGGCCGCTTCTTCCAAGGCGAGGTGTCCTTCGAGCTTTCTGCCCAGCTCACCGTCTTTGAGCTTTCGGACCTGTCGTCGCGTGAGGAACTCAGGAGCGTGGTGCTGACGGCGATTATGTTCATGTCGCAGCAGATGATGCGCAAGGTCGATCGCGCGATACCCAAGGCATTGCTGCTTGATGAGGCCTGGCAGATGCTGCGCGGCGGGGCCATGGCGGACTTCATTGAGACCTATGCGCGCACCTGTCGCAAATATGGCGCTTCGCTGGTGACCGCGACCCAGTCGCTCAACGACTACTATAAGTCGGCGGGCTCGATCGCCGCGCTCGAGAACTCAGACTGGTTCGTCATCCTTCAGCAGAAACCCGAGACGATCGCCGACTTCAAGAAGCACGACCGCTTCGAGATGGACGACCATACGGATGCGCTGCTCCGTTCCCTGAAGATCAACGGCCGCGAATATTCGGACATCTTGATCAAGGGACCGGAGACTCTTGCAGTCGGCCGCCTGGTGCTCGATCCCTTCTCGGCTGCGGTCTATTCGTCGAGCCCTACTGTCTATGCGGCGATCGAGAGCCTTGTCGCTCAGGGACACTCCATGGATGAGGCGATCGAGCGGATCGCATTTCCCGATAATCCGGAGAAATGGGCAGTCCATGCCGACACTGGCCTGGCTGAAGCTGCGGAGTGAGTCATGGCCACTAGAACCTCGCAGCCCCCTATTGCGCGAACCAACCGGCGACGGCTGCCCGATGGGCGCACCCTCCTTTATTTCTATCTGCACCTTGTCGGCTTCATCGTAACGACGCTGCTGCTCACCTGGGGCCTGTTCGCGCTTTTCTTCCTCGCCCTTGGCGGCTTCTCGCTCGACGGTTTCATGATTCAACTCGGCAACCTGACTAGCCGCTACATCGCCGCGAGCCCTGACCGGGTTGCTTCGTTCAAGCACATCTTTGTCGCCGCGCATCTCATCCTGGCAGCCGGCCTGATTGTCCTTCGGCGTCACAGGATCCTTCCGCCAGCGCTGGCCAACGGGAGTCACGACCATGGCTGAACAGCCCGAGCTCGATCTACCGGCGCCTGCGGCGCCGTCCCCGTCGCGGCGACGGCCAATGGTCTTTGCCGGCTTTACACGGCCCCAGATCCTGACAGGCCTCGTGGTACTTGTCGCGCTGGTCTGGGGCATGTGGGTGACCAGGTCGCTGGTGACACCCAAGCAGGATCGCATCGTATCGGCGCGCCTTTCATCGATCGTCGGCGAATATGTCCAAGCGCAGGCGCGCTCCGCGTCGCCGCCCGCTCAGGTCGAGACGGAGATGCGCAGGTTCATGGCATCGCTCGACACCGAGCTCCAGCGCAGAAGCGCAAGTGGTCAGATCGTCCTCGTCGGCGAAGCGGTCCTGACGAAGAACGTCCCCGACATCACCGACAAACTCCGGGAAGCGGTTTACGCCGCGGGCGTGACCCGTCCCAAGCAGGCGTCGGCTGCGGAGCTTCAGCAGCTGGAGCAGCAGGCGATGATGGCAGCGCAGCCGCAAGCTGCTTTGCCAGCGCAGTCAATGGTCCCGATGGGCACTGTCGATCCCATGGCGGCCGCGCCGATGCCCCAGACTGGGGAGCCGATGGCCAGTCAGCAATATGCGCCGCCAACGGCATCGGTCTCAACCTTCGGAGGCGGCGATGACAACGGTAGTCAATAACACGCCTGCGCGCCGGTGGCGCCCGAACCCGAGGCTCTGGCTCCTGTTCGGCACATTCGTGGCCGGAAGCGTGACGTTGGGGGCGATAGGCGACTGGCGGGATGGCCATCTCTTCCTGATCAACACCTCGCACTCGCTCCCGAACTGGGCGTTCCTCATCCGCCGCGGCCAGATGCCGGCAAAGGGCGACTACGTATTTTTCGACCCTCCGCAGAGCGCGCTCTTAAGCCGCCATTTCGGCGTGCGGCCAAAGATGTTCGGCAAGATCGTCTACGGCCTGCCGGGGGACATGGTCGGACATTCCGGACCCGACGTTACGATCAACGGCACCCGCGTGGCGCGCATGAAGGCCGTGACCAGGCTCGGCGAACCACTGACCCCCGGCGCAACGGGATCGGTGCCGCCCGGCTGCTATTTCGTGGGCACGCCTCACAAGGACGGTTTCGATAGCCGCTATGCGGAGATTGGCTTCGTCTGCAGGCGCCAGATCATTGGAACCGGGGAGCCGGTCCTGTGAGGGCCGCTCTGGGCGGAGCCGCTGGGGTCGTGACGCTCGTCGCGGCCGCGCTGCTGCTGGGTCCCATGCGCGGAGAGGCGAAGGATTATGGGCAAGCGGGGCAGGCCTTCCCGATAATCGAGCCCGACCTGCTTGCAACTATCGAGGCCCGGCTCCGCCGGGCAGAGGCAAGCGGCGAACTGACACGAATGAATGAGGTGTTTGCCAAGCGAGTGGAAGCCAAGGTTCGTCGTCCCAAGCCTGTCGAAGGGCTCACGCCGGCGCGGATAGCCCGGAGCTGGGACTATGATCCGACCGTCGCCATCGAGCGCGATATTCGCGACCAGAAGGGCAATCTCATCGCCGCAGCGGGTCAGAAGGTCAATCCGCTCGACTTCGTCGCGATCCGACAGGACCTCGTCTTCATAGACGGCGACAACACAGATCAGCTGGCTTGGGCGACAGCGCGCTACACCGATCTCAACGCCAAAATCATCTTCGTCAACGGTTCGCCGATCGAGCAGATGACGGCGAAGAAGCGGCGCTTCTATTTCGATCAGGAAGGCAGGCTCACCAGCACGTTCGGCATCGAGCACACTCCCGCTATCGTCAGCCAAGCCGGCAAGGTGATGCGTGTTACGGAAATGGTCATCAAGTCAGGGAGCCCGGGATGATGCCGCTCTGGCTGGACATGCTGCGAACGCCAATGGCGGCGCCCGAGACAGCGGGCCTGAAGCGACTGCGCTTCATTTGGCAGCTTCTTTGCCTGTCGCTCGCGGCGAGCATCGCGGGTCTTAGCCCGTTGCGCGCGCTGATCGGCCGCGCGGCGCCCTGCATGATCGCGGTGCTGCTCGCTACGACCCTGCTCACGACGCTCATCTATCTGCGCCGGAAGCATCGTGCCGACACGAGCTACCTCCGGGCATTCGAGGAGGGCCAGTGATGCATCTGCTTCGTTCGATCGGGGCTGCCATATTGCTGATGCTTGGCGCGATCGCCCTGCCACAGTCGGCCCAGGCTGCCGGGCCGACCTGCAACGGCAAGTTCGTCAATCCGATCACCGACGTCTGCTGGTCGTGCCTGTTCCCGCTATCGGTGGGCGGGCTCAAGATATGGCCGAGCGGCCGCCCCGATACCCCCAACCCGGCTTCGCCGATCTGCGCCTGCGCTGATCCCTTGCCGCGCATCGGCATTTCGGTGGGATTCTGGGAGCCTGCGCGGCTGGCTGATGTGACGATGAAGCCGTGGTGCTTTCCCAATCTGGGCGGGATCCGCATCGCTCCCGGCTTCGATATCGGCCAGGGCTATCTCGCCGGCCCTTCAATGGTCGGCGGTCGGTCGCAAAGCACCGCCAAGTGGCACGTGCACTGGTATATCTATCCGCTGCTTTACTGGATGGAGATCTTGACCGACTTCGTCTGTTTCGAGCAGGCCTCGTTCGACATCGCCTATATGACCGAGGTTGACCCGCTTTGGCAGGACGACTCCCTTGCGGCGCTGATCAATCCCGAGGCGATCATCTTCGCCAATCCCATCGCCCAGGCCGCCTGCGCCGGAGACTGCATCGCTGGGACAGTCCATCTTCCGCTCGATCCGCTGTTCTGGTGCGCCGGCTGCCAAGGCAGCATGTATCCCTTGAACGGGAACATCCCGTCCTCGATCGGGCATGTCCAGTCCTCGCGGCTCGCACTGTCGCGCTTCGCCTACAAGATGCACCGCCAGGCACTTGCCTGGGGCACGATGGGCTCGGCCGGCCTGTGCAAGAAGTACCTGATGCCGATCATGCGCAAGCAGCAATACCGGTTCCAGATGACCAACCCGATCCCCACCGTGAGCGGTCGCTTTGCCTGCTCGGCGATCGGAGCATCGACTATGCCGCCGGATGCGGGTCGGGCCTTTCCCGCTGCCGGTGAAGACATGGGCTACCTCGTCTGGCGCAAGCGCAACTGTTGCGTGCTGTAGGGAGGGGATGATGCGACGCTATCTATTGGTTACTGCCACCATCATTGCAGTCGCCAGCGTCTCGGCGCTGCTGGCACAGACTGTTGACGGCATCGACATCCAGGCAATCAAGCAGCGCTCGGCGGATTTGCAAGCGGATGCGGAAGCCTTCGTCAACCAGGTGAAGGACAGAGGCTCTTCATTCCGCGAAGATGCAACCTCTGTGCATGAAGGGGGCACCGCGAACATGCGGCAGGTGTCTAAGACCGAGCTTCCCAAGGGGCCGGCGGGCCCGATCGATTTCGACGAGATCGTCCAGGGGGCCTCGTCGAATCTGGAGGCCGGTAAGGGAGAGGCCCCGCAGTTCATCGTGTTTGCCAGCTTGTCGATGCCGCCGCAGTCGCTCAAGAAGCTGATCACCGATACCGCCAGAGCCGGCGGGGTCGTCGTCTTTCGCGGCTTTCCCAACAATTCTATGAAGCAATTCGCGAGCCGTTTGGGAAAGATCGTCGACCGCCAAGACGACTTCGCAAACGTAGGTATCGACCCACGGTTTGTCAGTCGTCAGAACATTTGGCGCAACTCGCGGCGTAAATTAGCGGAGTGCGGGCCTCGTCTGGGGGTTGATGTTACGCGGCGAGCTTGCGGTGCTGCAAGCGCCGATGTTCGATGGTCTGTCGCT
>JBHSCB010000049.1:0-11409 GCA_042650965.1 Novosphingobium lubricantis | reverse complement strand
GTTCCACGCTGTAGATCCCCACACCTCCCTGACTCGGCAGAAAGGCTTCAAGGTGGACGACTTTTACGCCGCCCGCAGCAGGACTATCCCGCCGCTACCGTGGTCGAATATTGCTCCGCCGTTCTCAATCCTGTGCGCAAAGCTGTCGGGGTCGAGTTCTGTATCGTTGGCATACTTGTGGTGCGACATGTGAATGTACCGTGCGACATCCATGGGTGCCAGCGGCGCGAAATACACAAGACCGATGCGGCCAAGGGTTTCGTTGATTATCCTGTTTCTGCTCAATGCGTTGTGCGAAGAATCATGCACGACGCTGAACAGATAGTAGGCGGCGAGGCCATTGACGATGGCGCCAAGCCACAGCGGAAGTTGCCAGACAATCGCTGCATGCCACACCAGCGCGATCACACCGGTCGACAGGAAGAACAGGGCGACGGTTGGCCATGCAACCTGTGGGCAGCTTTTCAGGCGGTTGAAATCGGCATTGGTGTTCTGTGCTGCGCTTGCCATGCGACTTTCCGTGCAAGATTTTGAACGTGCACCATCGCACCGTGCCGGTGCAAACCGTCCCAACGAAAGTTTGGGTTTCCCCGCACCACCGGATTTTGCGTTCGGACTGACGCAGCGGTGATTGGCAGACGCAGCGGTGATTGACTGAGCAGCGTGTGATGGCGGGTTGACGGGGCGCTGGGTCCGCTATCTGATGGCGCGGGGTGGGCAGGGCGTGTGGCTTCGGCGTTTGCCGACGGGCAAATCGCCCTCTGTCTGGAGAGCCATGTGATCGACGACCGCTGCATTCTCGTTCTTGACGAGGGGACCACTTCAACGCGCGCGATCCTCTATGCCGCTTCCGGCGAAGTGCTGGCCAGTGCGCAGGAAGAACTGACACAGCATTATCCCGCGCCCGGCCTGGTGGAGCATGACGCCAGCGAGATATGGGAGCGCACGCTGCGCTGCGCCCGCGCCATGGTGGAGCGCGCGGGCGGGGCGGTACGCATCGCCGGGATCGGCGTGACCAACCAGCGCGAAACGGTGGTAGCCTGGGACCGGCAGACGGGCCAGCCGCTGTGCCGCGCGCTGGTCTGGCAGGACAGGCGCACCGAAGGTCGATGCCGGGAATTGCGCGATCAAGGCCATGAAGGCGCGGTGCAGGACGCCACCGGGCTGCTGCTCGACCCCTATTTTTCCGCCACCAAGATGGCCTGGATTCTTGACCATGTGGCTGAAGCCGCGGCGCTCGGCCCTCGGCTTGCGCTGGGCACGGTGGAATCGTGGCTGGTCTGGAACCTGACGGGCGGTGAACACATCACCGATGTGACCAACGCCAGCCGCACCATGCTGATGGCGCTGGAAGGACGGGATTGGGATGGCGGCTTGTGCGACCTGCTGCGCGTGCCGCAGTCCGCCTTGCCGGAAATCGTGCCCAATGCCGGGGCATTCGGGATGACGCGGCCTGATTTGTTCGGCAGCGCAATTGCGATCACCGGGCTGGCAGGCGATCAGCAGGCCGCCACGATCGGGCAAGGGTGCTTTGCCGTGGGAGAGGCCAAGGCAACATTGGGCACCGGGGCCTTCATCCTGTCGAACATGGGCGCCCGCCCGCCACGCTCAAGCCACCGCCTGCTTGGCACGGTGCTTTACGAGGTCGACGGCGCGCGCACATTTGCGCTCGAAGGATCGGTCTTTGTTGCGGGGAGCCTGGTCAAGTGGCTGCGCGACAGCATCGGCCTGCTGGAAGATGCTGCCGACAGCGAAGCGATGGCCCATTCGGTTGCCGATAGCGCCGGGGTGGTGGTCGTCCCTGCGCTTTCCGGGCTGGGTGCGCCCTACTGGCTGGCCGATGCGCGCGGCAGCATAACCGGGCTTTCGTTCGCGGCCACCCGCGCGCACATCGTTCGCGCCGCGCTTGAATCCATTGGCCATGTCTTCCACGATCTTGGCAGCGCGTTTGCCGCTGACGGGGCAGGGTGGTCGCTGCTGCGGCTGGACGGCGGCATGAGCGCGAACGACTGGCTGGCGCAGGATATTGCCGACATGCTCGACTTGCGGTGTGAACGGCCCGCCGATGTGGAGACAACCGCGCGCGGGGCGGCTATCCTCGCGGCGATAGGGGCGGGCCTTTACGCCGACATGCAGGCGGCATCGGTGATGCTGCCCGCGCGTACAGTGTTCACGCCGCGCGGGGCCGATGCGGCACGGGCGCAGCGGCTTGAGGCGTGGCGAACGGCGCTGGGCAGGCATCTCTAGCGGTGGACATGACCCGCACCACAAAGCGGTTTATGCGTTTACGGCCTGGGCGCGCTGTCTATTTGACCTGCGTGCGGAACAGGAACGTCGCCGTGGAATTGGCGGCAAGTTCGCCGCCGGGCGAGATGCGGATTTCGGCGACTTGCGGATCATAACCGCTCGCCGGGGTGTAGGTGAAGGCGCTGCCGCCGGACTGACGGTAGGAAATGCCAGCGGCGGATAGCGTAAGCCCGCCGCTGCTGCCCAGCTTGACCGGTAGTGTCGTCGTGCCGTCGTAAGCCGTGTTGCGGAAAGTCATGTTCGACGGCAGCAGATCGTTAAGCACGATGGAACCTGCGTCGATGGTCGTTCCGGTCGGGTTGGTGACGGTAAGGGTATAGATCACGTCGTTGCCGGGCAGATTGAATGCCCCCAGCGTGCTCGATACCGGCGCAGACGTTTTGGCGAACGTAACGCCGGGCATTTCGCAAAAGGTTATGTCGCCGATGCCCATGGCCTGCTGCCCGGTCGAGTTTTCACCGCTGGTATAGGGATAATTTCCGTATTTCAGCGTGATGCTGGTGACCGGCTGCGGGAAGGTGGCGGTGAACCGGCCGGTCGTCGCGCCGATGTCCGATGGCCCGATTCCGGCCATCTGTGCCGATGTGGTGAGCGACGGGGCTGAGGTGCGCACGCCGAACGCAATCGACGAATTGCCTGTCGTGCTCGTCCCGGCGTTGTTGTTGCCCCATGGCGTTGTCAGATCGGGCGTATAGGTGCTGGAGCCGTCGCTGCCGGTGATATTCAGCCAGTCGCGGAACTGGTTCGCGCCGAAGTCGATATCGTCTGCGTCCATAGTGAAGGCTACGACAGGCACAGCGAACGTGAAGGTCGCGGTGATGACGCGGGTGGTCCCGGTTATCGACGTGGTGCGCCCGGAAAAGATGCCGCCAAGCAGCAGGTGCTGCGCCGAACCGTTGGTGATGAGGTTCGATATGCGCGGCATCGTCTGGCCGCCAACCGTGGTGCTGTTCAGACCGTTGCTGGCCAGCGCGATCGAGAACGAGCGGCTTCCCCCGGCGGTTCGTGTTGCGGTGTAAGTATAGGTCGATCCATACGAAAGCTGGGTCGTCGGCTGGTTGGTGAACGAGAAGGTGTACTGGTTCGCGCCGGTGCAGGTGGCGGCGTGCGCCGTTCCTGTCATCGCACCGAGCAAAGCGACCGCAGCACCCGCGATTCTTACAAGACGACCAATCACTGGCGCAATCCCAGGAAGCCGAGGCTGTCGGCATCGAACTTGAGCCGGATCCCGGCAAACAGGCCGCTGGTGGTCTGCCGTGCAGCGGAAAAATCGCGGTCGCGGTAGCCGGTGATGTTGTAACCGATCGTGATCATTGTGTTCTTCGCCGGGCTTAGACCGATTTGCGGGCCAAATGCAAAACTTGTCGTATCCGAGACAAGGCTGTGGCGCACGGTTGCGATGGCACCGATTTCGACGCGTTCGCCAAGGCCGAGCCGGGCATCGACGCCGCCGATCAGGGTGGTGCCTTCCAGTCCGAACCCGTCGAACTGGTCAAACGTGTGGCGGATGGCGGCAAACAGCCCCAGTTCGCTGCGCTGGACCACGGCCTTTTCGCCGTCTTCATCACGGATGACCGTGCCGGGCGTCCAGTTGGCCGACACGCTGCCGATCAGGCGGGTGGAGCGGACATCGCCCTCCACAAGGAACGCGCTGCCGGTCGCTGAAGCCGCGCCAGCCGTTGCATCGCGCACGCTGTCGCTGCGCAGTTCGACCTTGGCCAGCATGGCAACCCGGCTGTCAGCGGGCCGGCTGGCGAGCGAGATCGCGGCGTCGAAGATCTGCGTGGTCGCGCCGGTTTCGATGGTCGCGCGCGTCCAGGTGAACCCGGCGCCGACCATGCTGCCTTCGCCAAGCTGGCGGATTGCGCCGAAGATCGCGCCCTTGCGCTTGTTCAACTGGCCGTCGCGCAGTTCGCCGCGTCCGGTCACGCTCCAGCGATCACGCCGCCAGGTTGCACCCAGCGTTACGGCGGTGAAATCTTCCGCGATCGTCCCGGCATCGCCAAGGTTGCCGCCGCTCGACGCGGGGTGGTTGATATTGTTGAGCTGCCGCGCGTCGATCCCGCCCAGCGTGGTGGAACTGTCGAGCGTTGCGTCCACTGTCAGTTCGCGGCTGAGCGGCAGCGACTGCGTGAGGCCGAAGGCGGCAAAGCTGCGCTTGCCATATTCGGTGATGGTCTGCTGGCCCAGCGCGCTGAGAATGCGTGCGCCTTCCCACGGCGCGATTTCAAAGCCGACACGGGCGGTATCGGCCTTCACCGCATCGCCGCGCGCGATTTCATACAGGCCGACCAGCTTGATCGCCTGCGTGATGGAATAAGCCGCGCCGAAACGATAGCGCGAGGGCAGGTCGACGCTACCGGCCTTGCCCAGCGCCAGACTTGCGGCGCCGTCGATTTCCAGACGGTTGTCGAACAGGCGGCGGGTGGAACCGGCTTCGATGGTGGTGGAACGGGCGACCGCACCATCGGCGAGCTGATCTTCGATCGTGGCGAGGCCAAGGCGCGCGTCAGTGTTGCGGTTGCGCCATATTCCGTTGACTTCCAGTGCCTTGCGGTTGGCCGCATCGGCCAGATTGCGGTCGTACCACGCACTCGCCACGACAGAGAACGCGTCATCGAAGCGATAGCGCCCGTCCACGCCCACCTTGCGGCGACCGCGCTCGGCATTGTTGAGCTGGCCCAGCCCGAAATCGGCCTGTGCCGAACGGATGTAGCCGAGCACGTCGATAGCGCCGTCGTGGTGTTCGATTTCCGCCAGCCAGGCGGTGGAATTGGCGCCTCCGGTGCGGCTCAGGCCCACTTCAGCGCGCACTTCGGTCGTTTCGGTAACGCGTGCGCGCACGTCGAGCGCAGCCAGATCGGCGCGTTCGCCGTCGTTGGCGCCAGTATCGGTCAGCGCGGTGCCGCCAATGCGCACCCGGCCGTCGGCCACGGCCACCGTCGCGCGCACGCCGCCGTTGACCTTGCCGCCAGCACGGGTATCGACTTCGTAGTTGACGACAATGAAGCGCGGGTTGAGATCGGCGTCGCGGCTAAGCACCGGTTCGCGGAACGAAATCGTACCGGCCAGCAGGTCGATATCGTAGTCGATGAAGCGGGTCAGCGATTTCGTTTCGACGATCACTTCGGACCGCAGACGGTCACGCACTTCGATCGTGACGATCTCGCTGTTGGCAATCACGCCGCGGCTGGACAGGCGATAAGGCCCGGAAATGCCGCCGCCCTGGATTTCATCGCGGCGGTGGGTGTCGCCGGTGCGCGCGGCAAAGCCCTGGACGCGGACATTGCCGAACGCGCCTTCGCCAATCACGCCGGTCATCGTGCGCTGGTAGCGGGCCAGTTGCGTCTGATCGAACCCGGTCACGAAATCGCCGTAAATCGCATAGAAGGCCCGGCTTTCGATGCGCACGTACAGCTTTTCACGGCTTGCGGCGTCGAAGCGGCGGTTCGATCCATCGGCAAAGACCGTGTAGTAGGCATTGGGATCAATCACGCCGAGCAGGCGCTGCTGGTCCTTCTGCTTGGCACTGTCATAGCTGGCAGTGAGCAGGAACTTGCCCAGCACGCGGCCCTTGGCATACAGCGCCACGCGCGCATTATCGCCCAGATCGCTGTCGAAGCGGCCTTCGCGCTGCATTTGCCTCGCAATCGAATTGCGGTCCGTCCCGGCCTCGGCAAGGCCGACCAGCGTCCATTTCTGTTCGCCCGGCGCAATCCATGCTTCCACCGTCTGGCGGCGGGTTACGGCATCGTCCTGGAAGGCAAAGTCAATGCGTAGCGGGCCGCTGACCATGGTCGGAGCCAGTTCGACATAGGCCACGCCGTCATCGCCCTTGACCACCCAGTTGGGCGAGGCACGGTCAAGCCCTGACAGCGCACGAGCCTGCATCGCGTCGAGCGCGGCGGCGCTTTCATAAGGCTGGTTCAGGGTGAACTCGCCGGTAATGCCCGAATGGACCGGACGGCCGGACCGGTCGAGCACGCGCAGCGCGATAACCGGGCGGGTCGATCCATCTGCAACCAGCCGCGATTTGTCGGCCAGAAGTTCGATCCGCGCGGGCGTTTGCGCAAAATGCACATTGCGCGAAAGGCTGGCAGTGACGGCGCCGGACGCATCGCGCACCCGTGCCGTCAGGACGGTCGTTTCGTTGCCCAGCGGGATACCGCGCCACACACTGACGGCATAACCGGCAGGCGATGCCGTGGCGCCATCGAAGGCAACGCTGTCGACCGGCTTGCCATCGACGGAAAGCTCGACCTTTTCGCCCTTGCGGTGGCGGATGGCGACACGGATCGCCGGGGCGCGGGGGTTATGGTCGATGGCGGGAAAGAGGAAATCGGTCGGTCCATCGCCCATCGCCAGCCAGTCGATTTCTGCGCCAGCCGCTGCGCGGTCGGTCGCAGGTTCGGCGTGTGCCGGTGCAGCCGAGGGCGCGGGCGCGGCATCGGGCTGGCTGGCAGCAGGCGCAAGCACGGCAGCGAAATCGACCACGGCAAGCGTGCCACCCTGGCCGGTGACAAAGCGCGACGTGGCGCTTCCCGCGCTGCGCGTCGAGCGGGCGCAATCGACGAAGCGGCCGCCGCGCGGCAGCGTTTCGGACGCGGCCTGGACAACATGGGTGCCGGGCACCAGCCCTTCGAAGTGATAGCGGCCATCGGCATCGGTGATGGCAAAGCTGCCATCTTCAAGCATCACGCGCACACCGGGAATGCCGGTCAGGCGCGGGTTGACGCTGCAATCGCCAGCGGTGACGCGGCCGATCAGGGTCATCCGGCTGGCCAGGACTTCATCGTCGATCCTGACCGCGGCCATGGCGCTGGCCACTTCGCCGCGTTCGTTGCCGATCCGGGCGATGTTGGTTGCGTCTCCGGCGGTGGCGTCGGGGCGCACGGTCATGGCGTAGGTCACCTTGACGCTTTCACCGGGGGCAAGCTGGCCGAGCGCCAGCGTCATCAGCCGACCGTCACCCGAAAAGGTCAGGCCGTCCGTCACAGGAGAACCGTTGACCCGGACCGAGCGCGGGGCAAAGCGCAGCGTGGCCGACGGGGTGTCCTGCAAGGTTACCGTGCGCAGCGTGCGCCGGGCGTCGGGGTTGCTGGCGATAACGGTGAAGAACACGGCGTCACCGGGGTTGGCCGATGCACGCGATGCCGTCTTGGTCACGACCATCGGTGTGGTCGGGCTGTCCACGGGAATGTCCACGCGTACCGGAAGTGGCGAGGCAAGCGTGATCGTGCCGCCATAGGAAGCGTCGATCAGTTCGACGGGCAGATTGTCGGGCCGCAGGATGCCGACGAGCGACGTGGCGGGCGCTTTCGACGGTGCGGTATAGGGGGCTGGCGGGGTAACGATCAGCCGGTACGTGCCGAGCGGGGCCAGCGGAAAGCGGTATTCGCCGGTCGGCATCGGATAGACCGCTCCCGATGCGTCGGTCACGCTCGCGCCCGTCACCACGGTCGAAGGCCAGCGGGTGATCCCGTCATCGGCAAACACTGTGGCCGGTGCGCCTGTGGCGGCATCGACCATGGTGATCGTCACGCCATCGACCGGGGTTCCATCGACGCTATCGAAAACCAGGCCATACGGGTCCGCCAGGATACGCGCGCTGCTGAGCGGCCCTGAGCCAAGGCTAACGAGGTTGTCGGCCAGCGAAATCGTGATCTCGTCACCTTCGCGCACGCTAAGGCGGCAATCGGCGACGACGGGGGCGGGCGGAATGGCGCTGGTGGGGATGGCGGCGATGAAGATGCCGGTATCCGGGCCGGTTTCCGTAATCGTCATCGTTTCGGCATCGCCTGCGGTGCTGGTCACCTTGATGTCGATGGTGTCGATGATCTGGGCCGACGTGTTTGCGGCGGGCAGCGCGATGCGCGCGTAGAGCAGCTCGCCGATGCGGAAGCTTGCCGACGGAACGAGCGATCCGTTGAGCGTGAGCGTATTGCGTTCGCCGCCAATGGCAAGGCTGCGCTTGCCGCACGAAGGCGCGGCCACGGACATCGCGGCGGTGCCATCGGGCATGTAGCGCAAGGTTTCGAGCGTCACGTCAAGCGGCGTGAGCGGGATCTCTACGGTGTTCGAGAGCGCGCTGGCGGTCTTGCCGTGGTCGAGCCACTGCGCCGTTGCGGTGTTGACGATCGTTCCCTGTGCAAAGGCAGTTGCACCCGGAACGATCATCAGCATCGCACACAGCAGGACGAGAAGCCCGTTGATCGCCCTGGAAGTGTGGAAGGTCATTATATGGCCGTGAAGGCTGGCCCCGCCTCGGCGGCGGGGCCAGTTCCCGATCAGTTGATCGTCGCGCGGAACAGGACGGTCTTCGTCGTGCCTTGCGGAAGGCTCGCGATCGTCCCGCTGACCACGCCAGCGTTGTGAGTACCTGCGGTGGTGCCATCAGCCTGGCACACGCCGCTGGACACCGTACCATCAACCTTGACACCGAAGCTCGACAGCCAGGTGACGGTCGTCGGCAAGGGGTCGTTCACGCCGATGGCGGTGGCCGATGCTGCGCCCGATCCGTTCGACACGGCGATGCAGTATTCGATCGTCGCGCCGGGGATCATCTTGGGGTTGGTAGTGCCGTTGACCGGATCGTCGATGATCCGGCTGGTCTTCGTTACCGAAAGCGCGGCCGCGAACACCGTGTAGTCATCGCGGGCCGAATGGGCGGCATCGCGCACGCTGTCGTCGGTACCGGCAACGGTATCGGCAAACACGGTATCCATGCCGGCGGTGTTGGCGCCAGTGGTCTGCGTGACAGCCGCACCCTGCGCGTTGGCCGTACCGGCTTCACGGGCGGTTGCCTTGAGGTAGACACCGGCAATCGCCCCGTTGGTCAGGCCCAGCGGAACGTCCGAAACGATGAAGACGCGACGGGTTGCGTCGGCGGCGACTTCGTCAAGGTAGGTCACCAGCGTATCGGTGCCCGATTCAAAGGTGCCGTTGTTGTTGGTGTCCACATACATCCGCACGTTGGTGACATCGAACGAATCCGTGCCGCCATGCGCCGCAGTGCCACCGGTCTGCTGCCCGGCTTCAAGCGCGAAGTCGAGCGGGGCGTTGGTGGTGTTGGTCACGGTGAATGTCGTGACCTGCGAAACCGAACCCGGCGTGACGGTGGTGGTCGCATTGCCCACTTCCGCGACGGTCAGGTTGATCTTGCGGTCGACCGTGATCGTGTCGCTGGCAGTCGTCGCGTTCTGCGAAATCCCGCCAACCTGGTAGTTGATCGTGGCCGTGTTGGTGATGGTGGAGCCCGCAGTCGTACCGGCTGCGTGCGCCGAAGTCATGCCAAGCGCAAACAGCGCGACCGCACTGGAAGCGCCCAGCAACTTGCTGGTGCGTGTCATTGTATTACCCTTTGTGGATGGCTCGCTTCAGGTTCCGCCAGCAAGCCAGAGCGGTTCGTTTCGCAGCCTTTAGCGAACGATGGCGTGATACTCGACAACGCCGCTGCCCCCTGGCGGGATGGCGGCGATTGTCCAGCGCATATGGGTGATGTCGGAAGCCTTCGCGGCACGGGGGGCGCCAGCTTCATCCTTGACCTGCAGCTTTGCCAGCGGGCCGAAGGTCTTGCCGCCATCCACCGAAACGTCGGCGTCCTGGGCGCTTTCGTCAGCGACGATGACGGCGGACGGGACCGGGTTGGTGACGACGAAGTTGGCGATCGCTTCGGTGCCCTTGTTGGCATAGCGGGTGGCAAACAGCAGCTTGTCGCCCGGCACGACCACCTTGGGTTCTTCGACCACGACCTTTTCCACCCCGTCGACCGTAACGGTCCGGGCGATCTTGACGGTGCCTTCCAGGCTGACCGCGCCGGGGTCCGGCGCTGCGAGCGCGGGCGCGGCGAACAGAGCGAATGCGGCGATGACGGCGGTAAACTTGATCATGGTGAGCGACCTTGCAGGAGCGTTCGGGTTCAGTTGATGGTAGTCTGGAACGTCACGGTACGGGCCGAACCACCGGCAAGGCTGCCGATGGTCACGTCGATGCCCGATGCCGATGCCACGCCGGCGTCCCCGTCTGTCGCGTCGGTCAGGGCGCTTCCGTCCAGCTTGACCGAATTGAGGACATAGGCCGTGCCCGCCGGGATGGCGTCGATGATGTGGAGGTTTTCAACCGTGCCACTGCCGGTTGCAGCGGCCTGGATGGTGAAAGTCACAACCGCGCCGGGGACTGTCTTGCTGCCACCGAAGGGATCGACGACGGCGAACGACTTGGTCAGTGCAAGAGTTGCGGCGCTGGCGATGAGCGAACCGGATGCATTGGCGTTGGCGGTGGTTGCACCGACGACGGCATCGCCGCCGCCTTCGCCCTGTCCGGCAAAGGATGTGCCCGGCGTGCCCGATCCGGTCACGGCCTGAGCGGTCAGCCGCACTTGGCTGGTGGCCGCGTCCGCCGTTCCGGCGGGCAGGGTGACGACGACGAACACCGTGGCAAAGCCATCGGCGGCAAGAGCAGCCGTGGCGCCGCCATTCGTAATCACGGTGTCGACGCCCGGTTCGTAGGTGCCGTTGCCGTTGCTGTCGATGGCGATGGTCTGCACTTCGGCATCGAAGCCGTTGCCCGAAACCGCCGGATTGACAGTGATGGTAAACGCTTCGGACCCGTTGCCGGAATTGTCCACGCGGTATTTGAGGATGGCCGTGCCCGATGCGAGCGGCACGGCGCCGCCATCGAGCGAGCTGACCGCCACATCGAGCAGTTCGTCGACCTTGATGGTCACAGTATTCGAACTGATCGTCGTCGTTGCCGGGCCGGTACCATAGGTGGCCGATGCCGTGTTCTGGATCAGCGTGCCGGCGGTAACGCCCGCAGCATGGGCGGCCTGTACACTAAGCGCCTGGGCCAGTGCCAGTGCGCTGATGGCGAAAGAGATGCGTGCATGGTTCATGCCCCGCTTGGTAGCCAAGGGTGGTTACCAAGACTTAAACGGATCGGTAGAACTACTTAGAAAAACCTGCCTTGCGCGGCCGTTCTAAGAGGCCGTTTCGAAAGGGGTTGAGCGGCTGAGGTTCCTGTGATTCCGGGGGTTTTGCAGACAACCCGGAGATTTTGATGTGGACCCCAGCCACCCGCGCACAGCATACGCGGGTTTCGAAG
>JBHSCB010000048.1:0-11554 GCA_042650965.1 Novosphingobium lubricantis | reverse complement strand
GTTCGGAAAGCTCAAGCAACAGCGCCGAATCGCCACCCGCTACGACAAGACCATCCTATCCTTCGAGAGTTTCCTCAACCTCGCCGCCACTCGCCTATGGCTGAAGTCTTTTGTCAACACAGCCTAAACGCTTAGGTGACCGGCACAAAACCGTTACAAGTCCACACCAGAACCATTTCTCCATCCCGTTAAGTCTTCCGCTGAGGGATAAGCGAATCCCGCGCGTAATGAGAATGGGATATAAATGCATCCGACAGCGGCTCCGCCGCACCTGCACAAGTGTCCAATCCGTGCCAACAGCGAGAGATGCCGCGACGAGGGGCGCAAAGGAAGAAGCAATGGACCGCTCTATGCTGAAGCGATTGGTTGAATACCGGGTCAACTGGATCCTCACTCAAGACCACAAGGTCGCAACAGCGCAGCCAGGTGAACGCCTAAGGACCGCTGCCATGTCGGATCATGTGCGGCGAGTGCTTCGGAATCATCCTGACGAGCGCGTCAGGAGTGCCCTCAGCTTCGAAAACGCGGGCTATAAAGGATTCGCGCTGCTCCTCGATCAAGAGCCGGTATGCGTCGTTCATTTCACCGACAGCGCCCATTACGAACATGCAGCAACCTGGCCTCTCGCCGATCATGAAGTCGCGCTGGTCAACATAATCACATTACCGCAATATCGATCTCGCGGTTATGCCTCCCAACTCATTAAGGAGGCCACCGCAGAGCTGGTGCCAGATCCTTTTGTCCGTGCGATCGCATTCATCTGGTGGAACCACACCGCATCTCTTCGCGCGTTTCGCAAGGCGGGTTGGAAGCGGATAGGATTCTCCCTCGAGCTCGTGCGGCGGAAGGGTCGAACTTTCACCATGCGGATCCCGCTCTTGCCCTAGCCTGTCAGACCCCAGGTGCCGTTGGCGACCGCGGGGGAGCGTCGGACGCCGATGCTGAATGAGGAGGGGCGCATCTTGCTCTGAAGCATCGGGCGCTGCACGGGTACGAGGCGATTGGGACGATCGTCGTGGGCTTTGTCATCGCAAATGGCCCGGTCTGTGCCTGACTGCTGGTAGGAGCCGCAACGCACTCGTCTCTTACGGCCGGTTCCTCCTCAGCAAGCAGGCGTTGTTCGTCGCCATGCTGGGCCTCGCCTCGTTTGACCGCTTCCGCCTCACTCCGGCACTCGAGTACTCGATCAGCGCGGGCGATCATGCCGGCGCGCTGCGCGCGCTGCGGCTGAGCCGGGGCGTCGAAACCGCCCGCATCGTCTCGATCCTGGCGCTGGTCGCCTGGCTTGGGACGCTCGAACCGCCTGCGTCCGCCATGTGAGGGGCGGGCGTTCCAATCACCCGCCCTGGTCGCGCTAGGCGGCCATCTTCTCGCATTCCTCGGCGCAACGGTTACAGGCTGCGACGCAATCCTCCATCCCGTCTAGCCCTTCGCAGCTTGCCGCGCACGCGCGACAAATATCGGCGCACTCGCGGCAGATGTTGGCGTGGCGCTCGGATTTGCGCGCTATGCAGTCGATCGCGACGCTGCAGATCTGCGCGCAGTCCAGCATCAGCTTGATATGTTGCGGTTCGGAGTGTCGCCCGCCCGCCTCGAGGCAGTGGTTAATCGCCATGTGGAGGCAGGTGATGTGGCACTCGTGACAGGCGTCCATACACGCCTTCATCTCAGGATCGATTTGATGCATTGTCTTTCCTTTCATATGAGCCCTGCTCCTCTCGGAGATACGCGGTTCTTGGCGGCATACCTCGCCGGCGTCGGGGGCCTCGCCGCTTTTACGGCTTGGACCATAGTTCAAGGTCAACCCTGTTCTTTCGCACAACGGGTCCCATGGTCAGCGCACGAATAGGGTTGCGACGATGATCCCGGCACCGAGCGCCAGGAGGGTCAGCAACGCCATCGCGGCGATCTGCGGGCGCGTGACGCGCGGTTTGCCCATCATCTCGGAATGCTCGTGGTCGCGCTTAGGGCACTCCGATCGCAAGATCGTCCAGGATCGGGCAATCCGGCCGATCCCCGCCCGCGCAACGACGCGCGAGATCTTCGAGCGACTTACGCATGGCGCGGAGCTCGCGCTCCTTGACTTCCATTTCCTTCGCCCGCGCGAGCGCGAGCGCCTTGACCTCACCGCGCGCACGATCGCTGTTCTGCCAGAGCGCGACGAGCTGCGCGATCTCGGCAATGGGAAAGCCGAGATCGCGCGCGCGCCGGATGAAGCGTAGCATATGCACGTCACGGTCGTCATAGTTGCGGTAACCGGAATCGCGCCGGACGGCCTTCGGGATGAGGCCGATCGCCTCATAATGGCGGATCATCCGCTGGCTGACCCCCGAAGCCTTCGCGGCCTGTCCTATGTTCACTTGTCCTCTCCTCAGGTCGCCGTGGGACGCCAACGGCGGAGCGTCAGAGCATTGGCGACGACGCTGACGCTCGACAGCGCCATGGCCGCACCGGCGATCACCGGGCTCAGATAACCCAAGGCTGCCAACGGGATGCCGATCAGATTGTAGATGAACGCCCAGAACAGCCCCTGGCGGATTTTGGCATAGGTCCGCTTCGAGATGTCGATCGCATCGGCGACCAGGCGCGGGTCGCCCCGCATCAGGGTGATGCCTGCCGCGTGCATGGCGACGTCCGTTCCCGTCGACATGGCGATGCCCACGTCCGCCGCCGCAAGGGCAGGGGCGTCGTTGACCCCGTCGCCGACCATGGCGACCGTGCGGCCCTCTCCCTTCAAGGCCGCCACCGCATCCGACTTTCCTTCCGGCAGGACGTTGGCAATGAAGTCGTCAATGGCGAGCTTGGCGGCCGCTGCGCGGGCACTTCCCGGATTGTCTCCGGTCAGCATCACGCTGCGTATGCCGCGGTAATGCAGCGCCGTTACCGCAGCCAGGGCCGAGGCCTTGACCTCGTCGCCGAACGCCAGGAGGCCGAGGAGGCGGCGCTCGGGTGCGCGTTCGGCGACCCAGGAGACCGTTCGTCCCTCCGCTTCCAGCCGGGCCGCTTCGACGGACAGCGCCGTCAGAGCAATGCCCTCGTCCTCCATCAAGCGCGTGCTGCCGAGGAGCAACTCGCGTCCATTCACCGCCGCAGCGACACCTCGGCCCGGCAGACCGCGCATGCCTTCAGCGCTGGCGGGTTCGATCCCTTCGCACGTAGCCCAAGCCATGACGGCCCGCGCGAGCGGATGCTCGCTGCCGGCCTGAAGCGCCGCGGCGAGCGCGATGAGCTCGGTACGCTCAACTCCATCGGCGGGCAGCCCCGCCAGCAGCGAGGGCTTGCCTTCGGTCAGCGTGCCGGTCTTGTCGAACGCGACGACGTTGATGCGGTGGGCGGTCTCGAGCGCCTCCGCGTCCTTGATGAGCACGCCGGCACGCGCCGCGACCCCCGTGCCGGCCATGATGGCGGTCGGCGTGGCCAAGCCGAGCGCGCACGGGCAGGCGATGACGAGCACCGCGACGGCGTTCAGGATCGCGACCGCCACTCCGGCACCAGCGCTCAGCCAGCTGGCAAAGGTAAGCGCCGCGATGAAAAGGACGATCGGAACGAACACGGCGCTAACCCGGTCGACGAGCCGCTGGATCGGGGCTTTGGCACCTTGCGCGCTTTCGACCAGACGCACGATTCGGGCGAGGGTGGTCTCGGCACCCACCGCGGTCGTCTCGACCAGGATGAGCCCGTCGGCGTTGATGGACCCGCCGGTCACCTTGTCACCCGGACCCTTAATGACCGGAAGGCTCTCTCCCGTGAGCATCGACTCGTCGACATGGGTCGCTCCCTCGATCAGCCGCCCATCAACGGGAATGCGCTCGCCGGGCCGGACGCGCACGCGGTCACCTGTGCGTACCTCCGCCAGCGCAACCTCTCGTTCCGTGCCGTCGACGCCGACGACGCGTGCCTGGTCGGGCCGCAGCGCCATCAGCGCGCGGATCGCCTCGCCGGTCTGGCGCTTGGCGCGACCTTCAAGCCACTTACCGAGCAGGATAAGCGTGATAACAACGGCCGAAGCCTCGAAATAATAGTGCGCGGCCATGGCGTGCATCGGCGCGAACAGCAGCTGGTAGAGGCTGAGCCCGTAGGCGGCCGATGTGCCGATCGCGACCAGAAGGTCCATGTTGCCGGTGCGGGCACGTACCGCCTTCCAACCCGCGCGGTAGAAGCGCGCGCCCAGCCAGAACTGCACCGGCGTCGCCAGCAACAGCTGGACCCAGCCCGGCACGGCAACCTCAATGCCGAACGGCGCCAGCAGCATCGGCACGACCAGCGGCAGCGACAGCGCCGCGGCGATCAGCACATGGCGGAGCTCCCGTGTCGCCGCCGTGTCGCGGCGGCCGTCCTCGGCGTCCCGCTCCGCCTCCGCCGAGCCGGTGCGCGCAGATGCAGTGTAGCCGGCGCTTTCGACAGCATCGACCAGGACATAAGCAGGGACGTTCCCCACCGCTTCGATCCTGGCCGTCTCGGTCGCCAGGTTGACGCTCGCGGAGCGGACTCCGGGCACTTTCAGCAGTGCCTTCTCAACGCGGCCGACGCACGACCCGCAGGTCATGCCGGTGATCGTCAGCTCGGTCGTTTGCGTCACCGGCGTGTAGCCCGCCGATAGAACCGCATCGGCCACGGCACCGACATCGTATCGTCCGTCGGCGAACTCGACATTTGCCCGCTCGGTTGCGAGATTGACCGAGACGCGGGCAACGCCTGGCGCCCCGGCGATGGCGCGCTCGACCCGCCCCACGCACGTGGCGCAGGTCATGCCTTCGATGGCCAGGGATAGCCCGTCGTCGCTCTCTGCATAGGTCTTCACTGGCAACCGCGCCGGGGCGTTCATAGTCGTCTCCTTTACTGAGTCGACTTCCTTATCGTCCTTCACATCGTGTCAGGGTCAACACCTCAATTTACCTCTTGACCCTGACACAGTGTCAAGCCCCACATCAGCTTCATTCACCTTATGGGAGAACGAAGATGATCGATTTCAAAGTCGAGGGAATGACTTGCGGCGGCTGCGTTCGGGGTGTGACGAACGCGCTTCACCGCGTCGATGCCGATGCCATCGTCAACGTCGACCTGCCAAGCAAGAGAGTGTCGGTGAATTCGACAGCCGATGTACAGCAGCTCAAGCAGGCCATCGAGAAGGCCGGTTTCTCGGTCACGCAATAAAGTCCGATTTTGCGCGAGGGCTTTGCGGCGCGGGCGCGTAAAAGGATTGTGCGTTGATCCGCACGCGCCCGCCTCGCGATCATAAGTGCAGCGGCCCCATCCGCGTTTCCCAGCACCGACGAGCGAGGTGGCGAGAACCATGACCGACATTGACCGCAGCGAGCCTGAGAGCGGCAAGGACGCCCGCGAAGTCGTGCTCATCACCGGTGCGAGCGGTTTCATAGCCGCCGCGCTCATCGCCAGGCTAGGGGAGCGCTACACGGTTGTCGGCCTCGATCGTGCCGGTCCACCAGATCCGCCGGCGCCAGCGGTTGAGGTGGACATCGATCTCGGTTCGGACGATGCCGTCCGTGCCGCGCTCGACGAGGTGCGCGCGCGGTACGGCAACCGCATCGCCTCGGTGATCCACCTCGCCGCCTATTATGACATCACGGGCGATCCCAACCCGCTTTACGACAAGGTCACGGTGCAGGGCACGCGGCGCCTGATCGACGGGCTGCAGCCGTTCGAGGTCGAG
This sequence comes from Novosphingobium lubricantis, assembly GCA_042650965.1. GTDB lineage: Bacteria > Pseudomonadota > Alphaproteobacteria > Sphingomonadales > Sphingomonadaceae > Novosphingobium > Novosphingobium lubricantis. The sequence continues at coordinate 5,883 of JBHSCB010000048.1, read as the reverse complement.
CAATTTGTCTTCGCCAGCACGATGCTGGTCCATAAGCCGACCCCGACTCCGGAGGAGCGCATCAGCGAAGACTCGCCGATTGGCGCGAGCTGGGCGTACCCGCAGTCGAAGGTCGACGCCGAAGCACTGCTGCATGCTCGGCGGGGGCAGATCCCTGTCGTCTTCCTCCGCGGCGCGGGAGTTTACGACGATGACGGACGCTCCGCGTTTCTCGCGCAGCAGATATCGCAGATTTACGAGCACCGGCTGATCTCACATTTCTATCCAGGCATGCTGTGCGCGGCGCAGTCATCGGTGCACCGCGAGGACTTGGCCGACGCCGTGCTGCGCCTGGTCGATCGGCGGCACGCATTGCCGCCAGAACTGCCACTGCTCATCGGCGAACCAGACCCGCCCGGTTATGCCGAGATCCAGGACATCGTCGGGGAGGCGCTCCATGGGGAGGGGTGGAAGACGATCCGTGTCCCGCGGCCGCTCGCGAAGGCTGGAATTGTCCTGCAGAACGAAGCGCTTGGCAGCGGTGACTTCATTCAGCCCTGGATGATCGACAGCAGCAACGACCACTATATCCTCGACATCTCCCGCGCACGGTCGTTGCTCGGGTGGGAACCGAAGCACAGCCTTCGCGACACGCTCCCGGCGATCGTCGCTGCGCTTAAACGGCATCCGCGGGCCTGGTACCGGAACAACAAGCTCAACGAGAACCGGGTGGCGTGGAATGAAAAGCCAGAGGCCGCGCCTGCGGGGTCTAGCCACCACCAGCCCGCAGCGGCCGCCGAAACGGGCGGCATGGATCACGGCGGGATGGACCATAGCAAGATGGGCCACGCGGCGATGGGGCACGAGCCCGGCTCCTCCTTCGCAGCGATGTCGGACCACGGCGGGCACGGCGATCACATGGCATTGATGGATCGCGATGAGCGCCGCGCACGCTGGGCGCTTTACGCCAACATCGGTCTCGGTCTGTGGCTCGCCTCCAGCCCGCTCATCTATGATTCCATGACCACGCAGAGCGTCGGCGAAGCCGCGCGTTTCGTAACCGTCGATCGCGGGCTGCCTTCGATCGAATGGCGGGCCAGCGCACTGGCTATCAGCGATGTCGTCAGCGGGCTCGCCATCGCGCTGTTCGGCGCGCTGTCGCTCGCCCCGCGCACCAAGACATGGGCGCAGTGGGCTGTCGCGTTCATCGGCATCTGGCTGTTCTTCGCGCCGCTGATCTTCTGGAGCCCGAGCGCCGCGCAGTACAACAACAACCTGCTCATCGGCTCGGCCGTGATCGCCCTGTCGGTGCTCGTGCCAATGATGCCGGGCATGAGCATGGCGGGCATGATGGACCCCAAGAACATCCCGCCTGGCTGGACCTATTCGCCATCGACGGACGCGCAGCGGCTGCCGATCGTCGCCATGGCGCTGATTGGGCTTCTGACCTCGCGTATCCTGACGGCCTACCAGTTAGGCCACATCGATACTGTGTGGGAGCCGTTCTTTGCTGGATCGCTGGCCGACCCGCGTAATGGGACCGAGGAGATCATTACATCCGACATGTCGAAGGCTTGGCCGATCCCCGACGGCGGTCTTGGTACAGTCAGCTACGTGCTCGAAATTCTTATGGCGGTGATGGGCACCCGCGACCGCTGGCGGACCATGCCGTGGATGGTGACCTTCTTCGGCATTCTCGTCATCCCGCTCGGCGTAATCAGCATCTATTTCATCATCAGTCAGCCGATCGTCATCGGCACGTGGAGCACGCTGGCGCTGATCGCGGCGCTCGCCATGCTGATCATGATCCCGTTCGCATTGGACGAGGTCATTGCCATGGGCCAGTTCCTCGCCTGGGCGAAGCGCCGCGGCAAGCCGCTGATCCGCACCTTCTTCCAGGGCGACGCGGTCGAGGCGGGGGCCGAGGACGCATCCGACGTGATGGCCTCGCCTTCTACCTTCTGGGCGGATGCGAAGCGCGGGCTGACGCTGCCGTGGACGCTGGCGGCCAGTATCGTGCTCGGCGCCTTCCTGATGCTGACGCGGGTGATCCTGGGGAACGAAGGCGAGATGGCGAACAGCGACCATGTCGTCGGCGCCCTCGTGATCACAGTCGCGATCATTGCCACCGCAGAGGTGGCCCGCGCTCTCCGCTTCATCAATGTCGCGTTCGGGGCATGGCTCGTCGCTGCCCCGTTCCTGCTGACAGGGGCCGGCCCCCTTGGGGCGATCGTGTCGGTGGTCGTGGGAATCGCGCTCATCGGGCTCAGCCTGCCGCGCGGCAAGCGCAGCCCCGAACATTATGCGAGCTGGGACAAATACGTAATTTGAGGCCTTACTCGCCTCCAGAGAGGAGGGGCACAGCATGGCGCAGTCCAGGTACCGAGTTCTATCCGGGCGGTCATTCAGGCGGTTATATGGCCGTCGATTATGGCGGTGCGGTTGCCGATGGCCGGGTCAAGAGCGGCCGAGTATGCCGAGATGAACGAGTTCGCGTGAAGCTGCTCCAGGCCGCAGGCGTCGGCGTGAAGTTCGCGATCCATCCGGTTGCGGGGCGCATGCCCGGTCACATGAACGTGCTGCTCGCCGAAGCCGGCGTGCCCTATGACATCATCTTCGATATGGAAGATATCAACGCCGAGTTTGCCAACACCGATGTCGCGCTGGTCATCGGGGCCAACGATGTCGTCAACCCGGCGGCACGCACCGACAAATCCTCGCCGATCTACGGCATGCCCATCCTCGATGCCGACCAGGCCCACCAGGTCTATGTCGTCAAGCGCGGTCAGGGCAAAGGTTATTCCGGCGTCGAGAACCTGCTCTTCTTCAACGAGAATTGCAGCATGGTCTATGGGGATGCCCAGGCGGTGCTGACGCAGATGGTGCAGGCCGTGAAGGATCTCGGCGCGTGACCGTACCCCTTACCCCCGAAATCTGATTCACCACAGGAGAATGGACAATGACCTACGCGACCATCAATCCCTATACCGGAGACACTGTTGCGACCTTTCCCGACGCAACGGACGAGGAGGTGAAGACCGCGCTGGACAAAGCAGACGCGGCTTTCCTCAGTTGGCGCGAAACCTCCTTCGCCGAGCGCGGCCGTATCCTGCAGAATGCCGCAGACATCCTGCGCCGGGACAGCGATGCTTTTGCCCGCCTGCTGACGCTGGAAATGGGTAAGCTGGTCGCCGAAGCGAAGGCCGAGGTGGAACTCTCCGCCAAGATCTTCGAATATTATGTTCGGCATGCGGAAGACCTGCTGAAGCCGGAGAAGCTGCCGGTGCTCGATCCCGCCGAAGGCGAGGCGATGCTGGTGCACGAGCCGCTCGGCGTCCTCCTGGCGATCGAGCCATGGAATTTCCCTTATTATCAGATTGCCCGCATTCTCGCGCCGCAACTCTCGGCCGGCAACACGCTGATCCTCAAGCACGCCTCGAACGTTCCGCAGAGCGCCGCGGCGTTCGAGAGACTGATGAACGAAGCGGGTCTGCCGGAAGGCGCGTTCCAGAATCTCTATGCAACGCGCGATCAGATCAACCTCATCATCAACGATCCGCGCGTTCATGGCGTGGCGTTGACTGGCTCGGAAGCTGCCGGCGCGGTGGTTGCATCCGAGGCCGGCAAGGCGCTCAAGAAGTCGACCATGGAACTGGGCGGCGCCGACGCCTTTGTCGTGCTCGCCGATGCCGACATGGACAAGACGATCGACTGGGCCGTCTTCGGCCGGCACTGGAACGGTGGCCAGGTCTGTGTTTCGTCCAAGCGCATGATCGTCGTCGATGAAGTCTACGACACCTTCCTCGACGGTTATCGCAAGGGCGTAGCCAAGCTCGTCATGGGCGACCCCTCCGACCCCGGCACCACTCTCGCGCCGCTCTCCTCGCAAAAGGCGGCCGACGACATCAAGGAACAGATCCGCAAGGCCGTCGAACTGGGCGCCAAGGCTGAGGAAGTCGGTCCTACAGTGCCGAACAAGGGGGCTTTCGTGCAGCCAACTTTTCTGACCGACCTCGATGAGGGCAATCCGGCCCGTTATTGGGAATTCTTCGGTCCGGTATCGATGCTGTTCCGTGCGAAGGATGAGGACGATGCCGTGCGCATCGCCAACGACTCGCCCTTTGGCCTGGGCGGCTCCGTCTTCACCTCCGATCCTGTCCACGGCGCCGAAGTGGCGAAGCGGATTTCCACCGGCATGGTCTTCGTCAATCACCCGACTAAGGTGGAGGCCGACCTGCCGTTCGGCGGCATCCGTCGCTCGGGCTATGGCCGCGAACTGCTGGGCCTCGGCCTCAAGGAGTTCGTCAATCACAAGCTGATCGATGTCGTCGATATCGACGCGCATTTCTGAGAGAGGAACATCGCCATGGAAAGCACGATGAAAGCCGCGGTCGTCCGTGAATTCGGAAAGCCATTGGTCATGGAGGAAGTCGCGGTGCCCCGACCTGGCGCCGGCCAGATCCTCGTCAAGATCGCAGCCACCGGTGTGTGCCACACCGACCTGCATGCCGCTGAGGGCGATTGGCCGGTCAAGCCCAATCCACCCTTCATTCCTGGTCACGAGGGCGTCGGACATGTGGTCGCGGTTGGCGCAGGTGTGAAGCATGTCAAGGAGGGCGACCGGGTGGGCGTGCCATGGCTATATGATGCCTGCGGCCATTGCACGCACTGCCTGGGCGGCTGGGAAACGCTGTGCGAGGAGCAGCACAATACCGGGTATTCGGTGAACGGCAGCTTTGCCGAATATGTTCTCGCCGATCCCAATTATGTGGGGCATCTGCCCGGCAACGTTTCGTTCGTCGATATTGCGCCGATCCTGTGCGCCGGCGTCACCGTCTACAAGGGCCTCAAGGTAACCGACACCAAACCGGGCGACTGGGTGGTGATCTCCGGCATCGGAGGTCTCGGCCATCTCGCCGTGCAATATGCCAAGGCGATGGGCCTCAACGTCGTCGCCGTCGATGTCGATGACAGGAAGCTCGACCTCGCCCGGTCGCTGGGGGCCACGTTGGCAGTCAACGCCCGTTCGGAAGACCCGATCGCTTTCGTGAAGAAGCAGATCGGAGGCGCGAATGGGGTGTTGGTCACCGCCGTGTCGCCCAAGGCCTTCGAACAGGCGATGGGTATGGTGGGACGCGGCGGCACGGTCGCGCTCAACGGCCTGCCGCCCGGTGACTTCCCGCTGCCGATCTTCGACACGGTGCTGAACGGCGTGACCGTGCGGGGATCGATCGTGGGGACGCGGCTCGATTTACAGGAAGCCTTGGACTTCGCCGGTGACGGCAAGGTGAAGGCCACGATCTCAACCGACAAACTCGAGAACATCAACGACATCTTCTCCCGGATGCACAAGGGCGACATCCAGGGCCGCGTCGTCATCGATTTCGAGCAATAACGAGCCGCTTTTCGATCGGGCGTGTCTTCGTCGATCAGCCGGTCACCGCCGGGGCCGGAGGTCAATTGCCTTTCTGAACGCGTCTCCTCTCACCCTTAGGAGGGAGGAGACGCGCCGGTGGAGGAGAGGCGCCATCCTGAACAGACGAAGGAAGATTATCATGACTACTGGCAAGAAGGTCGCAATCGTCACAGGTGCCGGCCAGGGCATAGGCTTGGCCGGCTCGATGTCATCGTGAACAACGCAGGCCTCGGACCGACCACACCGATCGAGGAGATCACGCCCGAAATCTACCACAAGGTGTTCGACGTCAATGTCGGCGGCACCTATTGGGGCATCCAGGCGGCGCTCAAGCATTTCAAGGCACGTAAGCCCGAGAAGGCCGTAAGCGCTGTGCGGGGCCCACCTTGCGCGGGTGATCCCCAGCGTTGAGCTTGCGCGGCCTGATTTGGGCCGAGGCGCTACTCCTATGATAATCCCGTGTGATGATCCTGTGAGCAAGGGCGCGC
>JBHSCB010000047.1:0-11721 GCA_042650965.1 Novosphingobium lubricantis | reverse complement strand
GCCACTCCGTCAGCTCATCCCGCCATGCTTCCACCATCGCCAGCCTCCACACGCTGACGATCTTGAATCACGATAAGCGACTCTTGTGAATCTCAAAAATGCACTTCTGCCAAAGTAGTGCTAGACATCTTTTCCTGATCGTGCATTTTCCTGTCGAAGGGGAATCGCACCGATGATCGGAATTTCGAACTCAACGCTGATCAACAGATCGCTATGAAGTGGACGCTAATCTCACAGGGCGGCGCGGGCGATCAGACGCTTGGAAAGGCTTTGGCTGCGTCTAGTGGGGCAGGACAATTTGACCGTCTCGACGTTGCGGTCGCTTATGCAACCCTGCCAGGTGTGAAAGCGCTCGCATTAGCAGTGGGCGGGATCCCGCAGGCATCGAGATGGGTAGTTGGTTTAGATGACGCGATTACGCAACCCGAAGCGTTGGATTACATAGCTCAGTTGCCAGGGAGCGAGTTGCGCGTGGTAAAGCTCACGCCCGCTCGCAGATTTCACCCTAAAATGTATTTGCTATGGGCTTCAACTGAAGATGGCAAAGCCGCCGCTGCGATAGGTTCCGGCAACATGACGGTAAACGGCCTCCGCAAGAATGGTGAGACAGCGGTGGTTCTGACCGCGGACGGCACTGCAGAAGCAAAGGCCCTCAAGGGGCAGTGGCAAGAGATGTGGGAGTTAGGTCACCGGCCAACCGATCCAGAACTTGCTGCGTATAAGGAGCTTTTCAAGAAAGCTAAGAAGCAGAGAAAGAAAATTTCCGACCTTGGAGCAGCTCCGCGGGAGCCAGAGGCTTCCGAGACAGTCGATGAAGAACCTACATTCAATGGCGAACCCAAAAGCGCACGAGTCGCTTGGCTTGAAGTTGGGAGTGCGAGCGCGGGTGGGCGAGACCTTGAGTTTCCGAAAGCGATGATGCCCTACTTTGCTTTGACCGGATCGAAGGAAGTAAGAAAGTTCATTACAGTGGACGGTCAAAAGCATTCCTTGGAGTTCACGAAGCGAGTCCAAAACGATATGTGGCGGTTGATGTTCAGTTCCGCCTCTATTCAATCTGCAATAAATCGTACGACGATGAGACCCACGTCAGGGGCGAACAGATCAGATTTGGCGGTCGTTTTTCGAAAACGTCTTGGAACGAAGGAATTCAATCTTCAGTTGCTCAAAATTTCAAGTTCCGCGTTCAAGAATTTAGTTGCGCAATCGAAAGCCATTCATGGTGAGTTTGTGACGACGACAGCGCCTGGTGGGCGACGTTACGGCTATCTTTGATCTGAACTACTCGTGTCCCATCGCCCCTCCCATCGGCAACGCCCTGCTCTCGTCTGGGGAATTCCGTCATTTTGCATCATTGAGCGGAGATACCGGAGCGCCGATCGCGAGGTCGAAATTCGCACCTGCCACACGCTGGCTTTTCTCAGACGCAGGGAACCGGCACAACCAGGAATGACGGGCTAACCCACTCGAAATGGTTTTTTCCCAAGGATGTGCATGATTAGCGCAATCGCAAAGAATGCATCACGCTCCAAGATTTCAAGGAAATGCGCTTTTTCGGTCATTGACCGGCGGTCAACGTGAGAGGGATCGTCTAAGCTACGATAGTGGGCGAGCGGATTCCGCAGGTTTGCGAGCTTCTTGAGCTCAGCACTGTCGTGTCCGGTAAGATACCCTTTACCTTCGCAAAGACGCAGAGTCTCGGCAAACGCCACGCGGTTTGGAACCAAGCCACCGTCTAGTTGGATAGCCGCCGCGAGCAGATTTTCGGCCATCGCCTGACATAGAATGATCGTTGCGGCATAGTTGCCGTTTACAAAGGACGATCGGGCTTCGGCGAATGCGTTATAGGCGGGTGAACCGCCCAGAATCATTGTGCCCGAAGACCCCAAAGTGCCCGCTTGATCCCCGAGGTAGCGCACCCTTGTGATCCGGCCTGGCAGATCATCGTGAAGATCACGGAGAAAAAGCTGCAAGAACTCCGATTCACTCAGTGGGGACAAAAGATCGCCTTCACCGTCATCGAAGTCGTCATTGCCGTGCATCATTCCAGTGCTGTCCGGCGTATCTCCACAAGGGACAGGAGCGCATCGTAGATCCGTTGCCGGTCGATGCCCAAGCCAAAGGCTGCGATGATTGCATCATCAAAGGCCTGCCGGTCAGCCTGCTCTATTTCGTCAGCCACATTGAGAACGTCACGCGCGAGCAACGGCGTAAATGCCGCCTTGATCGCGTCGATCCCCGCCTGATCGAGCAGACCCGGATCGAGGAGCTGCATATAGTCTTCAATCCGATCCTTATTCAAATCGAGCGCACCAAGCCCTCGACCGAAGCCCATACCCTCAATGATAAACATCGAAATCGTGGAGTTGAGCAGCGCGTGGGCAAGGTCGATATCCACCGCGCCCTTTGGCTCCAGCCTGACTAACCGTTGGTCAGCAAAGGCTGGCGGATCGACCCGACCAACGAACAGACGGTCGCCGTAATTGATGAACATCACCAAGTCAGTCAGCGTGTCCGCCTTCATCTCATACCAAAGCAGGCCGTTGGTCCCCAGCTTGGCCATGTTCTCCGGCGTCTTGAATCGCCTGATCCAATTCAGCGCTCCGGTGTGCCCGAGCGCAGCAAGCTCCTCTTCGGTGCGAGAGCAAGAAAACGCTTCCTTTGCTGCCGGACAGCGCAGCCGCGAGAAATTTGTGGGGCTTTTAGCCAAAGGCTTGATATATTCGGCCTCGATCCCGTGGGCAGCACGGGGATAGAACAGCGCGTTCATGCCCCGACGCTCCCCCCGACGCACCGTGAACAGGTCCTTCAGGGGTGTGAGGGGCAGTCCAAGAACCCAATCGCAGTCCGAGAACTGCGCATTACCGCCAAGACCAATACGCCGAAACCGATCAAGGTTAGCAGGGCTGATCGCGCGGATGGTCATGGTATCGTTCTGAGTCTGACCAAGTTCAATCTGTGCGGCTGCGATTTGCACCGCCTCCTCGTCGGCCATCTCCTCCAGTGGCCGGGTCAGCACGACAAACTTTATATCGCCACTTGGCTGGGTCGGATCAGCCTTCTTTTCCATCACCAAAATGTTGGTGACGACCTCACTATTCTGAAACCACCGGCCCGCGCCCGAAGTCACGACGGTCTTCAAATCATAATAGCGGCCAAGCAGGTTGTAGAAGGCATCACCCCAATCCGTTCCAAGCCAAGCGTTCGTAATGATGATGCCAAGGCGACCGCCGTTCACGAGGAGCGGATGCAGCGAGAAGGGAAGATAAGCAGCAACGTCGGCGCGGCGCGTAAACCGCTCCCCCTCTTCACCCATCCCCGCAGTCACGCGATCGAGGGCGTTGCCATACTGCTTGCGGCCCTCCTGGGCGACGAAAGGCAGATTGCTCGTTATCGCCTCAAAATCACCCAAGGCTTCTGTAAAGACCGTACCGTCGGTTGGATTGCGGAAGTCAATCGCCGTTGCTGGCTCCAGCGTGAAAGCGTCCCGCTGAAAGATGCGCAGCGGCATGTGCATGAGGCTCGGCTTCGCGAGCGCGAACGTCGCGATCTGCACGGCCTGGGGATCTTGATCCCCCGCAAAGACTGTTGCCGCCACACGATCAGCGGCCACCCCGGCGGTGATCTTTTGTTCCATCGCAGCCCGCGCGATCGTGCCGCTTCCGCAGCACGGGTCGAGCACCCTGTCATCGACAGTGTTGCGGACACACAGATGGACTAGGAGACGAGCAAGCTCGATTGGCGTTGGATATTGGCCACGCAGTTTGCGCACGGCCACTTCCACCGTCGCTTCAAGAACACCCGAAAGCTGCCCTTGATCGACGGAGCCCACGCGAAGGTCAGACAGCAGTTTGTTGAATTGCTTGAGCTGATCCCAAACGACATTCGGGATCACTGACAAACCAATACTGTCGGAGAAGATCGTCCAGAAATTGCAATCTTCGGAGAGCTGACGAAACAGTGCCAGCGCTTCCTCTGGTGTAGTTTCATCGTCGATCGCGGCAACCCGCTGCGCTCTCGCGTCCTTTTCGCGCAAAATATGCCCGAACAGAATCTTTCCGATCCAGTTCGAGATCACAGCTTGGGCAAGCACCTGCTCCATTATGCCGCCAGCGTATTCAGCTCGCGAGCGATCCCACCAAAGAGTCATGTCCGCGCGCAAACGCGCGTCCCTGCGGGCTGCGGCGATCAGCGCTTCCGCGACAGAACCCGCGTTCTCCATGATCAGAGCAGTGACGCCGCCGCTTCGATAGGCGTCGATGAACTGACGTCCCTGAAGGGAGCCACGGTCAAAAAGGTCATTAAGGTAGCGGAAGATTTCGCCGGCCAGCGCTTCCCAGCGTTTACGGTTTCCGACGACGGCAGTGCGTGTTGTTACGTCTGCCAATTCGTCCCAGCAGTGGCTGCGCACATATTCATCTGTTGCTGCGTCGCGGACATACAGGTGCGCATAAGAGACGTTCCAAAGCAGGAAGCTATCGAGTCCGAGCGCGCGGGCTTTCGTTTCGGCATTGTCGCGAAACTCGAAATCATCAATGCCCGTGTCGGGCATCTTCAATTCCCAGCCTTGCAGAATTCGCGCTGTGGCGCGGTCCCCGAATAAAAGCACATCGGGGAACAGGCTTCCGCCCTCCGCTTTCACGGTCTGCTCCCCGCCTGCATCCTTAATGGAGCGGTTATTGGCTGTGGCCAAATGTTTGAGGTGGCCGATTAAGTCTATCGCCCAAGACCTCTCGTTGTAGGTCGCGGCACCGCCACTCATACCGCTTGCCTTTCGGTATCGCGGATGACGACATCAACATCTACCATACCGCGCCTGTTGGGCTGGCCAGCCCTTGCCGCTGGCTGCAAGGCAGAAAAGAGCGGTGGCGGCGGTTGCTTTGCTTTCATAGCTGCCTCGACCTCAGCAAGCCGCTCTTTCGCCACATTGATATAGTCGATCCGCTCTTCCTTGAAGAGGTGGACTTCTTCATTCCTTTCAATCCCGATAAAGCGCCTCCCCTCAAGCGCCGCAGCGACAAGAAAGCTACCGCTGCCGAACGCATTGTCGAGCACCACATCCCCTTCGCGTGTGAACATTCGAATGAGGTATCGCCCGAGTGCCACAGGTTTTTGGGTTGGGTGCCAAACTCGGCCACCAGCTTCGCTTTCAGCCGTCTTGCAGTAGAGAGTATCTGTAGGAAACCGCTCGCCATCACTCTTCACTTGGACAGGCTTAAAGTCCCCGTAGCTTCCGGTATACTGCGCCTTGCGCGTGCCTTTATCGTAAGGCTCACCCTTCGACATGACTGGCCTGTAGTCCGGCTGCCTGCCATAGAAAATACAGATGTCCTCGTGCTGTCGAAGGGGTTGCCGACGCGCGTTCAGGAAGTTCGTCGGCTTGCTTTTCACCCACACGAATTTGTATTTGAACCAAGCCTCATTGCTCAGCATCAGTCGCGCTGTGAAGATACCTTGGGATGACAACGCGATCACGCCTTTCGGCTTGATGATTCTTCGATATTGAGACCAAAGCTCGTCCAACGGAATGACGCTGTCCCACTTATTCTGCGTGGTCCCGTAAGGTAGATCGCAAAGGATCAGATCGACTGACTGATCGGGCAAGTCAGCCATCACCTTGAGGCAATCACCTTGGTATATGTCGCCGCCGAGATACTTCATCCCTTGGGTTTTCCATGGAATGAGTTGCCCGTTCCCGCGGTCGCGAGAAGGGGCACTTCTTTTCGCTCTTGAGACTTTAAGAACTCCACGATTGCTTGCCTTCCGACCCATGCAATTGAACGGTCGGCTCTCGCGGCAACGTCAACGAGAGCTTCGTAATCCTCGTCCTCAAGATTGACCGTGACTCGATTTTTGGCTGCCATCGCCGTTCCCCTTTTGCAGCACCTTGCAGCACACAGAGGCACTTTGCAATAGGCTAGAACAAACAAAGAACATAGACGATAGGGTCGAGGGTGTGCAAGCTCTATCGCGTCTCACTATTGGCGCTTTGGCTCGTCTCCACGTGTTGGCTATTTGGTCCCCATTTCGGAACAAACCCGCATTTTTGGGGGCATCGCATAAACGCTACACCGCTTGAAATTGTCCGCTCGAATGCCGCATCCGGCGCTGCAATCCACTGGGAAGAAACGCAAAATTGGTGAGGACATAACGGGCAGTTTAACTGGTCACATACACGCAGTTAGAAACCCGGTTGACCGGGCACACCGTACGCGACAAATCGCAGGCGAAATCCAGATTTAAACATCATTATATCAATGGCTTGTTGGGATTCTGGGAAAATGGCAGCTTCTCCGTCAAATCTGACTTTTCATCAGCCTCCGGCATACTCGCAAATCACATCAGGCCGATAGGCGAGGAAATCCGGCATCTTGAGCAGCCTTGACGACCTACTTGAACATAAGTAGAACAAACTTACCTTTCGCAGTGTGTTCCAGGCTCCACCAAAATGGAGTCCAGCATGACACGCAATGTTTCGATCCAGACCTACCTGCCCAAGCACGTCGCGGCCTGGGTTCAGGATGAAGCCAACCGCGCCAAACAGAGCCGCAGCCAATGGATCGGCGCCATCGTCACGGACCTGTTCCAAGGACAGGAACTGCGTGAGGAGGCGAGACAGAACGCCGAGTTCATCAAGCGCCGGTTGGTCTTCATCATGTGCGCCCTCGATGGCCTTCTGCTTGCCCATCCAGATGCGACCCTCCGGACTAAGGTGCATGAGGCGCATAGGCGCCAGCTCGACAAGCTCGCGCAGGAGAAGGGAGAATGAGGCGCCGGGAAGCCAAGACGCCCGCGAAGGACGAACAGCTCGACCTCCCATTCGATCGTCGCCTGAGGACAGCTCGAACCAACGGTGCTGAACCGCTCGCCGTCCGGATTCCCGATGCCGTGCGGATGACTGGGATAGGTCGCTCCAAGCTCTACCAGCTGATTGCGTCGGGGGAGCTGGAAACGATCAAGATCGGCAGATGCACGTTGGTGCCGGTCGACGCGCTCAAGGACCTGTTGGCGAGGGCACGTGCTGCCAGTCACGAGTGAATTCTATCGCGCTTGATGCGACCGGCCGGGATGTGCAAACCGCGCCGGAGCATCCGGCGTACCAAAAGGAAATGAGCTTTCATTTCAAGTCGTGATGGCTAAAGTAGCTCCAACTCTGGAGGGGCAAATGCAGCATATGTCGGCGCGCGACGCCAAAAATGGCTTTGGTCGACTGATCGATCTGGCGCGCGCAGCTCCTGTTTCCATCGACAAATACGGCAGACCTGTCGTGATCGTCCTGTCAGTGGAGGAGTATGAACGGCTCTCGGCCCAGAGCGGAAAGAACGGAACAAACGCCTGATGGCCACTCATACTGACCTTGCCAACCTGATCTGGGAAATCGCCAACCTGCTGCGCGGCCCCTATCGTCCTCCGCAATACGAACGGGTCATGCTGCCGCTGGTTGTTCTGCGCCGTTTCGATTGCGTGCTTTCCGATACGAAAGAAGCAGTGGTTGCCGAGGCAAAGCGCCGCGAGGGTAGCAAGATTCAAGGCGATGCGCTCGACAGCAAGTTGAACCAGGTAGCGGGGCATCGCTTCCACAACCGTGCGCCCTATGACTTCAAGAAGCTGCTGGGCGACCCGGACAACATCAACCAGCACCTGCAAACCTACATCAATGGCTTCTCCGCCAACGTTCGGAAGATCTTTGAGTATTTCGAGTTCACGGCAGAGATCGAGCGGATGCACGAGGCGGACATCCTGTTCCTGATTGTCAAGGAGTTCGCAGCGGTCGACCTCCACCCCAACAAGGTCAGAAACGACCAGATGGGCCTGCTCTTCGAAAACCTGATCCGGCGCTTCAACGAGCTGGCAAATGAGACAGCCGGTGACCACTTCACGCCGCGTGAGGTCATCACGCTCATGGTCGACCTGCTGTTCTACGATGATGACGACCTTTTCGTGAAAGAAGGCGCAGTCCGCACCATCCTTGATCCAGCGTGCGGCACGGGCGGAATGCTGGCGGAGGCGCAGGCTTATATGCGGCGGCACAATTCGCCCGCGAAGCTGTATGTCTACGGCCAGGATTATAACAAGCGCGCCTTCGCCACCGCCGCGTCAGACATGCTGATGAAGCAGGTGGACCACAACGGGCACGGCGAGAACATTCAGTTCGGCGATACCTTTACCGACGACAAGTTCGCGGAGGAGGGCAAGAACCGGTTCGATTACTTCATCGCCAATCCTCCTTTTGGTGTGGATTGGAAGAAGCAGCAGAAGGAAATCGTGGCCGAGCACGAGCGCGGCAAGTCTGGCCGGTTCCATGCCGGGCTGCCGCGCGTGAACGATGGATCATTGCTGTTCCTGCAGCACATGATCTCGAAGTTCGAAGACTATGCGCCTGCCAAGCAAAAATACGGCTCGCGCGCCGCCATCGTCTTCAGCGGTTCGCCCTTGTTCACCGGCGGCGCTGGCGGTGGCGAAAGCAACATCCGCAAATGGATCATCGAAGAGGACATGCTGGAGGCGATCATCGCCCTGCCGGAACAGATGTTCTACAACACCGGCATTGGCACCTACATCTGGATCGTTACTAACCGGAAGGCGAAGGCCCGCAAAGGCAAGATCCAGCTGGTCGACGCGCGTGACACCTGGATTCCGATGCGCCGCAGCCAAGGCGACAAACGGCGCAAGATCGGTGAAGGTCCCGCGCTGGAGGGCGATGACCGTCCGGACGAGCCGGATCAGATTGCCGACATTGTTCGCCGCTATGGCCAGTTCGCCCAAGGCGAGCAGTCCAAAATCTTCGACAATGACGATTTCGGCTACACTCGGGTCACGGTCGAGCGGCCGTTGCGGCTGCGTTATCAGATGACGGTAGAAGACAAGGCGCGCTTCCTTGATGCCGCGCCCCACCTGCTCGACGACATTCAGGCGATCGACAAGGAGCTTGGCCGCGAACCGTTGATGGACTGGAATGCCGCGTCCAAGTCCATTGAACGCATTGTGACGCAGCGCGGATCAAAGTGGCGCGCGGCGGACGAAAAGCTGTTCCGCAGCGTGTTCACAACCAAGGATGCGGGCGCGGAGAAAGTGCGCAAGGGCAAGGGCTTCGAGCCTGATCCCGATCTGCGCGATTACGAGAATATCCCGCTCAAGGTCGATATCGATACCTTCTTCGCGCGCGAAGTGCTGCCCCATGTGCCCGATGCCTGGATGGACCGGACCAAGGACAAGGTGGGGTATGAAATCAACTTCAACCGCCACTTCTACAAATTCACCCCGCCCCGCCCGCTGGCGGTGATCGATGCCGAGCTGAAACAGGCGGAAGAGGAAATCATGCGCCTGCTGCGGGAGGTGACGGAGTGAGCGGCGTCGATCAACTGCGCCAAATGGTTCCGGCGCAATGGCAATTGAAGCCTTTGCGGTCCGTTGCAGATTATCAAGTCAGCAATGTCGATAAGCTCATCGCCGAAGACGAAGAGCCCGTCCGGCTTTGCAACTATGTTGACGTCTATCACAATGAAAGGGTCGACCTGACCGTTCCGTTTATGGCTGCAACGGCAACAGCCGGAGAAATTGAACGCTTCGGCCTTAAAATTGGCGATGTTCTCATCACGAAGGACTCTGAAGCTTGGAATGACATCGGCGTGCCAGCACTGATCTGCGAAACTGCGGACGACCTTGTGTGTGGCTATCACCTTGCGATGATCCGCCCCAATCCAGATCAGATCGAAGGCGAATTTCTGTTCCGGTGTATGCAGGCAAAGCCTGTCAGCATTCAGCTTGAATTGGCTGCGAACGGAATCACGCGCTTTGGCATTCCGAAATCTGCCATCGGAAGCCTGTCGATCCCCGTGCCGTCGCTTCCCGATCAGAGGCGGATTGTCGGTTACATTGCGGATCAGGTTCAGGACATCGACGCGTTAATTGATGGCAAGCAGAAGCTACAGGGTTTGCTGGCCGAAAAGCGGCGGACGCTGGTGGCAGAGGCAGTCATGCGTGGGCTGGACCGCTCCGCCCCCTTGCGCCCCTCCGGCATCGACTGGCTCGGCGACATTCCGGCGCATTGGGAGATCCGTCGCAGCAAATGGCTCTTCGAAGAACGCGATGTTCGCAGCACAACAGGCGAGGAGACGCTCTTTTCTTTGCGGATGGAGCGCGGGCTGGTCCCGCACAATGAGGTTTCAGAGAAAAAAACGCTTCCGGAAGAATTGGTGGGATACAAAATTGCCAGACGAGGCGAATTGGTCGTCAATCGCATGCGAGCAGCAACGGGACTGATTGCAATTGCGCCGGAATACGGTTTGGTCAGCCCCGACTACGCCGTATTTGTCCCCGGCAAGGAGATCGAATGCGATTACTACGTGGAACTGTTCAAGACGACTTTGCTTCAGGCCGTATTCCGATCTGAATCAACCGGTCTTGGAACAGGGTCCCAGGGGTTCCTGCGCCTGTATTCGCAAAATTTTCTGGCGCTGTGGTTCCCTCACCCTCCGATTGATGAGCAGCGCCAGATACTTGAGCATCTGAACGTCGAGCGCGCCAAAATCGACAAGCTGGCAAAGGCCACCGAACGCTCCATCGCCTTACTCAAGGAACGCCGCAGCGCCCTGATCGCCGCCGCCGTCACCGGCCAGATAGATATTCCGGAGACCGCATGAAGATTACCAAGCTCGACGTTTCCGGACTGCGCGGCTTCGCCCAGGCAACCTTCGCGTTCGATCCTTCCTTCACGCTGCTGGTTGGCGTCAACGGCGTGGGCAAGAGCAGTGTGCTGGAAGCCCTGCGTATATCCCTGTCGCGCGTGCTGCCGAAGTTCACAGCCAGCCGCGCTGGTCCATTGGCGTTCTCCGGCGACGATATTCGGATCGGCAGTTCGGCCCTTTCCGTCAGGGCGGACTTCCAGTTTGGGGATGATCCCCGCCATTTCTTGATGCACGTGCCCCGCGAACGCTATGCCAAGGGCGAGGAAGGTTCGGTGCGGCATGGTGTTATCGAAACACCGGAACGCGAAGAAATGTCGCAGCCGTGGCCCAAGGAGGACAAGGCGGCAGAGCAGCCGCTTGGCTTGTACTTCGGAATCCGCCGCTCCCATCCCACCGATGCGCAGGCGAAAATAGGCCAGACGCGCGGCGGTCAGGCTGCGGCCTACGCCGACGCGCTCTCAGATGTCCGCGCCCTGCATCTTGCAGACATGGCTTCTTGGATTTTGGCGCAAGAAGCACTGGCTGGGGAATTGCCGCGTGCAAGGATGCATCTGGAAGCGCTGAAGTCCGCTGTTGCGCGATTTCTGCCGACATGTACTGGTCTGCGGGCGATCGGTGACGAAGACAGGCCGCGCCTGCTGATCACCAAGGGCGATACCGAACTGGACGTTCGCTTCCTGTCGGAGGGGGAGCGCGGTATGCTTACGCTCGCTCTCGACCTTGCCCGCCGCCTATCGCAAGCAAACCCCGGCCTTGACGATCCCGTTCGCGATGGCGTGGCCGTTGTGCTCATCGACGAGCTAGACATGCATATGCATCCCACCTGGCAACGGCAGATTTCCGCCCTCCTTACTGAAACCTTCTGCAGCTGCCAGTTTATCGCTTCCAGCCACTCTCCCCAAATCATTAGGGTCCGGACCCAATAACTGGATTCCCACGGTGATCAGATTGTGATTCAGTGCCTCGGCGAGGAGGCGCTGATATGTCTGATTTCTTTTGGTTTTCCGATGCGCAGTGGGCTCGGATCGAGCCG
>JBHSCB010000046.1:0-14031 GCA_042650965.1 Novosphingobium lubricantis | reverse complement strand
CAGCGACATCGCTGCGCGACAACGCCTCTTGATCCAGGCCAACCTCGTGTGACACTATCCCCAACGTCACCGCTGACACATCACCATCAATGTCGCTGACCAGTCACCGACGATGTCGCGCTACAGTCTGAACGGCACGCAATGGGATTCCGCAGCTGAGCGGGGCGGTCAAGGCAATGCTGAAGATTATGAACTGGAGCCAGGTGAGAAGCCGGTGCTGACCACCATCGCGCCGCGCACCGCTTCGGACCTATATTCGTGACCTGATGAGACCGCAGCGATGGTGGATATCGACAAGCTGATCCTGTTCGAACTCACCGCCAAGCTCGACCGCATCGGCGCGGATGAAGTTACGCTCGAATAGGAGGCAAAGCATCGTGCCGTCGGCCCGCAGATGATCGAACTGGCACATACAGCGAGCGAATCGCTGCAGGCGGGCTCGTCGGCGTCCGCGCTTGACAAGCCCGTCAACCGCTACTGACGCGATGTCCCGATGGCGAACCGACACATCCAGAATTCCCGCTGATCGGCTGCGAAATCTACGGACGGAACCTGGCAGCCGGCGACGCTATCCAACCACCCGGCACTACTAATTCGGCGATCTTTTTTGCCAAAAAGGCTGATCAAGAGATGAGGCACATGCGTGCTGCCGTGATCACCCGCAGCCAGGCGGGACGTGCTGATGGCTATACCGGTCTGCAAAGGGGCGCCGTCCTCACTAGGAGGCGAATCGCCCCGCTGAGGGCCATGTTGCCGGCTGATCCGCAAGGGAGAGCCCAACTGACCGGTGACTGCGCCCGATCAATCGGATATAGGGCAGTCAAATTCAAAAGATCGTTTGGAGGGTGCATTGGCTAAACAAACGACGAAACGGCAGCTTTTGGGTAGAGAACGTTACGATCCCGCGTCCAAAATTTTGAGAGTCATGGCCGCCGCCCGAGAGGAATTTGCCCTGTCTGGGTTTGAGGGTGCAAAAGTTGAGCATATAGCCCGACGCGCGGGGGTAACTAAGCAACTTGTCTATTTCTATTTCGCCAGCAAGGATGAATTATACAGCGAGGTACTTCGAGACATTGCTAAAGGAACATATGAGAAACTCCTAGCAATAGACTATGATTCCTTGCAGCCTGTGGATGCTGTTCGCCAGTATATCGGTGCTCTTTATGATAGATATTCCACCGATCAGGCAACCGCGATCGTGACAATAGATCAGAGCCTTCATGACGGCGCGCAAATCGGTCGTGCACCAGAAGTCGCTGTGCTGTGCAATACATTGTCTCAAAAAATTGATAGCGTGCTAAATCGTGGGAAAGATGCCGGATTGTTCGGCCCGCATGTCGACACTGCGGCACTTGAGTTTATGATCCTTATAATTGTCTCGGGCAGCGTCTCATCCCGCCGAATGTTGACGCGCTACAATGAGCATTTTGGACTAGAGGAGCGCGGCACTGCATTCTGGCGGGAATATGCGATTGACTTTATTCTGCGGTCGATAAGTCGCTGAGCCGCGTGGGTGATACCAACCTGCATTGATCATGACCCACGCGCCCATTTGCGGCGACCGATGGTCATGATGTGCCAAGGCAGATCGACGAGCTTGTTCCAAGCCTCGCAGCAGTGGTCGATGACGTTGTCGTAGGAAGACGCGGTTGGAGAGCCAGTTGTCGCGCATGAACTGCCAGATGTTCTCGACCGAGTTCAATTCAGGACATTTTGCCGGCAGAGCAATGATGCTGATGTTATCGGGCACGACGAGCTGTCCGGTCATGTGCCACCCAGCCTGGTCCATCAGCACGACCACGTGAGCGCCAGGGGCGACGGGGGGCGATATCTCTGTCAGGTGCAGTGTCATGGTTTCGGTATTGTAGAAGGGCAGCACCAGCCCTGCGCCCTAGATGTTCCACGGTTCGTCCTCCTCGTGTGAGGATAGGCTCGGCCCACCCGAGCAACCCTCGGAGCACCAGTGTAGGGCGAACCAACCTCTTTCACGAAACATGAGCGCTGTTCTCAGCCCACGTAGATCCAGGGCATGAGTTCATGAACGCGATTGGCCGGGTAGCCGTTGGCGAGCGCGGTCATTGTCTTGGTCAGCCATTCGTGGGGATTGATGTCGCTCAGCTTGCAGTTTTCGATGAGGGTGGCGATGACCGCCCAGTTGCCGCCTTCGTCAGAGCCGGCGAAGAGCGCATTTTTTCGATTATGCATACATTTCCATAACCGCAATTATGCGAAGCGCCGGATTATGTGCAGGTACAGATTGCCTGCGATGTTGACCGCGCGGTTTTCTGTCGCCTGCGATGCAGCATGACCGATACCATCTGCACATAATACCGTCCCTCTCCGCCCAACCATCTGGAGAGGAGCGTTTTCATGAGGTCCGATCTTTTACAGCCTGAGCCGCGCCGGTGGCTATCCAGCAGCGTCATCGCATCGGTCGAAGAGGAGTATGTCGCTCATCTTCGGGCAGGCAGGTATCATCCCAACACCGTGCGCGTGTATTTGGCCTGCGTCGCTCACTTCGCGAAGTGGGCCTCCGAGGCAGATGTGGGCCTTATTTTGATCGATGAGGCTGCGCAGCAGCAGTTTCTCGACGCCCATTTGCCGTTTTGCACATGCCGCCCGCCCGTGCGTAAACTGCGCCACGAGCTGCGCGCGGCTATTCGTCATCTCTTGCACGTGCTTCGCGCTCAGGGCCAGATTCCTCCTGCGGAACAGAAGGATCGCCTCAGCAGCGAGCTGGCGGCTTTCGATCGCCACATGCGGGATGTCGGCGGTCTGGCGGACACGACACGGCGGCAGCGGATTCAGATCGTTCGCCGATTGCTCCTCGAACGGTTTGGCAATAGCGAGATTGATCCTGAGAAGCTCGATCCTGCCCACGTTCGGCGTTTTATCCTGGGCGAAGGCCGAGGTTGGAGTGCCGGTGCAGTATGCGTCGCCGGTGGAGCGGTCGGCTGTTATTTGAAGTTTCGCAAGATGTTGGGCGACGACGTTGGCAAGCTTGTACGGGAGGTCCCTCGCGTGGCGCATTGGCGCTTGGCGGCGTTGCCCGACGTTTTATCACCGGCCCAGATTGATGCGGTACTCGCGTCATTTGATGATCGACTGCCGTCCCGGCGGCGCGCTTATGCGATGGTGAGATGCATCACCGACCTTGGACTCAGGTGCTCCGAAGTCGCCAAGCTGCGGATCGACGACGTTGACTGGCGGAACGGGATCATTCGCATAGCCAGAACCAAGACGCATTTCACCGATAGCCTTCCACTGCCTACCGCCACTGGTGACGCGATCGCAGATTATTTGCGCCATGAACGCCCCCAGACCAACAGCCGCGCGATCTTCGTTCGACACGCCGCGCCCTATGACGTCCCCATCAAGGCGGGCGTCGCCAAGCACGCAGTGATCGCCGCCTTCGCTCGATGCGGATGGCATCGAACCGATCCGCGCGTGCTTCGCCACAGTATCGCAAGCAGACTGCTCCGCGATGGTACGCCTATGAAGCACATTGCCGATATCTTGAGGCACCAGAGCCTCGAAACGTCGAAGATTTACACCAAGATCGATCTCCACCGGCTGTCTGCCGTGGCGTTGCCCTGGCCTGGGAGGGTGTGATGACAACCAGGATGATGGCAACGCACGTCGAGGCCTTTCTTGCTGAACGGCGAGTCTTGGGGTTTCGCACCAATGGACCGAGCGCGAGCCAGTTACGCTCCTTCGCTCGATTCTTCGATGGCACTGACCGCAAGGGATCTCTGACAACAGAGCTCGTGGTCGAGTGGGCAAAGGAACACGCCCGAACCGATGGGCCGCGCGCGTGGGCTCGGCGGCTTGATGCCCTTCGGCCCTTCGCGACCTATCTGTTGCGAGAAGATCCAGCCACGGAGTTTCCGCAAACCCAGATATTCGGCAAATCCCAGCGCCGGGCCACCCCTCACATCTACACCGAGGAAGAGGTTCTGGCGCTGCTTGCTGCAGCACGTCATCTCGAACCAGTGGGCGGCCTGCGACCCGCCGCATACGAGGCTTTCTATGGTTTGATCGCCGCAACCGGCTTGCGCATTTCCGAGGCGATCAAATTGCGCTGCGCCGACGTAGACCTTGGAAGTCGATGTTTGACGGTTCGGATGACGAAGTTCAGCAAGTCGAGGCATGTGCCGTTCCACTCAACCACCGCCAGTGCTCTTGCCGACTATCTGGCCGTGCGGGACCGATTCCTGCCGCGCGCTGCGGAGCAGTCGTTTTTCGTCTCGACGCCAGAACGATCACTAAAATCGCGTGCCGCGCATTGGACCTTCCAGAGGTTGCGCAGCAAAGCAGGGATCGTTGCTCGCGGTGCCTACCCCGAAGTCCGCATCCATGATTTCCGCCATACATTCATCTGTCGACGCATCCAGAGGTGGCGAGCTGACGGTGCCGATATCGATAATGCAATCGCCGCGCTCTCCACCTACGTCGGCCATGCGAAGATATCGGACACCTATTGGTATCTGACCGGCATCCCGGATTTGATGGCTGCTGCTGGCAATCGGTTCGAAGATTTCGCATTCGGGGAGAAAGGCAATGGCTGAACACGCCGCCCCCACTTTGTCGACGCTGGTGCAGCGCTTCTTCATGGATCATCTCATAGAGCAACGTGCCGTCAGCCCTCAGACCATCGCTGCCTATCGGGATACCCTGCGCCTACTCCTCAACTACGCTGCCACGGCGTTGAAGCGAACGCCCAGCGCCATCACATTGTCCGATCTCGACGCGCCAATGCTGCTCGCTTTCCTTGATCATCTGGAGAAGGAGCGCGGCAATAGTGTGCGAAGCCGCAACGCACGCCTGGCCGCAATTAGGACGTTCCTGAAGTTCGCGTCGCACCACGACCTTGCCTCGCTGGCCACGATTGAGCGAGCGCTGGCAATTCCGTTCAAGCGGTTCGATCGGCCGATGGTCGGTTTTCTGTCTCGTGCCGAGATTGGTGCCATCATCGAAGCCCCGGATCGGGCCAGTTGGGCTGGACAACGCGATCGGGCATTCTTCAGCATGATGTACAATACCGGTGCCCGCGTTTCCGAGATGATCGGCATCCGGTGTCGGGACGTCGTGCTTGAAGGCCAACCTGCTGTCCACTTGCGCGGCAAGGGACGTAAAGAACGAAGCGTGCCGCTCTGGCGACCCACCGCCGCACTCATCAAGTCGTGGCGTCGCCGGATCGGCGATCCTACTGGAGAGAGCATTCTTTTCCCAAATCGCAGCGGTGGCCGGATGTCCCGCTCCAACGTCACCCAGCGCTTGGATCTCGCGGTAGCCGCCGCAGGCCTCAAGAATCCAGGCATCCTTGAACGTCCGGTTAAGAGACCTGTGCGCGGGTGGGTGTAGACAAGGGCATTTATTCCTGATTCAATTGGTTTTCCGAAGAGGAGAGTTGGGCGTGGCACATCGTTCGATTGGTCAGGAGCGATTTGGATTTGCCGGACGCGCAGGGGCGTCATCAACGCTGGACGAGCTTGGCAAGCTGATCGACTGGATGTCAGTCGCTGCGGTTTTGGATCCGCTCTATTGCGCAGCCAAAGGCGAACCCGCCTGGCCGCCACTTGCCATGTTCAAAGCTCTGCTACTGTCGATCTGGTACGACCTGTCAGACGTGAAATTGGCTGAGGCGCTCGATGATCGCGCGTCGTTTCGCCGCTTCTGCGGGTTTTCGGCAAATGAGGCGACACCCGAGCGCACCGCGTTCGTCAGATATCGCAGGCTGCTGGTCGTGCATAAGCTGGATCGATCGCTGTTTGATATCGTTACCGCTCAGCTCAAATCGAAAGCAGTGACGGTCAAGACCGGAACACTGGTCGATGCCACGATTATCGCGTCCGCCAGCGAAGACGATGAAGAGGCCCGTTGGGTAAAACATAAGGGTAAGCGGGCTGTTCATGGCTTCAAGGCCCATGTTGGAGCGGACGCCGATACAGCGCTGGTTGAGGAAGTATCGATCACCTCTGCCAATATCAACGATGGCAAGGCCAGTCCCGATGCGCTGCCCGACAACCCCGGCGAGGTGTTTGCTGACAGTGCCTATCGCGGCAATCATTTCCGTGACGCAGTCTTTGCAAAGGGTGGCGTACCGCGGATCGTCGCTACGGGCGCATGGGGCCGCGACGAACAGGAAACACTGCGAAAGCTCCATGAATGGAACCAACCCATCCATCGCATTCGCGGACGGATCGAGAAGATCTTCGGGACGTGGAAGCGATCCTATGGCCTGCGCCGAATGCGATGGCGAGGTCTCGCCAAAGCCGCCATCCAGGTCCACCTCACCGCCATCGACTACAATCTCAAGCGCACGATGAACATTCTCGCGGCCCAGGCATAAAGGAAACTACAGCCTGTGCCTGAGTGATCGGGAAGCAGCGCAACCCGCACTAAAGACCAAAAACAGATGGCTTTTCAGTCTTCTACACCCACCCGCGCACAGGTCTCGTAAATTAGGTCAGCCAGGGTTGGGGCGAGCCCCAACCCTGGCTGAAGTGTTATGCAAGCCACGGAACTCGCCCTTCAAATGGAAAGCAGTGCTAAATAGAAATGACACCCCTCCGCTAGATAGAGATGACACTCTTGGGTCTTGGCGGCGAACGCGGTGTTCATGGTCTTCCCACGGGAGGATCAGACTATGCCCGTAGAAAGCGGGATGTTGGTGCAGCCGTTCAGAGCGGCGACCGGATGTGAGGTTGTACAGGGTCCGGATACCGGGGCTCAGACCTTGGATGCCGACGAGAAGGATGGATTAACGTGATGAACTCCTTGACCCCAAAACCCTCATGTGAGGAGTTGGTGGCTCTCGCAAACCCGGCACGATTCGATCGTTGCTGACCCTAATTACTCTGACGGTCTAATTCATCCGCGAACATAGGCTGATCATCGAGAACGCCACCATCGGCCCTGAGCGACTGCCCGGTGATGAAGCCGGATTCGTCTGACGCGAAGAAAGCCGCCAAGGCGGCAATATCCTCGGGCCGCCCGGTTCGTTCGATGAGCTGGTGACGTTTGATGAGCGCGGCGAGTTCGGCAATCTTAGGCTCAAGTTCCGGGTCGAGAATGAGCCCGGGCATTATCGCATTGCATCGGATATTTTCCCGACCATGCTGTGTGGCAATATATTTGGTCATCACGAGGATCGCTCCCTTTGATGAACCGTAAGCGACGCGCGAACTGTCCCCCGCTGCCGCCGCGCCCGACGACGTATTGATAATGGATCCGCCACCCCGTCGACGCATATGAGGGATCGCATGTTTGCATGCCACCATGTAGCCGCGCACATTAACTTCCATTGTGCGATCCCACACCTCTATATCGGTATCGACCACGGTACGATCACGATTGAGGAATTCCAGATCCAAAAGCGCGGCGTTGTTGTGAAGGATGTCAAGTCCGCCAAAATGATCGACGGTGCGCTGTACCAGGCGAGCAATGCTTTCGACGTCGCCGGCATCGAACCGGACGGCCAGCGCCGCGTCCCCGATCTCGGTCGCGACCCGTTCGGCGCCCTCTTCACTAAGATCTGCGATCACAACCTTTGCGCCCTCGGCAGCGAAACGCTTTGCCGTTGCCGCACCGATACGGCCGCCGCCGCCCGTGACGATCGCGACCTTGTTTGCCAGACGCTGCATTTGCTTTCCTTTAACATAGGTAGCAGGCGAAAGGCATTGCCCAGTATCCGCTCTGCTTGCATTTAATGCTAGGCCGTAGGCCATTGCCCGCGGGGGCTCCCCTCGGCCCGGAAACTACCGCCTAGCCATAAACGCGGCTGCCGCTTGCGTATCCATATATTCCCGGCCCTCTATGATACAGCCATCGGCAATCCGGAAGACATTATGGTACTGATTTCGATAGACATCGTTATCATAGACCATTTCGCCGACCGCCTCCACAGCGACGTGATCGCCTTCCGCCACAGCATGGGTCACTACCATCGTCCGCTCTTTGGCGGCAATCAGGGCGCTAAGGCCGTTGAAGAGGCCCGCTCGATCGAGGTCCCCGATCCCGTTGATCCACCATCTCGCGTCGTAATGGATAATTGTCTCGAGGGTCGCGACGTCGCCATCCACGATGGCTTGCATAAACCGTAGAACCAGTTCCTTGTTGCCGTCAGAATTAGCCACGTGATTGCTCCCGTTCCTTTAGCGCGTGAGCGGTAATCGCTCCGCACCCGCTATGATATTACACGCCGATCATTTCCGCGTCTGCCGAGCTTGGATGAATAAAAAGTGGCATGCCATGGAAAGCTTTCCCGAAATGATAGGCGGTTCCACCCGACTTCATCGCCTGCTGATACAGCACGGGGTAACCCGCCGCCTCCAGACGGTCTTTGGCCGCCTCGACGTCATCATAGCCGATATTTACCGCTGCCAGCGGCGCCTCAAACTGTGATGCCAGTGTCGAGCCACCTTGAACCAGCGTGACACGATGTCTCCCGGTTAGCCGCTGCCCTTCCCGACCACGGCAACTTGGTCGCTCCGAGCGGGACCGCCCGATCGGCCCTCCTCAAGAACCTGCTTCTACTTCAGGCTCCGTGGCCGAGAAATTTGAATAGTGTGCTGGGCAGAGGTGGTGGGGACACTGGGATGCCCGATCACCTCCACAGCCTGGGCGACCTCGGCCAGCCCGAGAGCGAGCCGGAAAAGTCCCTGCTCGGCTCTGGGCAGCGGGCCATACTCGAATTGGTCGAGATGCCGGAACACATCCTCGAGCCTCGGAGTCACGGCATCATAGAAGAGCTTCAAGTCCTCGAGGCTTTTGCGGCGTCGAAGTTGGTATCTCTCGTCCTCTGTCTCGAGATCACCCCACTCCTCGAGGAACATCTCGAGCGCCTCGAAGCCGGCAGGCAGCGACGGACTGACGCCTCTTTCAATCGTTGACATTATAATTCTCCTTGGCGCGTCCGGCGCCAGCAACCCTTAGATCTAAACCTTGCCTTCGATGTAATTCGTCAGCGTCTGCGCAAAGTGACGCAGCATGAACTCGTTCTCACCATATTTGACCCGTTCCAGTCCTCCCGAGATGAGACCTTGCTGCTGCAGTTCGCCCATCGAGGAATCTTCGGCCAACACGTCGCGGCTGGCCGCGACATAGGAGGCTTCTGCGAATTCCGTCCTGAAACTGTGCGGTGCCCTATCGAGGAAAAGACGCACGTCCCACAGCATTTCATTGGGCCCCGACGGCCAATACTGGTACCACAGATAGCCATTACGCAGAACCTGGATCTGAGTGTTAGGGAAGATATTGATGGCCTCTTCCATGATCGGATCTATACGATCTGGGTTGATTGCCGGATGATCCATCAACTTCTTGCCGGCCGGCTCCAACTCGGCGTCTGCTGCGAACCCGGTTTCCAGGGCAAAGCGCATAACCGGCTTTGTCGGCTGCCATTTGCTGTTGGCTCCGGTGATATTCGCGGAGTGGCGCCCCATGAATCGCACGGTCGGATAATCCGTCAGTGGGTTTTCGCGATCGAAGACGAACGGGAGTGAATTCTTGTGCAGGAAGCCCAGGTGATAGCCTTCGGTGAAGGCGTTGCTGATATGCTTCCAGTTCGTCGCGAGCGGCTGAGGGAAGCGCAGCTCGTGATTATAATCCTCGAAGGGCAAGTCGGAGAAAAGAACCCCGGCTTCTCCGAGGAACTCCTCAAGGGACTCCTCGGGTTCCTTGGCAAAATTGACGAATATGAAACCGTTCCAAATACCCGTATGCACCGGCGGCAGACCGTCATGACCGCATTTCACATCCGGGAACATATCGGCGCCGGGAATGGTCCGCAGCTTGCCGTCGGTTCCATACACCCAGGCATGGTAGGGGCAGCGGAACTGGGCAGCGTTGCCCTTCTCCTTCTGTACGACCATCACACCGCGATGCGCGCAGGAATTGTGGAAGCCGCGCACCTCTCCGTCGTCGCCCCGGACCAAGATCAGCTTGGCCTTGAGTGTCAAAATGTCGAGATTGACGAAATCGCCTGCGTTGGGAAGCTCTTCCACGCGCGCGACCGATAACCAAGCGCGCCGAAAGACCTGCTCACGCTCCAGCTCGAACTGTTCCTGCGACGTATAGAAGGAGGCTGGGGCAGAACTCTCCTCCAGTTTGAGATCCCTCGATCTCAACCAGCGACTTTCCGGTATCCTGGTAAATCCGTTCATGACATCCTCCTACTCAAATCCGCAACCTAGCAACATTGGCCGCCAACGCTGCCTCTGCACGATAGTGCCGGTGTTCGGTGGCTTGC
This sequence comes from Novosphingobium lubricantis, assembly GCA_042650965.1. GTDB lineage: Bacteria > Pseudomonadota > Alphaproteobacteria > Sphingomonadales > Sphingomonadaceae > Novosphingobium > Novosphingobium lubricantis. The sequence goes on along the minus strand of JBHSCB010000046.1, from coordinate 3,779 downwards.
TAGGCTCGTCTTTATGGCGGGGCGCGCAAAGCTACAATCAGCCTTTCTGACGGAGGGTCAGAATGAACCTCCCCGAGCCTCTGGGTCGAGAACGCAGCATTTGTTAAGCAGGATCAATACCCGGCAGCGGACCACTCGCAAGGTTCTGCCCGATACTTTCAAAAATAAGCGACGCCTTGGGGAGCAGCGACAGGTTCATGTTCGACGTAGAAAGATATTATAGCAGGGTTCCGGAAGATCAGATCGTTGATCTCAAGCAACGCCTTGAGCGTGCGCGCTGGCCTGAGCCGGAGACTGTGCAGAACTGGACGCAGGGCGCACCGTTGGAGTCCGTACGAAAGCTGTGCGAGTACTGGCGATCCTCATATGACTGGCGGCGTTGCGAGCGCCTATTGAACGACCTGGGCCAGTACAGAACACCTATTAACGGGCTTGATATTCATTTCCTGCATATCCGCTCGTCGAACCCGCGTGCGCTCCCGCTGCTGATAACGCATGGCTGGCCCGGATCTGTCGTAGAGTTTCTGAAGATAGTCGGCCCCCTGACTGAGCCTCAGCTCCATGGCGGCAGCATCGATGACGCGTTTCATATCATCGCGCCGTCCTTGCCAGGATTCGGATTTTCGGGAAAACCCGAAGAGAGAGGCTGGACAGTCGAGAAGATTGCTGAGGCATGGGCCGAACTCATGCGTCGCCTGGGCTATGACCGGTTTGTCGCCCAAGGAGGCGATTGGGGTGGCGCCGTGACCACACAGCTGGGCGGGACGAACGCGCCCGGGTGTGCGGCGATTCACCTGAACGCTCCGATTGCGTTACCAGTGGCCGATGATATGAATGATTTGACCGTGGAGGAGAGCGCCAGCCTTGCCGCGATGGAGGAGCATAACCGGACCGGGTCCGCCTATGCCCTCCTGCAAGCGACCAAGCCACAGACCCTTGGCTATGGCCTCGTCGATTCTCCGATAGGACAGGCGGCATGGATTTACGAGAAGTTCCACGCTTGGTCGGATCATGACGGCGCTGTCGAATCCATCCTGTCGTATGATGACATGCTGGATGCAATCATGATGTATTGGCTTCCAGCGACGGGAGCATCGTCGGCCCGACTCTATCAGGAGAGCCTCGGATTTTTTAAGAATATCCGGATAGATATTCCGGTTGGCGTGACGATCTTTCCGAAAGAATTGTTCAGGCCGTCCCGGCGATGGGCCGAGCGTGTATATCCTAATCTTATCTATTGGAACGAAGCGGCACGAGGTGGGCATTTCGCTGCGTTCGAGCAGCCAGAAATTTTCGTGACGGAAGTTCGCACCTGCTTCCGGCTCATTCGATGATCAATTTCATTCCGAGAAGCTGAACGGTTGTACGTGTTCAGGATAAATAGCGGATCACATCCAGCACGGCGGCCCGTGAGTGTCGCCGTCGAAACCTTGCGGTGCGTGCGCTCGAATCCACCGCGATATTCCGTCTGTTGCAAATGCCCGCAGCTTTAATACAGCTTGCGCCGTGCGCGCTGCGGCGACGAAGTGGCGTACTATTGCACGCTTTGCTGGAATCGCCGGTTCCGCTGTTCGAACGGACCTCCCATGTGAAGCTGGTTGGCAGGCTACGGTCTGTGCATGAAGGAAGAGCTTCGTCTCTGAAGCAGATCCGGTAAAAATCGAGCCGCTCAAAGCACAGGAACCGCGAGCTGTTCTTAGAAACAATCAGCGCATGATTGCTGAATAAAGAAGAAAATGAGAAAGAAGAAGGATTTCATGAAGCGTTTGGAAAACAAAGTAGCGATGGTCACCGGCTCGGGCGGACCAACGGGCATTGGCTCCGCCACGGCTAAGCGTTTAGCCGCGGAAGGCGCTTCGGTCGTACTTGCCGATCTCGACCCCGCGCTAGCCGCCGAAGCCGCAAACGCCATCCAAGCAACTGGTGGCACGTGTATCGTCAAGCAAGTGGACTTGGGCGATGAAGCCAGCATTAGGTCACTTTTTGTCTGGGTCGATGAACGCTTCAGTTGCCTCGACCTGCTTCACAACAATGCGGCTGCTACAGGCCTCGATCAGATGTCACGCGATATGGCCATCGAGTCCCTGGATGCCGAGGTCTGGGACTTCGCCTTTCAGATTAATGCCCGCGGTACGATGCTGATGATCAAACATGCGTTGCCGCTGGTGTTGCGCTGCGGCGGCGGAGCGATCATCAACACGAGCTCAGGGGCGGCTCTGCGTGGCGATTTCTACGCTCCATCCTACGCGGCGTCCAAAGCGGCGGTAAATTGCCTATCAATGTATGTCGCGACTCAATATGGTAAACAGGGCATTCGTTGTAATAGCGTCTCACCGGGCTTGATCATGACGCAAGCCAATGTGGTCACCAATTCCGAGGAGCAGCTCGATCGCATCAAACGGCACAAGCTCACCCCAACGCTGGGGCTTCCTGAGGATATTGCTGCTGCTGTGGCCTATCTCGGTTCAGACGATGGCCGTTTCGTAACCGGCCAGGTGCTTCAAGTCGATGGCGGGATAACCAACCACATGCCCTACTTCGCCGACGTCGCAGAGAACTTTGCGGCGAACAAGGATAAGCGCGCCGTCTGACAACTCAACCTGCTGCCCGGTTTTAGGCGCTAACAGGCTAGCTTGGTGTCCTCATACCGTGCGGGGGTGGATGGTTTGGACAGGTCCAGCTGCTCGCTGATCTGCATCTCCGCAAAAGCAGGCTCGGTCGGCTTGTGAACGTCGGCTAAATCGCAGGCCATCCCCTGTCGCCAAAAAGTATAGATTGAGCCGTTCCTACGTCATGGCATCGCCGGCCGTGCGAACTAGGCGAGCATCTGGACGCTGAAGCAGAAGCTGGCGATAGTCGGGGAGATGGCGCGTTGCGGCAACATCGCCGAGTTCTGCCGCCAGCACGATATTCGCACGTCGTTGCTCTACACTTGGCGCCGGGAGCTGCGCTATGCGTTGGAAGCAGGTCGGGCCACCAGCCATGCGGAGCCGATGTTCGTGCCTGTCATGGCCGACAGTCCCAAGCTATTGTCGAGCGAGGTCGCAATAGAGGTTGAGGTGGGAGGCGCCGTCGTTCGGATTGGAGGTACGGCTAAGGCCGATCTGGTGGCGGCAGTGATCCAGGCGTTGCAGGTACAGCGGTGATCGGGATCGGTCCGGGCACGCGGGTCATGGTGGCGACGCGCCCGGTGGATTTCCGCAAAGGGCCTGATGCCCTGGCGGCGCTGGTGAGCGCAGATTATGGCGGCGATGCCTTTTCCGGCGTGATCTATGTTTTTCGGGCCAAGCGCGCCGATCGGATCAAGCTGATCTGGTGGGACGGGACCGGGCTGTGCCTGATGGCGAAGCGTCTGGAGCAAGGCAGCTTCAAGTGGCCTGGCATCCAGGACGGCGTGATGCGTCTTTCCGCCGCCCAGCTAGGCGCGCTTCTGGAGGGATTGGACTGGCGCCGGGTTCATGGCGGCCGTCGACCGCAGGCCCCGCAAATTGCCGGTTGACCTTCAGTCGATTATCGACGCCTTCATGCGGCATCGTTTCGGTCGCCGGTCCGAGCAACTCGCTGCCGATCAGCTCCAGCTGGGACTGGAGGATGTCGAGATCGCCCTTGGACATGCCCGTGCTGCCAGAGATGCTGTTGCGCCGCGTTCCGGCTGTAGCGCGACGATTACGGAGTCCGGTCGGCGTCAATTATGATGGCCGATAGGTGGCCGCGCCGGTTGGTGAATTCTGGCTACCATTTGCTGTTGCGGGGAGCAACCGTCGAGCGACAATTACGAC
>JBHSCB010000045.1:0-14121 GCA_042650965.1 Novosphingobium lubricantis | reverse complement strand
CTTCGATATCGTCTCGCGACTCAGTCCAAAGACCTTCGCGGCCTCGCGCTGGCTGTTACCTTCAACAAAAACAAAGTGCCGAACGGCGGCGTAGCTCTCCACGGCAAACATCCCCGGCCACCCCCTTAAAAGGAGCAACCTATCCAATGGCTGGTTTTTAAACCGCCACGCTCAGCAAATCGCTGGCGTTCCATTGGCCTGGTTTGTCACCGCCCTCTACACTTTCCACCTCGATCGACACGCTGCTGGGCGTGGCGGTGGGGCTGCCGCTGTTCACGATCCTGGAAAGCGCCGGGCTGCCGGTGATGGGCCACCCCTGGCGCGAGGAGATGGTGAACACCACGCGCAACGAATCCTGGGCGCTGTTCGGCGACATGACCTTCGCCGCCACGCCGGAACTGAACCTGACGGCCGGCCTGCGCTACACCAAGGACCGCAAACGCTTCACCTGGTTCAACGGCCCCTTCAGTTCACCGGGGCTGGAACAGGTGTCAGCGCCCGGCGCGCTCTACAACGCCATCCTCGGCGCGCCGCTGTTCCCGGATGAGGCGATGATCGATGTCGCCACCTTCTTCGGCCTCGTCGTCGGCTCCGACATCATCTTCGATTCCGGCGCGCTGGAAGGGGTGGAAGTCAGCCGCCGCGCCAGCTTCTCGGATTTCAGCCCGCGCTTCGTGGTGGATTACACGCCGATGCCGGGCCTGATGCTGTTCGCCTCCGCCTCGCGTGGGTACAAGGCCGGCGGCTTCAACAGCGTGCAGATCAATTCCTTCTTCGAACCCGAATCGGTGTGGAACTTCGAAGGCGGCTTCAAATCCGAACTGATGGACAAGCGGCTGCGGCTGAACGCCTCCCTATATCGCTTCACCTACAAGAACCGGCAGTCGCTCAGCCTGGAATCCGTCGATGGCTCGGGCCTGCCGCAGTATGTCACCTCCTCCGGCGACTCGACCGCCACGGGGGTGGATTTCGAAACCAGCTTCGCCGTCGCACCCGGCTTCTCGCTCAGCGCCGTCGGCGCCTTCATCGATTCCAAATGGGATCACCGCATCGAACAGGGCGTGGACGTGTCCGGCCAGCCCACCGGCGAACCCAGCTTCCGCGCCGTGCTGTCGGCCCGGTTCGACCGCGAAGTCGGCGGCATCGGCAATCTGTTCGCCAACGCCAGCTACAGCTTCACCTCGAAACAGCGCATCAACGATGCCACCCGCGCGTCGGACGCGGCGCTGGAGAACAACCCCGTGTTCGGCGAGCTGGTGGATTTCTCGCAGCTGACGAAACTGCGTGCCAGCCGCGCGATCGTGAACGCCCGCGCCGGCTGGCGGTCGGCCGACGACAGGGTTTCCGTGTCACTGTTCGCGGAGAATCTGTTCGATGTGCGGACGCCGCGGTCGCTGAACCTGATTTCGGCACATACGCTGGGGACGCCCTATGTGCGGATGGACCGGCCTAGGTTCTGGGGTGTCGAGCTGGGGGTTCGCTTTTAGCGAGGTTCGAAGGGGCTCTGCCCCTTCACCCCGGCAGGGAAGTGACTTCCCCGCACCCACATTATTTCGCTGATCGGTAAGGTTGGGTTGGCGGCGAGGGTTTGATTGCCTGCGGCGCTTTGGGTGGTGCGCCTTCGATTCTTTCGCCGTCACCCCGGGCTTGACCCGGGGTGAAGGTTGTGGGGGATGGGGAGGTTGGTGGGTTTGCCTGGGGGCTTCGACAAGCTCAGCCTGAGCGGGTGTGAAGGGGGGTGGATCAGGCCCGGCGTTGCTCCCCCCTCCCCAACTCTCCCCCCGGCGGGGGAGAGAGCCTGCGTAGCGCCGCAGGCAATCGAAGCTGATTACCCGCACAAGTTTGGGAGTGGTGCACAACGCCAACGAAGAGGGTGCAGGGAAATCATTTCCCTGCCCGCCGGAGGCCCCCTTTGACCCCCTCACCATCCGCCCCCCAACGCCCGCACCAGTTGCACAGCGGCGCTGCCCTGCGCGATCCGGGCCTGTTCGGCGGCGTCCTCGTCTTTCAGCGCCTGCAGCCGGGCTTCGATCACGTCGGAGAGGCGGACTCGGCCTGAGCGGTAGAGGATCATCTGCTCGTCCGCGCGGCGGGTGGAGAGGCTGTTGGCGGCGGCAAGGCCAGAGAGGCGGGAGTCGAGGCCGGTGCGGAAGGCGTAGGCGACCTCGACGTCGGCGAGGGCCTGCAGCAGGGCGGAATCCCGGGCGGCGAGCGCCGCGCGAAGGTTGGCGTCGCTGGCGCGGACCTGCGCCTGGAGGCGGCCTGCGGTGAACAGCGGAATCCAGGCGGAGAGGCCGAGGAGTGCGCTCTGGCTGTCCAGGCCGGGGAGGCCGCCGAGCGCGATATGGCCGGTCTGGCCGACGAAGTTGATGCCGAAGCGGGGCAGCAGATCGGCGTGCGCACCTTTCAGCTGGGCGGTGCGGGCCTCGATGGCGGCGGATGCGGCGCGAACGTCGGGGCGGCGGGCCAGCACTTCTGACGGGAGCTGGCCGGAGGGGGCTGGCGGGATGACGAGCGGGGCCGGATCGGACAGGGTGACGGGGGTTTCCGGCGTGGCACCCGCCAGCACAGAGAGGCGGCGCTTGCGGCCGTCGATGAGGGCGTCGAGCAAGCCCTGTTCCGCCCTCAGCGCGGCTGCGGCGGTTTCGGCGCGGCTGACGTCGGCGGCGGTGGCCTGCCCGGCGCGCATGCGGGCGCGGGCATAGGCGGTCAGTTGGTCAGCTTCGGCGATGCTGCGCTGGAGGATGGCGCTGCGGCGGCGCAGGCCCTGCGCCTGCTGGTAGTTTTCCACGATGTCGGCGACGAGGGTGAGGCGGGCGCCGCGTTCGGCATTTTGCTGCACCTGCACCATGCTGGCGGCGGCCGAGATGTCGGCGCGGGCGGCGCCGAAGATGTCCGGCTCCCATGAGGCGCCCAGCCCCACGATGTGGCCGGTGCCGCTGCGGGCGCGTTCATAGCTTTGCAGCATGTCTCCGGGCAGGCCGGAGACATGGCCGTCGAGCGCGGCATGCCAGACGGCGCCGCCGGCCGCGACGGTGGGATAGAGGGCGGATTCCGCCATGGTGACGGTGGCGCGGGCGGAGTCCACGCGGGCGCGGGCTTCGCGCAGACCGGCGTTGGCGGCGAGCGCCCGGTCCACCAGCGCGTCGAGCGCGGGATCCTGCCAGGCCGTCCACCAGCGGCTGAGATCGGCCGGAGCGGGAGCGTTGGCGGCGGGGGCGTCGAACCGCTCCGGAATGACTGGCGGCGGGATGCGCTCGCCGGGCGGCGGCGATGCCACGCAGCCGGCGAGCAGCAGGGCGATGGCGGAAAGGGCGTAACAGTGCATCGGGCTTCTCATCCCTGCCGGGCCAGCATCTGCCGGAAGCGGCTGATGGCGAGTGTCATGAAGAAGGCGCCCCAGGCGGCGATGATGGCAAGCTGCGGCAGCACGATGCGGACATCCGCATCCCGGTAGAGCACGGCCTTTGCGAGGATCACGAACTGGGTGCTGGGAAGCGCGGTGGCGACCGTCTGCACCAGCCCCGGCATGCTTTCGAGCGGGGTCGCCGCGCCCGAGAGCATGTAGAGCGTGACATAGACGGGCACGGCGAACATGCCGAACTGGGGCATGCTGCTCGTCATGGTGGCCATCCACATGCCGAGCGAGGTGGCGGAGAAGAGATAGAGGAACAGCGCGAAGCCGAACAGCGGCAGCGAGCCCGCGATCGGCACCCCCATCAGCAGGTGCACCACCACCACGAGGGACAGCATGGCGGCGACGAGGATGACGAAGCCGTTGGCGAGGATCTTGGCGAAGGCGATCTGGCTGGCGCGCACGGGCATCACCAGCAGATGCTCGATGGTGCCATGCTCGCGTTCGCGGATGACGGCGGCGCCGACGAGGATGATCGACAGCACCGTCACGTTCATCACATTCTGCATGACGGACATGTACCAGGGCGACAGCGCATTGGGGTTGTAGAGGATGCGCGGCTGCACCCGGAACGGCAGGCTGCCGGCCATCCCGCGCGCGTTCAGGAAGTTCAGCACCTCCTGCGTGAAGATCTGCTGCAGGTAAGAGGCGCCGAGGCCCGCCTGCGTCATCGCGGTGGCGTCCACCAGCAGCTGCACCGTGGGCTGGCGGCCGGCCAGCAGGTCAGACTGGAAGCGCGGCGGAATCTCGATCACGAAGATATACTGCCCGCTGTCCATCCGGCGCGCGATGTCGGCGGGCGCGACATCGGCCGGCGGCTGGAAATAGGGCCGGCGGATCGCCTGCCTCAGCGCGCGGGAGAGTTCGGAGCGGTCATTGTCGATCATGGCGACCGAGGCGTTGGAGACTTCGGCCTTCACGCCATGCGCCACCACCACGATGGCGGCGGAAAAGGCGAAGACGATCAGGAACATCATCACCCGGTCGCGCCGCAGGCTGTGAAGTTCCTTCACCACCAGCAGCCAGACGTTCAGCCACCAGCGCCTCATGCCTCCTGCTTCCGGAGCAGCAGCCGCGCGACGAGGAAATAGCCGAGGCCGAACGCGGCGAGGATCAGATAGGGCTGCCCGAAGCTTTCCGGGCCCAGCCCCTTGGTGATGGTGCCCAGGCTGATGATCTGGAACCAGGAGGAGGGGAAGGCCAGCCCGATCATATGGCTGGGCCCTTCCAGCGTGGAGACCGGATAGAGGAAGCCGGAGAAGTTGATGGAGGGGATGAGGCTGATGAGCGCGGTGGCGAAGATGGCCGCCACCTGCGAGCTGACGGCCGTGGAGATCAGCAGGCCGAGCCCGGTGGAGGCGAGCACGAACAGCAAGCCCCCCAGCAGCAGCGCGAAGGGAGAGCCGGTGATCGGCACGCCCAGCACCAGCGTGATCAGCAGCAGCAGGATCGTGAAGCTGAGCATCGCCACCGCGACATAGGGCGCCTGCTTTCCCAGCAGAAAGGCGCCGACGCTGGCGGGCGAGGCATAGAGGTTGGTGATGGAGCCGATCTCTTTCTCGCGCACGATGCCCAGCGCCGTCAGCATGGAAGGGATAAGGATCATGATCAGCATCAGCACGCCCGGCGCGATGGCGTAGATGCTGCGGAATTCCTGATTGTAGATGAAGCGCGGCTCGGCGTTCATCGGCAGGCTGGTCGACAGCCCTGCGCCCGCTGCGAGGGACAGGGCATGGGCCTGCAGGATCGCTTCGGCATAGGCGCGGGCGCTGGAGGCGGAGAAGGGGCTGCTGCCGTCTATGAACAGGCCCACCTCGGGGCGGCGGCCGGCCGAAATGTCGCGGCCGAAGCCGGGCGGGATGTCGATCAGCAGTTGCAGGCTGCTGTCGCGCAGGCCTTCGAACCCGGCGTCGGCCGATGGCACCGGCGGGTGCAGCTCGAATGTCCTGGTGCCCTCGAAGGCGCGGATCAGATCCCGGCTGGCGGCTGTCCGGTCGTGGTCGAGCACGCCGGTGCGCAGATGCTGCACATCGAACGAGATGGCGAGCGCACAGACGCTGAGCAGCAGCACCGGGCCGATCAGCGCGAAGGCCAGCCGCGTGCGGTCGCGCATCAGTTCGGTCGCCTCGCGCCGGGCGAAGGCCCAGACATGGCCGATCCAGTTGCCGAGGCCGTGCGCTGCGGGTTTTGCGGCAGGCTCCGCCGCAGCGGACGGCATGGCGGGTGGCGCGGCGTCGGAGTCGGCCTCCGCTTCCAGCACCTTGATGAACGCGTCCTCCAGCGTCGCCGTTCCCTGTGCCTGCACGATGGCTGCGGGGGCATCCATCGCCAGCACCCGGCCCCGGTGCATCAGAGAGATGCGGTCGCAGCGCTCCGCCTCGTTCATGAAGTGGGTGGAGACGAAGATCGTCACCTTCTCCTCGCGCGAGAGGCGGACGAGGTGGCGCCAGAACATGTCGCGCGCAGCCGGGTCCACCCCGGACGTGGGCTCGTCGAGGATCAGGATTTCCGGGCCGTGCAGGCAGGCCGCCGCCAGTTGCAGACGCTGCCGGATGCCCAGCGGCAGGTCATCCGGCATGGCATCGGCCTGCGGCGTCAGGCTGAACTGCGCCAGCGCCTTTTCCACCAGCACCGGCGCTTCGTGGGCGGGCACGCGATAGAGCCGGGCATGCAGCATCAGATTGTCGCGCACGCTGAGCTCGGAGTAGAGCGAGAAGGCCTGCGACATATAGCCGACGCGCATCCGCGTCTTCATGTCGCCGGGCGTCACCTGCTTGCCGAACAGCAGGGCCGTGCCGCTGCTGATATCCAGCAGGCCCGTCAGCATCTTCATCGTGGTGGTCTTGCCGCAGCCGTTGGAGCCGAGGAAGCCGAAGATCTCGCCCCGGCCGATGCGGAAGCTGACATGGTCCACCGCGATGAAATCGCCGAAGCGGCGCACCAGGTCATGCGCCTCCATCGCGGGTTCGCCGCCGTCGTCCACCCAGGGCGCGATTTCCAGCCGTTCGGCGGGCGGGCGGCGCTCTTCCGGCAGCAGGCGGATATAGGCCTCCTCCAGGGAATCGGTGCCGGCCTGAGCGAGGATGTCGGCAGTACGGCCATCGGCGATGATGCGGCCGTCGTCCATCGCCACCAGATGCTCGAAGCGCTCCGCCTCTTCCATATAGGCGGTGGAAACGAGCACCGTCATCGACGGGCGCTCGGCGCGCATGCTGTCCACCAGATCCCAGAACTGCCGCCGCGACAGCGGATCGACGCCGGTGGTGGGCTCGTCCAGGATCAGCAGGTCGGGCTCATGCACCAGCGAACAGCAGAGGCTGAGCTTCTGCTTCATGCCGCCCGACAGCTTGCCCGCCGGCCTGTCCGGGAAAGGGGCGAGGCCGGTCGCGTCCAGCAGGCGGCGGATGCGGGCGGCGCGTTCATGGGCGGAAAGGCCGAACAGGCGGCCGAAGAAGTCGATATTCTCGGTGACGCTGAGGGTGGGATAGAGGTTCCGCCCCAGCCCCTGCGGCATATAGGCGACGCGGGCCAGAAACGCGTCCCGCCCCTGTTTCGCGGCCAGATCATGGCCCAGCACCTGCAACTGGCCCTGCTGCAGTTTCTTCACGCCCGAGATCAGCCCGAGCAGGCTGGATTTCCCCACCCCGTCCGGCCCCACCAGCGCCACCGCGCCGCCGGCCGGCAGCGTCAGGGCGACATCGCGCAGCGCCACCGCCGCGCCGTAACGGTGCGACACGCCGGACAGGCGGACGGCCGGCTGGGCTGTGTCGGGTCCGGGCATCTCAGCGCCCGGCGGGCAGCTTCGGCCAGGCGAGCGACGGGTCGGTGCGGACATAGCCGTCCGCCGTCATCCCCGCCTTCAGCTGCCCCGAAAGCCGCCGCGCCGTTTCGGGTGCGATCACCAGCTTCACGCGGAACGACAGCGTCTCCCGCTCGGACTGGGTTTCCACGAAGCGGGGAGTGAACTGCGCCTCCGGCGAGACGAAGCCGACCCGCGCCGGGATCGGTTCGGCAAAGCCCTGCGGCAGGATGCGGGCTTCGTCCCCGATCTTCAGCCTGCTGGCGACGGGGCCGGGGAGGAAGATGGTGAGGAAACTGTCTTCCGGGTTGATCATGGAGACGATGCGGCCGCCGGCGGGCAGCACGGTGCCCGGCTCCACGATGCGATATTCGACGCGCCCCGGCGTGGGCGCACGGATGACGAGATCGTTCAGCGCCACATTCAGCTGCGCGATCTGGGCGTTGGCCTGGGCGATGGTGGTGCGCGCTTCCGCCAGCCCGCCCGTCGCCGCCGCCACTCCGCCGCGCGCGCCTGCCAGCGCGACCTGCCGCTGCTCCAGTTCGACCGGAGAGACCATCTTCTGGTCATAGAGTTTCGCTGTTTCGCGCAGGTCGATGGCGGCCGCCTGTTCCTGCGCGCCGCGCGCCTGCGCTTCGCCCTGCACCCGCCCGACCGAGGCCGAAGCGCGGTCGCGCGCGGCATTGGCGCCCTGCAGCTGCGCGCGGACATCGGTTTCGTCCTGCACGGCGATGATGTCGCCCGCCTTCACGCTGTCGCCTTCGCGCACCCTGATGTCGGTGACGCGGCCGGGGTATTTCACGGCGATGTCGGTGCGCGTCATCTCCATCCGGCCGTTGCCCTGCGCGAAGCCCTGCGGCAGCCCCGGATCGCGGCCATAACGCCACCATGCCGCCGCCCCCAGCGCCACCGCCAGCAGCACCAGCAGGATCAACAGGCCCGTCTTGCGATTCATGCGGCCTCCCGCGCCAGCAGCGCATCGGTGTGTCGGGCGATCATGCGCTCCTCGTCCGTTGGGATCACGCGCACCGCCACCCGGCTGGCGGCGGTGCTGATCAACGGGGCGCCGGCGCGGTTGGCGGCTTCGTCCAGTTCTATGCCGAGGTACGACAGCCGTTCGCACACCAGAGCGCGGATCTCGGGGCTGTTCTCCCCGATGCCGGCGGTGAAGACGATCCCGTCAAGCCCGCCCAGCGACGCGATCAGGGCGCCGCTTTCGCGGGCGACGCGATAGGTGAACAGGTCGATAGCCTCCTTTGCGGCGGGCTCGGCGCTTTCGAACAGGGTGCGCATGTCGCTGGAAACGCCGGAGACGCCCAGCAGACCGGATTCGCGGTAGAGCAGGCTTTCCACGCTGGCCACGTCCATGCCGTCCTGCTGGAACAGATAGAGCAGCACGCCCGGATCGATGCTGCCGCAGCGCGAGCCCATCACCAGCCCGTCGAGCGCGGTGAAGCCCATGGTGGTGTCGATGCTTTCGCCCGCCTTCATGGCGCACAGGCTGGCGCCGTTGCCCAGATGCGCCGCGATCACGCGGCCGTTCAGCAGCGCCGGGTCCAGCTCGGCCAGCCGATGCGCGACATATTCATAGGAGATGCCGTGGAAACCGTAGCGGCGCACGCCCTCGTCGGCGAAGCGGCGGGGCAGCGCGATGCGGGTGGCGACCGGAGGCTGGGTCTGGTGGAAGGCGGTGTCGAACACGGCGACCTGCGCGATGCCCGGCCGCAGCGCGGCGACGGCATGGATGGCGGACAGATTGTGGGGCTGGTGCAGCGGCGCCAGCGGATTGAAGCGTGCCAGTTCCGTCAGCAGCTCGTCGGTCACGCGGACGGGGGCGTGATGCGCCGCGCCGCCATGCACCACGCGGTGGCCCACGCCGACGAGATCATGGCCGATCCGCGCCTCGATCCCGGCCAGCAGCTCACCGAGAAGCTTCTCATGGCTCATGTCCTCGCCATGCAGCCAGCGGCGTTCGGCGATCACATCTCCGTCGGCGCTGGTCGCCAGCAGATAGGGCTCGATGCCGATCTTCTCGATCTTGCCGCGCGCCCTCAGCTCCAGCCCCCCATCCTGTTCAGACCCGCCCCGTTCATACAGGCCGAACTTCAGGCTGGAGGAGCCGGAGTTCAGGCAGAGCAGGATGTCCGCCATCAGTGCGGCAGCCCCGGCGCGGCCTTCGTCGCCGCGCGCGCCAGCAGCACCGCGAGCGCGGCGGAGGCGACGCGCGTGCGCCGGCTGTCGGCCCTGCTGGTGAGGATGATCGGCACCCGCGCGCCCAGCACCACTGCGGCCGCATCCGCGCCGGCCAGGAAGGTGAGCTGCTTGGCCACCATGTTCCCGGCTTCGAGGTCCGGCACCAGCAGGATGTCCGCGCGGCCCGCCACCGGTGACGTGATGCCCTTTTCCTTCGCGGCGGATTCGCTGATCGCATTGTCGAACGCCAGCGGCCCGTCCAGCAGCGCGCCGCTGATCTGGCCGCGATCCGCCATCTTGCAGAGCGCGGCGGCGTCCAGCGTGGTCTGCATCTTCGAATTCACCGTTTCGACGGCCGCCAGGATCGCCACGCGCGGTTCGGCCACGCCGATCACATGGGCGAGATCGATGGCGTTTCGGAGGATATCCGCCTTGTCGTCCAGCGCGGGGGCGATGTTGATGGCGCCGTCGGTGATGATCAGCGGGCGCGGGTAGCTCGGCACATCCATCACATAGCAGTGGCTGATGCGGCGCTCGGTGCGAAGCCCCGTTTCGGACTTCACCACCGCGCCCATCAGCTCGTCGGTGTGGAGCGAGCCCTTCATCAGCAGCGCGGCCTTGCCGGTGCGCACCAGCTCCACCGCGGTCGCGGCGGCGGCATGGCTATGCGCGGCATCGACGATCTCGAACCCGTCGAGCGACACGCCCGCGTCGGCCGCGACCTTCGCGATCTTCGCGGCCGGCCCGACAAGGATCGGCCGGATCAGCCCCTCGCTCGCCGCTTCGAGCGCGGAGGTCAGCGCGTCGGCGCTGCACGGATGCGCGACCGCCGTCGCCACCGGCTCGCCGCCGGTCGCGGCCGCCTCGATCAGCTGGGCATAGCGATCGTTGCGGTGGATCAGCACCCGGGGCAGCGCCACGCGCGGGCGGCTGATCTTCTCGGCCGGGGCCATCACTTCGGCCTGCCCGGAAATCACCGTTTCGCCCTGCTGGTTGGCGCAGACGCAATCCAGCACCACGCGCCGATGCTCCGCCGCCTTGGCCGTAACGGTGACGGTGGCGGTAATCTCGTCGCCGATCCCCACCGGCCGGGTGAATTTCAGCGACTGGCTGAGATAGATGGCGCCCGGCCCCGGCAATTCGGTGCCAAGCACGGCCGAGATCAGCCCCGCCCCCCACATGCCGTGCGCGATCACGCGGTGGAACATGTCCTGCCCGGCGAATTCCGGATCCATATGGGCCGGGTTCACATCGCCGGAGACGGCGGCGAACAGCTGGATGTCGTCCGCCGTCAGCGGCCGGGTGAGGCTGGCGCTGTCTCCGACGTTGATCTCGTCGAAGGTGCGATTCTGGATGGTGTGAGGGTCGGTCATGGATCAGCGCTGTAGCACATATTCGCCGGGCGCCGGGGCCAGCGGCGGATAGCCTGCGTCACTATTGCCCAGCGGCGGCGGCGCCGCGGGCGCCGAGGAGTGGGCGGCCAGCCAGGCGCCCCATTCCGGCCACCAGCTGCCCTCGTGGCGCTCGGCCGTTGCCAGCCATTCGTCGGGCGTGGGGGCGGGCTCGTCGGCGGCGCGGGTGGCGACACTGTAGTGGCGGTGATCATGGCCGGGTTCGGAGACGATCCCCGCATTGTGCCCGCCGCTCGCCAGCAGGAAGCGGATCTCGGCGCCGGTCAGCATGTGCAGCTTGTGGACGGAGCGCCAGGGCGCGACATGGTCGCGTTCGGTGCCCACCATGAACAGCGGCATGCGCAGCGCCGACAGGCTGACGGGGCGGCCATCCGTCCGGTAGCGGCCGTCGGCCAGATCGTTGTTCAGGAACAGCTGGCGCAGATACTGGCTGTGCATGGCATAGGGCATGCGCGTGCCGTCCGCGTTCCACGCCATCAGGTCGTTCATCGGCTCCCGCTCGCCCATCAGATAGGTGGAGAGGATGTGCGACCAGACCAGATCGTTGGAGCGCAGCAGCTGAAAGGCGCTGCCCATGTTGCCGCTGTCGAGATAGCCCTTCTTCCACATCATGCTGTCCAGCAGGTTCAGCTGGGCCTCGTCGATGAAGAGCGCCAGCTCGCCGGGCTCGGTGAAGTCCGTCTGCGCGGCGAACAGGGTGAGCGAGGCGAGCCGCTCGTCGCCGTCGCGCGCCAGGCTGGCGGCCGTGAGCGCGAGCAGCGTGCCGCCCAGGCAATAGCCGGCGGCATGCACCTTCGCGGCGCCGGTGATGGCGGTGACGGCATCCAGCGCGGCTTCCGGCCCGAGCCTGCGATAATCCTCCATCCCGAAATCGCGGAACGTCGCGTCCGGGTTGCGCCAGGAGATCATGAACACCGTGAAGCCCTGCCCCGCCAGCCAGCGCACCAGCGAATTCTCCGGCGAGAGATCGAGGATGTAGTATTTCATGATCCAGGCCGGCACGATCAGAATGGGCTCCGGCCGCACCTCGCCGGTGGCGGGGGCATATTGGATCAGCTCGATCAGCTCGTTGCGGAACACCACTTCGCCGGGCGTCACGGCGACCTTGCCGCCCACCGGATAGGCATCCGCACCCACGGCGGGCGCGCCGGACATCAGCCGCCCCGCGTCCTCCAGCCAGTGGCCGGCGCCGTCCAGCAGGCAGCGGCCGCCGGTTTCCACGATGCGCGCCTGCAGCACCGGGTTGCTGGCGATGAAATTGGTGGGGGCCGCCATGTCGAGCAGCTGGCGGGTGGCGAATTCCATCACCATTTCATGATGGCGGCTGACGCCCGCCATCCCCGTGGTCGCCACATGCCACCATTGCTGCTGCAGCAGGAAGGCCTGCGAGATCAGGTCATACGGGTGCTGCTTCCAGGCCGGATCGGCAAAGCGATGGTCCTGCGGCAGCGGCTCGATGGCGGGTTCTGCCGCCGGGTCCGTGCTGCGCTCGGCGGCATAGTGCGCCAGCCGCATCGTCTTGCGCACCGCCTTGGCCGCCAGCTTGGTGCGGGTGCCCGGCGAACTGGCCAGATGCAGCCCCCAGTCAGTGAAGGACTGGGCGATGGTGAGCGGCGAAAGGCCGGAAAAGGCCTGCGCGATCAGGGCGTGGGCGGAGCGGTCCAGCGTTTCCGCGAAGCTGTCCAGAGGGTCGAGAGGATCGTCGCCGGGGTCCGTCATGATGCCGCCTGCCTGTTCACGCCCCCTGTTCGCGCGCTTCGTATCACGCGTTGTGCGGCGCAACAAGGGGAAAAGACGCGCCGCACGCTTCAGGAAACCACGGCCTCCGTCGGGGTGACGACCGCGGCGCGCATCGAGAATGAGGCGATCCAGACGCTGGAGGATGTGCTCCAGCGCACGGCCAACGTCTCCCTGACCTATGGCAATTCCGGCTTCACCATTCGCGGCATCGCCAACCAGGGGGTTTCCGGGGCAGGCGACGCCGCGACCGCGACCGTGTTCGTCGATGGCGCGCCCATCCCGCAGGAAATCCTGGCGAACGGCCCCACCGACATGTGGGATGCCGCCCAGGTGGAAATCTTCCGGGGCCCGCAATCGACGCTGCAGGGCCTGAATGCATTGGCCGGGGCCATTCACATCCGCACGCAGGATCCCTCCATGGACTGGGGTGCCAAGGGCCGCATCATCGTTTCCAGCCACAACACGCGGAACTTCGCGATCGCCGGCGGCGGCCCCATCGTGCCGGGGGAACTGGCATTCCGGGTGGCCGCCGAAAAGCGCAAGTCGGACGGCGAAGTGTGGAACGTCGTCCGCGACGAGCCGGAAAGCCCGCAGGACACCACGATGGTGCGGGCGAAACTGCTGTGGACCCCCTCCGCGCTTCCGGGCTTCGAGGCGCGCCTCAACTACATGCATTTCGAAGGGGAAACAGGCTACAGCTTCGTCTACTCCGACACCAGCGTGGAGGATTTCTTCAACAACCGCGAAAGCCCGACCGACACGCCCAACACCAGCGACAGCAATGTGGACCAGGCGACGCTGGACCTGCGGCTGGATCTGGGCAGCGGTTTCACGCTCAGCTCGCTGACGACCTACAGCAATGTCAGTTCGGTGCGCGCCTATGACGGCGATTTCAGCCCCGAGCCGCTCTCCTACGGCAGCAACTGGCTGAGCAACGACACGATCACCCAGGAATTGCGCCTCAACTATGAGGACGACAGGCTGAGCGGACTTATCGGCCTCTATTACTACAACCGCGACCAGACCTCGGGCAGCAGCAGCCGCACACGGGTGCAGACCCCGGGCTCCACCATCGCCATGCTGCTGCAATCGGGCGGGCTGGATGCGGCCACAGCCGCCTATGTCGCCTCGCTCTATGTGGCGGCCCTGCCGGAAGTTCCGGTCAGCTATTCGTCCGACTCTGCCACCAGGGTCGAAACCTTCGCCATCTTCGCGGACGGCCGCTACAAGCTGACCGACCGGCTGTCGCTTCTGGCCGGCTTCCGCTTCGATCGGGAGAAGAACCGCTTCGGCGTCGATCAGGATGCGGTCTTCGTGGGCACCTATCCGAACCCGGCCGATTTCGGCCCGCTGGCGCCGGCGATCACTGCCATCAACGCCGGTGTCGAGGGGCTGGTAGCCTCCGCATCGGGCAATGTCCCCCCTGCCAGCCGCATGAGAACGGCGGAGCAATATTCGACCACGGTAGCGGCGGGATAGTCCTGCTGCGGGCGGCGTAAAAGTCGTCCACCTTGAAGCCTTTCTGCCGAGTCAGGGAGGTGTGGGGATCTACAGCGTGGAAC
>JBHSCB010000044.1:0-15094 GCA_042650965.1 Novosphingobium lubricantis | reverse complement strand
GTCGTAATTGTCGCTCGACGGTTGCTCCCCGCAACAGCAAATGGTAGCCAGAATTCACCAACCGGCGCGGCCACCTATCGGCCATCATAATTGACGCCGACCGGACTCCGTAATCGTCGCGCTACAGTGTGCCCGCAGGCCTTGCAAGACCGTAACGCCATCCACGTCGGGCATGCGGTAGTCGATCACCAGGCAATCGGCCGCTGTGGCACACGGGTCAGCGAGGAGTGCCCATCCGCTGGTGTAGCTCTGAACGGTATAGCCGTAGGCACACAGCATCATCTGCAGCGAACGACGCACGGCAGGATCGTCATCGGATACCAGGATCGTAAAGGGACTGCGGAGCGCAGCTCCGTCGGGTGCAGACATGGTGCCGGTCATTCGCGAGATGGATCGTTTGGGCAGTATAGTCGCAGACCCCCACCTCGCGTCTGTAAGTAATCGTCCTACCCAGCCGTCTGGCGCCCTACCCCCGCAGCGAAAGCGATCCGGAGCACATCCGAGAGGCTATGGGCAGCGAGCTTCTGCATCAAACTGGCGCGATGAACCTCGACAGTGCGCGACGAGATGCCAAGGTCATAGGCAATCGTCTTGTTCGGATAGCCTTGTGCAAGGCCATCGAGAATTTCGCGCTCGCGGGGCGTCAGCAGCGCAAGGCGCACCTGCGCATCGGATTCTTCGACCGCTTTGCTGTCGGCATCGTCTATCCGGCAAAAACCGCGCGCGATCGCGTCAAGCAGCGCAGCCTTTTCAAACGGCTTTTCGATAAAGTCGATCGCACCGGCTTTCATCGCCTGAACCGCAATCGCGACGTCGCCATGGCCAGTGAGCACCACAACCGGCATCGCGATGCCCCGCGCGCGCAGCGAAGCCTGGACCTGCAAGCCGTCCAGACCGGGCATCCGGACATCGAGCAAGACGCAGCCGGTCTCGAGTGTGGAGGCGGTCTTCAGGAACTCGCTGCCCGACGCATAGGCATGTACGGTAAACCCCGAAGTGCGCAGCATGAAGCCTGCCGACTTGCGAATGGCTTCGTCGTCGTCGACGAGATAGATGGTTCTGGACTTAGTCATGTTCGTTTTCCGCGCGCGCATTGATCAAGGTGAAATGAAAGGTCGCGCCCCCGCCCGGACGCTGTTCGGCCCAGATCCGGCCCCCGTGCGCTTCGACAATGGTCCGGCAAATCGACAGGCCAAGACCCATGCCTTCGGTCTTGCTGCTGACGAACGCATCGAAAAGCTGCGGCAGGATCGCGCGCGAGATCCCGGGACCGCTGTCCTGGACGGTGACCTGAACATAGCCGTCGTCGAGCAAGCTGGTGGTCACATACAGGTCGCGCTTTGGAACATCGGCCATGGCTTCGACCGCATTACGCATCAGGTTTACGAGGACTTGCTGAATCTGGACGCGGTCGACCAGCACCAGCGACGCTTCGGGATCGAATTCGAAAAAGCTGCGAATTCCCCGTTCGCGCGCGTCGATCAGAGCGAGCTTGCTCGCCTCCCCGATCAGTGACGCTATGGATTCGATGCTTTTTTCGACTTCTCCGCGAGCGACGAAGTCACGTAACCGGCGCACAATATGCCCGGCCCGGTGGGTTTCTTCGGCCGCTTCGGCCAAGGCGTCGCGGACCAGCGCCGCAGGAGCCTCGACCGTGCCGTCCATCACGTCGCGCACGGTCTCAAGATAGTTTGCGATCGCCGTTAGGGGCTGATTGAGCTCGTGCGCCAAAGTGGACGCCATTGTGCCCATCGCACTCACCCGCGCTACATGGACGAGCTCGGCCTGAAGCGCCTTCAGCGCAAGTTCGTCCCGCTCTTTTTCCGAGAGATCGCGAACAAAGCCGGTAAAAATCCGGGCGCCTTCCTCCCCGGCCTCGCCGACAGACAACTCCATCGGGAAAGTGCTGCCATCCCTGCGCTGTCCGGTGACCACGCGGCCGATGCCGATGATCCGTTTTTCACCGGTGCGCAGATAATGCGCGATATACTCGTCATGTCTCGACCGGTCCGGTTCGGGCATGAGGCAAGCTACATTCGCACCGAGAAGCGCTTGTTCGTCATATCCGAACAAGCGTTCGGCAGCCGCGCTGAACGAGGTAATGCAGCCATTCTCGTCGATGACGACCATCGCGTCGGGAACGGTTGCCAGGATGGACTGCAGGTGCTGCTCACGCGCCTCAAAGGACCTGCGCACCGAAACCTCTTCGGTTATGTCGCGCGCAATGCAGCCGAAGCCCACCACAGAGCCTTCAGCGTCGATAAGAGGGTTGATCGTAAGCCTTGCCAGATATTCGGTGCCATCGCCCCGGACCCGCCAGGCTTCGCGCTCGAGATGGCCCTGCTGAGATGCGACCGTCAGATCGGCGGCGGGGAGATCAGCTTCCAATTCATCGGGTGGATAGAACAGCGCGTGCGATTGCCCGTGCAGCGCGGCTATCGGCAGCCGCGCGATCGTCTCGGCCTCACGGTTGATGTCGATAATGTGCCCAGCCGGGTCGAGCGTATAGAGAAGATTGCCGGTCAGGCCTTCTATCAGACAGCGCAGCAGGCTTCCTTCGGCAGGCAGCGCAGGGGACATGTGGCTTTTGAGCGTGCTCATGAGACCCGCCCGTCCCGGTTTGGACGCCCGCAGCGGGTTGAAACAGCAGCGCAACCGATTTGGAATCGTTGCCCGCCCGGAAATGCCGAACATCCTGTCCAGAACGGTGCGGAAGTTTGCATAGGGTGAGCGGCTCTCGAACGTTCAGTCGTCGAGATGTGATACGCACGTCATGCGCCTATCCCTCGCCTCGAGGGCTAGAGGTTCTCATCAGAAGGTTCGCGCACGACCTGAAATGGGTGGTTCGGCTCAGTTCATTGCGCGGAGCAAATCATCGAGCTCCATCGTCACGAAGGTCGAGAAGCTGTCACCAACTGCATAGGGCAGAATCAGGCGGCGTCCATGAAGCATCGCTCCGCAGCTGTAGGCGACGTTGGGGACGTAGCCTTCGCGCTCGTCCATGTCCGAGCGAAGCAGGGGTTCAGCCGTGCGCGCGAGAAGCTTGGACGGATCCCTGCGGTCGAGTAGACAGGCCCCGATGCAGTAGTTCCGAACCGCGCCGACCCCGTGCGTGATCACCAGCCAGCCTTCGTCGATCTCGAGCGGCGAGCCGCAATTCCCGATCTGGACGAATTCCCACGGCCAGCGTGGGTCGATTGCCTTCACGCCGCCGTTCCATTCGTGGATGTCGTTCGAGGTCAGAAGCCAGATATTCTCGTTGTCCTCTCTCCCCAGCATGGCAAATTTGCCATCGATACTGCGCGGAAACAACGCCATTCCCTTGCTTGCGGTCGCATCGCCGCTGAGCGGTGTCAGTTCGAAGTGCCGGAAATCGGCGGTCGTTAGCAGCTCCTGACGGATCACCCTTCCGTCGAAGGCAGTGTAAGTCCCAAAGTTGGTCGATGTGCCGTCGTCTGCCGTGAAGCGAACAAGCCGAAGGTCCTCGATCCCGCTCTTCTGGCTCGGCGTGGTAGGGAAGATCACGATTTCGGAAAGGTCATGGCTGCCGTCGCACAGGAGCCGGACGCCGGCATCGAGGCCCACGTCGGGCGATAGCGCCTCGGTTTGGAGCGTGGCGGGACGCGCACTCTGCGGCGCGACCGCGACGGTTCCGTCCGAAAAGCACATGCCGGTGCGAAAGGTAACCGACGAGATATGGCCTTCGCCGACTCCCCGCAACGACAAGACGAACCGGATCGCACCTTCGGGGACACCCGACTGGTCGGGGTGCGGGACGATGCTCGGGTTGAACAGTGCAGCGGCTTCATAGGAATATTCGTGGCAAAAATGCGCGCCGATCAGGATTGCCTGTGCATCGCTGACCTTGCAGTCGCAGATTTCGATGCCTTCGACCTCATGAAACCGCCGCAGGAAGAGGGCAGATACATCCCGGTGTCGGCTCGAAAAGTCGCGCAGCAGCCGTTCAATCTCTTCCGCCAGTGATTGATCGTCAAGCGCCAGCACCCGGTCGGCGATCCGCTGCGAGCGAGGGCGATCATTCTGCGCGTATTTGTAGGTATCCGTGGACGGCATATAGGGCCTGATCACGGTTCGCGCCGGATTGGGCCGCAACAAGATGGGTAGCCGCGTTACAAATGCTGCGCTCGACATAGATCTCTCTTCTTCCCGCAAGTAAGCTGGCACCACCCGGGGCCCGGGCTAGCCCCCGCGGTCCGGCGTTTCATGAACCCGCCGTCATTCGCGGCAAGTTGCTTAGAAGTTCCGATCGATCAGCGGCCGCATGAATGTCCTCGGGCGCGCGCCGATCCTGCACTTCGATCCGGGCCAACGAAGACAGGGCACCAAGATAGGCAAGCGTCGATTCCGCCCCCTGGTTGGCGTTGCGGCGATCAGGGTGCAATCCGTCGAAGCAGGCCCCACGTTCGGGTTCGACCACGGGGACCGCGAGATCGTTCTCTCCCAGGAACCACGCAAAAGCGCGCCGCGCCTCGAGCAGCCAGCTTGCATCGCGCGTAATTTCGTGCGCGGCGCAGCACGCATTGACTGCCGCCCAGACTTCCAGGGGTTGCTGGTCGAACGCGCCGGGAAGCGCATGATCGAGGCCGAAGCTTTGCGTGCCGACGGGACGGAAATGCCCCGCCGGCGCGCGCTGGATCTCCATTAGCCAGCGCAGAGTCTCGAGGCCCGCCCCCAGCAGGTCCTCGCGCCCTGTTGCATCCCCGCACCTGATCAACGCTTCGCACAGCCTGGCGTTGTCGTAGGCCAGACGATCCTCGAACCAGGTCCAATCGGCCTTGGCGGCATCGCGGTAGCGCTGGAGCAGCGCAGCGGCGAGATCTGTGCGCAGGGCTTGGAACTGACGGTGGCCCGGGAACCGCTGAAGGAAAGCAGAGATACCAAGCAGGCCATAAGCCCATGACCGGGGAGCGGTAGAGTTCTGCAGCGACGGTGCCGTCTCGAGTAGACGCGAAGCTGCCCAGCTGCTCAAACCGCGCTGATCGTTGATCGCGGCGACCTTGCCGAGCGCCCAGATCGCGCGGCCCAAGGCATCGTCGATCTCGCCTTCATCATGCCACGAACGGTCAAAGCGCATGAAGTTGCGGACCTTGCCCGTATCGGGGCAGAGCGCGTCATCGATGAAGGCGGCATAAGTCCGGCTCATCCGTTCCTCAGCAGTAGTCCACTCGCGGTGACTCGCCAATTCCGCCATGACCACGAGCGCGCGGGCGTTGTCGTCGAGGCAGTAGCCGTGGCGGCGGTGTGCGACGCTGAATTTGGTGTGCTGGATCAAACCGACATCGTCGGTTAGATGGGCCAGATGAGCCGTGGAGAACTCGGGTAGCGGCATGGCGTCGGGTCTCGGAAAACTGATGATCTCGGCTCCTCGGGTCTGGGATTGCGATTTGATCTGCGCGAACAGCGAAAGATACATTCGGCCAACCTGCGGCCAGGTCATCGCTCGCCCGCGTTCGTAAGCGTTGGTGCGCAGGCGGCTACGCAGCCGGTCGTCGTCGATCAGTTGCGCGATGGCGGCCGCAAACGCGTCAGGCTCTCCGGCGGCCACCAGAATGCCGCATTCATCCGCCAGCATCTCTTGGGCGTACCAGAATGGCGTCGAAACCACCGGCTTTCCTAGCGCCATGGCATAGGCCAGGGTTCCCGAGGTGATTTGCGCCACATTGGGATAGGGCGAGACATAAATGTCGCATGCGGCAAGGTAGTCGAGCAGCTCGGCAGTGGAGCAATAGCGATCGACGAACTGAACATGGTCGCTCACGCCAAGGGTGGCCGCGAGCTCGATAAGTCCCTGCCGGTAGCGCTCGCCCTCGTGGCGGACAAGGTTCGGGTGGGTGGCACCGACGATGAGGTAGAGTGCTTTGGGGTGATCGCGGATCAGCGCAGGGATCGACCGAATCGCTGTCTCGATGCCCTTGCCGGGCCCCAGCAGCCCGAACGTCATCAAGACGGTGCGATCCGCCAGGTCGAGACGGTGCTTCGCTAGCGCAGAGTCAAGGAAGGCGCGATCGGGCACACCGTGAGGAATGACCGCGATCTTGTCCTGCGGCACCGCATAGACGTCCTCGAGAATCGCGCGCCCTTTGTCCGCCATCACGACAAACCGCGCGGATTGCTGCGCGAGCGCCCGCATCACCCTGCGCTGCTCCGGGTCGGGGTGTTCGAGAACGGTGTGCAACGTCGTCACCAAGGGCACCTTGAGACCCTCTACAAGCTCCAAGACATGGCTGCCTGCGGGTCCGCCAAAGATGCCGAACTCATGCTGCAAACAGACGACTTCGGCATCCGAAACGTCGAGAAAGTCGGCTGCCACCGGGTATGCAGACGAGTCCTCCTGCGGTATCTGAAAGGATACATGGCCCGGATAGGCGTAGCCCTCGGGTTGGTCGTTGATCGCAATCACGCTCACATCGAGCGCCGGATCGTTCTTGCGCAAGGCCTGGAAGAGATCTTCAGTGAAAGTCGCGATGCCGCACTGGCGCGGGACCGAAGTGCCGACGAGCGCAATACGTCGCAGCGACGACAGGTTTCCGAAAGAGCGCATGCCATACCTCTCGATTGCCGGGGAACTGGAACTTCACCCTATGGCGGTGCGTGCGGGCATCGCTGAGTGGAGGTCCATCCGCGGACTGGTTTCAACTGCGCCCGTTATCGGCTCTGGACTGTGGTCCCAGGTCAAGACCCATTGAGATCATGGCACTCGGAACCCGAGTAGAGACAAGTGAGCGTTGGAATCGCGAAATAGAGGTGCCCGGCATTCGGCGCTGTAAGTAATGTCCTCACGCGCACATTTGGTTGATCTTCGAGCACGCCTGGCGCTGCCCAATGGACTGGCAGTGAACTTGACGTTTATGAAAGATGGCGGGTTCTAGCGCGACCCCATGCATGCCAGCAGCGCTGCGAGCGCCGTCTTGGTTTCGGCCACATCGCGCACCGCGATCGCATCAATGCCGGCGCTGCGCACCGGATCGTCGTTGCCGCCCGGATAGATCGCGTCGCCGAAGAAAAGCATCCTTGAAAGGGGAATGCCCGAATGTTCGGCAAGCCTGCGCATGCCGTAGGCCTTGTCGATCCCCTGGCGAGTCACATCGATCGATGTCGAGCCGCCGATATTGATCGAGAGGTCGGGCAAGGCCGCCCGGAGTTCCTGCTGGAGCGCCCTGCGTTTTGCGAAATCGGGATCCCACCTGGCTTTGTCCGCGAGCGGGGCTTGCTGGCCAAGCCCCGAAAAGGTGATCTGGGTGCCGCGATCCTCGATCTGCTCGCCCCAGATCTGGAACTCGCTCAAGCCGAGGTGCTCGAGGGCCTTGTCTATGGCAGTAACGATACGCGCGCGGTCTTCGGGCGAAAACACATCGGCATAGATCGGCGTCCAGTCCGAGCGGTACCGGTATAGCTTGGTTCCGGTGGTCGGGAGCAGGAACAGCCGGGTAAGTTTTGCGCGCGGCTGCAGCTGCGACACGATCTGGCTATCGAACTGCGGCCAATCGCCACCCGAAATGATCGCGACGTTCAGATGTTCGAGCAGCTCGGCAAGCAGGTCCGCCATGTGCGTATCAATTCGCTCCTTGCTCTCGGCAAGAGTGCCGTCGAGGTCAAAGGCGATAAGGTCTTTCATCGCTCGGCTGTCTTTCTCGATGTTGGCACTCGTCAATCACGGCCGGAGTGGTGAGAACTGGCTGCGGCGCATTCCCGCCAGCGGCCAGACTGCGCCGATCACCCCCGTTGGTGCATTCTGCGATGCCGCTGGCCATGGAGAGTCCCCCCACGCCATGCTCATGCGAAGCGGCGCGCGACTGCCTTCGCCATGTTCAAGCTGCACCACCGGGCATAGAAAGGTCCCGCCAACCGGCCGAGAACGCCCCACAATCCGGACGGAAGTTCATAGTCGATGAAGACCGCCAATAGGCTGCCGGTCGGCTGCGGCTCGACCGTGAAGCCCATCCTGTAGCTGCCGATGACGAGGAGCCGGGGCTCACCGATCGTTTCCCAGACCTTTTGCGCCGGAGGCCGATATTCTGTGATGACTTCTTCGACTCGCAGCGCGATACCCAGCATGCGTCCTTCCAAAGCAATCTTCGCGCCCACGCCGCGACCTTGTGCTTCGTCCAGCCTTAGCTTCATCTTGGAACCTGCCATCATAGCTGAGGAGTTCATCATGTGCGCCGACAGTTTCTCATGATCGTCGAGCTCGTCGAAGACCTCGGCCGCTGAGGCTCTCACCAAGCGGCTAGTTTGCTAGTGAAATCTATACATGCAACCCGCCCCGCTTTACCGTCGCATACGCACAGTGACGCCAAGACTATGGTCCCGGGTCAAGCGGTCTCTGTCGATATCCAGCAGAAAAACGAAAATTCCCCGACATCGAAGCTGCCCATAGCGAAAAGCTGAACCGCCCCGGGATTGCCGGAGACCAGTTGGCTTGAGTTATGCTGCCATCGGGCGTCCGTCCAGCATGGCGTAGTATTGCGCCTCTGCTTCCGCAGGCGGGATGTTGCCGATCGGCGCGAGTAATCTCCTTTTGTTGAACCAGTCGACCATTCGAGGGTAGCGTATTCGACGGCCTCGAACGACCTCCATGGCCCGCGCCGGTGGATTACCTCGGCTCTGTAGAGATAATTGATGGTCTCGGCCAAGGCGTTGTCATAGCTGTCCCCCACGCTGCCCACCGAAGGCTCGATGCCTGCCTCGGCAAGGCGCTCAGTATACCAGATCGAGACGTATTGGCTGCCCCGGTCGCTGTGGTGGATCAGACCGCCACGATGGACTGGGCTCCGGTCATGGATCGCCTATTCCAGGGCATCCAGCACGAAGCTGGCATGCGCCGTCCTGCTCGCCCGCCAGCCTACGATATAGCGGGCGTAGACGTCGATCACGAAGGAGACATAGACGAACCCCGCCCAGGTCGCGACGTAGGTGGAGTCCGAGACCCACAGCATGTTCGGCGCCGGGGCATGGAACTGGCGGTTGACCTGATCGAGCGGGCAAGGCGCGGCCTTGTCGCTGATCGTCGTCTTCACCGGCTTGCCCCGGATCACGCCTTGCAGGCCGAGATCACCTATCAGCCGCTCGACCGTGCAGCAGGCAAGGTCGAAACCTTCACGCTTCATCTGCCGCCAGACTTTCCTCGCGCCGTAGGCGCCGAAGTTCTCGGAGAACACGCGCAGCACTTCGGGCTTGAGCGTCTGGTCGGGTTGAGCGCGAGCTGACATCCGCGAGGGATCGCGCTGCTGCGCCACACGCGGTGGATCTCATCTTCGATCATTTCGCTCATTTGCGCGGCGTCGAGCGGAAATGCCAGGTCCGAGCCGACCCCGCAGTTTCAGCCTAATTTAGCTTAACGTATATTCGTGCCCGCTTTATGTCAGCACGCCTAGATCTCAACAAAATGCAGATTGAGACACCAACTATTAGATGGGCCACATAGAGGCTTGTGTGTCACATCCCTTGAAAAGCGGCTCAACGACACGTTGCCGCCAGTGCCCTCGCCTTTCGCAACAGCGATGGCACCTTTCCGCCGCTTGTCCGAAAGGGATCGCTCACCGGACACATTCCAGGTGCCAGAGGTCAGACCCCCCTGCCCTCCGCAAATCCGTCTTGCCGGATCTCTCATTAAGATGGTACGCTTTATTTTCTCACACAGGGGCCTCATCCGTTACAAATGACCAACACTCTCATCGGATATGCTCGCTGCTCGACCGACAAGCAGGACCTCACCGCCCAGCGCCGCGCGCTCATCGAGCTTGGGGTGCCCGAGGACCGCATCTACACCGACCACGGACTGACCGGCCGCAACCGCGATCGCCCCGGCCTCGCCCAGGCACTGGCCGCGGTCCGCGCCGGCGAAACTCTGGTGGTGCCCAAGCTGGATCGCCTAGCCCGATCCGTGCCCGACGCCCGCGCGATCGCCGATGAGCTGGAGAAGCGCGGCGTGAGCCTCGCACTGGGCAAGCAGGTCTACGACCCAAACGACCCCATGGGCCGGATGTTCTTCAACATCCTCGCCACCTTCGCCGAATTCGAGAGCGACCTCATCCGCCTGCGCACCCGCGAGGGCATGAAGATCGCCCGAGACAAGGGCAAGCTCCGCGGCAAGCCGCCGAAGCTGTCCGACCTCCAGCAGCGCGAGCTCCTCAAGATGCACGCCACCGGCGAATACTCGATCAGCGACCTCGGCAAGCTGTTTAAGGTCTCGCGGCCGACAGTGTATCGGACGATCCGGCGGGGCGGCGCATGAACTATGCGCCCGCTCGACAACCAGTAAGCCGTTGGCCAGCTCAACCGTCCCAGAGACTTTGATTGGCAACCAGGCGTTCGATGCATGACCTTTCCGACATCTTCGCAACTCAAACTGACGGGCTTGGCTTCGACAGACGCGTCTGCACCGGACGCGTCAACAGCTCTATCGCCCCGCGCATGTCCTATGGTAAGGGCGTTCGAGAAAACGCTTTTCTGACAAATTAAGTTGCTGTAAAGCTTAGAAAGGAGGGGCAATGGCTGCGGCAAATCAGGTTATCGCTCTTCTGAATGGGCATGTGGATGGAGACAATGAGCGCGTTTACGCGGTAGCTCTTCAGATCGCAGCTTCTGAAGCGCGTCAGGGACACGTTAAGACCGCCGAGGCGCTCCGCAAGCTCGTTGATGCGGCCCGAGCCCGCGCAGTGGCTGGCCCTGCGGCCAAAGGAAAACTGGCAAGTGCAACGCCTCTTGCGAAACCGCGTGGCGAACTAGAGGATCTGATGCTGGTGTCGCACAGCGACACCAAGCTATCTGACATGACGTTGACCGATGTCATTCGCTCACGGCTCCACCGCCTCGTAGTCCAACAACAGCAACGCGAACGGCTCCGCGAGTATGGCCAACGCCCAAGCTCAAAGCTGCTGCTTGTCGGTCCGCCGGGATCTGGAAAGACCCTGACTGCCAGCGCTTTAGCTGGCGAACTGCACCTCCCACTTTTCACGGTCAGACTAGAGAGTGTTATCACGCGTTTCCTTGGGGAAAGCGCTGCGAAGCTTCGTCTCGTTTTCAATCAGATTGCGCAGATGCGAGGCGTCTACCTTTTCGACGAATTCGACGCGATCGGTGGAAAGCGTGGGGCGACGAACGATGTAGGTGAGATGCGGCGTGTGCTCAATTCTTTCCTGCAGTTCCTTGAGGAAGGCAACGCTACCGATAGCTTAGTCGTTGCTGCAACCAACCATCCTGAGCTTCTCGACCGCGCGGTCATCCGCAGGTTTGATGAGATCATTGAGTACGGGTTACCCGATGGCGACGGCGTAAGGGCAATGCTGAAGCATCGTCTTGGCCGCATGGCCGGGCGATCACTCGCCTGGAATAGGATCGTCCCGTTGACGGAAGGATTGAGCCAGGCTGAGCTAGCTCGTGTCGCGGACGAAGCAACGAAGGAGGCAATTCTGGCGGGTCGCAAGTGTGTGAATACAGAGGAAGTCTTGGCTGCCTTAAATGCGCGCCGTGCCATGCGTGAAGCGGTCGCCGACATATTCAACGATTGATGATCCCGGTCGGGTGGATCGAAGAACGGTAGACGACGGGGGATTATGCCGAGCGGGTACAAGCGTAAGCATTTGCGCGTCGATCAATTCGTCGAGCTCAAGCCGTACCGACGGCCGAGACGGAAGATCACTGCTGTAGATCTCGGCCGAGAAACTGAGCGACACGCTGAAAGCCTGAAGCGCGAACTGGCTGAAGCTTGGGCTGATGCCGAGAGCCTGTTTGCAGCCCGCGATGCAGAAGTGATCGGGACTTCAGGCCGCTACGTCGATTTCGAGACGTTACCAAATCAGCCTCTCCCCGACCTAACCTGGAAGAGCAAGGGAATCCGTCTCGCAGCCGCTGGCCGTTCTGTGGACGGCGCGACAACAGGAACGATCTTCGTCCCCGATGGTCAAAAGGACTTTATCGACGGGAAGCTCGATGAGTATCGCGAAAAGCGAAGTGCCAAAGGCAAAGCTGCTCACGAAAAGCGCTTCGCATCCATTGAGCATTTCCGCGCGGCCCGCCTCGAATCATTATGGGTAGACAGCCGCGCCATGCCGGAAGCGGGTATACTCACTTGGTGGGAGTGCTGGTGCTGGCCTGATAGGGTCGCGAATCTCGAAGCGAAGTCTGCGGCTGCAGAGGTACTCGTAGGCACCAACCGTCTCACGTTTGTCGAACGTGAAGTTGTGTTCATCTACACTAACCGAGCGACACTCGCGCGGATTGTTGCCAGTACCGACGCTGTCGCTGAGATCAGGCTGGGCCGGGATGACGCCAGCTTTTTCACGAGTGACGCGGGCCGCGAAGACCAAGGTGGCTGGGTGGATGCTGCCGCTGATCGGATTTCCCAGACTGAAGACGCCGATGGTGTGGCGGTCTGTCTCTTGGATACCGGCGTCAACCGAGCACACCCTTTGCTCGCGCCAATCTTCTCTGCTGACGATCTGCACAGCGTGGACCCTGCATGGGAGGTCGACGATCATCATGGCCACGGCACCGAAATGTCAGGTCTCGCAGTCTACGGTGACCTCACGACCATTCTGCCGTCGGCCCGGCCACTTACGATAGAATTTGTTGGCGAGTCAGTGAAATTGCTTCCGCCAGATGGTTTCCCGCCAACCGAGCCGCAAAGCTATGGGCTACTGACCCAACAGGCGATCTTTCGTCCCGAGATTGAGCGACCTGATCGAAAGCGGGTGTTTTGCCTCGCTGTAACCCAAGAGAATGTTCATGGGCCGAAGGCAACGAGCTGGAGCGCAACTCTGGATGCAATGGCTTTCGGCGGAACCGACCTGAACGATTTGCAGCAACGTCTGATTTGCGTCTCTGCGGGCAATCTGCCGGATGGCCTTTCGCAAGCGGCACTGGAGGACTGGGACAGCTACGAGATAGAAGATCCAGCGCATGCATGGAACGTCCTCTCGGTTGGCGGCTTCACAGAGAAGGGCCCAATTACCGACCTTGGGTTCGAGCATTGGGCTTGCGCAGTCGAGCCAGGCACGCTCAGTCCATACAGCCGAGTGTCGGCAAGCTGGTACCGCGGTGTCTCTCCCATCAAGCCCGAGCTAGTTCTAGAAGCTGGCAACAAAGGCATCGACGCCATTGATGCATCGATGGTGAGCGGGATCGACTCTCTTTCGCTTCTTACAACAAGCCGGGATCCGATCGTACGTCCTCTCTCCCTTTCTTGGGCTACGAGCGCCGCAACAGCGCAACTAACTGGTATGGCGGCCAGAATTTTGGCCGATGACCCTTCCCTCTGGTCAGAAACCGTTCGGGCGCTTCTCACACACAGCGCTCGCTGGACCCCACCGATGGAACTCGCGCTGCTGGGAACGGCTCAGAAATCGGAACGCCTCCTCATGCTCCGGCGCTTTGGCTATGGAGTACCTTCGATCGAACGCGCTCTTCGCTCAGCATCAAACGCTCTAGCCCTTGTCGCGCAGCAAGAGATACAGCCCTTCAAACGTGAGAAGGGAAGCACGCGGCTAAATCACGCCCATTTCTATGCCCTGCCATGGCCTATCGAAACTCTGCTCGCGCTTGGCGAGCATCAAGTTCGTCTACGGGTTTCTTTGTCGTATTTCGTCGAACCAAATCCGAGCGCAGATGCACCCCTCTCGCCGGCGCGCTACCGATCAGCCGGACTTCGTTTCGACCTTCGGCGCAGAAACGAGCCACAGGATGTATTTGAGGCGCGAGTAAACGCTCTGGCAGCCATCGAACAAGATAACGTGGATTTGCCCGCCGGCTTCCGCGACGATGGCAGATTGTTGGGTGAAAAGTCGATCTCAGCGGGTTCTCTCCACGTCGACGAGTGGCGATGCAATGCCGCCGACCTCGCAAACCGAAATGCGCTCGCCGTTTTCCCGGTCGGAGGATGGTGGAAGAGCGTCGCGGATAAGGCCCGAAACAATGCCTCGATGCGCTATGCCCTTGTCGTAACCATCGACGCAGGCGACGTCGAACAAGACCTATGGGCAGAAGCCGCAATAGCCGCTGGTGTCGAAATCGAGGAAGCAGTCAGCGTCTGAGTATCAAGTTGTTCGGCCTTATGCACAAGCCTCTTGAGCGGTGTTCTCATGCTGCGCCGGGTGGTGAACGCACGAGCTGGCCAACCGTCGGCGAATAACTACAGGCCGTGATCGACCTATCGCGAATCCGTTCGACAGCTTCGTTGATCACCGGCAGTGGGACCACAAACCACTCGCGCGGCTTGACCATATGCCCAAACCGGTCAGGGATTGTGAGGTCCAGCTGCGCGGCGGCGAACACCTTGTGCAGGAGGCTTTCCAGCTTCTGGCAATTGACGCCGTAGATCTTGCAGGTCGCCACAACATCGACGCCGGCAAGAAGATAGGTAGAGCTCTTCTCGGCACCGGAGATCCGGGTGTCGACCGATCCACTGGTGACGCCGATCTTGTGCACCACCTCGCGGTGCTCGGCCACGAAAGGATGCTCAGACTTGCTGCGCAGCACGTAGATGGTGCCAGTCTCGGCTTCGCCATCCTCCGGTCGATCAGCAAACAAGGGACCTGGCGAAGGGTCAGTAATCCGGCGCCCGGCATCGTCCTCATGGAGCTGGCGCTGAAGCGAGCGCATCAGCATCCCGCTTTCGGTGCCGTTGTCGAAGACCACTCGCAGCCGTGCGTCGGTGCGCCCCTGCGCATTGGTGAAGATGTCGTCCATCTCGGCGACGTAGCTGATGAGCCCGCCAACGATGAAGAAGGCCCCGGGCCGGATTTCAGCCTTCAGCTCAAAGGGACGGGTCACCCGCGTGCCCGAGGCGAGGTCCTGTTTCACCTGCTCGAACAGTGGTTTGAACTTCTCGAAGTCATGACACTTATCGCGGCGGTGTATAGGGCGGTGACAAACCAGGCCAATGGAACGCCAGCGATTTGCTGAGCGTGGCGGTTTAAAAACCAGCCATTGGATAGGTTGCTCCTTTTAAAGGGGGTGGCCGGGGATGTTTGCCGTGGAGAGCTACGCCGCCGTTCGGCACTTTGTTTTTGTTGAAGGTAACAGCCAGCGCGAGGCCGCGAAGGTCTTTGGACTGAGTCGCGAGACGATATCGAAG
>JBHSCB010000043.1:0-20858 GCA_042650965.1 Novosphingobium lubricantis | reverse complement strand
CCTTGGTCGGCGATTTTTTCAAGGAGGGTTGGGCCTTCATCTTCGTTCCTTCGTCACTACGACGAAGCCCCAACCCTCCTTAAATCACAACCTCAAATCTGTGCCATTGGTGCTGACGGCGGACAATTGCGTAACTCGCCACCTAACTCGCCCGATTGCCGCATTATTCTGCTAAGGGACCGTTATGGTGGCGACCGCGGCGAGAATTGATCAACTTCCGGGCTTGCGGACCAGCTTGTCGAAGCAACTATCGGCAGCCGACGATGTTGCATTTTTGCGCATGCTTTGGACGCTTAACGCGCTGCAAACGGGTCGAGCTGCCGAGGCCGAGCGCTTCCTCAACGGCTACCCCCCTACCGCTGCGACGGAAGGCATTCTCGGCCCACATGCAATTTATCCGTGGGAACTCGAGACGCTAGCGAACGAGCTCCTCACGATCCCCAAGAGCGTTTTTCAAACCTTCGATTGCCGAAACTGGAACGCGATTGGCGATCTGGTTAATCTGCTGCGCTCGATGGAGGGCGCGGAGTATCTGGCGCGTCGCGAGGACGTAAGCATCTTGGTCGAACTCGGCAGGATCGGTGCTCGGCAGTTTTCTTGGCAGCGCGGTTATGTCGGGCTACCCCCCCTCTATCGGAGCGCCTTTATCTATGGTCAGGGCGAGTGCGCCGCGTATTTGCAGCAAGCCGCCAATCTCACCCCCTCCGATATGACACTTGTTGGGTTCTCACTGCTTTCGGTCTTTTATCCCGAGCCCCGCATTCGTCCGGCCACGGACATGGACCTGATCCACGAGTGGGGAATCACCCGACACACCCTGCAGCAGACGCTCGAGCGTATCTCCTGCCCTATCGCAGTCGCACGGGCCCAAGCGGCGGACCTTCGCTCGATGGAAATCGCAACCGCCTACAAGCCTAGCATCCTCCGGCGACATCCCTGTCTCCTTGTCGGCCATCGCGCGCGAACGATGATTGCCCCCTTGCCGGACCTGATCATGGACCGGGTGACCAATGGACTGTTTTACGATGTGGTCGGCGGGGGCGGGGCTGTTCGCGATGAAGTTGGCCGAAAATTTGAGAGCTACGCGCTTGATCTGCTGAAGCAGATGTTGCCAGCGGTCCTGTTTCACCCGGAGTCTAGCTATCGCACGCCCTTGGGACCTATCGCTACCCCCGACATTCTCATGCATGATCGGGACGGCGCAGTTTCACTGGCGATTGAGTGTAAAGCATCTCGGATGAGCGTAGCCGCCCGCTTCGGTGAAGCACCTGGCGAAGATCGCGGCTACGAGGAGATTGCCAAGGGCGTGATGCAGCTTTGGCGATTCTATGCACACAGCCGGCTCGACATAGCGCCGACGCGCCTTTCCGATGACGTCAAGCTTTTGATCCTTACCCTTGATGAATGGTTTGCGGGGCGGGCGACCATCATTCCCCAGATCCTTGAGCGTGCCCATGTTCTTGCGGACACCAGTGCCCATGCGATTTCTCGCGAGGATCGACTCCCCGTCGCATTCTGCACTATCTCTGAGCTCGAGGACGTGCTGCGAACCGCGACTGCGGAGTCGCTGCTGGAAACGGTCGAGATTGCGTCGGGGGACCGCGTCGGCTGGATCTTCTCCAGCCTCCATCAAGACGCGGAGTCGCCGAAGACCGAGCCCAAAGATTATCCGTTTCAGGATGCGCTGGGCGACCTGCTCCCATGGTATGGCCGGCTACAAGATCTAGGTGACGATGAGCCTTAAGGGGGCGACCTGTTATTGCTTGCCGCAAACCCGCATCCTCGCTCTGCATTTGGCCGCGCCCTTATCAGGTCTCTCCCTGTGGACTACCCCGTTGGTCCGGCGACCAGGGTGGGATCACGGTCATTGTAGGCCGCTGCAAATTCATCGTCCGTCCAGTCACCATCGCCGTAATCGGGCAGGTCGAAAAATTCCCATCCGCCCTTCCCAGGAGCCATGCCGAACAGCGGCCCTACGAACGGACAATTTGGGAGGAAGTACGCGCGGATATAGGGGTGGTCTTCATAATCCTTGCGAATAAAGGCATGGCCAAGAGTATTGGCTATGAACCAGGGGCGGACGGCATGGCTCGCGAACTGCTGCTCGATGATTGTGCGCATATGGATGATCGCCGCAAGGGCGTCATCACGCAGAGCGTTCGTTGTCTCCGGGTTGAAATGGATCGATCGGTGGCGCAAACCCATTAGGGCGCGGTACTCGACGACGGCATCAGGTAACAGGATGCCCCACGCTTCGAGGGTGTCGATCGGCAAGCGCCAATCGTCGAAGGAATCTTTTCTATACACCTTCTTGTATTCCGGCGTCGCGGTGAAATGGCCGCGCATGTCCAGCATTAAGTGATTGAGGATGCGCTCGCCAAGCGCGCATGCGCCAACCAACGCCGGATAGTAAGCGCCGATCACAAAGGCCTGCCGCACCTGATGAAACAATGCGTTGTGATGCGCGAGTACCGAGAACGGCTTGACGCCCATCGCTACGAAATTGTCGATCTTGGCATCGATGCCGCGCTCACCGAATTCCGCGACCATGCCGGCGCGCGCCGATTGTAGGTTTCGCCGGTGGAGCTCCTTCACCTGATCTTCCCAATGATCGGGAATTTCGGGGTTGAGTGACAGCGCTCGGCTGTCGAAATCCATCCCCCAGCTCAGATGCCGTCGGCGGCCGGAATCAGCGACTAGCCGCTTCTGTTCATCGAGCGATAGAGTCGGGTCGATGGTCTCGAAGGTGATCCGGGTCGGTTCCGGATCACTCATAGCGCGTGGCTTTCTGGTCGAGCCATTGCAGTCGTCGGTCCAATTCGATCGCTGGGAGCGCTGCAATCAGCCGATCGAGGATCTTCGGCACGCCATACAGGTCGCTGGTGGTGCCGGGGCCAAACAGCTTCCACAGCAAGATGAGCGTCTCACGGGGAAATTTCTCGGGTGCCCCGGACCGCTCAATCACGTGGGTGCCACCATGCCCTTCTAGGAGCGACATGTGCGGTAGGAGCTGCTCAAGCGCTTCAGGAAAGGCGTCGCCGCTCTCCACGGCCAGATCGGCAAAGTGTCGGCTGAACTCTCGTTCGCGAAAGCTGCGCTCTCGCGGCCAGACTGCGAGCAGCAGCGGACCTATGCCCGTGCGCCAGGCGACCGCGCGATCCTCATCGATCTGATGGATCCACTGCTTCATCAGTTCGGCCACACCGGTGCGCAAAGCCAATGGTCCAGTGCGGAGAGCTCTGGCGGCGTCGGCGACGCTTATGCCCCAGTCCGTCTCGGTCTGTTCGCCGCGCAGGATCGACAACGCTGGCGCGATGATCTTGGCGGCGGCGTTGGTTAAATCGTGGCCACGACCGGTGAGCTCGCTGACACCGCGCAGGACTGCCGCGCTAAAAGTCCTCGAGGCGACCGATGACAGGCGTGAATCGGTGACGAGAACCCGACGCAGCGCGATGGCCTCGTCGCCGTCACCCGCCAGCGCGGCTTCAAGCAACGGCGCTACGGTCTGCCCCTCGATCGTCAGCACAAATCCGGCCGCGAACACGAGTGCGCCCCGTGCCATGGTGCCCTGACGGCCCGGTGCCGCAACAGCCGCATCGAGCGCTACCAGCAGTTCCGGATCGATTGATTCACCCGCCTTGCGCCGGGCCTCGATGTCAATGAGCGTGGCCTGGGTTAGGCGCCCGCCCGGGGTGTTGATCAGGTCGGCATAAAGATCACGCGTGGGGTCAAGGGGCTCGGTGTCACGCGCCACGGCTGCCGCGAACAACCTTTGCCACCACGCGGCGATCGCGGGTTCGGTCTGGCGCGGCGAGGACCAGTAAAGATCGGCAAGGCGATCGACTACCAGCGCCAGAAATGGTGCTTCGGCCAGCTCGAGCGTGGCAAAGATCGCGACGAGGAGAGGCCGGCGGTCAGGATCCTTCTCGCCTTCCGGAAAAGACAGCGCGACCATGAGGTCTCTCCAGAGTGGCGCGTTGGCGTCATCGAGCGGCGCATCCTTGAGCGTGTCGAACGCGCCCATCGGGTTGGTGCGACAAAAAACGCTCCATCCTTGCTGTTTCTCGATATCATGGCTGCCGAGTACTTCGCGTGCGACCTGCAACCGCTCGCCTTCAGCGGCATCAATGATTGGCTGCGCGTCGCCTACCACCATATGGACGCCCGTCGAATAGGATCCGAAAAAGTCCTGATCCTCGACGTCGCGTGCCAAATAGACGCGCCGCGCCTTTACGGCCGCAAGCTCAACCGTACCCTCGGCCGACAGTCTTCCTGCCTGCTCTAGCATGTTGAGTCGCAGCCAAATGGCCGCGTCGAGAGCATGGCTCCTCCAGTCCGCCTGACCAGCCTCGACCACATAGCGGTCATAATAGGCCGGCCCCTCAGTCAGGATGCGCTTTTCGACGGCGGCAACCAGATCGGCATTCGCATCCCCGGCACGGTCGCGCAGCACGAGCGCGAGCTCGCGGCGCACCGTCCAGAAGATGTCACGCGAGAGGCCCACCAGCCCGGCGAACGCTTCGTCGGCGTCGAACAGCTCCGCCTGACGCAAGCTGTGCAGCCAAAGCCGTGCCCCCAAGATGCCAGGCATGGCCTTCCAGGCTGAGGCTTGCGCGCGGACCGCATCGCGATCTTTGGCGGCCGCCGGCTTGAGCAGCCGCGCGAGCAGCTCGACCAAGAAAACCGGCCCATCATGATGCTCGTTCTGGCCGTGCGGTTCGACCGATGGCACAGCGCTGTCATTGCCGTCATAATCGCCCTCGATCGTGCCGATATCGAGCGAAAGCCCGACCGTCGCGCGTAGCCTCGCGCTGGCGATCTCAAGCAGTACTAGCGGCTGCGGCAGCGCCAGCAATGCGGCAACGAGATCCGAAGCGCCGCCGCGGTCCGAAAGCGTCAGTCGCGGCCAGGCGAGATCGGAGAGACGCCGCGGCGGATCGACGGCGGGTTCGTCATCGAAGAAAGATCTGCCGGACCGGAGTTCGAGCGCGGGGGTCAACAAGCTCACTGCCCGTTCCATGTCGGCGTGCAGCACAACGGGGCCTTTGAGCACCTCCATCAGCATATAGGCGCGGTCTTCCCAATGGTCGCCGCGATCGGGTCGGCTGATCGCGAGAAGGCGCCAGAGGCGGAGCCACAGAACCGGTGCATCCTTCACTTGCCGGATCCGTCGCGCCAGTTCGTCAGCGAACGGCTTGCCGAGCTTCTCGAGCCAGTCGACCGCCCGCCGGAACCGGTCGGACGAGGCCAGATCCCTGACAAGCCAGGCGGCGATGATCCAGGACGCGTCGCGCTCGGTCCATAATTTTCTGTCGGCGAAGAAGTCGAACCAGTCTCCGTCGATAATGATCGGGATCGCGAGCGACCATAGGTCTCGACGGCCGCTGAACAGCCAGGCGGCGTGATCGAGTTCCGCGGCATCGGCGTCGGCGAAGGGCTTGGCGAGGATCGCCTGCGCCCACTCGCGCCGCGTCGCCCGCGGTCGCTCGACGAGGTCCGCCAGTTTTTCCAAGTCCGGCCACAGGGCGGCATGGCTGGTTGGATTGCCGGCCGCATCGAGTTGGTATTCATAGGCGATCGGCTCGACCGCAAGCGCAGCCCAGCGGACATCCGCCAGGTCGCGCGTCACCACCGCGTCAATCGCATAGACTGGGCGCAGATCGGGAAAGCGCTGCCGATCCGCTTCGAGGACGTTTAGAAAATATCGTACCGGCGCGTCGCCGGCACTGTAGCCGACCAGCACGACGGTTTTGGTGCGGCAGAGGTCAAACAGGAACCGCGACGCCCAGCCCGATCGCATATAAGCATCGCCATAGTCTGCGCTCGTCACGACTAGCGGTGTTTCATCTAGGCCGACATCCGGGTCAGCAATCCGACCGTGAATATGGATAATCCCGCCGAACCCATCGCTGCCTGGCGGCGGCAGATCCTGCCCGGCAAAGCTGAAGGTACGGACCTGATCGGTATCCTCGGTCTCCATCAGAGCGCGCTCGATCAGCGTGTCAAAATTGGTGGTCACGATTGCCGGGCGATTTTCGAGATCGCGCGACAGGCGCAGGATGGTGCGATGATGCGAGAGATCCGCATCAGCGGGCGGCTGCAACTGCGCCACGACCGCGCGAGTCATTTCGACTGGATTGACGATCCGGCGGCTCAGCGAACCTAACGCTTCCTCGAACCGATTCTCATTGAACGATAATTGCTCCGACGCGCTCATTTCGACATTGAGACTCGCGAAGCAGCGTGTCACGAGCGCGCCGAAACCAGGCAATTGCGGCGCGCTTACGCCCGCGCCGCACAAGAAGACGACATCACCGGTCAAAAGAGCTTCGACCAGCTGCTCGGGAAATTCCGGTCCAGCCTCAGAAAAGCGAAGGCTCATCTCTAACAGCCCGGCATTTGCGCACGATGATGCAGTCGGAGTGGCGCTGTTACTGCGACCACCGGCCGCCCTTTAAAAGCCGCTGATGAGGGATCGTTGAACATAGAGCCAACATCCGGGAACCGCGTCCCGCTGTCTAGTGGCGGAGAACACTGCTAGCGATTTACGTCGCGAGTGTTTGCCATTCTTAATCCACGATGCTCAGAGTTGACCGCGCCGGTCTTTCCGGTTGCACGCATTTAAGTCCAAAGCTGCCTCACCGCAGACGGCCTCGCCTCGGTGGATCGACGATTGCATCCGCGTAAGGCGTGAGTGTCTACTCTCGCCCAAAGACGTCATTCAATTGGGGCGTCGGGAACGACGGCTTCGTCCCATACCCAGCCACGATAGCTGAGCTCAGGCTATCATAGCCGCATCCATGCATCGACTCGTGCTTTTCACGCATTTAGCAGTCACTCTGCCGAGCCGAAGCATGTTGCGCTACCGTGGCTTCCGGTGAAGTGGGCTTGTGACGAACGCTGTGTACAACGCAACGATCTCCGATTTTGCCAGGCTCGGGTTACCAGCCACATTTCCAGCTGCGGCCGCGAAGTCGAGCTTTCGCATGATCCGCTGGATGCGGTCGATAGCCCTGGCGGATCTGCCCGCGACCTGAACGAAGTAATGCGCGTTTGCGCTCCGCTCGAAGTCGTGATGAATGCGACCAGCGTTGGCGCCAACCCGTTGGATGGCAAAGTCCGCTTGGTCCGGCGTGGTGAACGCAAAGTCAGGATGGCTTGTTTCGATGACGTGAGGTGCACGAGCGACATCGCGCCGCTCCCAGATCTGGAACACGGCTGGCACGTTGTAGGTCTTGCCCATGAAAAGAAACGCGTCTGCCGGTACATCCTGCTCGTGGACGAGGTGGAAGTTGTCGTTCAGCCGATTTTGCAACGACCTTTTGCGGAAAGTTCGCGGAAGTATGAACGCGATAATGTCAGACATGGTAGCCGCGTGGTTGAAGAACCTGATCGCCATGCTGGAGTTGATTCCGAACGGTGGATTGCCGATCGTCGCGACAGGCCGCCCACTTTCCACGCGCCGTTCTAGGAAATCTGCCTCGACGATGCCGGGGCCCTTGGGGGCGATATCGACTCCAATGCTGCCGGGCGGCATCAGCCCGAAAAAAGCCCCTGTGCCCGCGCTAGGCTCAAGCATTTGATACAGGTTGTAACCATATCGTTTCACCACCTCGTCTAAGAGCTCAGCAGCCACCTTATCCAGAGTGTAGTATTGGTCATACCGGACAGCTGAGGGCACGCTGGCGGAAGCAATGGTCGACGTTACCCTGCGTCGGGAGTTCAGGCCGTAACGCGCGCAGGGCACGAGCCGAGCCGTCGGCATGTTGCACGCAAATGGGCGCGGGACGATGATGTCTCGACGCAGCTGCCAGCGTGCAGTCGAAACGCAGGAAAATGTCGAGCCCGATTTCCAAGCCGGAGGCGCGACCAGCGATCCGGTCGCCTCACGGCCGACCACTCTCCGGTTCATGATACTACGTCTGGCACGCCGGCCATGCCGCCGGCTAACCCCGAAGCCACGCTGAACGGTGGCGTTAATTTCGGAAGGCGAGTGGGCTACCCTTTCTTGACTACCTTTCAGCGCGGAAGAACAGGCAGCCCGAGTGCAGCTATGGTCAACGCTTGTGACACAGTGCATCGCGAATGCACTGCTGGTCGACTTGTATCTTCCCTCGTCTGCGACAGAACTCATTTTGGCCTCCTTTATACCATGCCAAAACTGGTTTAGGATCGACGCATCCGAATAGGGGCATGCCATTGACCTCAAATTCCTATCCGTCTCGGAATGAGGCAGATTTGCATTCGTCCCAAAATGGGACTGGGCTTCGTCAGCTTGAGTGAGCGACTGACTGCCTCATGGGGAAATTTCGGTCTTGGTGTTGATCGGCGTCCCCATAGGAACGAAATGCGGAAGCTGCGGCAACGAACCGCACCATCCGCTCCCATTTCTGGCACTGTCCGTGAGGGGCTGATGCGCAGGCGATCAGGTGCACCATGCGCGCTGCTGGAAGTGCGCTCAGCGAATTGCTGAGAATTAAAACTTGCAGGTTGGTGCTCCGTACCACCCAAGGCCGTGGAGGCCGCACAGAGCCCCTTACAGGGGCGAAAAGGCGATAACCAATCGCCGCATCCCCGTTAGGGGCCTCGGCAGCGGAGTGGAATGAAGCTGACGAGGCAGCCGTGAAGTTGGGCTAGGGCCGACTTTACGGTGTTGCGCCTGATCTTTGCAGGGTGATTCCGAGGTCTAACTCAGCGAAACGCGCTCCGAGGCTTTGGCTGCGTTGTTTAAGAGCCTTTGCTGCGTCATTCGGCAGGGTTTCGACTTGAAAGACTGGAGCTAAGGATACGAAAAACGCAGCCTAACTGCTGATCCCACGCAGAAGAGAGCCAGTTTACCTCAGCCTAAAGGCGCCTTGCCAGGCGACTGGTTTGATTGAGGTAGCGACGCTCGCGCTCATCATCTGGCGCGGGAAAATATGCTTGCTGCGCCCCGCTCTTTTGTCGGTGTTTGGATGTTGGCTCATTGCAACACGTGGCTGTAGCGGCTAGATGTAGCCAGTGAGTGTAGCCAGCTATGGTAGACGCTCAACGAAATGGCGAAATTTCAATGCTTTAGGTTGAAGCCCTGTTTTAGGTGAGGTTCCTGCCGACCCAGCCAGTGCTTCCGGAATCCGCCGTTACCCCGCCTTGCGCGCCTTGTGTTCGGCCAGCAGGCGGTCAAGTTCCTCGATGCGGTTGCGCTCGGTCGTGCCTTTGGGCAGGCCCTTGAGACGGCACGCCGCCCACAGGCTCTTGCGTTCCGCTTCGAGCGCCTTGAGGTACAGATCAGCCATCGCTTGCTTCCTTCTTGCGCGCCTTCGGCCGGCTGGCGCGGGTGCGCCGGGCGGTCATCGCGCCGGTGTTTTCATTTTCTTCGGCGGAAAGCTTGCGCCAGCGTTCGAGGCGGTCGGTCCCCACATCGCCTTGCGCCAGCGCAGCCTGGATTGCGCAGCCCGGTTCGGCACCATGCGTGCAATTGGTGAAGCGGCAATCGAGCGCAAGCGCGGCGATATCGTCGAACACTTCGGCAATGCCGGTGGCCGCTTCGGACAACTGGAACTCGCGCATGCCGGGCGTATCCATCAGCCAGCCGCCCTGCGCCAGCCGGTGCATTTCGCGCACCGTGGTGGTGTGCCGCCCCTTGCCGTCCGCTTCGCGCACCGCCTGCGTCGCTATGCTGTCCGATCCGCGCAAGGTGTTGACCAGCGTGGATTTGCCAACGCCGGACGATCCCAGCAGCGCCACCGTTTCCCCGGCGGGGCAGCATGTCGCCAGCCGGGCGACGCTGGCCGGATCGCGCGCGTTCACCGCTTCGACCTGCAAGCCGGGCCGCAGGCCTTGCGCGGCGGCGCGGTAATCATCCAGCCGATCGGTGAGGTCGATCTTGGTGAGCACGACAACCGGCCGGACCCCCACTTCGCCCGCCAGCACGAGATAGCGTTCCAGCCGCGCCACGCTGAAATCCTGGTTGCACGAGGTGACCACGAACAGCGTATCGACATTGGCCGCGATCAGTTGCAGGCGACGGTCATCGCCCGGCGCGCGGCGCTTGAACAGGTTTGCCCGCGCCAGCAGGCGGCGCGGTTCCAGCGTTTCAGGGTCGATCAGCAGCCAGTCGCCCACGGTCGCGCGGTCTTCCTCACCCTCGGCAACGGGCAGGCGCGACGATATCTGCCGCCACAGGCCTTCGCCTGCGACCACCACTTCGCCGCGGTGCACGGCCATGACGCGCACCGGCTGCAAATGCGCCGCTTCATCGGCAGTAACCTGTCCGGCAAAGAACGCGGTCCACCCCAGATCGGGCAGAAGCAGGTCGGACACATCCATAAGGCGCGAAGCGGGCTCTTTCATCGGGTCAACGGGCAGGGTCGGAGCAGGGCCGCGCGATCAGGCATGCCGGACCGCGCGCAATGCTGCTGGCGCCATACATGGCATTGACGGCCTTGGATACTGCGCGGTTGCACCGGCGCGGGCTTTGCGCAAGATGCGCACTGCCAATGAAGAAGAAGCGCCGCTTTCTGACCGCCACGATGCCCGATGGCTATGTCAAGACCATCGGTCCGACGACGGACAGCTTCACGCATTACTGGCGGATCGTCGCCACGCTGGAAAACGGCAAGACCGAGGTTTTCTGGGGCCATTGCCGATCGCTGGCCGAAGCACGCGCCAAGCGCCAGCCGGCGCAGGATGCGGCGCGGATGCGCGGCTGGGCCAGTTTTGCCTTCGAAATTGCGGAACTGGTCGAAACCCCGGCTTGAACGGCACGCGGACGGGGGCAGCGGTCGCGGCGCGGTAGGGGTTTTCCCTTGGCCGCGATCAGCCCGATATTGACCCGGACCGTGCATGGTGCCCGCTCGACAAACCACGACACGAGGGACACGGCGCCCGCAACCGGCACCACGAACCGAAAATCCATGACCCGCACACTTGCCTTGCAATGGACCCTCGTCGCGCTCGTCATGCTGGCCTGCCTGCTGATGCCGCGCGCCGGTTCGGCGGTGCTGCTCCTGCCCCTTCAGGGGCGAACTGCGGCGCTTTCCGCACCGGTATTCAGCAAAGAGGGCATGGTAGTGCTTGGCCATGGGCGGATTGGCGGAAGCGTGCTGATCCTGCCGCGCGGCACCGTGCCGGTCTGGCGGCTGCTCGCCAACGGAATCGTGCCGCTTGCCGTTCCACCAACGCTGTGTGCCGCTGCCGCCGCCCCCTGATGATGCCCCACCACCTGCCCCCGGATCGAGAGACTGCCATGGAAGAACTTGCCACCCTTCGTCGCCACGGCATCGCCATTCTGGCGGGCCTTGCCTGGGTTTCCACCGCGCTCATCGCGCTGGGCACGGCCTTTGCGCCCGGCGGCCAACTGCCCGCCGTGCTGGCGGCGATGCTTGCGGTATTTCCGACCATGGCCGTTCGGCGGAAGGCGGATGACAGCGCAACGCGCCTTGCGCTGGGCGCGACCATGCCGCTGTTCTGCGCGCTGTTCCTGTTCCAGTGGTCGGGCGCGCCGTGGCTGATCGATCTGCACATGACGTTCTTTGCGATGATCGCCGCGCTTGCCGTGCTGGCGGACTGGCGCCCCGTGCTGGCCGGCGCCGCCGTGACGGCTGTCCATCACCTTGCGCTGAACTTCCTTGCGCCAGCGATGGTGTTCAACGGCGGTGGGGACCTGGGTCGCGTGGTCCTCCATGCGGTTGTCGTCGTCGTGGAAACCGGCGTGCTGGTGATGCTGGCCCGGCAACTCGAAACCCTCCTGCTGGCCCAGGCCACTGCACGGCGCGAAACGGCGCTGGCCGAAGAAGCCACTGCGCGCGAAAGGCAGGAGCGCGATGACGAACGCCACGTCGTCGTCACCGCCATCGGTGCGGGCTTGAAACATCTCGCGGGCGGCAATCTCGATTGCCG
The DNA here is from genome assembly GCA_042650965.1 of Novosphingobium lubricantis. GTDB lineage: Bacteria > Pseudomonadota > Alphaproteobacteria > Sphingomonadales > Sphingomonadaceae > Novosphingobium > Novosphingobium lubricantis. Next base: position 8,978 of record JBHSCB010000043.1, on the reverse strand, counting down.
CATCGAAACCCGCTTTCCCCCGGCATTCGAAGCCTTGCGCACCGATTTCAACGCGACGCTGGAGGCACTCGACCGGCTTATCCGCAGCGTCGCCCAGTCGTCGGAACAGTTCCGCAGCGGGGTCAACGAAATCCGCGTTGCCGCAGACGATCTGGCCAGCCGAACCGAGATGGAATCGGCCGCAGTGGAAAATGCCACACGCACCATGGGTGAACTTGTGACCGCCGCCAGCGAGACGGCAGCACAGGCCGCAGCAGCCAACGCCACGCTCACCACATCACAGGAACGTGCGGCGCGCGGCCATACCGTGGTGGAACGGGCGATGGAGACGATGCAGCGGATCGAGCATTCCTCCGCCGAAATCAGCCAGATCATCACCCTGATCGACGGGATCGCCTTTCAGACGAACCTGCTGGCGCTCAACGCCGGGGTGGAAGCCGCACGGGCGGGTGAAGCCGGCAAGGGCTTTGCGGTTGTCGCCACCGAAGTGCGCGCCCTGGCACAGCGGTCCGCTGATGCCGCGCGCAACATCAAGACATTGATCACGGCATCGACCGCGCAGGTCAGCGAAGGCGTGGAACTGGTGACCCAGACCGGACGCCTGCTGCAGGATATCGTCTCGGATGTCTCGACGATCGGGACGCTGGTGACCGATATTGCCGTGGCCGCGCAAAGCAACGCCAGCGAACTGGCCAGCGTTCGGTCAACCTTCGGCACCATCGACGCATCGAGCCAGCAGAATGCCGCCATGGTCGAAGAAACCAATGCCGCGCTGCGCACGCTGGCGCGCGAGACCGACGAACTGGTCGGCACCGTCAACCGCTTCAACGGCGTGCGCGATGGCGCCACGGTTCGCGTGCTGCACAAGGCCGCCTGAGGGCCTTTGCCCCGGCGCAAAACGGCAAGCATGAAAAAGCCCCCCTTCCCTTGCGGGAAGGAGGGCCATTTTCATCTGGCAGGGCTTTACCCGATCAGAACGAGATCGAAGCCGACACCACAACCGCGCCGCCGGAGATGGGCGAACCATCCTTGGTCGACGAGAAGTTGGGCTGCAGGTAAAGGGCTTCGGCCTTGCTGATGTCGGTATCGACATAGCTGACGCCAAGCGTCACCGGACCCAGTGCGTAGTCGGCGCCAAGCATCCAGTCGACGTATTCGCCGGTCGGTGCAACGCTGGTGCCGCGCGGGCCAAGGCCGGCGTTACCGTTCGAATAGCCGATGTGCGCCTTGAGCGTCAGCGGCGTTTCGGGGATCGAGGTCGACAGGTCGGTCCACAGGTAGAAATTGTCCGACTTGGCGCCCGGATTGTCGGGGATGCCGGTGGCGTTCGAAGCGCCCGAATTGTACCACTGACCCAGCGATTCCTGCTTCGGCGCATAAGCGACACCAACGAGGATGCTGGCCGGGCCGACATCACCCGAAACCTTGATGTAGGGTTCAGCGAAGTCGGTGGTGTCGAGACCGCCCGGATACATGTACCAGGTCAGGCCGACATCGACGTTCGCACCGCCGACGGGGAACGAAAACCCGCCGTAGATGTCGAGTTCGGTGTTCGAGCCACCAAAGGTGCCCCAACCCGAAAGGTTCGACGCCCAGGTGCCGACATAGAGGCCGCTTTCATGGGAGACGGTAGCGCCGGCCTGCACAGCCATGGCACGATCGGTCATCGAGACACCGCGGAAACGATAGTCGGACACCAGAGCGGCGCTGCCGGAAACGGTGATGGGGCCAGTCTCTTCATCCTGCGCGAAAGCAGGGGTCGCCGCAGTGGCGAGGAGGACGGCTGCCGGGGCCAGAACAGTGGCCAGACGGATCTTCATATGGAACGCTCCCTGAGAAGGATTTATCACGTTCCACCTGCGTCTGACGCCCTACGCCTCTCAATGGGGCATCGTCGCGTCAGAGCCATTCATATAGCACCACTTTGTTTCTAAAGTATTGCTAAATTATTGCTAAAATGTTTCCGACAGGTTTTTCATGCTGCGTTGCAAAAAGCATCAGCCGGGGCTCCGGTCGCCATGCTCCCCGGCTGATTTACAGCTTTTTACAACCCGCTAGCCGCCGTCATGCTGCTGCGCCAAGCGGCTTGAGAACCGCCGCCGGGCCGGTAACCCGTACCGAATCGCCGCGCTGACGCCGTCGAATCAGCCATTCCGACAGCATTTCAGCCGAAGTGTGGTCAATCACGTGCACGCGATCGAGATTGATATGGACCGAACGGCCCGGCGCAATCTTCTCCAGCGCAGCGATCAGACGGGTAAGGCTGATGAACGTGGCCGCTCCGGTTGCTTCGAGCCGGACCTGTTCGCCCACCGCCACTTCGCTGACACGGAAGTGCAGCCTTCGCAGATGCGGCAGGATCTCGACAACCGTCAGCGCAAGGCCGACAAGGACGCCGGTCAGCAGGTCGGTGCTCACGACCAGCACGAATGTCGCCACCCAGATCAATGCCGGCAACGGCCCGTGCACATTGAACAGATGCTTGACGTGCGAGAGGCTGACCAGCTTCCACCCGGTCACTACCAGCACGCCGCCCAGCGCCGCCATCGGCACTTCGCGCAGCAGCCACGGCAGCAGGGCGACGAAGCCCAGGATCCATGCGCCATGCAGAACCGTCGACCAGCGCGTGGTGGCCCCCGCCTGCACATTGGCTGAACTGCGCACGATCACGCCCGTCATTGGCAGGGCATTGACCACGCCGCACAGCAGGTTGCCCACCCCCTGCGCCCGCAGTTCCTTGTTGTAGTCGGTCCGCACGCCGCTGTGCATCCGGTCGACCGCAGCCGCCGAGAGCAGCGTTTCGGCGCTGGCGATGAACGCGATGGCCACTGCGGACAGGATCAGCGACGGGTTGGAGAGAATGGCAAAGCCGCCCGCTTCAGGCAGGGCAAACGCCGCGGCCAGCGAATCCGGCACCGCGATCCGGGCCACGTCCAGCCCGCCGATCATGGCGACCACCGTTGCCGCGATAACACCAAGCAGCGCGCCGGGGACGAGCTTGAACCGTGCGGGCTTGAACTTGTCCCACCCGACCATCGTGCCGATCGTGATAAGCCCCAGCAACAGGGCAAACTCCGTCGCGCGCCACGAAAACGGCGAAAGGCCAAGCAGCCGCGCGGGCATCATCACCAGATTTTCAGTCCCGTTGGATTGAGGCTTGGCATCGAACAGGATGTGGAACTGGCCGATCACGATCAGCGCACCGATCCCCGCCAGCATGCCGTGCACGACCGCAGGGGAAATGGCACGGAACATCCCGCCAAGCCGCGCGGCACCGGCCACGAACTGGATAGCACCGGCCAGAACCAGGACCGGCCCCAGCGCGGATAGCCCGTTGTCCCGGACGAACTCGAACACGATGACCGCAAGACCGGCGGCAGGACCGCTGACTTGCAGGGGCGACCCCGCCAGCAAACCGACGACTAGGCCCCCGATGATGCCGGTCACCAGCCCTTTTTCAGGCGGCACCCCCGACGCGATGGCAATGCCCATGCACAGCGGCATGGCCACCAGGAACACGACGATGGACGCCGTGAAATCGCGCAGCATCCAGCCCGATCGGGCTTCCTGCCCTTGGTCGGCGCTTGCGCCGCCAGTTGCCGTCGTCATTCCGCAGCCTCGGCCATTTCCGGTTCGGACGCGGCGCGGGCAAAGGCGGCCAGAGCCACCGGCAAGGGCTTGTCGGCGCGCAGCGGCACGAATTGCCCGGTATCGCCATCAAGCCCCAGCACTACGCCAGCCTTGATATCGACGAACCAGCCATGCAGCGCCATTTCGCCACGCGCGATGGCCGTTGCCACCGAAGGGTGCGTGCGCAGGTGCGTGATCTGGGCGATCACGTTCTGCAGGCTGACCGCGCGCACGCGCTCATCGCCGTGCAAATGCGGCGAACAGCTTGAAACGACATGCTCCGCTGCCGTGCCATGGCGCAACCAGGCAACCACGCTGGGCATGCCTTCGGGCAGTTCAGGCGCCGAAAGGGCCTTCATCGCACCGCAATCGGAATGGCCGCAGACGATGATGTCGCGCACGCCAAGCGCCACCACGGCATATTCGACAGTCGACGATACACCGCCATTCATCGTGGCAAACGGCGGAACCATGTTGCCCGCATTGCGGCAGACGAACAGTTCGCCCGGCTGGGCCTGCATGATCTGTTCGGGCACGATGCGCGAATCCGCGCAGGAGATCATCAACGCCTTGGGTGCCTGCCCTTCGGAGGAAAGCTTGCCGAAAAGCTCGCTGCTGTTGGGAAACACGGTCTTTTCGAAATCGAATACGCGGCCGATGAGTTCGTTCACGAGTGCCACCCCTTCATGGGAAATGTTTCGAACGGACGGAACACTTCCGCCATCCTTCCATGAAGATACGTGCACGGCGTTGCCCGGATCGGGCACACCTGTAACGATATGTTGCTACTGCTCAGTCCGCCGCGCAGGGAATGCGCATCACCACGGAAAGCCCTCCACCATCGCGGTTGCGCAATGCGAGCGTGCCCTGCTCCAGTTCAACTGCCCGCGCTACGATGGCCAGCCCCAGCCCCATCCCCGGTGTATCGCGGCCCCGCGCTGCATCGAGCCGTGTGAACGGCTGGACGGCATCGGCCAACTGCTCTGCCGGGATGCCCGGACCATCGTCCTCGACGCGAATCTCTGCCATGGCGCCGTCGCGGTTTACCGTCACCCGGACATTGCCGGCATAGTGCAGCGCGTTTTCGACAAGGTTCGACAGCGCGCGACGCAGCGACACCGGGCGCGCCATGATCTCTATGCTCTCGGCGCCATGATAGGTGGCATCGCCACCCTGATCGGCCGCCGTATCGACCAGCGTCTGCGCCATGACCGCAAGGTCTATCCGTTCGGGCCGCAACCGCGACCCCCCGGTTTCGACAAAGGCCTGCAACGATTCCAGCATGTGGCGCATCTCTTCCAGATCGCCATCCATCTCGGCACGGGTTTCCTCATCGATCGCCACGTTTTCGAGGCGAAGCTGCATGCGCGAAAGCGGGGTGCGCAGATCGTGGCCGATGGCCAGCATCGACTGCGTCCGGTCCGTCATCGACTGATAGACACGCTGCTGCATCTGGTTGAAAGCGCGGATAAGCTCGCGCACTTCGCCGGTGCCCTCTTCCGCCACGGGATCGGGAGGCCCCGCCCCCACCTTGCGCGTCGCCCTGACCAGCGTCCGCAACGGGGCCAGGGTTGCGCTGAACAATACCCACGCCAGACCCGTAAGCGCGATAGTGGGCAGCAGCAGCGTGGCAATGCGCCCGGCGTTGAGCGTCCATGCCGCGCTGGCATAGGTTTCGAACTCAAGAATGCTGCGGTCGCGCAGCACCATCGTCCCGATCACGTTGCCCGACCCGCCGATGCCCTTGAGCTGCAACTGCAGATCCGCTTCCCCCAGTTCCGGCGAAACCGCCAGGATCTGGTCGCGCATCGTCGCCAGAGTCACGCTTCCCGCCGCCTTGTCACGGCGTGCGCGCCAACGCATCGAAAAGCGCGGCGTGCTCAGGTCGCGGGCCACGCGATCGCGCTCGGCCAGTGGCGTGCGCTCGATCGAACGGCTGGCAAGCACAAGGTTTTCGGCCACGCGCGCGGCGTCATCCTCGCGCAGCGCGAACCGGCTGGCCCGGTCGAACAGCAGGGTGTTCGCGGCAAAGTCGATCCCGGCAACCAGCAGGAGGATCGCCAGCAGCCTTTCGGGCAGGCCAAACCGGCGAAACAGCGTCAAGTGCGTTGCACCTCTGCCTTGAACATGTAGCCGACCCCGCGCACGGTCACGATCGGCGCACTGCCACCGGCGCCGGAAAGCTTGCGGCGCAACCGGCTGACCAGCACATCGACGCTGCGATCGGAACTGTCGCCAAGCCGGGTGCGGGAAAGCTCGATCAACCGCTCACGCCCCAGCACTCGCTGCGGCTGGCTGATGAACGTGGCCAGCAGATCGAACTCCGCCCCCGTCAGATCGACCATCGCCCCCGTGGGCGAATGCAGTTCGCGCCGCGCCATGGATACCGTCCATCCGTCGAAGCGCACATCGCCATTGCGCCCGCCGGTATCCCCCGCACTGTCGGTGCCCGTCCCGGCCCCGCGGCGCAGCACCGCGCCGATCCGTGCAACCAGTTCGCGTGTGCTGAACGGCTTTGCCAGATAATCGTCCGCGCCCAGTTCTAGCCCCAGCACGCGATCCTCCTCGCTGCCGCGCGCGCTGATGAAGATGATCGGCACGTCACTCTGCCGCCGCAGACGGCGGAACAGGTCGATACCACTGGTACCGGGCAGCATGATGTCGAGCACGACCAGATCGGCCGGCTCGTTCTCCAGCGCAACCCACATTTCCGCACCAGTCGCCGCGGTGCGGACGTTGTATCCGTTTTCACGCAGCGCACGCGCGGTCAATGTCCGCAGCGGGCCATCGTCTTCCACCAGAACGATCGAGGAAGGTTGCATAAGTTCCCTGTGCGATTACGGCAGCCGCCACGTTACGGGTCATTGCAACGGCTGCCAAGGTTGTCGAGCGGAGCGCGTGCCGCGCCTGTACGAAACGTTCCTTCTTGCTGGCGCGGGGACTTTGCGGCTGACGGGCGCTTTCGTCACAAAACATTGCCCGATTGCATATAAAGGCGCCGTGCTCGGTTTGTATGCGCAATCCGGTGAGCCGTCGCGGCGCACCGGCCATTCCGGCACATTTCATCGGACAGGGGCTTGGCAACAGTCGCCGTGTCAGGCTTATAGCATCGAAATTGCATGCTGTTTCGTCACGCTCCGGCGCGGCAAATCGGCGAACCGGTAAGAATCGAGAGGAGCACCTGCGATGGGCCAAGCCGTATATCCAGTTCCGTCGGAGTGGTCTGCGAACGCACTGGTCGACGCTGCGGGCTATGCTGAAATGTACCGGCGCTCCATCGAAGACCCGGATGGGTTCTGGGCGGAACATGGCCAACGGCTCGACTGGATCAGGCCGTACACGCAGGTCAGGAACACCTCCTTTGCCGAAGCCGATTTCGGTATTCGCTGGTTCGAGGACGGTACACTCAACCTTTCGGCCAACTGCCTTGACCGCCACCTGTCGACGCGTGGCGACAGCATCGCAATCCTGTGGGAGCCGGACAGCCCGGATAGGCCGCACCGCGCTATCACCTACAAACAGTTGCACGAAGACGTGTGCCGTCTTGCCAATCTCCTCAAGAGCCGCGGCGTGAAGCGCGGCGAACGCGTCACGATCTACCTGCCGATGGTTCCCGAAGCTGCCGTGGCCATGCTGGCCTGCGCGCGGATCGGCGCGATCCACTCCATCGTGTTTGCGGGTTTCAGCCCCGACGCGCTGGCCGGGCGGATCAGCGATTGCGACAGCCGGGTAGTGCTGACCGCCGACGAAGGGCTGCGTGGTGGCCGCAAGGTGCCGCTCAAGGCCAATGTGGACGAGGCGCTGAAGCAATGCCAGGGCGTCGATACGGTCGTCATGCTGCGCCATACAGGGGCCGCCGTTGACTTTGTGCCGGCGCGTGACGTGGACTGGGCCAGCGGCGTCGCCAGCCAGAGCGCCGATTGCCCGCCGGAGGAGATGGGGGCCGAAGACCCGCTGTTCATCCTCTATACCTCCGGTTCCACTGGCAAGCCCAAGGGCGTGTTGCACACCACCGGGGGCTATGCGGTCTGGGCCTCGATGACGCACCAGTACGTGTTCGATTACCGGCCGGGGCAGATTTACTGGTGCGCGGCCGATATCGGCTGGGTTACCGGGCACTCCTATGTCGTCTACGGTCCGCTGATGAACGGGGCGACCACGGTCATGTTCGAAGGCGTGCCCAACTTTCCCGATCCGAGCCGGTTCTGGCAGGTGGTCGACAAGTTCAAGGTCGAGATCTTCTACGGCGCGCCGACCGCGCTGCGCGCGCTGATGCGCGAAGGCGATGCGTGGGTGAAGCAGACAAGCCGCGCCTCGCTCCGCTTGCTTGGATCGGTAGGGGAACCGATCAACCCCGAAGCGTGGGAATGGTATCACAAGGTCGTAGGCGATGGCCGCTGCCCGATCGTCGATACCTGGTGGCAGACCGAAACCGGCGGAGCGATGATCACCCCGCTGCCCGGCGCGACGCCACTCAAGCCCGGTTCGGCTAGCCGCCCGTTCTTTGGGGTGCAGCCCGCGCTGGTCGACAACGACGGGGTGGTCCTCGACGGGGCTACCGAGGGATGTCTGGTGATGACCGATAGCTGGCCGGGCCAGATGCGGACGGTCTGGGGCGATCATGACCGGTTTTTCCAGACCTATTTCAGCACCTTCAAGGGGATGTACTTCACCGGGGACGGGTGCCGCCGGGATGAGGATGGGTATTACTGGATCACCGGCCGCATCGACGATGTGATCAACGTATCGGGGCACCGCATGGGCACGGCGGAAATCGAAAGCGCGCTGGTTGCCCACCCCAAGGTAGCCGAGGCTGCGGTGGTCGGGATGCCGCACGATATCAAGGGCCAGGGCATCTATGCCTTCGTCACCTGCAACGCCGAGGTCGAGCCTGACGATGCCCTGCGCAAGGAACTGGTCGCGTGGGTGCGGCAGGAGATAGGACCGATCGCCACGCCCGACGTGATCCAGTTCGCGCCGGGGCTGCCCAAGACACGCTCCGGCAAGATCATGCGCCGCATCCTGCGCAAGATCGGCGAAAACGATGTCAGCAACCTGGGCGATACCTCGACCCTTGCCGACCCCGGTGTCGTCGACAATCTGCTCGCCAACCGGCCAAGCCGCGCGGAAGCATAACCGCAATCCGGGCGGCGATCCCGAACGCAGTGTTCGCGGAGCGCCGCCTTCCTTGCCTGAAAGCGATTCCCGAAACGAAAAAAGTGTAAGCGCTGTGCGGGGCCCACCTTGCGCGGGTGATCCCCAGCGTTGAGCTTGCGCGGCCTGATTTGGGCCGAGGCGCTACTCCTATGATAATCCCGTGTGATGATCCTGTGAGCAAGGGCGCGCAG
>JBHSCB010000042.1:0-21953 GCA_042650965.1 Novosphingobium lubricantis | reverse complement strand
CCCCGTCCCTTTCGGGATTTCAGACCTTGTGAGGCCCGAGGTTAGTCCGGCGAGCAGAGGCATTCTCAACTTACCTCATCATCACTGATACTCCATTTCAGCGCCGCAACGGCGCACTGTCCTTGTAGCCGAAGATCAGGCCATCGGCCGCCTTCGGGTTCCAGTGGACCAGGCAGATAACCGCCGTCACGTAGAGCCTCTCGCGATCTTCACCGTAGCGCTCGACGGCTGCATAGTAGGTGCTGCCGGTGAAAACGCTCTTGAGGACCCGGCACCCCCGGAACGGAGCATCTTCGCAGGCCTCCCGTTCGTAGGTCAGCTGATCGTCGAGATAGGCTTTGGGCGTTTCATGCCCTCCCATCCCTGCGCGGTGCATGTAGAGCCAGCCCATGTGCGTGTCCTTCAGATGAGCCCCGGCTGAGCCGGAGGTGCGATTTGCAGTTCGCGGGCGATCCGCGCTGTGAGTGCCGGAATGTCGGCAAGCGCGGTGATCGGAGCCTTGCGCATGACCGCGCCGGGGGGCTTCCAGAACGGGTTCCGCCAGGCGAGACCCGGTTCGCCGAACCGCTCGGGGCTGATGCGGATGTAGACACCGTCTGCTTCGAGCACATGCTCACCGGCGAGGGCCTCCTGCGAGGTGTAGTAGCTGATGCGGTAGGCGGAATGATCGAGCCCGATCCCGGCTGCGATCTGGCGCAGCGCGCGCGTACCCTCGCGCCGGTAGTGTCGCAGTTCTTCAGGACGATAGTCGATCCCGCGCTTGACCAGCGCAATGATCGCAGGTCGGTGCTTGAGCTCGCCGAGGCGCTCGATGCACTGTGCCCGCAAGATCTGGTCGTCGGCCTCGCAGGTTGTCGGCCTTCCGTCGGCAATGCGCTGAAGGTGGCGAGTGAGGAGCAGAACCGCGGGACAGGTGGCGACCTGCCGGCCTGCGAGGCGCACATCATCGACGGCCTCGTTCAATGCTCGCAGCGCGGTCTCGAACGTCGTCAGCCCATAGGGCTCGAGCGCGCGGCGGTAACGATAATCGATGTCGCAGGACATGCGGCTTCCTTTCCATTGCAAGTGCAATGGCCTCCTCCCCCTCCCCTCAATGCAGACTGCGGTGATGTTTCCCTGAGCTTCTCAGGGACAGTGGCTCATAGATCATCGGCCGCAAGAGAGCCCCGGGAGCGACCTGTTCGAGGATTCTCGCAATCGCCGAGACCGCAGCGCCAGCCTCGGTTGTCTGGATAACCAGGGAGCCGCCCTGCCCCGGATCGGACACCAGTGACCAACCGGGTTCTCCTTTGCCGAGGAGGCTCTCCAGGACCGCATGACGGTTCCGCCCGGGGAACAGCACCCCAACATGGCCGCCGAGCGCTGCGCCAATGTCCGCAGAACCTCTGCTCGCAAGGTCGCTGGCATAGCGGCTCAGCTGCGCAAGCCGCACCGCGTCGTCTGCGGTTGGCTCAAGCGTAAGCCGGAACTGGCGCCTCTTCATGGGCTTCCTCCGCAGGTTCACTCTCATAGCCCGAATAGGCTGCAAGCAGGTTGAAAGCCTGATCGGCCTTGGCGGCAGCCGTGATGATCGCGGTCTTGTCGGATTTCAGGATATCGAGCCAATGGGCGATGTAGCTGGCGTGGCTTTCATGGAGGTCTGCGGGGAGGCCCAGCTCATAGCAGATCCGGGCACTGACCTGCTCCGCGACCAGTTCCTCGAAGGCGTAGGCCTTGTCGCCGAACCGCTTGCCGAATGTGCGCGCGAGCCGCGAGGGGTGCCCGCTCCAATGGCCGAGTTCGTGCGCTTTGGTGGCGACATATCCGTCCTCGGTGCGGAAGGCGCCGCGTTCTGGAAGCTGGATATAGTCTCCGCCCGGAGAGAAGAATGCACGGTCACCGCCATGGCGGATATCAGCAGGTATCGGAGCAAAGAAGGCCTGGATGGCCGCTGCCTTCACAGAGGGTTGCGGCGGTGCTTCGGGGACCGGACTGGGATAGAAATGCGGCGGCAGGCCTTCGATCTGCGAGGCATTGAAAACGCTGTAGGATCGCATGAACCGGATGGTTTTCGACGTCTCCTCGCCAGTCGCCTGATCTACGTCGGTCTTGCTCGTGCTGTTGAAATAGATGCTCGGCTCGGCCGTCTCACCCTTGCGCACTTGCCCGCCCAGTTCCTGAGCCTGACGATAGGTCATCCAGTAGCGCGAGGCGTAGCCGAAGCAGTCGGCGACAGCCCAGAGATAGAGGCGATTGATCCCGGTGTAGGGCAGTCCGCCTGCACGCAAGGGCGCGCCCCCTGCCCCGGTCTTTTTCCAGGGCCGCCGCCAGGGCATTGTGCCGGCCTCGATCCGTGCAATGATGAGATTGGTAATTTCCTGCGCGACATCGCGCTTTGGTCCGCGGCGCATCGGCATTTCCCTTCGTGGAAGAAGAAGGCCCGGCCACTCGAGTGAGCGACCGGGCCAGGACATCAGGAGGAGGGTGAGGCGTTCAGGCAGCCACTGCCGTGTCTGTGGCGGCGCCTTCGGGTTCCTCTTCGGCATCCGGCAGTGCGACCACCCCCTCGATCGCGTCGATGTCGGCCTTGCCGTCTTCGGAGGCATCAGGATCAGCGCTTTGTGCGCCCTCCGGCATGGCCGCACTGAACTTCATGGCCTCGGGCAGCCAGGCAAGGGCGGCTTCCTTGACCTCCTGCTCGATGATCGCCTTACCGGCGAAGATCGTCTCGCACGTCTTGGCGAGGTCCGCCTTCTTGGACGCCGCATAGCGCGCAGCGAGGTCACTTCCGCCAACCTCGGTCAGCGCGGCGAGGCAGGAAGTCTTGCTCACCCGGTCGAAGAAATTCTCGGCAGTCGGCCGCCACAGAGCCGCAACGTCGACATCGAGCATCGACCCAAGCACGGCATGAACCGGATGATACTCGGATCCATAGCCCTTCTTGGCCTCGAGCGAGAGCGCCACCGCATAGGCAAGCCAGGCCGCCTTAGCGTCATCTTCGAGGTCGCGGAAGGCGATGAAACGGGCCGCAACACTGCCCTGCTCCTGCCACGCCTTGTCGAGACCATCCTCGGCCTCGGCGAGAATGCCCTCGGCCGCTGATTGCGGAACCTCGCCGGTCGCAGGATCGCTCGGCCGTCCCGCCTTGATCGAGGTGCCCTTCCCCTCATAGCTGCGATTGTCCGCGAGCGCGAAGATGGCGAAATCGAGGGCAAGCCCCGGATCGCCAAGCAGGCAGGCCGACAGGATATTGCGGCGCTGAACGGCGAGCTCGTCGAACAGCCTCGCGCTGATCGGCTTCTCGCTTCCGGGTGCGATCGCCTCAGGCCGTGCGGGAGCACCACTTGCGCGGCTCCCTGAGGTCGGCGCTGGCTCTTCTGCCGTTGCGGTGACATTGCCTTGGTCATCGGTCTCGAACGACAGCCGCTTCTCGCTGTAGTAATCGGCCTCGAGAACCATCTCGCCGCGGGTGGTGAGCACGAGGAAGCGGCCGACTTCACCGCGCCATTCTTCAGGCAGCTCGCGAACCGGATTGTTGAGGTCGCTGCGTTCGGCATCGAGAGCCTCGTATTCGGCCTCGAGCTTTCCGAAATCGACGTCCTCTTGCTCTTCACCTTCATCGAAGATCGCGTTGATCTCATCTATCCGGGCATCGATCTCGTCGATGCGGGCGCGCGCCGTTTCCGAGAGGGGCACGGGCGGGAGCCGGACAGCGGAGACGCCCATCTCGCTGCGGGCCTGCCAGGAATTGCTGGCGGCCACCGGGCTGATCCAGGCGAGACCGGTCTCCGAGGTCAGGCGCTCGGCTTCCGCTTCCATCTTTTCGGAGGCGAGCCGGTGCGCGATCTCGATATCGATCCAGCGATCCTCGCCCGCATCGCTGAACAGATCCCGCTCGACCTTGCCGCCGGCAGCCACATAGGCATCTTCGCCGATCAGAAGCGCGATAGGGTCATTACCGCGCATCGAGCCGGTGGCGACCATGCGGCGAATGGCGTCGGCGCTGGGGTTGTAGGCATGGCGCATCTGCTCGAAGACGCGGATCTGCACTTCGTGCTGGTCGGTCGCAGCATAAGCTTTGGCGATTTCGAGGGTGATGTCACCGGCGGCGAGTGCCTCGAAAATCGGCGCTGCCAGATTAGCAAGGCGCAGCCGGCCTTCGACGAACCGCTGGGTGAGTCCGAAGCGCTTGGCTACGGCCGTGATATCGCTGCCTTCCTTGATGAAATGCTGGAAGGCGCGGCATTCTTCAGCCGGAGACATGCCGACCCGCTGGAAGTTCTCGGCGAGCGAGGCTTCGCCCGCCGTCTCTTCGCTACCCTCGAGCAGCTTGCATTCTACTTCGGCATCCGCAGCCCAGGCCCCGCGATCAATGATCATGCCAATGGCCCGCAGGCGGCGGCCACCGGCGATCACCGCAAACTGGCCGCGCTTCTTGCTCTTGGTCACCAGCAGGTTCTGCAGGAGGCCGCGGGCCTCGATGTCCGCAGAAAGCTGCGCGTCGTCTTGGTCATTGCGTGTTTTGCGCACGTTCGCATCGCTCAAATAGAGCTTGGAAAAGGGAATCAGCATCTCGGTCACTCCTGATCTGCTCCCGGCCATCACCGGGGCACAGATCCCCTCCCCCTCCCCTTGTTTGTCGGGTTCAAGCATCCAAGATCCTGTGCACTTGTCGCAGTCACCGTGGGTTCAGCGCCTTCGGTGCTGCCTCCCATCACCGCATCAGGAGCGCCGCCAGCACGGCCTCTGCTGCCGTTGTCGGAATGAACACCCTTGTGCGGAACGAAATGATCTCGGTGAAACAGCCGATGCTCTTCAACCAGGGCAGCTGATCGACGGGGGCGCCAACGATCTCGTAGCGCTGCTCGTTGGCGACCCGCGAGGACTTGATGGTGGCCTCGAACGGTTGCTTGATAGGTATCGTCCGATGCTCGCCGAGCGCCTTGAGGATCGTTTGCTCCGAGAGTTCGACATTCGAGGTAATGTCGAACTTCTGCAAAAGGTTTGCGACGTCGAGCTCGTGAACGATGCGGCCGAGCCAGCTGCGTCCCTCCTCATCGACGATTCGCCTCACTTCCAGATAGTCGATCGGAAGGCTCGACCATATCGGCAGCAGCAGTCCTGTGGCGAGGTAGATCTTCTCGGTTGTCAGCTTCTCGGCCAGCTCGGCGACTTCGGCACACCAAAGTTGCTCGAAGGTCTCCCGAGGACATTCCGCCCACGCAGACTCGGCAAGATCATCAAGGTGATGGTATTCGCGGCGCAGCGGTCGGTGGAGAATGACGCGGCGGATCAGTTCGCCCCGATCGGTCATGAAATGCCGGGACGGCTCAGCCAGCGCCGCCCTGCCGCTCTTGGTATTGTGCATCAGCATGCACCCGTCCGACAGCTCGAGGCGCTGCTTCACCCTTTCCAGCGTGATTGGCCGGGTACGCGTCCTGAGCGCCAGCTGGAGGAGGTGCGAGGTCGCCCCGGTCCGTGCATCCGTCCGCAGCACAATATCTTCGATGACGTCGGCACTTTCGACCTGGATCGTTTCGACGCCCACATCGAGAGAACCGGCCTCACGCGCCGCGGAAACCCGGGCTTCGAGGAGCCCGAGAAACTCATCGAAAATTGCGTTCTGCATGCCGATCGGCAGGGCAAGAATGCGGTTGAGCCACCGCTGGATCGGGGGAAGGTCTTCTTCGAGCACGCCATCCTGGGAGACGATCGTCAATCCGCTGCGTTGCTCGAAGTCGGACAAGGTCACGCTCTTCAGCGTTCCCTCTGCGAGGAGGCCGAACCAGCTGGTGAGCGCCGCCTTGGCATAAGGGCTTTCGAGATTGTCCGCCGGATCGAACAGATTCTGGCCGCCGGTTTGGCGCTGGCCACGCGTCAATGCCCCAAGGCTGTCGAGGCGCCGCGCGATCGTGCTGGTGAAGCGCAGCTCACCTTTGCAGTTGGTCGTGACCGGCCTGAATAGGGGGGTGTTCGCCTGATGAGTGCGGTGGGTGCGGCCGAGGCCCTGGATGGCCCGGTCAGCGCGCCAGCCCGGCTCTAGAAGGAAATGCACCCGGCGCTTCTGGCAGGGTGCGTCAAGGCTGGCATGGTAGGAACGCCCCGTTCCGCCTGCATCGCTGAAGACGAGAATGGGTTTGCGGCCATCCATGAACTGGTCGGTTTCCGACTGGTTCGTGCGGGGGGAGCGAGTTTCGAGGCGCTGGCTACCATCGGCCTGAGAAATGAGGCGCTTTGTGCGCCCGGTGACTTCTGCGACCTTATCCGTCCCGTAGTGTTCGATGATCCCGTCGAGGGCTGGCTTGATTGGCGGCATCGCGCAAAGATGCTCGATCAGCTCGGCGCGCCGGGCGATCGCAGCCTGGTTGTGCACGGGGCGGCCGTCCTCGTCGAACATCGGCGTCGAACGGGTAGCACCGGTGTCGTCGGTGTAGAACGTCATCTGCTGGGTGGGAAAAGCTCGCTCGAGGTATTCGATGACCGCATCAAGCGGGCTGAGATCAAGGTCGAGTTCGGCCCGCTCTTCGGGTGAAAGGCTGTCGAGCCTTCGGTCGAGGATGCTTTCGGCGGTCGAGACCAGCTGAACCACGACCACGTCATCCTGGTCCAGGTGCTTATTGATGGCGCTGATCAGAGTCGGGAGCTTCATCGAAAGCAGCAGCTGGTTGAAGAAGCGCTGCTTGGTGCTTTCGAAGCGGCTGCGGGCTGCGGCCTTCGCGCCGCCGTTCAGCGTGGTGCCGTCGATCTCGTCGACCACACCGGTCAGCGCGAGCGACTCCTCCATGTTCTGGTGAATAATCGCCCAAGCATCCGCATAGGTGTCGTAGACAGCGATCTGCTGGGCCGTCAGGCCGTGCTTGAGGATTTCGTACTCGACCCCGGCAAAGCTCAGCGCCCGTGCCTGGTAAAGCCCAAGGGCCTTAAGGTCGCGCGACACCAGCTCCATCGCAGCGATGCCACCTGCCCTGATCTGGCTGATGAAATCCTCGCGGTTGGCAAACGCCGTTCCTGGTCCCCAAAGGCCGAGCCGAACCGCATAGGCGAGATTGTTGACTTCAGAGGCCCCGGTCGCCGAGGCATAGAGCACGCGGGCCTTGGGCAGATGGTTCTGGAGCATGACGCCGGCGATGCCCTGCTGGGAACCTGATTTGCTCCCGCGGGCGCCCTCGCCTCCTGCCACCCCGCCCATTTCGTGGCTCTCATCAAAGGCGATGACACCTTCGAAATCCGCCCCGGCCCAGTCCAGCAATTGCTTCAGACGGGTCGCATCCTGCCTCTGACTGCGCAGCGTCGGGTACGTGACGAAGAGGATCCCCTCGCGGAACGGCACTGGCTGATCGATTTTCCAGCTGGAGAGCGGTTGAATGTCGGCAGTCATCCCGCCGATCGCGCTCCAATCCCGGCGCGCATCTTCGAGCAGGCTCTCGTTCTTGGATACCCAGATCGCCTTGCGGCGTCCGGCTAGCCAGTTGTCTAGAATGCAGGCGGCAATCTGTCGGCCTTTGCCCGCGCCAGTGCCATCACCGAGGAAGTAGCCCTTGCGGTAGCTGTGTCCGTCTTCGGCCAGAGTGAGAGCGACACCTTCGTCAGCCGGGACGAACAGGCCCGGCAGATACTGCTGCCAGGCATTGCCGGCATAGATCACCGTCTCGAGCTGCGCTTCCGAAAGCAGGCTTTCTTTGAGGATGCGGCCCTGCAGGCTGGGGCAATACTCCGGCACCGGCGCTGGTATGGAGCCCATGGCCACACTTTCCACCAGCGGGGTCGGGTGCGCCTTTGCACCATCGATGTCGATCCGGCTCGGGCGGTAAGGCAGATAGACACCGGCCTGCTCGCCCAGAGGGCGCGGCGTTGCCAGGCTGCGAAAAACAAGCGGCGATATCGATGGCGCTTCGATTACGCGCGGCTTAGCCGCAGGCGGCTTTGCACTTGTGCGCATCGCCTTGAAAAGCGTGCCGGGCTTGGTCTGCTGCCGTGCGTAAATTGGTGAAGCCTCGCAAGGACCGACTGCCCGCTTTACCACTGCAACCGCCGCGGCAATCTCGGCGACATTCGATCTAGCGAGGATCGCAGGACGGATGTTTCCGGGAACCTTGTCGATCACGTAGAGGCGAACCGGCACGCTGGTCCCCTGCTTGTGGTAGCACCTGGCAAGGCGGCAAGCTGTTTGCACCGTGCAGTTCTCGAATGTCTGGTCATAGATTTTCGAGAGCCTAGCGCTGGTGGTGAACCAGTCCGGCATGATAGCGACAAGTCTGCCGCCAGGAGCCAATCGACCGAGCGCGGCGCGCAGATGGCGGACAGCAGCGAATTGATCGACGCCCCTTCCCTCCGAACGGGAGAACGGGGGGTTCATGAGAATCAGGCTGGGGCGCAGCGAAGGATCCAGCGCGGAAGCCAGCATCGCACCGTCGATCCCGGTAAGCTTGGCATGTTTGAACAGCAGAGCGAGTTTCTCACGGCGTTTGGGATCAAGCTCATTGAGGTGCAGCTGCCTTACTGTCGGCAGGCTGGCCACGAGCGCACCATGTCCCGCACTCGGCTCCAGCACGATGTCGTCTGGCCGGGGCTGCGCAAGGACAGTCGCAAGTGCCGCAAGATCGGCAGGCGTGGAGAACTGTTGAAACCGAATCTGGTCTTCGCTCCTGACCGTATGGGTTGGCAGCTGCTCAACCAGAAGACTCAAAGCGGTGATGTCGTCCAGGCGCACCGGACGGGGTAATCTTAGGAGGTGACGGGTCACCCCTGCTTCGAGGAGGTCATACGCATCGCGCTGTGCCCAGCGGCCCTCAGCCGAGCTTCCTCCATGGAGGCGCTTCATTGCGTCGAAGAGCGTCATCTTCGTAAGCGATCCACCGGCGATCTCGAGCGCGACTTCGTCGATGACCTGATCAAGGCGGGAGTCGAACGGGGTGAAAAGATCGGTCATGCGCTGCTCCTGATGCTGATGCGCACCACAGCCTCCCCCTCCCCTTCCGGTTCGGCAGCGCGGAGCTTGGAATTGCGCCAGAGGCGTTGAGCAGCGCCACTCTTGGAATGCCTGTTTTGGCCCGCAGCATTGCACTAGGGAGAGTTAATCGGCCAAATAAGGCCTATAAGTTGACGTTTTTGCGGATAAAGGCCATATATGGCCTATGTATCTCACCCTCCCGGATCAGCTGACGGGCCTCGGCAAGCGGATCAAGGTACGCCGCCTGGCCCTCGACCTTACCCAGCAAGCGGCAGCTGCCAAAGCTGGCGTGTCTCACAGGACGTGGCGAAGGATGGAGGCCGAAGGCAGGGCTTCGATCGAAGATCTTGTGCGCGCCGCCATCGCACTGCGCTGCGATGAAGGCATTGTCGCGCTGTTTCCGCAAGTTCCGGCAACCAGCATGGATGAGCTGCTCGCGCAGCAGCGCCAAGCAGCAAAGCCGCAGCGCAAGCGTGCTAGCGGTGCAAGGCCATGAAGCTGGCTCCGGGAACGCCCTTGGTGGTTGGATTGCTGACCGATGAGACTGCCGCGCCGCTTTCGGTCGGCAGGCTGGCAATGGCCAGGGGCCTTGCGCAGCTCGAATGGTCTGCAGAGATCATAGCGGAAGGGATGCCAATTTCTCCGCTGCACTATCCGGCTGAACCGGGCCTGCACCCTGCCCGCAGCCGGACCTTTGAAGGCCTCCACGGTTTCCTGTCGGACTGTCTGCCCGATGCCTGGGGCATGCTCTTGTTGAAGCGGCGGCTTCAGAAAATGGGTCACCGGTTCGAAGACCTAAACGCAGTCGACCGGCTCGCCCTTGTTGGCACGAAAGGTCGGGGCGCGCTCGTATTCCAGCCTGAAACGCTTGATGGTGAAACTTCAAGTACTATCGACCTCGATGCTTTGGCCGATGAATCCCGCCACGTTCTGCTCGGCGAGGAGACAGAGCTGGAGGCGCTGCTCACTCGCCTGGGCGGCGGCTCGGGCGGCGCGCGGCCGAAAGTTCATGTGGCGATCGACGCGGGCGGCACGCTGTCCGCAGGAGACGAGTTGGCTGCAGCGGGAACCAGGAGCGCCGGTGAGGAATGGATCGTCAAGTTTGCAGCGACCAACGACCCCGCAGATATCGGGCCGCTGGAGGAGGCCTACGCCCGGATGGCCCGCGCTGCGGGAATTGAAATGGCTGAAACGCGATTGATCTCCTCTGCGAAGGGGCCAGGCCATTTCGCGACAAGGCGTTTCGACCGGCCCGTGCCCGGAAAAAGGCTTCATATGGTCAGTCTGGGCGGAGTGCTTGAGGCCTCGCCGCATATGCCGAGTGTCGACTACGACGGGTTCCTGAAGGCGACATTGGCGATCACCCACAGCATGGCGGACGTCGAGCAAGCCTTCCGCCGCATGGTCTTCAACGTGCTCGCGCGAAACCGCGACGATCATGTTCGCCAACATGCTTACCTGATGGACGCTCGGGGAGATTGGCGGCTTGCGCCGGCCTTCGACCTGACGTTCTCGAATGGCCCCGGCGGCGAGCATTACATGGCTGTTCTGGGCGAAGGGCGCACCATTACCCGCCAACATATAGAGAAACTCGCGAAGACCCACGGTATCTCTCCCAAGCGCGTGTTCGCAGTGATCGACGATGTTCGTGCATCACTCGCCGATTGGCCGTCGCACGCTCGGGATACTGGGGTCCGGGTCTCAATGGCAAAAGTATCAGAGGGCTTGGAATCCGTGGCCCGAACATTTGGCTAAGGAAGGCTTTGGGGTCCGTTTTCCCAAGTCTTTGAAGACACCAAGAGGCAGCTCACTCGTCTCCGGGTTGGCCACCAGCAATATTTCATTGCTTTCTCTAGTTTGCCGCTAACTTACTGGGTCCATCTTTCAGTCAGATTTCAGAAGGACGCAGACGTCGTCCTTTGGCGTCATGACCGTGGTGCGCGATTTAGCCCTAGTCACGCTCACGCGAAAATTCTGACGTGCCTGGGATAGGTCGCCTTCTAGCTTGTTTTCGCGAACGATCCGATCCGGGTTCGCCTTAATCTCCTTACCCACCCTGAGTGGCCAGCCTTCGAACACGATCACTTCGTCAAACTGCTTCCCCTTCGCCTTATGCATGTTCATCACAATGACGCCCGTCTCGGGGCGCTGAGCTGTGGCGAAGTGATCCTGAACAAACGCCAATCGAGTGATGTCAAGCGCATCGGAATAGCGACCCCGCTCTCGCCAGTTCTGTTCCAGCGTATTGCGCATCAGATTGCCGCGTTCGAGCAGACGCACGTTGCGGGCGTCGTTCGCAATAGCCCGCAACCGGGTACACGCTCCATCAGCGAGCGTGGCGCGGATGGCGATCCAGTCCTTGTCTGGATCGCCGACCATAACGACCTGCCGGGTTGCGGAAAGGACGGCAGCGATAGGATGGATGACACTGTTCGCGTGCGGCGCCTGTCCCCCGGCGATCCGCTCGTTCCATTTCGCCAGCGCGCTCTCCAGCTTGACCGCATCGCCCAGATCTCCCTTGCCTGGGTCGGATCCCCCACGGCCGCGAAGATATTGGCATATCAAATGCACCAACTGGTCGAGGTCATCCGAAGCACGCTCTTGCTGCATCAGTTGCGCAATGACTTCGGCTCCCAGGATCGGTCCTTCCATATCGATCGAGGCGGCATGTGAGATAGTCGGAACGTTACCGAACGGATCGCGCAGGATATCGGAAACGAGCCGCATCTTCCGCTTGGTTGGAACGAGGATTGCGAGCGACCAGTCGCGCCGTCCGGTGGCGATCAGCCGGGCTCGCGCCTGAAGGACCTGCGTGACCAGCGCGGCATAGGCCTGGTTCCGGTTGGACGGAAACAAGCAAAAGCTGATGCCAGAGTATTCGGCCTTGCTGAATTTGGCGGTCAGCAGCTCGTTGCCGAAGAGTAGTATGTCCGTGCCCTTGCTGCGGTGATTGTCCGAGCCGAGCTCGGTGAAGGTCGGAGCGAACGCAGCCTTGAAATGATCAAGGCGGGCCGGATCGGCGCCAATGAATTCGAAAATGCGTTGCTCCGGGTCGGCCAGCGCAATCAAGGTGCAACGGTCGCCAAGCGCCTTCACGACACGCCACTGATCCGCGCTCGTATCCTGGAATTCATCGAAGATGATGCAGGGCCAAGCTATAGCAGTCATTGCTCGCAGTTTGGCGGAACCCTCGAGCAGCCGTGCCACGAGATCAGCGAACAGATCGAAGCAGACTTTCCCCTCTGCAAACGCAAGTCGGTCGCGCTCAGCCTTCTCGCGCGCTCTCTTTTCGGCCAGCTGGGCTTCGTCGAGCTTCTTGTCGGGGCCATATTCCCGGCGGATCGCAGCTAGGGCGATCGCTTCACCTGGCGGTGTGAGGATCGAGATCCTACGCGGCAGGCCGACCAGATAGCCGTGCGTCTTGAGAAGCCGCCAGAAGAAGCTGTGATAGGTGTCAACCTCGATCCGGCTCCGCTCGTCGGACGAGACGTCTTTTTCTTCGTCGATGGCTTCGAGGACACGGGAGACCGTCGCACGCGCGAAGCTGAGAAAGAGGACACGCTGCCCTGGCTTGAGCATTTCGCGGGCGATTTTCGCTGCCTTCAGGATCGAGACGGTCGTCTTGCCGGAACCGGGGCCACCGGTAACCAGCTGGTGGCCGGCGGTCGCGAGCACGATCTGCTGCTTCGGCGTCAGGTCGACCATGATTACCGCTGTTACCTGAAAAGCGCGTCGAAGTCGTCGCCACCTCCGCCAGGTGCAGGATCTGCAACAGGCGGAGGTGGAGGCGGATCGCACAGCTGGCGCAACCGCGCGCAGGTTTGCCGAAACCACAACGGTATCTCGGCTTCTGAGCACTGGGCCAGGAAGTCGGCGATGCCCCAATTACCCTTGGACCACTGGAAATAGTCCATCAGCGCATCGATCATGTTCACGTCGGCGCCCGCATGCTTGGCTGCCAGATGCGGCGGCCAAGCCAGCGACTGCGAGAAGCGGTTCATGGCCTCCAAGGTGGTGTTCTTGAGGACAAGGTCCTCAATGCCTTTTTCGGGATGCATGAACAGCTGTTCGACCTCGGCCTCGATGGCTTGCTGCGCCTCCGCGGTCTGCAAATCACACAGCGCAAACACCCGCTTGCCCAACCCCGCATAGAGCCTACCGAGATCGGCGATCTGAGTCTCGGTCTTCGCGTTAATGACGGTGATTCCCAAGCCTTCGATTGAGCTGTAGGTCGCCGGATTGAGATCAGAGAGCCGACGCGCGACGACCGGAAGCGCCGCGGCTTCGGTATCGCCTTCCGCAATGAGCACCCGGCGCGCCAGCAGCCCTTCGCAGAATTTGGTGCGGAAGTCTTGTCGGTAGCGCTTGTGCTTCACGCTTTCAGGAAGGGCGATAGAAGCTTGGCTGAGTATGCCTTGGCTGCTCCGGGAAAGGATGACGGTCTCGTCTAGACCAAATTCTTCAAGGACGTAGGGCGAATGAGAGGTGATTATCGATTGGGCGGAGAGCTTGCGTAGCTCATGGACGATGCGCTTCTGCGCATAGGGAGGAATAGCAGTTTCGACCTCTTCCATGGCGAAGATCACATTCTGCTTGTCCTCGGCGATTTGAGAAAGAAGCGCGAGGACGAGCATGTTGATTGTGCCGGTACCCTGCCGGTAAAAGGGGGCGGCATGGTCGCCACTGCCGGTGGCGATGAAGGCCGTTATCACTTTGCGGAGATGCTCGCGTGTCAGGCTGGAAACGCGAAGGTGCGGCTTTGCACCCCATTCTCGAGGCACGTATTTCTTAAGCGAGGCGTTCACGCTCTCAAGGACTCCGCTGATGCCCATCTGGGGGTCACCAGCCACGTCCAGTGTGGAAAGCGCATCCAGTGTGCCTTCCCAAAGCCGGGGGCGGATTTCCTTTAAGCGGAGGATGATGTCGAGCAGGCTGCCATGCTCAAGGCTGAGGGCGCGGGATCCGGTCCTAAGCGAGCGGAGAAACAAGAAGCCGCAATGCTGCTTGTCAGTCTTGCGGAACGGAGTCGGAGTATCGTCTTCCGTCAAGCTGCGGGTGAAGTAAGTGGCACCAGTGAAATCGTCGTCGTCCGGGTCATATTGGCCGATAAAGGTGACGCGTAGCGCTGCGACGACGGCGGCTGCATCTATGCCGGCGGGGTTCGCCTCAACGAACAGGGTTCCATCAGCCGTGTTGAGCCACTCGATTCTACCGCCGAAACGAGCCAGCTGTTCCTCCGATAGGTCCGTGATCGTCACTTCGATCTCGATGCGCGGCGGCACTGAGTCCGCCAATGGGTTGCCTGCGGCCTCGACGGGAGGCTGCCCATCGTGGTCAGCCTCTGCCACGGCGGTAGCGGGAGCGAGATAACGACCCTCGAAGAAGTCGTGCTCGTCGACCGGTGGTCGACGGGAGAGTCGATCGGGGCCAAGTACCAGATCGATGGCCTCTAGAACCGAAGACTTGCCAGTGTTGTTGTCACCGATAAGCACTGCATGCGCAGGCAGACAGATGGTGGCGGACTTGATGCCGCGAAAGTTTGTCACCGATAACGAATGAACTCGCATTTCTTTCTTCGACCTCCCTGAACCTGCGCAAGATGGCGCAAGGCGGGCCTATTGGGAAGTAAAACAGGCATTTATGCTATTTTCGCGAGGATCGATTGGAGTTCGCACCACGGGAACCGTCATCTGGTGCCAAAAGGATAACCAGGAAAAATTAGTCCTCATCAATCTTCGGAGTAGGGATCCCATCGGTGAAATAACTCGTTGTTTGCGGCCCAATCATCGCCATTGCCCGGAGCACTTCGAATGATCTGAAGGCCAGGTCTAGCGTAAGCCATCGTCGCTCGGTGTGCTGCCCTTCGCCCTGGCGAATTGTTGTCCTCGGCTATGATCAATGTGTCGAGCTCCAGCGGCAGCTTAAGGTTTGGCAGTCGGGAAGCGCCCATCGCCGCCCAACAGGTTACGCCAGACAGACGGGTGAAGGCAGCAGCATCTTCGAAGCCCTCCGCTACTGCCAGAACTCGTCCACTCGGCGTCGGTTGCCATGCCCCTTGCCCGCAGCGCCCGAGCAAGAATTTACCCTGATGCTGGTTCGTTCTCGGGTCGAGAATGATGCGCTGGACGGCGACAAGGTGACCACCGTCTCGCACAGCGACGAGCAATGCTTGATGAAATGCAGTGTTTGGCTTTCGGCCGAGAGGGCACTTCGGGTGGAAGCGCACGTCAGGCAGATCGAGGGGTAGACATCTCCCAATGAGGTAGCGTTCTCCCAGCGTACCATAAACGCCGACCGCATCACTCCACAGACGCTGAGCGAGTTGACTGGAATGCAGACTTTGCGTTGGGCGGGGTTCTACGCCTCGAACTCGATCTGTATTCCGCAGGGCACGTATGATGTCCCTTGGATTGCAGCCGGCAAAGCAATGCACGAGGACCCCTGATAATCCTTGGCGGATCGATAATGAGGGCGTCCTGTCGTCATGAGCAGGGCATCGGCACATAGCGTAGGAGCCGTGCCATGTGCCGCGCAGAGCTGTGACAAGGTTGATCGTGTCTTGAGTTGGTCGGAGTGCTGATAGGGTCATAAGCGTCCCTAAAGCTTTCCCCCTCCCCTTCCTGCCGTGCACTTGAGGAGCGCCGGGTGCTTTCAATCGTCCCCATAGGGCCTGCAGTCATCGAAGTTGGCTGTAGCGAACTCCAATTCGCTTGAATGCGCTTGCTCGTCTTTGACGGATCAGCTGAGCGGTCGCTTCGGCTTGTGCCGTCGCCTCGAAGCTAAGAATGAGGCCCTGCCCTTTTGAGCCTATCCGCCCCCAGCGGCGTTCAACAGTTGTCCACCCGAACAAGTCGGTTTGGATCCAGAGGTGGTATTCTCGCGCGACGTTGCGCGAATTGTCGACGGCTTGCCAATGCCACGACTGACTGGTTGGTGTTTCCATAGTAGCCTGGTGGCAGAGACACGGACCAATGGTCCAACCGGGAATATGAATCACAGCTGCGTCAGTGATTCACTGATCCGATGGGAGGGGGTTGCTGGCCGATCACCTTCAAAAACATCATCATAAAAACGCCGCTGCTTGCAGCGGAAGGATTTCTGATTCTAGAGATTCAGATTCAGGTCCGATTTATGGCCTGAATTCAGAGGACTATGCCGTTTTTCCTGACCCGATGGGGGTGTTAGGCTGACCTTCTGGGGGCTACATCCTGACCGAGCGGGGGCTTTCCCCTGACCTTCTGGGGCATTCCTGACCAAATGGGGGGAGAGCCTGTTCCAGTAGATGTAGCGGGCCTTTCGAGCGTTTTCTCCTGCCTGGTTTTGTAAAAACTGAACCCTAGCTTGCGTTCGTTCATGACGCTTGCCGACTCGCAGGAATTCCGACGATTCCGTAACCCCTCCCTTGCCCTTCAATCCTGACCTCTTGGGGGCTGCACATTGATTCCTGACCTGACCTGACTTGACGCAAGAGGTCAGGTCAGGCAGCAATCAATCCTTCAAAGAATCAAGCTCTGATCGCACTATGGCATGGAAACTGATGACGGCCCAATAGTAGAAGCTTCCGAGGAGAAGCCTGAAGAAGGTTCCCCCGGACGTGCGATGCGCGTTGCTGCTGCATTGAAGGCAAAGGGTGGCGACGAGTTCGCCAAACCGGGCAACATCATTGAGATCAAATTCGTCAAAGGTGAGTCGCTTAGTCTGACGGCATCGCGGCTGTTGGCGCTCATGATCCTGACCGCAGGTGGAGACGCATGGGAAGATCGTCCTCATCGCATTCGCAAAGCCGATATACGCCGAGGCCACAAGGGTAACGAGCGGATCAGCGACATGCTTCAGGAGCTCCATCGCACCCTGTTTGCTGTGGATGATAAATCGTGGCGCGGAAAGAAGGCGACTCTCCTGTTCTCCCTGATCTCTCGGTCTAAAGAGGAAACCGACGAGGATGGCGGAGAGACGGGCTGGATCGAATGGGAGTTCACGCCCGATGCGCGTAAGCTGATCCAGGCTTCTGAGACCTATGCCGTGCTTAACCGGCAAGCGGTCTTGGGTTTCCGCTCGAATTATGCGCTCAAACTTTACGAGCTTGGAGCCCTTCGCCTCCATCGCCGCCAAGCAACCTGGCGAGGAGATATGCAGGCACTGCGTGCAGCGCTTGGCATCCCGCCTGATGTCTACACGGACTTCGCTCAGCTTCGGCGCAAGGTGCTTGAAAAGGCGAAGTCTGAAATTGACCAGCTCGCTCACTTCCGTGTCGAATGGCGCGAGATCCGGCAGGGACGAACGGTCACTGAACTCGAGTTTCGGTTTGAACCCAAAGGTGCGCCCGAGGTTCTCGAAACCGTAGACGAGCTCGACCGGCACTCGGCGGGGCGCCAAGCGAGGCTGACAGGTTCGGTCGAAACAGTAACTGCGGGGCAGGGGGCAATAGCAGCACCGCCCAGCGCGGCGCCTGCGATCAAGCAGTCAGAGTCCACCTTCCCGTCGTCTGGCTCGATCCGCTTCGGGCACGCCGATTTGCTTGAAGTCGCCCGAAAGCATGGCGGTGGATGGGATGTCGATCTTATCGCGAGCGGCTTTCGCGAACACATGGGCAATCGGTTGGAGAAGCTTCGTGGCGCCAAGCTCATCGCTGCTTGGAAGGGCTTTTGTGAGGGCTGGGTAAACCGGCGCGGGCGGCCCTGACGCTCAAGAATTGCACGCGTGCAATTCGCCATGCCCCCACCGAGTCAGGATTGCCTGATCCGGCTCTAGAATCGGCGCGACAATGCGGCCCGACTTTCGAAATTTCCGAATTTCTTGACCGAAAAGCGCAAGTGGGTGTAGCATACCCTCAATTGCGAAAGGACGGCATGTGTCTAACGGACTTCAGATCGAAGAAGCCGAGCGTTTAGTCTCGGTTGCAACGCTCGCCAGTCGAACATCGTCGGTGCTCGAAAAGCTGCGCGACTCCGCACGAAGCGCTCGGGCAGATGCGCGCCGCGAGCCTACCTTTACGATCGGGAAGGCGGCAGAGCTCGTCGGGCGGACGCCGGCGGCTATCCGTGACGCCGAGAAAGATGGAAGGCTGCCCGAGCCGGCGAGGACAGATAGCAATCGACGCGAGAGGTACACTCTTGCCCAGCTTAACGACATGCGCGGCGTGTTCGGCACCAGGCCGTATCGTGCTCCGACCGATCCGTGTTGCGTGGTTGCGGTTCAGAATTTCAAAGGCGGCGTCGGCAAATCGACGCTGTCTGTTCACCTGGCGCAATATCTCGCGATCAAGGGCTATCGTGTTGCATTGATCGACTGCGACAGCCAGGCCTCTGCGACGACGCTGTTTGGCTATGTGCCAGATCTCGATCTGACAGAGGACGATACCCTCTACCCATTCCTTCGTGAGGGTGAGCGGTCATCGCTCGACTACGCCCTCCGCAAGACCCATTTCGACGGCCTTGAGCTGATCCCTGCCAATCTTCGCCTGTTTAATTCCGAGTACGAACTGGCCGCCAGAATGGCGCAGGGGAACGGAGCCTTACTTGACCGCCTCAAGGAAGGGATTGAGAGCATCTCGGATCGGTTCGATGTCATCGTCATGGACCCACCGCCCGCCCTCGGGGCTATCTCTTTGTCCGTGTTGCGAGCTGCGAATGCGTTGGTGGTTCCGGTTCCTCCGACCGTGATGGACTTCTCGTCGACTGCGGCATTCCTCTCAATGCTTGATGAGACGATTGAGCAGCTGGCCGACCGAGGTCTTGCCCCAGAACTAACGTTTCTGCGCTTCGTTGCCTCAAAGGTCGATGAGAACAAGTCGATGCAGAAGGAGCTTCTGCAGTTGATGCGGACGCTGTTTGGCCACGCCATGGTTCGAACGCCGCTCAAGGACTCTGCCGAGATCGACAATGCGACTGCGCGGCTAATGACAGTTTATGAACTCGACGGGCCTGCTACGAGCTCGGCGGTACGCAATCGCTGCCTTAATTATCTTGATGGCGTGAACTCAGAAATCGAAGTCGACATTCGATCGATGTGGCCAAGCCATCAAAAGCGCCTCCGGCAGGAGGCCTTGGTATGAGCCGCTGGGAAAATTGCACGCGTGCAATTCTGCTAATGGGAGGCTTGCATGAGTAGGAAGAACAGCGGTTTTGCCGCCGACTTGGCAGCCGGGATCGATCTGACCGAGGATTCCGCCGCGCCGCGTCGATCGAGCATCGCGTCGAATGTGCTTACCGGGCGATCAAACCGTTTGGCCGATCTCGCTTCCGGTGCGATTGTCTCGCGCACGCATGAGCTCGTTGATCCAGCAAGGTGCCGGATGTGGGCTGGCCACAATCGCGACTACGCGCTCCTCAATGAGGAACGCTGCGCAGACTTGATCGAGAGCATCAAGGCCCAAGGGCGGCAAGAGATCCCGGCTATTGTCCGTCGCCTGTCGGGCGAAGATGGCTATGATTTCGAGGTCATCTGCGGGGCGAGGCGACACTGGTCGGTCAGCTGGCTGCGGACGCACAACTACCCAGACTTCAAGTTCCTCGTCGACGTGCGCGAGATTGGCGATGAGGAGGCTTTCAGGCTCGCAGATCTCGAGAACCGCGCACGGGACGACCTAACCGATTTCGAGCGCGCGAAGGACTATCTCCGGGCATTGTCGGCCTACTACGAGGGTCGTCAGAAGACGATGGCCGAACGGCTCAAAGTGTCCGAAAGCTGGCTCACACGCTATCTCGATCTGGCCCGCCTGCCCGAGGAGTTGACCAGAGCCTTTGCTAATCCGCAGGAGCTCGGAATTCGCAATGCGATCGCACTCAAGGCGCTCATGAAGCCAGAAGATCGGAAGGAGAGGGCCTTCCGGGAGGCAGCGCGGCTTGCCGCAGAACGGGAACGGACGAACCATTCGCCATCAGTCCTCGAGGTGATCAAGGCGCTTTCACTCGCGGCTGATCCCCCCAAGAAGTCAGGAACCCCCAAGAAGTCAGGAAAGGCCGAGACCGTCGCGAATGCGGTTGGCCAGCCTGTACTTCGGATTGAGGGTGCTGATCGCAAGGGTGTCCGCATTACCTTGCTGAACAAGGGTGGTGCGACGCGGCAGGAAGCCGAAGAGGCTATTCGCGCGGTACTAGATCAGCATTGGCCGGTACAATAGCACTATCGGTCTCGCGCAAGCGCACCATGCCTGCCTCCTGCAATGAGGACACCGATTGCGAAGCGGTTCGCTTTGTCACGCCTAGGCATCTGGCAAGCTCCGCTCTGGTAAGGGGACCAAGGCTGACGATCATGCGCCACGCCTGCGGAGCGGTTGAGGAGGCATACAGCCGACCGGCCAGCTGCTTGTCGGCCAAAGTGACAGCCTCTCGCATCACCCGCAAATCGGCCGCGGCATTGTCAGTGGCCGTCTGAAGCGCTGAACGGAGAAGGGCGGGCAGGGGTTCTTCGTGGAATTCGCGGAACAAGGCCCGCGGCATGATGCCTGCAAGCGCCAGCGGGGCCGAGCCCAACCCAAAAAGGTGGGGCCTGATGGCCGCAGCCAATGAGGCAGCCCAGGCCGCGCCACGCGGCGCCGAACGCGTGATTGCGAACCCGCCGACCTGGACCATTTCGCTGCCGCCTTCGAAAAAGTCGAATTCCTCGGTTCGCAGTTCCTCAAGCCACTCGATCAGCGTGCCGTCGGGATCCCTGCTGGGGAGCAGAGCGTCGAGCCGCGCGAGCGCATTGTCTGCGGGTGTGTAGGCCTCGGTGAAGCCTTCGGTCTGGCATTTGGCTGCCAGCACCTGCCTGGCAGCCTTGGCGAGGACAGGGGACGCACGTCGGCCGATCCACGACAGAAATTGCCGCCGCTCCTCCGAGTACCATGATCGGACAAGTTCGCTCGCATTAATGCCCGGGTTGTGTGCGATTCCTAGATTATCAAAGGGATAGTCTCGAACATGCACGCGCCAAAGACGCCGCAATGAGGCCATCGCCAGACACTCGGCGAGCTCCGGCGAGATGAAGGGGAGGGCGCCTTCGATCCGCGCAAGGGTCAGTTGCCAAGGGGGAGGGTAAGGCGCCATCGGGCAAATAGTATATGAACGGCCTAAAAAGTATACCCAGCTTGTACGGTTGATTTGCTGTCCGATAAATGCCCTTCACGGACGATGCGCAAATCTATATAAAGCAGACGATATTCGCTGATACGTCGCCCGACCCGAAGGCCAGGGCAGGGCACAGCAGCGGCATTGAAGCTGGAGGAGTGTCGCCTTGGATGATGACAGCAGCAGGGCTTTGGGGCTCTCAGATGAGGCTGCGCTCGCGCCCTTGGGGAATGCCATCCCGCCTCAGCTCATGGCTGAGATTGAAGCTGCCCGCTCATACCGTGCGCGCTCCAAGGCCGCCAACACCGTGCGGGCGTATGACAGTGACTGGCGGCAGTTCGAAGAATGGTGCTGGACGCGCGATCTTGAGCCTATGCCGGCTATGCCGGAGGTAGTGGCCACATACCTTGCCTCGCTGGCGCAGGCGGGGAGGGCGGACAGCACCATCGGGCGGCACCTTGCCGCCATCGCCTGGCACCACAGGCAGGCAGGTCAGGTCGCACCCCAGCATCGCGATCCGCGCGATGTCATTGGCGACACACTTGCGGGGATCCGGCGTGAGCAACGCGCGCGGCCGACGCGCAAGAAGAGTGCTATTCTGGCCGCCGATCTGGCTCGGATGTTCGCAGCGGCCGAAGGCCAGAGTCCACGAGCGATCCGCGACCGGGCGGTCATGGCACTTGGGTTGGCGGCGGCGCTGAGGCGTTCCGAATTAGTCGCATTGCAGTTGGCTGACCTCGAACTTGTGCGCGAGGGGCTTAAGCTGACGATCCGGCATTCGAAAACCGACCAGGAGGGGGCAGGGCAGGTCATCGCGGTGCCTTCTGGTAAGGTGCTCAAGCCCGGTTGACCGGCCCCCACCGAGTGGTCCGGGTGGATTGTTAGTGCATTCGCGCCTCCATCGCCAGTGTTGGCCGTAGGTGGAGCGAAGCGGAACCGGAGGGCAACACTGGCGATGGAACGGCCTCCGGCGC
>JBHSCB010000041.1:0-27400 GCA_042650965.1 Novosphingobium lubricantis | reverse complement strand
TCGCCACCGGTTGTCTGGTCCGCTCTCCGGTCGGGGCTACGCCCCTCCCTACGATCAGCCCAGACAACCGATCCTACCGGCCATCATAGTTGCCGCTCAACCGGCCATCGTAGTTGTCGCCACGCACACACGGTTGGCGAGGTAAAGCGATCCTCGTTTCAGCATATTGCGATTGCGCGCTCGAAGCGAAAGCGCGCGCTGCTGGCTTCGATGACTTGATTGCCAAGCCGTTCATCGCCCGCGCGGTACGGGAAGCCATTGGTAGCTACAAACGACCTGACAGCTGACCCAGCGACCCGGGAAATCGCCGTGCATCTCGGTGACACTGGATGGCGCGGGCCCAGGTTGGAAGAGAGGCGTTTGGGATCGCGGCGAGCTGCGTTCGAAAGCCGATCGCTTCTAACGGAGCGGAGTGCGGCTTCCAAACAAGTCTGCCGCGCGCTAGGGGCAAGCGCGCGGCAGATCCATCAGTGATTGCCAAGGGGGGGCTCGGCAATCGCTGCGGGTATGGATCTCGGGGAACCTCGCTTACATATCGTGGTCGGACATCGGCATGTCCGGCTTGTCCATCCCCATCGGCTTCATCTTTTTCTTGCCGCCCATCGGCTTCATTTCGCTCTTGGGTTTCATGCCGCTGGCCTTCCCGGAGCAGCCCATGCCGTTCATACCGGCACCGCCCTTCATGCCCTTGTGCATGTGACCGCTGCCCTGCATGCAATGGCCGGACGGATCGGACTGGCCAGCTTTAGCGGTTGGGTGGGCCGGCTTGGGTTTGGGCTTCGGGGCGCTCGCGGCCGGCTTCTTGGGCGGAACCATCGTGGTTTCATCGGCATGGACCGGACTTGCCGCAAGGACAGCGAAGCTAAACGCAGTGAGAAGGGTTGTAACTTTCCGCATGGTATACTCCAGTCTTCGGAGGTCTTGATCCGCCCCGACCGATTGTCCGGCGAGGCTCGACCTAGACTGAAAATGCGCATCCCTTCGCGACGAGCCTATACGTGTAGTCCACAAGTGCGGAGATTGTGTAGCCTTGTGACAGGGGGATGCGTCCCTCCTTGGTCAGCGGATGTCCTTTCAGACAACCGCCATGGCAACGTCCGGCTCTCGCGCAGACGCATTGTCCGCATCTACTGTATCCGCCGTTTTTTGCTTTGACCTTGGACCACGGTCCATGGGCTAGAGGTAACTGGCCGAGTCGGCGCGGCGTGTGTCGTAACCATGGGAACAACCAATTGGCCCAGCTTTCTACCAGAAATTCAAGTCGATGCGCAGCTGGTTGGCACAAACGTCTACGCCTGAGGCCAGGGGATTGATGTGCACTCTACGTATAGTGAGGTCGAAGTCGGCACAGGTAAATGATGCGTGTAAGGGGCCCAAACGAGAGCATGGTGCGCGCCGCGAAGGTCCCAAACTGGATCTGGATCCATCATTCGAGTCCGAGGCAAGGTCGCAAGTCACGCAGGAGAAACCCACCATGCGCCGTAGGGCAAGAGTCAGCGGCTCAAATCGAAGGGAATGAACGTCATGAAGAGATTTTTCACACCGCTGCTGATCGGAGCCGCTTTGCTGGCTGCCACACCCGTTGTCGCCCAAGGGATCGGCCACACCTTTTTCATGCGTGGCCAAGTCGTCGCAATGGAGCCTTCCGGCACTGTCATCTGCATCGGCCGGGCCGATGGGGCTCAGCCCGGCCAAGTGCTCGATGTTTATCGGCTCGAGTACAGGCATGTCCACAGGTCCGAGCCACGCACTTACACGCGGGTAAAGGTAGGGTCTATAACGATCACCGAAGTGATCGATGATCATTTTGCGCGCGCGCAGGTGACCGACGGCCGGATCAAGAAGAACGACATGGTAGAGCTTCGAAAGGATTGACCTGGTGGCGGGGCAGTTCCTTGAACTGCCCCGCCCCGTCTCACTACACTATTAAAAGCGGGTTCTCTGCCGCCGTCCCTCGGCGGCGAAGGGGCGGTGCGCGAAGCCGCATAGAGAAAGGGGCAGGACGTGGGTGGATATACAATCGGTGCGCTCGCTTCTGCCTGCGGTGTCGGGCGCGATACCATCCGCTATTACGAGCGTTCCGGCCTCATGCCCCGCCCCGACCGGACCGCAAGCGGTTACCGCATTTACGATAAGGGCGATGTCGATCGGGTCAACTTCATCAAGACGGCGCAGTCGCTGGGCTTCACGCTCAACGAAATTGGCCTTTTGTTGTCGTTGCGCGGTTCCGATACGGCCTCGGCTGCCGATGTCGTCAAGTTGACCGAGGACAAGGTCCGGAGCCTTGCGACCAAGCTCAGGCAGCTTAAGGCGATCAAGCAGGCCCTCGAGCAACTGGTCGCCGACTGTCCGGTCGATGTCCCCGCGAGCGACTGCCCGATCCTGATTTACATTTCGCATGCGTCCCATAGGCGTCTTGATCTGCAAAGTGGGCCTACCCAGGCGCGCTAGGACAGTTCGAGAACCACTTCGGCAGGCGGCGCCATCCCCCACCTACGCCCCCAAGCGCCGTCTGCCGGGGAAGCACTACCACCTGAAAGGAAGAGACAATGAGCAAGAACATTTTCAGAATGGCGTCCGCAGTGACAGCGCTCGCCACAACGGCGGCACTCGGTGCGTGCAGCCCGGCTGACAAGTCCGATACGAGTACGACGGTCCAGGCTGTTCCGGGCGACGAAAGTGGCAAGACCGAAAATTCTGCCGATGTTGCGCGCGAGATGCACAATCAGATGAACCGCGACTCTGAGATGCATGATGCCATGAAGGACGGCACCATGCCCGATGATCAGATGGGTCCGATGGGTCCGGGCATGCATCCGATGGGTCCGGGCATGCAGGGGAACGGCATGGGCAAGGCGCCTGCAGCCGATGCTCCCAAGGACAAGGCCGACCCTATGCCCCCGATGAGCGACATGTAAGAGATCATGGCAGGTATCCGTCGAACATGATCGCTGCAGACAAGATGCGCATCGTTCGCCTTTTGCTTGTCGCCGTCACCATCTGCGCCGCGCAGGTCGCTACGGCGCAGACGGCCGACGAGCATGCCGCGCATCATCCCGGTGGGGAAGGTCCTGAGGCTGTAATGCCGCAGCAAGCGATGCAACAACCATCCAAGTCACCGGCTCCTGCCGCCCGTCCGGTGCCGCCAAGCCGGGCGGCCGTCATGTCGTCGATGATGAAGGACATGATGGGCGGGGGCGAGGGCGGAGAAATGGAGGGCGGCCAGCAGAAGAGCGACTATGCAGCCCTGCTCGCCTTGCCCCAACTCGATCAACACCAACGCGACACTCTGGCGGCCGAAGCCAATGCCCGGCTGCATCGCGGGCTGAGCCTCGCGAGCGAAGCTACCAATGCGGCTCACGGCCCCGCAGAGCCCGACGGCGCGGTCGTGGCAAGTCAACTCCGCGAAGCCGCCACGCTGATCGAAAGCGGCTCGGCAACCACCGCTGTCCTCGAAGGCCGCAGATCCGGTTCAGCGATCGCCAACGACTGGTTCCGCACAGAAATGGGACTGGCGCCGGTCGATCCGCATGCATCGATGGCGGGCATGCTTTGGGGCCTCACCCCCGGCCATTGGCTGTTCATGGCGGCGACTTTGCTCGCCCTAGCGGCATTGCTCATACTGCAATGGCTACGCCTGCGCCGCGTCCAAGCCCTCGTTGAACCTGGGACAAGGTCGCCAAAGGGCGTCGCTGAGGCCGACACGGGACCGGCGCTAACAGGCGTACCGGGACTGGAACGGGGCGTTCAGCCTGTCCCGGTCCTTGCGCCCTCACCAGCAATTGCGGCTCCTGTCCAAGGCGCTGCGCCGCCGACAAAGGCCAACCGCTGGAGCGGTGAGCTGAGGGTCGCACAGATTTTTGACGAGACGCCCACCATCAAGACATTCCGGATGGTTTTTCCCGGGGTCGAGCGGCTTCCATTCGACTTCCTGCCTGGTCAATTTCTGCAGGTCGAGGTTCCCAAAGACGATGGATCGAAGGCAAAGCGCTCATATACGATCGCCTCGTCCCCGACGCAGCGCGCCTATGTTGAACTCACGGTCAAACGCGAAGCACAGGGCGCGGTCTCGCGGCATTTGCATGACAAGGTCAAACCCGGCGACCTTGTGCAGGTCGCCGGGCCATTTGGTCACTTCACCTTCACCGGTAGCGACGCTGAAAGCATCGTCCTGATCGCTGGCGGTGTAGGCATCACGCCGATGATGTCAGTCCTACGTTACCTGACCGACACGGCCTGGCCCGGCGACATCTTCTTTGTATATGCGGCGCGCTCGACCGAGGAGTTTGTTTTCAGGCGCGAGATCGAGCTGCTCGAGCGCCGCCATCCGAACCTGACCGTCTTTGCCGCGATGGAGCGCGCGCCCGGAACCGTCTGGCACGGCGCCGAAGGCCAAATCACCAGGGCTTTGCTCGAGAGCGCGGTGCCCGAGATCGCCAAGCGGCGCGTCCACTTGTGCGGACCGCCAGCGATGATGACGGCGATGCGCGACATCCTGACCCAGATCGGCGTGCCCGACGCACAGATTTTCAGCGAAGCGTTCGGGCCAGCCTCCTTGCCGGTCAGCGAACCTTCGGCCCCGAGCGATGCGGCGCAAGCCGAGCAAGGTGCAGATGCGATCGAAACCCCACCGTCCCAAGCGGCGCGGGCGCCGATAGCGGCAACGACCGTAACCTTTTCGATCGCTGGTGTATCCGCCCCGCTCGATAGCAACGAGACGATCCTTGAAGCCGCGGAAACCGCCGGGGTCGAGATTCCCTATTCCTGCCGCGTCGGAGAATGCGGGGTTTGTGTAACTCGCCTGCTCCAAGGCGAAGTCAGCATGGAAGTCGAGACCGGGCTTGACGCGGCCGACAAGGCGCAAGGCTATGTGCTCGCCTGCCAGGCGCGATGCACCCGCGGCCCGCTGGTGGTCGAAGCCTGATGCGCGAGCGGGGCGACGTCTTGATGGGGCTGCTGCTCGCGTTCGTGCTCATCTTTCCGCTCGGGTTCATTGTCCACGCCTCGCCGAGGTTCCCCGGAAGCCTTGCCGGCAGTCTGACCGGTATCACTGCTGCGCTCCTCATGCTGTTCCCGCTCGTTCATGTCGCGGCGCGGCGCATCGGGCCGGTCGGACGGTGGCTCGAGCCGAGGATCAGCAAGCGGACCCTGCTGTCGATCCACATCTACGCCGGCGTGGCAGGTCCGGTCCTGGCGCTCGTCCACGCGGCGCACAAGTATCAAAGCCCGCTGGGCATCGCCCTCACCGGAACCGTCATCCTCGTCGTCTGGAGCGGGTTTGTCGGCCGCTATTTCCTGGTCCAGATTTCCAAGGCGATCCGCGCGCGGCAATCCGATTTGGCGGTGCTCAGGCTCGGTCTCGACGCGAACGCCGAACCAGGCACGGGGTCCGCAGCGACGCAACCAGCGAAGCTGAGCCCGTGGCGGTTCTTGTTCGCAGCCAGCGACGAGCTCGACGCGGCAGACCTCGCAGATGCAAGGCGTCGCGCCGAGGCGCTTGCCGACACCGAATATGCCGTTCGCGCCGAGAGGGCGGTATCCGGCCTCTTCGGGATCTGGCGGACTATCCATATCGCCACCGGCACGCTCCTCTATGCGCTGCTGTTACTGCACATCTGGGCCGGATACTATTTCGGATTCCGCTGGCTATGAGCGGCACACGCATCCTATACGTCATCTTCGCACTGGCGTTGGCTTTGCTTGTTGTGGTCGTGCCGCTGAAGACCCACATGTCCGGGAGCAACGCGATCAAGGGCTGGCCCTCATTGGTCGATCCGGGCCCCCTGTCCCCAGCGCATGCCAGATTTGAGGCCGAATGCGAGACTTGCCACACGCCGCACGAGGGGGTGGAGCCGACCAAGTGCATCGCCTGCCACACAGGGACCGATTTCGGAACTAAGGCGTCCACTAGCTTTCATGCGAATGCCAAGCAGTGCACAACCTGTCACATCGAGCATGACGGCGGTACCAGCCTCGCCCGTATGGAGCACAAGGCACTGCTCGATCCGACCTTGTGGCGAGGCCCACTGTCCGCTGCCAAGGGTCCGGTCTCCGAAGCGGTGCCTTCAACCATTGATGCGCTCGATTGCGCAAGCTGCCATGCAGCGCGCGATCCGCACCAGGAGCTGTTCGGGAAGGATTGCAAGAGCTGCCATACCTTAACCGACTGGAAGGTGGCAGCCTTCCGGCATCCATCGGTCAATTCGACCCAATGCGCCGAGTGCCATAAGGCTCCGCCCAGCCATTTCATGATGCATTTCAAAATGGTATCCCAGCGCGTGGCCAAGAGCCGGGCTTCGGTTAATCAATGCGTCGCCTGCCACACCACCGACAGCTGGAACAACATTCGTAATGTAGGTCTATATGACCATCATTGAGCCCGGAAGCGCAGCGCTTGACGCATTTGTCCGAATTGCGGTCGTGTCGCTCGAACTGGTCGGCACAATAACGATCCTGACCGGTGCGGGCGCGGCGATTTTTCTGTTCGTTTCGAGGGCGCGCAGCTTGGGGATCCAAGCTGTCTATCAACCTGTCCGCGCCGTTCTGGGCCGCAGCATTCTGCTCGGTCTCGAGTTTTTGGTGGCCGGAGACATACTGAAGTCACTCGTCATTAACCCCAGTCTCGACGACCTGATGGTTCTATCGGGTCTGATCCTTGTCCGCACGTTCCTCAGTATTTCGCTTGGCGTCGAGATCAACGGCCACTGGCCGTGGCAAGAGACAGCTATGGCGGCGCGCAAGGCGGATGCCGCGCGAACATCGGAGACTGCGCGGAACAACGGCGAAGGAGATGCGCAATGAACTTCAAAGAGAAACGTCATCCAGAAGAGTTAAACAACCACTACGTACCACTGAGCCATATGCCTTTCCAGAGTGAGAAGGGTCAACGGTGAAGCGGCATGGACTGGACGAACGGACAGGAGACGCAGCCCACGGGCGATCGCGACACGCCCTGAAGGCTCGGAAACTTGGTCTTACTGCAAAGCCGGGAGAGGCGATCGCTGTCATGCCGGAGGATTGCTTTGTTTGCCGATCCGAAGGCTTGACAGCCCGAACGTCGATCATGGTCGAGGCAGGCAGCGCGAAAACCGCGGCCCGGCTTTTGAGATCGAACAATGGACTGGTTGTCGAAGGTGAAATTGGCCTCTCCGACGAGGCGTGGACGAAACTGAGCTTGAAAGAAGGCGATGTCGTCGAGGTACGACATCCGCAACCGGTGCCCTCCTTCAATGTATTGCGCAAACGGGTCTATGGGAACCGGTTGGAGCGCTCCGACTTCACCGGCATAGTCTCCGATCTTGTCGCGGGGCGATACAGCGACGTTCATCTCGCTTCGTTCGTGACCGCCTGCTCGGCATTTCCGCTCGATCTTCAGGAAATGATTGGCCTGACCCACGCGATGGTTGACGCGGGAAAACGGCTGTCCTGGCCGCAACAAGTGATCGTCGACAAGCACAGCGTCGGCGGATTGCCGGGCAACCGCACGACACCAATCGTTGTATCGATCATTGCAGCACTCGGCCTGGTCATGCCGAAGACCTCGTCGCGCGCGATTACATCGCCCGCCGGCACCGCCGACACCATGGAAACGCTCGCGCCGGTCGATCTCGATGTCGACCGGATCCGCGAAGTCGTTGCGCGTCAGAATGGGTGCCTGGCTTGGGGCGGCGCGGTTCAACTCAGCCCCGCCGACGACATCATCATCGGCGTAGAAAAGGCTCTCGATCTCGATTCCACGGGGCAGCTGGTCGCCTCGGTGCTTTCGAAAAAGATTGCTGCAGGTGCCACGCATTTGGTCATCGACATGCCGATCGGCCCGACCGCCAAGATCCGGACGGCGCAAGCTGCTGATGAGCTGAGTTATTGGCTGCAGGCGGTTGCGGCCTCGTTCGGGCTCAAGACGCGTGTGCTGCCGGGACCTGGAACCCAACCGATCGGTCGCGGGATCGGGCCCGCGCTTGAAGCAAGGGATGTGCTGGCAGTGCTAAAGCAACAGGAAGGGCCCGCCGATCTTGCATCGCGCGCTTGCGAGCTAGCCGGTGCTTTGCTCGAACTGGCCGAATTTGTCCCCGACGGGCAAGGGTTGGCCCTCGCGTGGCAAACACTCGAAAGTGGGCGCGCCTGGCAAAAGTTTCAGGGAATATGCGAAGCCCAGGGCGGAATGCGCGACCCGCCGGTTTCCACCCATCGGCAGGTCATCCGCGCCACGCATTCCGGGACGCTACGGTCAATCGACAATCGGCAACTGGCCAAGCTCGCCAAGCTGGCAGGAGCCCCTGCCGCGAAAGCGGCGGGGGTCGAACTGCACTGCCGATTGGGTGAAGCAATCAAGGACAATGCTGCGCTGTGCACGGTCCATGCCGAAAGTGGCGGTGAGCTCGATTACGCGCTGCAATTCTACGCCGATGGCGCCGCTGTGTTCGGGATTGAAGGATGATGAGCCATCCGATTCTTGTCCCCCTACCGGGATACGAGCAACTCGCCGCGAGCATTTCCGGCGCAACAGGCGCGGAAATCGGCGCTTTGGAGCTGCGCGATTTTCCCGATGGTGAGAGCTATTTGCGCTTCGCCTGTGATGTCGCGGGTCGCTCGGTCATCCTGCTGTGTTCGCTGGCACGCCCCAACAATCGCATCCTGCCGCTGCTCTTTGCGGCCGATGCCGCCAGGGACCTCGGTGCAGGCGAAGTAGGGCTGGTGGCGCCCTATCTTGCCTACATGCGCCAGGACCGGCGCTTCAATCCCGGGGAGGCGATCACCTCGCAGAGCTTTGCTCGTCTGCTTTCGGGCGGGTTCGATTGGCTTGTCACCGTCGACCCGCACCTCCACCGCTATCCCTCACTCGATGCCATTTATACGATTCCCGCGCGGGTCGTCCACGCCGCCCCGTCGACCGCGCACTGGATCGAGGCCAATGTCAAAGATCCGGTCATCGTCGGCCCCGATGTCGAAAGCGAACAATGGGTTCGGGAAGTCGCCGAACTGGCCGGTGCCCCGCATTTCGTGCTGAGCAAGACCAGGGCGGGCGACAGGGACGTGGCTGTCGTCCTCCCCGACATCGCGCCCTACGCCGGGCGAAATCCGGTGCTGGTTGACGACATCGGATCGTCTGGCCAGACGCTGGTCGCAGCCGCGCGCTGTCTCGCGCGCGCTGGCCTTGAGCCCCGTTACTGTATCGTTGTTCATGCCCTGTTTGACCGAAGCACCGCCGAGATTTTCGGCGAGCTTCCAATGCGCATTGTCAGCACGGACACCGTCCCACACGCCTCCAACGGGATCGCGCTAACCAGCGCTCTCGCTACTGCGATCGAACAGATGCGCTGGAACATGAGCCCGCGGACCTAGAAGCCTGACCGTTTATCGTCGTGACTCGCGGCCCAAGCGCCATGCTGCGCGGTATAACCATGCCAACACGCCGAAGCCGATAGAAGCGGTCAGCAATCGCTTTTGGAACGCCGCTTGGAATGGGGCCGCTGCAAAAAGGCGAACACGTTGCTGATCACGTACAACACAAGGCCATTTTCGAGGGATACTTGCCGCCGCTGCGTATCAGTTAGCAGCAACAAGGAGAGCCAAGGTGCTCGACATTTGGCAGCCGAAATATCGACGGGAAAAAAGCCGCCGTTTCTGCCCGACGCTCCTTTCGCTGGCCGCGTTCACCAGTTGCCGGGATGGCCCCGAAAGCACGAACGCGCGCGCGGGATGATGGCGTATTGCCCCGTCTCGCTCCATCCCCGAGGCGGGGTTCCGTTGGAGGAGGAGAGAATGCGTTGTGGTGATCGCGGCGAGGTGCCGTTTCTCACCAGAAGTGCTCCACGAGCGGCGTTCTCGCTGAACCGCCGCATCCAGTTCGCTGATGCGCGCACGCATGCTCGCGGTCGGCGGAAACTGGAACAGCCGCGCGTGAGTGCGCGAGAAATCGGCCACGCTGAGGTGTTCCGAGTGCAGTGTGTTCGGT
The DNA here is from genome assembly GCA_042650965.1 of Novosphingobium lubricantis. GTDB lineage: Bacteria > Pseudomonadota > Alphaproteobacteria > Sphingomonadales > Sphingomonadaceae > Novosphingobium > Novosphingobium lubricantis. Next base: position 17,445 of record JBHSCB010000041.1, on the reverse strand, counting down.
TTCAATCAGCCGAGGGCTCTGTTCGGTGACCATCACCGGTACCCTTGGGTCCAATGGCGAAATCGAGACGATTGATAAGCTCTCGATCGCCACGATCGGTACTTTGACCTTGGACGCGGGAAGAGACGCCGATTCTCGTCATCCCGGTACACCGCTAGGGTCGGCTCCTCCTGTCCATACGCTTTGGCGTAATTTCTTGCTGTACGATCCGTTCGTGCTGAACTGGCTCAAAATTAGCTGCTTCATGCACGCGGTCGGCCAGGACCACGGCGACATGGCGATGCTCGGCAGCCGCGAACGGCGCGTCCTGCGTGTCCATCTGAAGCACGGCGGCTACGGCATTTCGGCACTGCAGGCAGCGGTCAACGCCGCCCTCGCGACACAAAGGAGATTGATATGAAACTTGCAATGATCGGCCTCGGCCGGATGGGTGCGAATATTACCCGGCGCTTGATGCGCGGTGGCCACGAGGTGGTCGTTTTCGACCGCAATGCGAGAGCTGTCGATGCGCTGGTCGAAGAAGGCGCGCGGGCCGCCACTTCGCTCGCTGCGGCGGCTAGCCAACTGCCGACGCCCCGCATCTTCTGGGTGATGCTGCCCGCAGGGGAACCCACCGAGACGACGGTTGACCTGCTCAAAGCAGAAGCGAAAACGGGCGACATCATCATCGACGGGGGCAATAGCTTCTACAAGGACGATGTCCGGCGCGCGCAAGAACTCGCCGAATTGGGTATTGCTTATGTCGATGTCGGCACCTCGGGGGGCGTGTGGGGGCTCGAGCGCGGCTACTGCATGATGATCGGCGGCGACAAGGCCGTGGTCGACCTGCTCGATCCCCTCTTTGACGCGCTGGCGCCTGGAATTGGCACGATCGCCCGCACCCCCAACCGGATGGAACAGGAAGGCGAGGATCCCCGTGCCGAGAAAGGCTATATCCATGCCGGGCCAGCCGGTGCCGGCCATTTCGTGAAGATGGTCCACAATGGTATCGAATATGGTTTGATGCAGGCGTATGCTGAGGGGTTTGACATCTTAAAGGGCAGAAGTTCCGACAAGCTGCCCGAAGGCGAACGCTTCGATCTCAACTTGACCGATATCGCCGAGGTGTGGCGGCGCGGCAGCGTCATTTCCTCCTGGCTGCTCGATCTCACCGCGGCTGCGCTCGCCAAGGATCAGATGCTCTGCGAGTTTTCGGGTCGGGTAGCGGACTCTGGCGAGGGGCATTGGACGATCGAGGCGGCAATGGAAGAGTGCGTTCCAGTACATGTCCTGTCCGCAGCGCTGTTCGCGCGCTATCGCAGCCGGGTTGACCATACCTTTGGCGACCAGGTGCTGTCGGCGATGCGCTTCGGTTTCGGTGGCCATGTCGAGATGCCGCAGTGACAGCTTCCAGGGCCGGATCGACCAGCGCAATTGCCGCAATGTGCTGGTCGGTAGCGATGGCCCCCGCGTTTCGGTCATCGGGCTCGACGACGTGATCGTGGCGGTTGACGGCGACTAGGTTCAGGTCGCGAGCAGCAGCGGCACGCAGCAGGTCGGCAAGCAGCCCGGAGCGGCCAACCAGTGAGCGCTCGGCTGGCTACGCGGATGTTTGCCAAGCCATGGGGCAGAGATCGCCTGCCACCGCCGTTCATCAACCCATCGGGTGCGCGGATCGGCGAAGTGTGGTTCGAGCCCCCTGCCGAACTCGACGGGCTGCTGGTCAAGTATATCTTCACGCCAGAGGCGCTCTCGGTCCAGGTCCATCCTTCGGATGCCCAGACGCTGGCTGCCGGGCTTGGCCGCCAAGGCAAGGAAGAATGCTGGCTGGTGATTGATGCCGAGCCCGGGGCGGCTTTGGGGATCGGCTTTGCCAAGCCTCTGGAAGCTGACGCGATGCGCGCTGGCGCGCTCGACGGCTCGATCGAGCATCTGCTCGAATGGCATCGGGTCAAGGCGGGGGACTTCTTCTATATCTCGGCGAACACAGTCCATGTGATTGGGGCCGGGATCAGCCTGATCGAGGTCCAGCAGAACAGCGACATCACTTATCGGCTTTACGATTACGGGCGTCCGCGCGAACTTCATCTCGCCGAAGGGGTAGCCGTCGCATTGGGCGCGGCGCATCCCGCCAAGCTGCGCTTCCATCTCGGCGCGGATGGCCCTTTGCAGTTGGTTGAAGGGCCGCATTTCAGACTGGACCGAATCGAGGGGGGATTACCTGCATCCGTTGCCCGGCGCTATGCTGGCGGGCCAGCGCTGGTGATCCCGCTCAGTGGCGATGTGACGATTGCGGGCGAGCCTATTGCCAGAGGTGAATGCGGTCTGGCAGCGTCGGTCGCAGCCCTGAAAGTGCCGGATGGGGTAAAGGCCCTGATTGCTGCGACCTGCGGCTCTTAGCCCGGCAAGGTAAGGCACACCTCGATCGGTCCCAGCGCCTTGGCGCAGGGGAACTGGGGGGACCCGAGAGGCCCCCCAGCGATCCCAGTGGCGATAGGGATCAATGCCTCGCGTAGACCGTCTGACCCGATGCTCCAAACATGTAGACGTTGTAACGCTGGGGATTCTGGCCCGGCACTTCCATTCCCGGCGAGCCAAGCGGCATTCCACCGACGGCGAGACCGGTCGCGCCCCTGGGCTTTGTGGCCAGAAATCGCTTCACATCGGCAATCGGCACATGGCCCTCGAATACCATCCCGTCTATGATGGCGGTATGGCAAGACTGGAGGCTGGGCGTAATGCCGTGCCGTTTTTGGAGCGCCGCCCGTTTGCTATCATCAACGGTCTTGATTGGGTGCCCAAGAGCAGCCTTTACTTGCGAAGCCCATTTTTCGCAGCACCCACAGCCTGGGTCCCGGTACATGACTGCTTGGGTGGCTAGGGCCGGCGTCGACACAAGCGCCAAAGCTAGGACAATTTTTCTCATCATCCATTCCTTTCAACAAAAAAGCGCGGAGCGCCCTTACCAGCCCTCCGCGCCCGTCGCTCACTTGCGATCCATACCACCCACATCGTGGCCGTCATGGGCTTCGGCCTTGTCGGCCTTGTCTTTGCAGCAGGTCATTTTCCCCTGCTCATCCTTCCTGCAGCAACAGCATTCCTTTGTGGGCGCTGGCGCCGCATCAGCGGCGAACGCAGCGGAGGATATGGTGAGCGCAAGTGCGCCCAAAAGATATTTATTTGTCATGATATTACTCCGTTCCATAGTTGAAAATTGCAGTGCCATGCCGCGCGCGGCGGGGGCGTTGGAGGAGCAATGAAACCGCCCATCAGTCTGGTGATCGTGGAGGGTTCGACCACTGCATGTGCCAGTGAGGGCTGCACTAGCATTGCGTCCACCACAGGCGGGAAGACACAGGCATGGCAGGTGAGCCTTGCATCATCGTTCGTGTCATCCGTTTGTTCATCGTGCGACTTGAGGGCGTCTGCGCAAACGGATGTTATCGCGCTTGATTCCGCTAGAAAGGGAGATGCGCAACTTGGAGCAGCTCGAAGGATGAGCGCAAGCGCGAGAAAAAAAGCAGCTATAATCTTCATGCTGCGCGCCGTCTCTTGCGACGGACCGGCCAGCGCATCACGAGCAAAACCGTCCCGGCTAGACCGAGCAGAAGTCCGCCGATAGCAAAGGATAATAGCCACCATGTGTTGAAATTCTCATGGTTCTTCCAGTCCATGATGTGAAGGCTCCAGAAGAAATCATAGAGCCGCCAGGCGCCGGTGCGGACGGCCGTAATTCGTCCGGTTTGCTGCGCCACGAACACACTGGTTTGATCGCTATCGGCAAAAGTCACGCGCCATGCCGGAAGCGCTGCGCGATATTCGGGGCTTTCCTGTGTGACGAGGCTTGCCGTCGATTTCGGCTTGTCGTCCGATCTCCAAGCGGCCTCGGCAATGCGCGTCGCGACTTTGGCATCGACCGGCGGCAGTGGCACACCAGTCGCGGCGTCGAACAGCTTTATTCCCTTTGTGGTGGCAAGTTCCGCAACGGCACTCCCCTCGAGCATATGCCATGTCATCGCCTCGACTGGCGCGTCGGCCTGCGCAAGGATCTGTCCGGCAGGGGCAAAGGAAGCGTCCACCGGAAAAGCGATCACGCTCTCGCGATCAACGAGGTGCTCGCCGCGCACTTTCTCGATCGGCAAAAAGCTCACCAACGCGCCGCTGGCAAACCAGATCAGCATCTGCGCGCCGATCACCAGCGACAGCCATTTGTGAACCTTGCTGGCCCCGACGTGGAGGCGACACGAGCGCTGCACCGCTTGACCCTTTTCCAGCCCGCGTCAGAACCAAAGCCTAACACCCATGACGAAGTGGGGATCTGATACCTGTCCGCCGCTTGCTTGGGTGAAGCGCGCAGATTCGCCGAACTGTCGGATCCATTCAAAGCCGATGTAAGGCGCAAACTCCCTCTTGATTTCATATCTCAGACGCGCACCCACCTCGAGGTTGGATAGGCCGGCCCCGACTCCCAGCTCGGAAATTGTCTGAGCCGAAAAATTCGCTTCAATACGCGGCTGCAATATCCACTTTTGTGTTATACGCTGGTCGTAGAACCCCTCGATCCGCCCGCGGACCTCGCCTTCATTCGAGAGAAAAGCTGAAGCGGTTACCTCGAACCAATAAGGCGCGAGCCCTTCTATTGCGACGACAGCATATGTCCGAGAAGGATTTGGCGAAACATCATATCGAATTCCGGCCTGCAAATTCCAGTAAGGGTCGATTGCCCTTGAATAGGCTGCGGTCAGTTCGAGGTCGTCCAGCGGACCGCGAAATTCTCCTTCACCCTCGTATTTGAAGACGAACCGGTTGATATCCCCGCCGAGCCAGGCCTCACCGTCGAATCGATAGCTGTCCTTGTTCTTGTGCACCACATACTCGGCGAGGTCGAACGACGCGAACGCCACGGTGGTTCCGCCGGCTTCCTTCATCATTGCCGCGCGCGCTCTGGCCATCTCTGCCGGAGAATGCAGCCTATCGGCATACCAGTCGGACGGGGGAGAGGGCGCGGGCGCATTCCCGGGTTCGAGATCGGTCCCAAAAGCGCTTTGCGATCGATCTACTGGATCGGGGATCGCCGCTTTGGGCGTGCAATGGCCCATTTCCGCGTGCTCGGGTGGACAGTCGGGATCGGAGGGCGACGCCTCTGTAGGTTGCCCTTCCATCACCATTCCTGCCATTCCGTCATCCGCCCCTGCTTCGGCCGGCTTTGCGGCTTCGGCGGGGTGGGCGGCAGGTGTACAGTGGCCCATCCTTGCATGCTCGGCCGTGCACTCCCCAGCCGGGCTTACAGGACCGGCTGCGGAACCAGGTTTGTGTTCCGTGCCATGGTCCGACTTCTCGCCGGAGGGTTTGGGCGGCTGCTTCGCCGGCTTCTGCGGCATCGGCATACCCGGCATAGAGCCATGGTCCATCGGCGGCATTGACTGCGCATTGGCCGGGAAGCTGAGCATCAGCGCCGTGCCGCCGGCGAGGATCAAACGCGAAAGGCTCATGCCGCGTCTCCTCGCGGCCTGACACTTACGACCCGCATCATCCCTGCGTGCATGTGGTAAAGGAGGTGACAGTGGAACGCCCAGTCGCCCACCGCGTCGGCGGTAAAGTCGAAGCTGGCCTTGCCTCCGGGCTGTACCAGCACGGTGTGCTTTCGGGGCGAGAACGCGCCCTTGCCCGTTACCAGCTCGAAAAAGTGGCCATGGAGGTGGATTGGGTGGCTCATCATCGAATCGTTGATAAGATTGATCCGCACCCGCTCACCTTCGAGGAAGGGGATGGGCTCATGGTAGTCCGACATTTTGATGCCGTCGAACGACCACATGAACCGCTCCATGTTGCCCGTCAGATGGATATCGAGCGACCGCTCCGGAGGCCTCACGTCGGGATTGCGCTCAAGAGCGACCAGGTCATGATAGGTTAGGACCTTGTGTCCGACATCCTCCAGGCCTTGGCCCGGTTCGTTCATGCGATCGACCGGCATCGGCGAGATCGTCTGAACGCCTGGATCGCGCTTGACCTGCGGCGCGACGCTGAAATCGCGCATGCTGTGGCTCATCGCCCCGGCGCCATGCCCAATTGCCGCATGATCGGCGGCAGTGGCTCCGCCTTCCGAGGGCGTGCAGTGACCCATTTTGGCATGTTCGGGCGGACAGTCGACCGCCGGCGCCGCGGCGGCCGACATATCCATGTCGCCCATGCCTGCCGGATCGCTGCCGCTTGCCGCGCCGGACATGTCCATGTCACCCATGCCCATGTCCTTCATCGTCGCGAGCGGCCGCTCGCGCAGCGGCGGAACCTCTGCAGCCATGCCCGGACGCGGTGCCAGTGTCGCGCGCCCAAGCCCGGAGCGATCGTTGGCTTCTGCGATGAGCGTGTATGCCCGGTCGTCGGGCGGAGTGACGATGACATCGTAGGTCTCGGCGACGCCGATCTGGAACTCGTCAATTTCGACCGGCCGCACATTGAGCCCGTCGGCCTGAACGACGCTCATGCGCAGCCCCGGAATGCGGACGTTGAAGATCGACATGGCGGACGCGTTGATGATCCGCAGCCGCACCCGCTCGCCCGGGGTAAACAACGCAGTCCAGTTATCCTTCGGCCCATAACCGTTCACTAGGAAGGTATAGGTGGACCCGTTGACGTCGGCGATATCGGTGGGATCCATCCGCATCTTGCCCCAATCGACTCGTTCGCTGAGCGGTTGGTCCTTGCCCGCCAGCAGGCCGCCGAGTGTCTGGCGCTGCATGTTGAAGTGCCCGGGATTGACCTTCAGCTTGCGGAAAATCGCTTCGGGGGCCAGCTGGCTGTGATCGGAAAGCACAACGACATGCTCGCGATCATAGGCAACCGGATCTGCACCTTTGGGATCGATCACGATCGGGCCATAGTGGCCCAATTGCTCCTGCAGGCCCGAGTGACTGTGATACCAGTAGGTTCCCGACTGCACGACCGGGAACTCATACACAAAGGTCGAACGGGGCCTGATGCCCGGAAAGCTGACGCCAGGCACGCCGTCCATCTGGAAAGGCAAAATCAGTCCATGCCAATGGATCGAGCTGTCCTCGTCAAGATCGTTAGTCACCGAAAGCCGCACGGTCTGGCCTTCGCGCAAACGGATCAAAGGGGCAGGAACTGTACCGTTCAGCCCGATCGCACGACTGACCTTGCCGTCAACTCGCATAGTCTGACGCGCGATCCTCAAACTGATGTCGGTGCCCGATACTGTCGGGATCGGATCCGTGATGCCTGCGGAAACAGGTTGTGCCCACGCGGGAAACCAATTGGCCATTGCCGCAGCTGATCCGCCGACTGCGGCGCTTTTAATGAACTTTCTTCGATCAAGTATCATGGCTGGTCCGTATGCTGAGAGATCCACCTTACCGGCATATACGCATCAACATGCGCCACCCCTCATATCGGGAAGCAATTTCTTGCTCGACATCTCCTGTCTCCAACGGAAGTAGAGAATGAAAAGTCACATATATCAGCTTCAGATGGCTCGTCTCTCGATGCCGGTTTGGCGTTTGCCCTCAAAGACTTGCAGATCGCGCGGGACCGACTTGGCATCATTCCGTTCCGAACGGTTCCGCGAACTTCTCTCGCAGTCTGGTGCGGGCGCGGTACAGTCGCGTCTCCACAGCCTTTTCGGTAATCCCCAGGATCGCGGCTGTCTCAAACTGGCTTAGTTCCTCGATGGCACGCAGGATCAGTACTTCCCGCAAGGGGAGCGGCAGGGCAGCGATGGCTCGCTCGAGTTCGGCAAGCTCGGCACGTCCTTGCACTTCGCGTTCGGGGCTCGGGACATCGCTTTCGAAATCCTCGTCGTCGGCGATCGGCCTTGCCAGCGAAAAAAACGAACGTACTGCGCGGCGTCGAGCCCAGTCCCGACATTTGTTCAGGGCGATGCGTGCGATCCAGACTCGGAATGGCCGCTCGGGATCATATCTGCCGATGTTGGTGAACGCGGATACGAAGCATTCCTGCAAGATGTCCAGCGCCTCCTCCGGATCGCCGACATTGCTCCTGATCAGCCGAAAGACGGGCCCCTTGTAACGACCCATGAGTTCACGAAACGCCGACGGGTGGCCCCCGACGGCCAGGCTCGTCAGTTCGCGATCATCGCATTGCGATAGGTCCAGCGTCACCGTGCATCGGCGGTCAACGCTTTGACCACAGTGCTGTCGAACATCTTTGCCTGCTCGGGATCAAGCACCGCTCGCATCTCGAACAGATGCTCAAGGGTTTCCTTCTGAAGCGCTCCCATAGCTACATGGCTCTGATCGATCGCCGCAGTCACTTTCGGTCCATAACCATGTTCGGCTTCAATTGCCTCGGCGAGACGGGCATTCGCAGCCCGCATATCGAGTTCGAGTGCCTTGCGCTTGACGGCAAATCGGGCTTCGATCGCATCGATCTTGACATGCTGCTGCGGCGTCAGTGTCAGTTCGCCATGCAGCAGGGCATGTAGCTCGGTTTCCTTCGGTCGCGGCCGATCGGCGACGATCTTGCCTACGAACACGCCGCAGATGGCGGACGCGAATGCTACCAGCGCGAGCAGGAGCAGCCAACGCGATCTCGCGGTCATCGAGGATCGAGCAGTGCGGAGGGAGCGAGCGCCGAAACGGGTGCGAATGGCGACAATGAAGGATCGCGACCCACCGGCTCAGCACTCGCAACACCTGCAATGGCACCGCCGCCGAGCGAAAGGAATGCGGACAACACCATGAAGCGCTGCGCCATGGTCGTCTCTTTTCGGCGTAGTGCGAGCGCGCTGAACACCCTGTCGTCGAGGCCATCGAGCAACCCCGTTGGCGGAGCGCGCCTCAATTGTCTCAAATAGTCGTCCATGGCGTCCTCCTCCAATCGGTTCTCTCCATCATACGCGTCTGCGTTCAAAACCCCTCACGCCACATCGAAATGAGGGGTGGAGCCGGTCGACGCGTATCTAGCATCGAACGCAAACTTTTGGAGACGTTTCATGCGTAGATCTGCTGTTGCCACCATACTCGCCTCGCTGGTGCTGATCTCGGTTCCCGGCGCCGTTCTTGCTCACACCAAGCTCGTTTCCTCGACGCCAGCGGCGAACGCCACCGTCCCTGCCGCCAATGCCCGTTCAATCAACCTAACCTTCAACGAGAAGGTTATCGCCTCGACGCTCAAGGTCGACCTCGCCATGACAGGGATGCCCGGAATGAACGACCATCCTCCGATGAAGGTCGCGTTTAGTTCGATGATAGGCAAGGACGGCAAGTCGATCATGCTGATGCCCAAGCGCGCGCTCGCGGCAGGAACCTACCAGGTGTCCTGGTCGGCGGCGGGCACCGACACCCACCGGATGGGCGGCCAGTTCTCGTTCACGGTCCGCTAGGCTATGTCACCCGATTGGGCGATGATCGCGATCAGGCTCGGACTGTTTCTGAGCCTGATCCTGCTTGTGGGTATGGCGGCCTTTCCGCTTTACGCCCTGCGGAAATCCGAGCGGATCGAGGAGACGGTCTTGCCCTTGCGCTCCTCGCTCGGGCTGTTGGCGCTCGGTGGCCTGGTCCTCTCGGCGATCGGATTCCTGGTCTTGCTTGCGAGCATGACGGGCAATCCGCTCAGCGCCCCGGACTGGGCAACTGGCCGTTCGATCTTGTTTGAAACCCCGATCGGCACGGCCTGGTTGGTCCGGATGGCGGCGCTGGCGACTGCATTTTGGGCTGCCTTTTCCGTCCGTTCGACTGACCGTAGGCTCACTCTGGTAACGCTGGCCGGGGCGGTGGCGCTTGGATCACTGGTCTGGACGGGACATGCCGGCGCCAGCGAAGGCAATCTCGGGCTAGTTCACAAGGCTAGCGACGTTCTGCACATGCTGGCAGCTGCGGTCTGGCTCGGCGGCATTGCCGCCTTTCTGCTGTTACTGCGGTTAGCGTCGGGACAGGATGAGGAAACCCGCATGATGGTCGGTCACAGAGCGCTTGGCGAATTTTCGCGTGTCGGCAGCGTCTGCGTCTTGATCATTACGGGAACCGGGTTGGTCAACGCCCAGATTCTGGTCGGCTATGAAAATCTCACACAGGCGCTCGGTTCCGATTATGGACGACTGTTGGCCGTGAAGCTGGCGTTGGTCGGCGCGATGCTGCTGCTGGCCGCCAAGAACCGGTGGCGTCTCACGCCAGCGCTTGGAACTGCGATCGAAGATGGCGAGACCGGTTCAGCCACTGCGGCGCTGCGCACAAGCTTGCTGCTTGAAGCTGGGGCAGCGGTGACCATTCTGGCGCTGGTCGCCTGGCTTGGCACACTCGAGCCGACGGCCAGCATGGCGATGCCTTGAGCGGGAAATCCGCTTCCTGGTCGGGATCGATGCTCCTTGGCATCGGTTGGGCCCTTCTCGATGCCCGCGTTGGCGACAATCGGCCCCACCGTCATATCGCCCATCAGATCTGCCTTGCGGTTGACAACCCGTGCGAGATCGGCGGCGCCGCCCGAATGCATTTGGCGGCGGGCGAAGCGGCACTCATTCCTGCGGGCATAAGCCATTGTCTGGCCCCTGTCGGCACAGTTCTCAGGACCATCTATGTGGATCCGCTATTTCGGGGGATGCGCAGCGCGGTGCAATCGCCCATAATTTCGCGGTTGTGCGCGGGCCAAGCGACCGCCTTGAAAGCAGTTAAGTGCGGCCACTCGGCGAGACAGTGGATCGAGGACTATCTCGGCACCGAGGCGGCGCGCGCTATCGACCGGCGCCTCCAGGTCGGCCTTGTCGGCTTGGAGCCGGGCATCGGCCCAGCTGCGCTGGCCCAACGATTGGGCTTATCGCCCGCGCGCCTGCGAGAGGTTGCTGTGCGCGATTTTGGGGTGCCGACTGCGAAGCTGCTCCAGTGGCTTCAACTGCAACAAGCGATCGAAGCGCTCCAGCAGTCGCAAAACCTGGCAGACGCGGCTGCGGCGGGCGGCTTTTCGGATCAGGCGCATTTCACGCGAAGGCTGGTCGAATGGCTTGGCGTCACACCCGCGCAAGGTCTGGCCCGCCTCGAAATTTCTGTAATTCGCTGATCGGACCAGCGAATCGTTCAAGACCGGGACGCCACGGGTGCGCATGAACACCTCATATTTTCCCGGAGTGCGCCCATGGTCCTCTTTCGTATTGCCTACGCCCCTGCCTATTTCCTGTTATTCGTAGGCGGAGCGGCCATGCTTGTTTCAAGCGGCGCTGCGCCAATTTGGTTGGTCGCCTTGCTGCTCGCGGCGATCGCGATATCGCTGGTGGCCGAACGGGTTGCCCCTTTTGAACGCCACTGGAACCAGAACCACGGCGACACCCCGCGAGACATAGCCCATGCCTTGATCAATGAAGGGTCGATCCTGATCCTGGTCCTGCTCCTGCCGTTATTCGCCAGCCTGGTTACCTGGCCTTCAATGTGGCCGGCTGCGCTACCCTTCTGGGCTCAGCTGCTTCTTGCGATCATCCTCCTCGATGCTGGCATAAGTCTCGCCCATTTCGCCAGTCACCGCATCCCGCTTTTGTGGCGATTCCATGCGGTGCACCATTCGGTGCACCGCATGTACGGCTTCAACGGCTTGCTGAAGCATCCTGTTCATCAACTGATCGAGATCTCGGTAGGGACGCTTCCCTGGCTCGTGATGGGCATACCGCAGGACATCGCAATGGTCGGCTCCTTCGCCGTCGCCATTCAACTCCAGCTGCAGCATTCGAATGTCGACATGCGGTTGGGGCCGCTGACATATCTATGGGCAGTCGCACCGGTGCATCGCCACCACCATCTCGCTTCGGAGACCGACGGCGATGTCAATTTCGGACTGTTCCTGACGGTCTGGGACATGATCCTGGGCACCGCCCGGTTCAGCTCGAGCAGCCATATCCGCGCCGGAAAGCTAGGCATTGCGGGCCGTCCGGACTATCCGGATACCTATCTCGCGCAGCTTGGCGAACCCTTCAAACAATGGCCGCCGCAATCCGATACGGTGCAAGGCCGGCACGAGAGACTTGGCTAATGCCCGAAACGCAGCCCTACACACCCCCCGCCGGGCTTCATTTTCTTACACCGCTTTATGACGTGGGGGTGCGCTTCTCGACCCGGGAAAAGCTCTGGCGCACGGCGCTGATCGAACTCATTGCACCCGAAGACTGTGACATTCTGCTCGATATCGGCGCAGTCACCGGCAGTCTTGCAACCTTGCTCGCGCGCAAGAACCGCGCGACCCGCTATCTTGGGGTCGATCCTGACGCCTCGGCGATCGCCATCGCGCGCAGGAAGGCGCGCGCCGCCCACATTTCCGCTGAATTCGTTCAGGCGCATTTCTCGGCAAAAGCCGCGGCGACCTGGCCGGCGCCAAGTGTGGCGACCCTTTGCCTTGTCCTGCATCAGGTCCCGCTCAGCGAGAAGCTTCGCTTGCTCGAGGAGATCCATATGGTGCTCCAACCATCCGGGCGTCTGTACATCGCCGATTATGGTGAGCAGAGGTCATGGTTGATGCGCAAGCTGTTCCGGGCGACCATCCAGAAGCTCGATGGTTACGCCGATACCCAGCCCAATGCCGATGGCGTGCTCACGCCGCTGATGCTTCAAGGGGGTTTCACGGATATTCGCGAGCTCGCGCAATTCAATACCATCACCGGATCGATCTCGATCCTTTTCGGCACGAAAAGCAGCGCAAACAAGGGGATTGGCACCTCCAGTAGCAAATAGTTGAACCCGGGTTGAGGGATCGAAGGCAGGCGTGCGTATAGTTTGATGAAAGTACCGGTCCTCTTGCATGCCCTGCCCGTCGGGTCGCCCCGCCTGCGGGCTGGAGGCGGGAGGAGAACCAAGGAGAAGACACATGGCCTCCCGCCTCCACACGTTGCCAGTTACAAGGTCGTTCAGGCTTTTTCTGGCTGGGTCGCGCTCAATTGAAGGTGCTAGATTAGAGAACCTTGGCGTTGGAGAAACAAATGTCCGAGCGCGCTGACCAGGACGAGCTCGCTGTAACCGATCCGGTATGCGGCATGACAGTCAAGCCGGGTCCGGCAACCCGGCACGCCGAGCATGCGGGCCGGACTTACTATTTCTGCAGCGTCGGCTGCCATGGGAAATTCACGGCCAACCCTGACAGCTTCCTGCATGGCAAGCCCCAGGTCGCGAAGACTGCGGCTGAAGCTCCGGACGGTGCGATCTGGACCTGTCCGATGCATCCCGAAATCGTGCGGGATGGCCCCGGCAGCTGTCCGATCTGCGGCATGGCGCTTGAGCCTGCCATGCCAAGCGCGGAAACCGGGCCGAGCGCTGAATATCGTGACATGCTCCACCGGTTCCGGATCGGGCTGATACTTGCATTACCGGTGCTCGCACTCGAGATGGGCGGCCATTTGACCGGGCTCCATCAATTGCTCTCCCGTCAGACGAGCAATTGGGTCCAGATGTTGCTCGCGACGCCTGTGGTGCTGTGGGCCGGATGGCCATTCTTCGAACGGGCGTGGCTGTCGCTCAAGACCCGAAGTCTCAACATGTTCACGCTGATCGCCATGGGAACCGGCGTTGCCTGGGCCTACAGCATGGTCGCTGTGCTGGCCCCGTCGATCTTTCCGGCCGCCTTCCGCGCGGCCGACGGTTCGGTTGCGGTCTATTTCGAAGCGGCGGCTGTCATCACGGTGCTCGTGCTGCTTGGTCAGGTTCTCGAGCTGCGCGCTCGCGAGACCACGAGCGGCGCGATCCGCGCGCTGCTCGACCTGTCACCGAAACGCGCGCGGCGGGTCAGGCCCGATGGCGAAGACGAAGAAGTTGCGCTCGAGAATATCTTGGTCGGCGACACCCTGCGGATTCGGCCCGGCGAGAAGGTTCCGGTCGACGGCACGATCCTCGAAGGCCAGGGCAGCGTCGACGAAGCGATGATCACCGGGGAGTCGATGCCGGTCTCCAAGGCGATGGGTGCCGCGCTGATCGGCGGAACGATAAACCAGACCGGTGCGTTCGTGATGCGCGCGGAGCGGATCGGACGGGACACGATGCTCGCCCGGATCGTCCAGATGGTCGCCGATGCCCAGCGCAGCCGGGCGCCTATCCAGCGGCTGGCCGACGCGGTCTCTGGCTGGTTCGTCCCTGCGGTCATCCTGGTGGCTTTGGCGGCATTCCTGATCTGGTCACTCGTCGGCCCGTCCCCGGCGATGGGCTATGGCCTGATTGCCGCCGTCGCAGTCCTCATTATCGCCTGCCCCTGCGCGCTCGGTCTTGCAACGCCGATGTCGATCATGGTTGGCGTCGGCCGCGGGGCGCAGGCCGGAATCCTGATCAAGAATGCCGAAGCGCTCGAGCGAATGGAAAAGGTCGACACGCTTGTCGTCGACAAGACCGGCACGCTCACCGAAGGAAAGCCTGCGGTGGTTGGGGTCGAGGTAGCCTCGGGTCACTCGGCGGACGAAGTGCTGCGGATCGCCGCCAGCCTCGAACGGATGAGCGAGCATCCGCTTGCTGCCGCGGTAGTCAAAGCCGCAGAGGACAAGGGCCTTGCGCTTGGCAATCCCGCAAATGTCGATCAACCCGTCGGCAAGGGCATCACCGGAACGGTCGACGGTCACGCCGTCGTCGTCGGCAAGGCCGGCTTCTTCGACGAATTGGGTCTGTCGGTTGGCGCGCTTTCAGCCCGGGCCGACGAATGGCGCGCGGACGGTGCCACGGCGATTTTCCTCGGGATCGACGGAAACGTAGCCGGCGTGATCGCGATCGCAGACCCGATCAAGCCATCGACACCCGTGGCATTGAAAGAGCTGGCAGCCGCCGGCGTTCGGGTCATCATGCTTACCGGAGACAATCGCATCACCGCAGAAGCGATCGCGCGCCGCCTCGGCATCGCGGACATCGAAGCCGACGTTATGCCCGACCAGAAAAGCGCGGTTGTCAAGCGCCTGCGCAGCGAAGGCCGCGTCGTCGCCATGGCCGGAGACGGTGTCAACGACGCACCCGCGCTTGCCGCTGCCGACGTGGGGATCGCGATGGGCTCTGGCACCGATGTCGCGATCGAGAGCGCTGGGGTGACGCTGCTCAAGGGCGATCTCACCGGGATCGTGCGCGCACGGCACCTCAGCCGCGCGACGATGCGCAACATTCGACAGAATCTGTTTTTTGCATTCGCCTATAATGTTGCAGGCATCCCGATTGCCGCAGGGGCGCTTTATCCCGTCTTTGGCCTGCTCCTGTCACCCATTATAGCCGCAGCCGCCATGGCACTGTCGTCGGTCAGCGTAATCGGCAATGCGCTGCGGCTGAAGCGTGTGGAGATCTGAATGTTCTTGAGACGCCCATATATGCTCGCGGTTGCATCGCTTGCCGTCATCGTCCTTTTCTATGTGCTGCGTGAGCATTGGGTGCATGCGCTCGGCGTTCTGCCTTACGCCATATTATTGCTATGCCCACTCATGCATCTGTTTCACGGATCGCATGGACATGATCATTCGGGCAAGGCACCTTGAGTCTGACACCAAAATTACAACCTCGGGGGAGATTGAAAATGCAAATGACGATACTCGCTGCAAAGAGCGCGGTAGCTGCATCATGTCTTTTAATGTCGACACTGGCTAGCGCGGAGCAGCCTGACCGTGACGGCGCTGCTGCCGTTCTGTCAGCCTATAAAGCCGCGATCGAGCGGCTCGACATTGCAGATGTTGAGAAACTCTTTTCGCCCGATGCCATCGTCATCGAGTCAGGAAAGGTCGAGGGCAATTTCAATGCCTATCGCGACCATCATCTGGGACCCGAACTCAAAGAGTTCAAATCCTTCGCCTTCGGCAACTACAAGGCCGACATCAGGTTTGAAGGTCCTATTGCACTCGCGACAGAGACTTACACATACCGGATTGTTCTGAAATCGGGCGAACCCATCGACCGGCTCGGCGTTGCCAGCACCGTGTTGAAATGGAACGGGCAAGCTTGGCAAATTGTGTCGACCCACAGTTCGTCGCGCAAGCCCAAGGCACCAGCCAACTGATGCAGATGGTCGATCGATCCTCGCTCATCCGCCAGATGATCGAGCGCTGGCGCGACGATCCGGGCGCAACCTACCAAAGCTGGTTCCTCTGGGACGAACGCATCAAGAATTTCCGATCGATCCGACGAGGAATTCAGCAAGTTGTGGCCGAAATCGAGGCTGGGTCATTTGGCGTTGCCTATCGCGGGTCATCGCTTGAGACGGTCGTGCATTCGATCGCCGAACAGCGTCAGATTTTCAAGGGCGCCGACCATGCTTTCCTCTGGAAGCCCAAGCTCCGTATTCCCGACATTTACGAGCATCGCGCCAACCAGCGCGCCTTCGGGCACCTGCTGCACAATTGTGTCTGCTGTGACACGGCCGAAGACGTTATTGCCCATATTCGGGGGATCGACAGCCTCAAGATCAAAGGTCTGGGGCCAGCGGTCGCCAACTTGCTCTATTTTCTTCATCCTACGCTGATCCCGCCGTTCAACACGGCCATCGTCAGAGGCTATAACGCTCTCACATCGTCCAAGGTCAAGCTTGGGAGCTGGGAACAGTTTCTCGCCATGCGCAGCGGCATCCTCGACCTGAACGACGAATATCGCGACCTTCTCTCCAATGATCTTGGCGCTATTGGCGGGCTTTTATTCGACATTGGTTCAGGACGTTACCCCTCCCCCTCACCATCCGACGAAAGCTCAGGCGACTGGATCAACCGCCTCGATGCGGTCCGTGCCGAAGCGCACCAGCTCAGCAAGGCGGAATTGGCGCGGAACGATGATGACCGCACCCATAGCGAAGTACAGGCATGGTTGCGCGACCTTGGGCATGCGCTTGGCTATCGCATATGGATTGCCGCGAACGACCGAGGACGGATCTATAGCGGCATTCCGCTGGGAAAAAATTGTCTCGAGCATCTTCCGCCGGAAATCGCAATTGCGCCGGGTGCAGATGCCGTGCGGCTCATTGACGTTTTATGGATTGCGGCAGACGCGCCGCGCGTCGTAGCGGCGTTCGAAGTTGAGCATTCGACTTCCATTTATTCGGGTATCGTCCGGATGCTCGACCTGGCGCTGAGCGGGGCCGATATCGAGAATGTCGCCGAGCTCTTTCTGGTTGCACCGGATACCCGCGAAAAAGATGTGCGGGCACAGCTTGCGCGACCGGCATTCAGCCGCATCGCGGATCTCAAAATAGCCTATCTTCCCTATACCGAACTCGCCTCTCATCGCGAACAGATTGCTCGCTTCGGCAGCGGTATGAAGGCAATTCGGGCTATCTCCCGTCCCCTTTCCACTCTCTCCAGGTCGGAATGATTTACGCGATGTTGGCCGACTCCAAGCCAACGCAGGCGAGCACGATATGGGAGTGACAAACACAAATATATAAACAGCTTCTGTCTAGCACTACTTTGGCAGAAGTGCATTTTTGAGATTCACAAGAGTCGCTTATCGTGATTCAAGATCGTCAGCGTGTGGAGGCTGGCGATGGTGGAAGCATGGCGGGATGAGCTGACGGAGTGGCTCG
>JBHSCB010000040.1:0-27694 GCA_042650965.1 Novosphingobium lubricantis | reverse complement strand
AGCGACAGACCATCGAACATCGGCGCTTGCAGCACCGCAAGTTCGCCGCCTAACATCAACCCCCTGACGAGGTCCGCACTCCGCTAATCTACGCCGCGAGTTGTGCCGAATGTTCTGACGACGGACAAGCGGGCGAGAACGACCAGTCTTCGCGAACCGAATTTAATCATTCACCGTCCAGCGGCGTGCAGAATTCGACATCGATCCTGTCGGGCTGAACGATTCTGCCGCGCAAACTCACTTTTCCTTCAAGGTGATCAGGCGCCGGTTCCTCGCCAAAATGCAGTCGCCAGGCTACGCCGTCCGCATCGCGAAGGATCGGCCCACGCGGCCCTGCCTCGAGCTTGCCGGTGATCGTGTTGGCTGTACGGCGGATAGGGCGGTTCATGGGTAAGTTCGGGGCGCAGATGGTGGGAGGTGTTGCCCGGTTCTGTTCGGGTCGCGGCCCGTCTCTAGCAAGTGGCACAGAAAACTTGCAAGATTTTGCGCGCGATTATCATGCACCTTCTGCATCAGAGATAGAAATGCATCTCGCGGACCGCGAAAAGATCGGCACTGTCGGTCTCGGCGATCGTCATTAGCAGTTTGAGGTCCTGCACAGGGTGAAACGACAACTGCCGCGTGCGCCGCAGCTCAAGCAGATTGTAGATAGTCACGGGGTCGTCGGGTCTTACAACGATCGCACCGCCGCGGTTATCCGAGACATCGATGGCTCCGATTGCTCCGTCTGGAATGTCCTGGAAGTTGTTGAAATACCGCTTCGTTGCGAAGCCGTTGCACAGGTGGATCTCCCATACTTCGACCTCGCGGGGGCACGATCTGCCGATTTCGAGCATGCCGCCGACGCCAAGACTGATGCCCTCGGGTCCGGCAAAATAGCACAGCTGCCAGCGATCGATGGTGAGCTCGGCATCGCAGGACTGCCCCTTAGCCAGAAGACCGACGGCAGGATCACGGCATAGCGGCGACGGAACTGAATTCATCGAACAAACTCCTAATTCAAGAGTGACGGCAGTACGATCAGCTAAGATTGCCGGCGGTAAAACGGCGCGGCCCGGTGGGAGGTGGCCCGGACCGCGCCGCACCCCGTCAGGCGTAGATCGCTTGGCTGATCCACTTGGGGCTGTCGGCCTTGCGCTCGTCGCTGACGGAATGGTGATGTGCGCCGGCGTCCTTGTCGGAGCAGTCCGAGCACAGCCCATTGGCTTCATACTGGGCGGCCTGCGCGCCTTGCTTGGCATCCCGCTTGCGCGCCTCGAGTTCCTCACGCAGCCGCGCGAGACCTTGCCGAACCTGTTCACCCATCACCTGGTGATCGGCCGATCGCTGGGCAGCCGCAGGGGCAGGCGGCACTGAGGGGCTGGCAGCCGAGGCGAGGGCAGGGGTGCCCGTGGCGCCGAGCAGAGGTACAATCAGGCAGAGATATCTCTTCATCTTCAGTCTCCTTGGTTCTCAGAAAAAGCCGGTCCGGCGACCGAACGAGAGGTCGGCTTGCGATGAATCCCTGAGCGCCGACCGGCGCACGCTCAGGGTGACACCCCGCTTGCCGCGGGCGCGTAAGTGGAGATCTGATGGATCGATGTTGTTGCGTTCGGCCCAGTCCTGCGCATCGCGCTCGCTGGCAAAGTCGCCGATTTCATCATGCTCATAGGCCATTGTCAGTCTCCGGATTGTGGGACAACGGGTTGGGGCAGGTCGCTTTGGCAAGGCAGGCAACAATGCTGGCGGCGAGCGCTACCGCGACCATCGCCGCGATCGCCAGGCCGCGCACCGATGGCTCGGAAGACAAGAAGACCAGAACCGCGAGCCAGACGAGGGTGGCATGGGCGCGGTCGAACACCCGGCCTGCGGCCTCAGGCGAAAAGGTGAGCCGCGCCCTCACAGGTCGAGCCCCAGCGATTTTTCAGGGACGGGAAGCTGGCGGACCGGGGCTTGCGGCGCAGGTCCCAGCACCGCATCGAGCTTGGCCTTGAGCTCCGGGCTCATCCTCAGTTCGGGCACTTGCCGACTATCGATCGGATTGGAATGGCGTGGTTCCACCTCGACCTTGCCGGTCACTTCGAGCGCTGAGGTCTTGTTCCCGGGGGTGCGGTCGAGCTGCTGCTTCAGGGAATCGAGGTTGTTGGTGACAACGACCATGTCGTCGGTCGCGCGCGTATTGAGGACATTTTGCGTGCGCTGGGTCGCGAGATTGCGTTGCGCGGACGAGATCACCTCGATCGCCTCGGGTTTAGTCATCCCCTGCGCCATGTGGGCATTGAGCGCATAGCCAAGATCGAGGCGCCGCAGCATCGGATCGCCCGGTGCCAGAACCAGTTGACGCTTGTCGGCCAGCTCAACGCGGATGCCTTCCGCGCGCGCCTCAAGTACCGTGGCATAGGTCGACTTGGCAATGTCGCGACCAGCGTCCTTGTCGCGCCAGAACACAGTCTCGCCGTCGTGGATCCTGACCTGCTTCTGCTCGTAGAGCCCAAGCCGGTCGAAACGGTGATCG
The DNA here is from genome assembly GCA_042650965.1 of Novosphingobium lubricantis. Classification (GTDB taxonomy): domain Bacteria; phylum Pseudomonadota; class Alphaproteobacteria; order Sphingomonadales; family Sphingomonadaceae; genus Novosphingobium; species Novosphingobium lubricantis. The sequence continues at coordinate 25,200 of JBHSCB010000040.1, read as the reverse complement.
GGATTGATCCGGTCAGGATCGATGATCTTGCGCTTGCCATCGCGCTCCAGCACGACCTTGCCGTCCTTGCGCACCTCGCTGACCTGATATTCGCCGCGCCCGAGACCGATCTCGCGCACATCCATCCGCGCCTCGACCACCTGGCCGGTCCGGTACGTCGAGGCGAAGCGCAGCTCTTCGCGCGCCGCATTGGCGCTCTGCAGCGTGGTGAGAGCGACGCCGGCGCCAGTGAGCGTGCCCTCCTTGAGCAGTCCCGCCTGGACCCGCGTGTTGATCTCGGCGCGGTCGGCGCGGCCGGCGGTGAATATCGCGGTCGCCTCGCGCTTCTCGGGCGTCAGCGACAACCATAGCTCGGCTGCCCGGGCGACATGGTCGGGACCTGCCTCGATCACTCGGCCGTGCGCCGCGAGCAATTCGAGCGCGAGGCCGGCATGGCCCTCATTCGAGAGGCCGGCAACGGCGAGGAGGAGCGGGGAGTTCTTCTGCCGGATGTTCTCGTCCATCCGCACAGTCGCCTGACCAGAGGCCTGCGACACCGCGAACATCTTGCCCTGCTCGATCGCCGAGAGCTGCTGGCGGTCGCCCATGAACGGCGCCTTGGCCAGGTCGAGTTGCTCGGCGAGCGTGGTCAGGCGCAGCATGTCGTGCGAGGAGACCATCGAGCTTTCATCGGTGATGATGACGGTGTTGGCGAGCGCTGCTTTGGCCGCCTCGAATCGCTCGCCGGCCCCGGCAGCGGCAGCCGAGGCATAGGTGCTGAGGAACCGGGCGATCGTATAGGCCTCGATCCCCGCCGCGCGCATCTGGTCGGCCGACATGCCCTGGCCCCCGCCACCTCGCAGATCGGCGACCATCTTGTTCTGGAAAGCGAGGCCGACCAGCTTGACCCCTTCGGCGTCCAGGACCTTGTCGAGCGCGCCCAGCAGCGTCGATTTACCCGCACCGGCGACGCCCTGGACATTGAGGAAACGGTCGCCGCCGGAGAGGATTGCGACGCCCGCGGCAAGTTGGCCTTCATTCAATTGCCAGGTGTCGACCCCGGCGCGCTCGCGCCCCAGTTCGCGCGCCGCTTCCTGCAGCCGCGCCATCGCCGCCTCGGGCGGCATAAATGCGCGGCCTGTCCCGTGCCCCCTCTCGATCGTATCGAGGATCCGCTGTTCGGTTCCCAATGCCGCCGGCGTGGTCACGAGGTCGAAGTGCCCGTCGAGCCGGTCGGACTTGCCGGGAATCAGATGACCCTCGCGCACCAGTTCGCCGATCCGCTGGACCACCGCGCCGCCCTCGAGCCCTTTGATCTGGAACCCGAGAGCGCTAGCCAGGATCGCTTGGGGCGAGAAGGCCGCTTCGCGCTCGGAGAGGTGGCGGATCGCCGAAGCTGTCGCGTGTTGGGCCTTGATGGTTTCGGCAGGCAGGAAGAGTGCTGCCGCGCCGCTCACTGCAAGCGGGCTCGGCGTACGCAGCGCCGCATTGATCCGGGTGGCGACTTCGCCGATCGCCGCCGTGGCCGTCTCGCGAAACGTGGGCCGGGCCTGCACATCCGCGCGTGCCTTGGCTTCGGCCACCAGGCCCTTGCCATCGAACCCCAGCTCGGCGGCGCGTTGCTGCCAGCCCTCGACAAGCGTGCCGCGATCCTCGGGCACCAGTTTGGGATCGCGGGTATAGAGCGTGATCTGCTTCTTGGTCGCGAGGCTGGTGGCGCCGGTTTCGGCGATCTTGGCCTCGATCTCGTTGGCCCGGGTCGAGAAGGCCTTGATGACCTCGGCGGGCACACCCTTAATCTCGAACGAACCATGCTTGCCGGCGGCCTCGGTCTCGTAGCCGAGCTTCTGCAACTGGGCGCGGAATGCGGCGTGGTAGAACTGGCCGATTGTGGTGTTGTTCTTCCAAATTTCGCCGTTCCACAGCGCCTTCCAGGTGCCTTTGGGTTCGCGGGTCAGGTTGGCGACGACGGCATGGATGTGCCCCTGCGGATCGAGCGCGCGGCTCGTGTCATGGGCGAACAGGGCATAGACCAGATTGCCCGTCTTCTGGGGCTCGCCGCTACGGCTGCGCTCGTAGTTCCGGCTCTCGGCAAACTGCTTTTCGACCAGCTGCGACATGGTCGATTTGACTGCGGCAAGGTGGGCATCGAGGATCCGCCGATCGCCGCTGACGAGCGCCAGGATCGACGCAGACTTGGGCATCGAAAATGTGAGATCGAGACCGAGCCGCCGCCCTTCGACCTGCCCGACCATCTCCCCATCGGGCAGGCGCCCATTGAGGATGCCCTCGAACTGATACCGCTCGACTTGGCCCTCTAGTCCGAGTGCGCGCGCCCCCTCGCCGCCCCAGACCCCAGCTTCCGCGTTCTCCTCAGGCGTGTAGTAGTTGTCGCTCGCGAAATAGTCGGCAGCGCCGCTCGACGAACGGACGGATGCGATGGAGTGCATGGGCTAAATCTCCAGTCCGTCGTCGGTGGCGGGACTATCCAGCTCGGCTTCCTTAGCCAACCCGGCTTCCCTGGCGCCCTCACGAGTTCGGCCATCGCGGCCCCGGTCATCGACCGCTTCGCCAAGTTCACGGGCGGCCTGCGACTGACGCTGGGGCACGGGTCTTGCCGACTGCGAGACCGACTTGGGCCCGGCTTCAGACTCGCGGGCTTGGGACTGGGACGGGCTGCCAGCGATCGCCTGACTGACAATCATCGAGCGCCCCAAACTCGACACCGGGAGATCGCTTGGACCGACCGGCGGCGCTACCGGGAAGTTGAGCTCTTCCTGTTTCGGGGCAGGCGTGCGGGCTTGCGTCAGCGCCTCGTCTTGCGCGTTGTCCCGGGCCAGTTCGAGCTCGTCCTTGGTTTCTCGACCGCCCGCCTCCTCGGCCTCGTCACCTTGCGCCTCGCGCATGAATTCGATGGGCTCGACATGCTCGCGCAGTACATAGCCTTCGGCGACCTTGGGATAGTCCTTGTAAGTGAGCTTGATCCGGGCAGCATCGAAGCCTTCGGGGAACACGAGAAAGCCCCTGAGCGATGGCAGCTTCATGATGTCATCGGGCAGGACGAGCGGCTGCACTTCGGAGCGCGGGGTGATCGTCGCGGCGTCGCGAATGTTGGAATAGCCGTAGCTGTAGGCCTCATCCATCATCCGCACTTCGCGGTGACCGATGTAGTCCGAGCAGTGCTCGGCGGTGTCGCGATCGGCGGCAGCCAGGATCAGCTTGGTGCGTGCCAGCGAGGCAAGGTTCTGCGCGCCTTCCTTGCCATAGGTTTCCGCGAGCTTGGCGAACGAATGGATGCCAAGCACGAAGGCCCCGCCAAAGCCGCGGGCGGTTTGCAAACCGTCCTCGATCGCGGGCAGGCGGTGGAGCGCGTGAACCTCGTCGAAGAAGAACCAGGTGCGCAAGTCCCGGGTGCGAGGCAGGCGCATCAGCGTGTGGACGGCAAGGTTCATCCAGAGCGACAGCAGCGCCCGGTTGAGCACCAGTTCGTTGTGCGAGGAGGTGATGAACAGGATCGCTCCCGGCTTGTCCTCGGCGCGGATCCAGTCGCTGATCGAGAACGGCTCCTTGCCTTCGGGGAGGAAGCGCAAGGCCTGGGCATTGGTATTGAACACGGCGCGAATGGACTCGGCCATCTTGGCCGCCTCAGGCGCGGTCAGCGGGTCGGCGACGGTGTGTTCGAGGAGTTTATGGACTTCCTTGAGGTCAGCCATCATCAGCTTGCTGGCGAGCGCCTGGTTGGTCGCCTCGCCAAGCTTGATGAGCTTGATGCAGGTCTCGACGAACAGCGTGCGCGCGGCCAACATCCAGAAGGGTTCGGCGCCCCCGCCGTCGGCAGGAAGCAGAGCGGCGGCGATCCCGGTGAAGTCGGCATGGTTTTTGGCTTCGGCGAAGACCGACCAGCTCGGGCAGCGCTCGTCCATCGGGTTGAGGATGGTGTCGGTCTCGGGGTCGTAAAACGCCTCGACATAGGCCCCGGTGAGGTCGAACACGACGGCCCTATCGCGCCGCGCGCGCATCTGCGCAATGAGCGCGCGCATTTGGGTCGTCTTGCCCGTGCCGGTCGAGCCGATCATGATGGTGTGGGCCTGTTCGGTGCGCCAGGGGTAGGGCACACCTGCGATCGAATAGACGTGATGGATGCCCGCCTCCTTGCGCGTCGCGAGGCTCATTTTCATGACCTCGTCGAAGCTCTTGCCGGGCAGGCGTTCGGCGATCTCTGCGCCGAGCATATCGCGGTTGTGGGCATTGATGACATTGGCAAGCTCGGCGGCATCAACCAGCATGGCGCCGCGCTGATGCCGCTCCTCGAGGATCGACTTGCCGCGCCGCTTGGAGAAGTCGACGAACCACACCGCGATCGGCACCGCGACGAACAGCGAGATGAACAGCGAGCCCCAAATGGCGCGCATCAACTTGTTCCAGGCGATGACCACATCTGGGTGCGAGGCGACCATGCCGACAGGGGCCCGGACGACTTCGCCGGAGGGGAGGGTGAGGTTCAGAATCTTGGCGTGCGAGAACTCCATGAAGGTCCATCCAGCGGCGTAGATCCGCATCAGGATCATCTGGATCTCGTGCTCATGGAGCAGCAGCGCGAGGACGATCGAAAGCGCGATGCAGAAGGTGAAGAACCACACCAGCAGCGGCATCTTCGCCGAGGCGAACCACATCATGAATTCGTGGGTGATGAGCTGCGACCCGCGGGTAAAATCGCCGGCGTTGCGCGGCATGTTCCCGCGCGCGGAATGGTGCTGCAGCTTGCCCGGCCGCGCCCGGTCGGACCAGGTGTCAGGACGCGGCACAGACCGCCTCCATCCGCGCTTCGGCTTCGGTGATCAGCGCAGTATGAACGTCGGGGTACTGGCGCTGCACGATGAGGTCGGCAACGAGGAACAGATATTCGGACGAGAACTGCCGGCGCCGGTCCTGTTCCGAGCTGCCCGAAACGGCGCCCAGAAAATGCTCGAGCGCGATTCGCAGAAGGTTGGAACGGGAGACCTGTTTTGCAGCTGCCGCAGCCTGTGCAGCATCGGCCAGGGCTTGCGGAAGCCGGACCGTAATCAGAACTGTTTCTGTCATCACCAAACCCTTCGAAAAGGGCCTGGTGGGAATTGCGCAACGCCTGTTTTAGGCGATCCCCCAATGCTTGGCAAGCAAAGGCATCCTGGAAGGGCCGCGTATTACATTGTAATACCGACCAAATCCCGGATATTCAGAGGGTTCGGCGATGTGCACCGGGCTGTATTACAAAGCGCATCACTTCGCATCACCTGTAAACCCACGCATTTCTGCCATTCTTCCTTACGGGCCGCCGTGTACGGTCTGCACCTTTTCCCTTTGATCCTGCAGCTTTGATGGCTCGCGGGTTTTGGTTATTTTGCCCGAATCCGGATGGGTGTTTCACGGCCTCTCGGCAGCACGCCGACGCTGCCAAACTGGCATTCGGAGACAGCATCAATCGTGACAGATAGGGCAGGGGGCTTGCCAAGCTGGCCAGGATGACGATCCTCGCGCGTGGGAGGTTTCAGCACCAACCCAAGAGGTACAATCATGGCCAGGAAAGGAAGTCTCGAGGCCGAAAGACAGGCAATCGCCAAGGAGCGTCAAGCGCTGGAAACACGCGAGGCGAAACTGCGCGACAGCGAGCGGGCGGCCAGCGTCGAGCTGATGCAAAAATCGGTTCTCGGCAAGGCGCCGTTCGAGAGGGTCGAAGGCTTCTTCGCCGCTCTCGGAAAGCTCGGTCTGGACGAAGCCGAGAAACGCCTTCGGGCAAGCTGAAACCGGCCTTGAAAAAGGCCAGCGCCGCCGGGGGCTCGATGCCTCCGGCGGTGCTTTATCATCCGCAAAAAAAGGGGCCGGAGAGCCCCTCGTCGGAGCCCTCCGGCGCTGCGGCCGATGGTCATTTCAGAACGGGCAATCCGCGTCCCATTCGGGATCCATCACCACGCTCATGAAGCTTGCGGCCCGGGCGATGTTCGCCTCGTCGAAGTCGTCTGCCATCATGCCGGGGACGGAATGGACGATCCGGTCGATCATGTCCTGGGGCAGGGCGTTGTAATCGCCTTCGTCGATGGCGAGGAAGCAGCCGAACTCGTCCTCGATGACGTGCTGGTCGAAGAAGCTGTGCTGGGCTCGGATGCTGGCAGCGCGTACTGCGGCGTCATAGCTGATGGGGTCGAAAGCCGGGATGTCGAGGGTCTTGGTAAGAGCGTTCATGTGAGCCTCCTGTCAAAGGAATTGAAGAGGTCTCCTCAAGGATGGCCGAGCTTGGTCCGGGTCAGGAACGGGCCGCCCGCGGCCCGCCGCGTAGCGGGGGTGGGGGAGCCGATTTTTTCGCCTCCTTCAGGCGGAAAAATTGGGGGAACCGCCCTTCTTGACGCGGGCCAATGGCGGCCATCATACTTGCCAAGTCTGCGAGAGTTTTAACTCTGTTGGTCAGCGCCCCGGTCGCCCCAAACACTGGTGTTGCCAGCCCGGCCGACGCGAAGGCTTCGCGCGCGCGCCAGCAGGCCGCAAGGCCGTTACTGGCGGGGGCCAGAAGCGAGCGAGCCGGGCCATGATAGCGCGCGTACCGATCGACAAAAAAGAAGGACATCCGGCGGTGAGGCCGGACACCCTTCCGATTGATGGAAACGGATCGGCCCCGCTCAGAACGGCGGGAGATCGTCGCCGCCCACCACGCGCTTCATCGCGGGCCGATCAGGCTGCGCCGGGGTCTTTGCCCGCGCCGCCGAAGCCTCGTTCTGGGCTGATGCATCGCGCACGATGTGAAGGGGAATGCGCGCCTCACGCAGCCGGTCGGCGAGGTTCGCCTGGATGCCGCCGCCGCTGCACACCACGGCCTCGACAGGCTTGAAGGCAAGCATGCGCGCATTGCGCTGATAGGGTGCTGAAGGTCCCCGCGAGGTATCGGGCTTGCACAGGATCACCGGCACATTGTGGCGCGAGGCCCATGCTGCCGCGATCACGTCCGCGCCCTTGTTCTGGGCGGTCGTTGCCAGCGCCATCGAGGGTACCCTGGCGTGGATCGCATCGAGGTAGTCTTCAACCAGCGCGATGTCGGTGAACTGCTGCCCGCCCGAGAACACCACGACCGGACCCGTGGGGGCGAACTGCTCACGCCGCTGCGCCTTCTGTGCCGCGAGATAATCGCGCGCTTCGATCATCGAGGCATTGGTCTTGGATGACACCCTGGACCCACGCACCGGCGAGAAGGGTCTGCCGGTTTCGACAAGGTAGATTCGCGCGGCATGGTCGCGCATGCACTCCATTGCATCGCGGCATTCAGCAAGGCTGCGGGCCTGCATGGTGAGGTCCTCAAGGTCGGTCGCGTAGACCTCGCTCGGATCGTATTCGCGCAGCTTCTCCTGCAACCGGTTCGCCATGGAATCTTCGCGATCATCGAGGCGTTTGGCGACGACATGAAAGCTGTTGGCGATGCCCCAGGCGACTTCGCTCGCGAAGTCCTCCATCCGGGTGTCGCGGAACAGATCGAAGACCGTTGCCAACATCATCTCGATCGCTGCCTGGGCCACCTCGGGATCGGGCATTTCGATAGCGCTCGGTTCACGCTCGATCGAGAGCTTGGCCAGCTCGGTCTGCTCCATGAATGCCCGGGCGTAGTCGGGCGTGGCGATTTCGCGCGCATAGTGTTCGGCAAGGTCGGCGAAGTTCGAGAAACGGTCCGTCATGATAACCTCCAAAAGGAATTGTCTCTCATCACGCTGATGAAAGATGCCCATCGGAAGGACGCCGGAGTCAGGCAGTCAGGGACGGCGGCGCATCCGCGCTGCCGCCGCGAGAAGCGGGCGTGGGGGGAGCCGATTTTTGCTCGCAAGCCACAAGGCGCCGCGGGCCAAAATCGGGGGGCACCCGCGATCCTTGACGGCCGCCAATCTCCCAGGCGTCATGCTATGGCGATGCTGATTTCGCTCAGCCACCGAGATGAGAGAGAGATTACGGTTTTGCCCCCGAACCCCTCTGGGCGTTCGGGGTTAACCGCAAAACGCCATATCCTCTGCGCCCCGCCATTGCGCCCTCGGCAAGGCAGAACTCACGTTGGAAGCGGGGCGCCCTGACTGCGCCGCTCCGGCGCGGCCAGCAACAAAGGACGGACCCCTTGCCGGAGACTGTCAGTCGGCCCGTGGCCCGGTGCAGCGCACGGGCTCGGGACGGCGACGAAGACGCAGGCGAGAGTGCCGGCGGCCCAATGCGAGGAACGCCGCACCCGCAGGAGCGCAGCCCGCAAGGGCGCGCGGGACCGAGTGCGACAATCTTGGCGGGGCCGCTCCTTCTCGTCGGACCGGCGTTGGCTGGCACCCCGCCGATGATAGGCATATCCGTCGCTGGAATGCCCAATGTTGATGATCGGCGTGCAGGCGGTGGCGATGATCATGATCGTCATCAGGGAGCCCTTCCGGAGGATATGGTTTGTTAGAAATATATGTGCTAGTTTCTAACGAAAGGAGCGCTCGAATCATGTCCGCCATGGCTGACAAAATCATGAAGCGCGTTCGCGCGAAAGGGAGGGGGTGGGTCTTCACTCCCAAGCACTTCATCGACTTCGGCACGCGTGGCTCGGTCGACATGGCACTGTCGCGCCTCGCGCAAGCGGGCGAGATCCGCAGGATCGGACGCGGTCTCTATGACTATCCGCGACTGCATGACAAGCTGGGCGCACTGACACCGGACGCCGATATGATCGCGCAGGCCGTATCGGCGCAAAGCGGCGATAGACTTGCGCCCTCAGCCGCCGCGGCGGCGAACAGGCTCGGCCTTTCAACGCAAGTGCCGGCGAGAACGAGCTATGCGACGACGGGACGAACCCGCGTGAGCAAGGCCGCAGGCCGCAGTGTTACGCTTAAGCACAGCCGTGCGCCGGTCCTAGGTCACGCCTCGGAGGCTGCCAACGGTGTGGTCCAGTTCCTGGCCGGGCTCGGGCGCGACAAGGTCGATGCCGATGCGATTTCGCAGCTCGCAGCCCGGCTCGACGACAAGGACGTTCAGGCACTGCTCAAAGGCCGCGCGCAGATGCCGGGGTGGATGGGCGATGTCGTGCTGAAGATCGGGGCGGCGCACCATGGATGAGTTCGCCCGGCGGCCTGCCGATGAGCGGCGGGCCTTCTTTGCCGAAGCAGCCGCGCGCCGCGATCTCACACCACTCATCGTCGAGAAGGACTTCTGGGTTTGCTGGACCCTGCGCCGACTGATGGGAGTGTCTGAACTGGCTGGGGTTCTAACCTTCAAGGGCGGGACCTCGCTCTCCAAGGCATTCGGGATCATCAAGCGGTTCTCCGAGGACATCGATCTCACCATCAATCGCGCTGCACCGCTGCTCGGCGAGGTCGCTTCGCCGATGGCCAGCGAGATTAGCGGCAAGGAACGCGAACGCCGCGGCAAAGCGCTCGGCGCTGCCGCGCAGGAATGGGTTGCGACGATCCTGTTACCGACGCTGGCGCAAGCAATCGAAGAGGTCTTGGGCACCCGCGAGGGCTGGAGCATCGAGGCCGATCCCGATGACAGGGATCTGCAGACCGTCCTGTTCAACTACCCAGCGTCGTCGGGATATGGCCTGGACTATGGCGCCAATTATGGCGGCCATACCGGCTATGTGCAGCCGCGGATCAAGCTCGAATTCGGGGCGAGGGGCGATCCTGAACCATTCGAGCAGCGGGACATTCTGCCCTATGTCGCCGAGGACTTCCCAGGCGAAGTGCCCGATGCATCAACGACGGTGCCGACGCTGGCGCTTGAAAGGACCTACTGGGAAAAGGCAACGATCCTCCATGCGCTGCATCACAGCGGTAAATTGAGACCAGGTCTTTCGCGCCACTACTATGATGTGTTCATGCTCGACGCTGCCGGGGTAACCGAGCGGGCTTTGGCCCAGCGCGAACTGCTGGAGCAGGTTGTCAGGAACAAGAGCCTGCTCTTTGCCGATGCCAAGGCCTCGTATGGGACGGCGCAGCTCAGCACGCTGCGGCTGTCGGTGACCGAAGCGATGTGCGAGGAACTGGCGGCGGACTATGCCGCAATGGCCGAAATGTTCATGGAGGAGCCGCCCTCCTTCGAGGAGCTGGTAACCCGCCTTGCGGATGTAGAGGCGCGGATCAACGCAGCCAGCTAGGCCGCAAGGCAAGTCGGCAAGGCGATACGTGAGTTGAGGAGACGCCTTGGATGGAATTTGACGACCAGATGCGGCGCTTCTTCGGGACCGATGATCTCGGAGCGGTTTCGCCCGCAGCGATGGCCAGCGGCGTCGAGCGAATGCTGGTCGAGTTCGGTCTGGAGACCGACAAAGGCCGCAAGTTCGCGATGTGGTCGCTGCTCTACATGCTGGGTTCGGCGCCCGACCTCGACATCGCTTTCAAGGACGAGGGCGACCGCGATGCGGCGCGCACGTTCATGGACCTGCTCGACCAAGCAAATGGCACCGCAAATGGTTGAGCCGTGACATATCTACTTGGCGCGAAAATCCAAGATTGATAATATATCTTATGTTAAATTAAATCAAGGACTTGGCGGAACTCAGCGGCTCAACTGGCGTCTGCCGAGCCGAAGGCAACGCCGAGCTTCTTGCGTTTTGCCGGGGCCGCGTCGGCCTTGGGCTGCGCTTTGGGTGCCGTTTTGGGCGTCGCATTGGCCTCAGCCTTAGGGCTCTGGCCGGGCTTGCGGCCAAGGCCGATCCTGACCGCGAGCTCCTTGCGCTTGGCGGCATAGTCGGGCGCGACCATCGGGTAGTCGGCGGGCAGGCTCCAGAGCGTCCGGTACTCGGCGGGCGTCAGCCCGTGCTCAGTGCCGAGATGGCGCTTGAGCATCTTCATCTTCTCACCGCACTCGAGGCAGGTGACGGCGTCGGGCTTGACCGAGGCGCGCACCGAGACGGCAGGCTTCAGCTCTTCCACGGCCGGTTCCGGCGCCTGTCCGAGCGCGGCAAGCGAAGCGTAGACCGCCTGGATCAGGCCCGGCAGGTCCGCGGCCGCCACCGAATTGTTGCTGACATGGGCAGACACGATATCGGCGACATGATCCAGCAGTGCTTCATTTTCCATGCGGGCGAGACCTTTCCAATTCGCGGATCGGGGGTTCCTAGGCAATAGTCCGCCACCACGCCATAGGAGCATCGCCGGGGTGCGCCAGGCCTGACCTGATGCTCGAAGTGCGAAGGTTCAGGCCGCGAAGAGTTCGCCCTGAGGATTGGCGGCCGTCAGGCCAGTCCGACGCAGCGGCGCGGGCTTGCGCAACAGCGCAAGGACGCCGGGCTTGACCACATAGACCGCATGGCGTCCGCCGCCGCGGTTCTTGTGGTTCGTGGCGTAGCCCGCATAGTGCCGGCTCATCAGCCCGGCGCGGACCAGATCGGAGATCGCGCGGCTGACATTGGCGCGGCCCACGGCTTGGACTTGCTCCTCGACCGCGACCTGGATCCGCGCCCTGTCGAACTCCGGCTTCCCGGTAAGTTCGGCCTTCAGCCCCTCGGCAACGCGTGCGCGCAGCGCCGCGCGGCGGGCAGGCTGCGCGCTCATTGGCAGAAGCTGGGAGCAGAGCCATTCGCGCAAGAGTACCGGGACGCCGCCTTGCGCGACGAAGGGCCCGGCCTGCCCGCGCCCATCGGCAATTTCGGCGACCAGTTGGAGGACAAGAAACGCATAGCGCGGGCGGTTCGAGGCTTCGACCAGGACCGCGTAGATCCCACCGACGCCAGTGATTTCTTGGGCTCGTTCCATCGATCAGTATTGAGCACAAAAGGTGAATCCTGTGAATCCCCTTTGTGCCCTGCCCTGTCGTTTGTCGCCCGTGACACTTCGCCCAGCGGCGCCGCCGGACTTGCAAGGCTAGTCGCGTCAAACCCTGTCTCTCGGCCAATCTGGGGCCCAGGCTGGCAACATCAACGGGCCGCCCTCAGCGCTGGTCACGCGGACCATGCAACATGACACTCCGCCCGAGGGCAAAGTGTCACAGATGCCATGCCCGAATGGCGCAATCCGCAGACCCGGCAGGCAAAAAAATAGGGCCAGCTTGCGCCGGCCCTTGGGAAGTTTTGGGAGAGGATGCCTGAAAGGCACTGCTGATATGGGTGCAAGGCCCTAATGCTGCAAGTGCGAAATAGACGCGACGCGTTTCCTTTTCCGCAACTGCACCTCCGTCGTGGGCACCGACTGCATGAGCAACCGGGGGCCGCCCCGGCGGGCCCTGCGGGAGGCGGCGCTGCCGCCTCCCGGGCTCGGTGTCAGAGGAAGAGGACTTCCTCGGCGACGATCTCGACCGCGTAGCGTTCAACGCCCTCGCGATCGGTCCACTTCGAGTAGTGGAGGCGGCCCTGCACCTCGACCAGGTCGCCCTTCTTCTTGTGCTTGGCGACCGAGGTGCCGAGGCCGTTGAAAGCGGTGACGCGGTGGAATTCGGCGAGGGTCTCGGTGTAGCCGGCTTCGTTCTTGACCGTCTTGCCGTCGACCAGCTTGGGGCGATCGGTGACGAGGGTGAAAGAAGTGATCGCGGTCTCGCCAGCGTGGCGGGTTTCGGGAGCGGCGGCGATGCGGCCGATCAGGATGACGAGGTTCTTCATGGGGTATCTCCGTGGCTTGAACTCGGCGGAACCGCCCGCCGATGAACACCGCAGGCAGGGCCAAAGGCCCGGGCCCGCACCGAACGCATGTGAGGGAAACCCAAAAGCGAGGAGTGGTGCGGCAAGCCCGAAGGGCTTCACGGTCCGCTGCTTTTGGGTTGCGGCCAGGGACTGGCCCTGCAGGGTTCATCGGCAAACGAAGGGCGGTTTCGTCAGGTCAGGCCCAGCGGATCCCCGCAAAGGTCAGACCCGTCAGCCTCAGCCATTTCGCCAGGACCTGCTTTCACCCGCCAGCGCCCGCGGTAGCGGGCATTGCCTTCCTCGCCTCCGCTCCATGCCGGTCAGTGACGCGTGGGGTCACACGAGGCCGCGCCCAGCCCCTCGCCGTCCAGCGCCATGCGCTACGGCAAGGGTCTTGGTCAGATGCGGAAACTGGCGCCCGCAGGCGGGCAAGGCTCGCCTCTTTCGATAGGGACGCTCAGCGCCACGGCCTCGCGAGGCCTTGCCCGACCAGATAGTCGCCGGCGTCCACGCCGTTCACCGAGACCGTGGCAAGCGTCCGCCCATAGGGGTCGGTGCCGAGCCGCGTGATCATGACCCGGCCGCGCGACAGCAGCCGCGTCAGGGCGACCCGCGAGGCTTCGCCAGCGGCAAAGTCGCACCATGCGTAGGACCGCCGACGGTCCTGGCACTTGGGGCTATCAGGCAATTCGGGTGCATCGATATTGGCGATGCGGACCCGCTCGCGGCCGCAGCGGATCGTGTCGCCGTCGTGGACGGAAGGTGCGAGACAGAGGGCGGCGGCAGCGAGAACGATCGGCATGGCCCGAAGCCTAGCGCCCTCGCCCGCCCGCGCCAACCAGCCTCACCACTTCCTCCACTGGCCCCGATCGTCACCCGCAGGGCCGGCATCCATGCCGGCTTGGCTCGGCCGGCGGCGGCGCGAAAGCGTCGCCGGCTGCCAGCCAAGTAGAGCGGGTTGCCCCTAGCCCGCGCGGGGCGCGGGCGCCGGGGTGCCCCCTTCCCTCTCCACCTCGCCACATCCCGGCAAAACCGGTATGAATGCGCGTCAATGCGACCTGTCCGGCCCCGTTGCCGCAGGCAGAGCCGCCCAAGGGAAAGGATCCCCGCCCATGGCTGAACCACAGCACATGCCAAGCGCCTTGCAGGTGGCGCGCGCGATGGCGCAGGTCCTGCGCACGAAGCTTGCCGTGTTCACTGCTGAAGAGATCATGCTCACCCGCGAGGAAGCCGCGCTGTGCCTCGGCCGTGCCGAAGGCGTAAGCGAACAACTGGACGAGCACGAGCACGCCGCAGACTGAGGCAAGCGGTCCCGCCCTAGGGCTAGCGGACGTTGAGCCCCAGTTCGCCGAGCAATTGCCCGGCCTGCTCGCGCGAAATTGTCGCCCCGCGAAACAGCCCGGCATCGACGAGGCGCAGCCCGCCAAGGTCGGCGCCGCGCAGGTCCGAGCCCTCGAAGCGCGATCCCGTCACCATCGCCTCGCGCAAGGAACAGTCCTCGAACACGGTCATGCGGAAATCGCCCTTGCGCACATCGGCACCGGACAGGTCGACCCGGCGCAGGGTTTCCTTGCGGAACGAGACACCGGGCAGCTTTGCCGAGACCAGCAACACTTCCTCGAAGTGGATGTGCATGGCGCGCGCCTCGGTGAAATCGGCACCGGTGAGCTTGGAACCGGTGAAGCGGGCCGAGGTCAGGGTGGCTCGGCGCATCGAACAATTGTTCCAGTCGCCGCCGACGAACTCGGCTTCGCTGAGGTTCGCGCCCGAGAAATTGGCGAACGGTCCCCGGCAGCCTTGCCAGACCGTACCTTCAAGCATTGCCCCCGCAAGATCGCTGCGCCGCAGGTTGCAGCGTTCGAAGCGCCAGCGGGTGAGGTCGAGCCCGGAGAGGTCGGCCTCCTCGAGGTCACAGTCGATGAGTGTGCGTGGCACCTTGCCGATCAGGCGCTCGATGTCGCTGCGCGCCAGGGTTGTGCCTGCGATGGGCTGCGAAGCGAAGAGGTCATCCATCACGCGCCCGGTTGCCACGCGCCAGCTCGGGCGGGTTGGCACAATGTTCCCGTTGTCAATTGGCTGGGAGTGCGCATATAGGGAGCACAAGTGGACTGGGGGTTCCCGGTCGGCGTCATAGCCTCGGTGAGTTTCATCGGGGCTTTTCGCTTATTTGGGGCGGGAAAACCTTGAGCCCCCAGTTTTCATAGCCGCTGCCGACATTCTCGCGCCCGCCGTCGCAATAGAACTTGCGGGTCAGGACCTCGAACGCGCGGTTGTCCTGGCTCGGCCGCAACACACTCATGCCGATGGGCCTCGCCACCAGGTCTGCGAGCTGGAGCCCGGACGAGTTCGCCTTCTTGTCGGCAAAGACAATCTCGAAAGGCAGGGGCGCCCCCAGCTTGTTCTCGCCGTCGCAGATCCTGCGGAACTCCAATTCGAGGTCCTTGTCCTCCTTCTTGCCGCGGCACTCGAAGACCACGTGGGTCTTCTTGGCGTCCTGGTTCTTCTCGATGAGGAACTCGTAGAGCGTCTCAAGGCAGAACCCGAGGGCGAGATGATAGGGGTTGTCGCGTTCGACATCGCGTGCGCCGAGCCGGTGCTTGTCGATCACGCAGCTGATCAGGATGAAGTTCGACTTGTCGATGATGCCGCTGAGGCCATCGATGAAACCCAGCTTCTCGGCTTCGTTAGCGAACTTGAAGGGCCCGGTTTCCTTGCGAATTTCTCGCTCGTGCAAGATCACGATATCGTGGCCGAAATGGTTGAACTTGAACTTCTCGAGCGCCGGGACGACCTTCTCGCTGTAGTGCTTCTTGTAGAAGACGCAGAATGCGAGGACGAACAGCGGGTAATTGGGATCGACGGTCTGCATGCCGTGATCCCCGCTCTCATCGACGTAGACGATGAAGTTGCTGAAGCGCCCCGTGGGCGTGGTCGCGCTCTTGCGGTCCTCGACCACCGGGTCGAGATCGAGATCGAACAAGGAAAATTGCTGGTCGGATACCGTCATCGCGCCGTGATGCCAGCGTGGAACTCGCAAGCCAAGCCGAAGCGGGGTTTCCCACACACCACCCCCGGACACAGCAAACCTTGCCGCACTCGCACCGCCAGCATAGACTGGCCCAGCGCGCCCATCCGGGGCCGCGTCAGACGAAGGAGATGCGCGAGAGGTCGAACGGGCAGCGTCGATCGCGAGAAATTGGAGCAGTCCCCAATGATCCAGCGATACCGTGTGCTCGGCCGCAGCGTGGCCGAAGGCGATGAACTTCAGCACGTGCTGCGCGAGGCCTACGAGCGCAAAAGTCCGGTCCTTTGCGAATGCCGCAAGGGAGCCGAGCTTCCCCTCTACATCTCCCACCGCCAGAATGGCTACGTGCTCGCGCGTTGGCCAGGCTCGGGCGCGCGCCATGCGACCGCCTGCGACCACTACGAGGCCCCTGATTACCTCACCGGCATGGGCCAGGTGCGTGGGTCAGCCGTGCTTGACGATGAGGCGAGCGGCGAGACCAGCCTGAAGCTCGGCTTCCCGCTGTCGCGCGGGGCCGCCCGCCTCGCGCCGGCAGCGCTCACCAACGACAAGCCGACGGTAAAGTCCTCGGGTCAGAAGCTCTCGATGCGGGGGCTGCTGCACGTCCTCTGGGACCGGGCGGAGCTAACCCACTGGCATCCGAAGATGGCCGGCAAGCGGACATGGTTCGTGGTCCGCCGCGCGCTGCTCGAGGCGGCGGCAAGCTGCCGGACCAAGCAGGAAGCCCTGCCCCACGTGCTGTTCGTGCCCGAAAGCTTCAAGGTCGAAGAAAAGGAGGAGATCCGGGCCCGCCGCCGCGCGGCGCTTGCCCGGGTCTATGCCTCGCGGGACGAGATGATGGTCGTGGTGGGCGAGATCAAGGAGATCGTTCCCGCGCACGGCGCGGAAAGAATCGTCCTGCGTCATGTCGGCGACATGCCCTTCGTGATGGACCAGGACATGGCGCGCCGGTTCCACAAGCGGTTCGCGGGCGAACTCGCGCTGTGGCAGGCGCAGGATGGCCCGAACGGCAAGAGCGGCCATCTGGTTCTCGCCGGCTCGTTCTCGCGGCGGCGCGAGGGGACATTCGACCTGATCGAGGTCGCGCTGATGCCGGTAACGGGAGAATGGCTGCCCTACGAGACCAGCGACGAGCGCTACCTTGTCGGCAAGGCGGTGGCGGAGAAGCGGCGGTTCGTGAAGGGCCTGCGCGTCAATCTCGACACCGACACGCCGATCGCGAGCCTGGTGCTCAAGGACACCGGCGAGGAAGCGAGCGCTATCCACATCCATGACCGCGACAACGAGGTGGCGGAACCCTTGGAAGCGCTGCTCGCCGGGCAAGGCGTCTCGCATCTGCTGTGGAAGGAAGGCGAGCCGCTCCCGGCCCGCGTCAGCCGGCCGCCGCGGCGCAGCTGGGACGCGCAGCAGGCCGCCTGAGCGGGTTCAGTCGTCCGATCGGGCCAGCGGTTTGGTCGGCAGCAGGTCGAGACGCCGGGGCGTATCGCCGATTGCCCGCAAGGCTTCGAGCCGCGCCGCGACCTCGTCCTCGTGCTGAGTGATCTCGATGCGGTTCATTCCGACGATCGTCCAGACCGCAAGGTCAGGCCGCTCGGTCACGTGGACGGAGTAGGCAACCGGCAGCTTGTCGGGGTAGAGCCAGAGCAGCAGCACCGGCAGCGCGGCGAGATTGGGTTGGCCATCGATCGCGGCGAGGATCATCACGCCAGCCTCGCGGTCATACCGGCAGGTGATCCCGAGCGGCTGCGGGTGCCCGGCAAGGCCGAGGATCGTCTCGCGTGGCCGAGCACCGAAGATCGCGTCGAGTTCGGCCGGGGGTTCGGCCTCGGCGTTCTCGGCGATGTCGGCGAGGAACAGCTCGACTGCGTCAAAGCGCGCGGCTTCCTCGCGAGTGCAGACAAGTTCGAGCGTGAGCGTGATCGAGGACATGGCTGGGACTTTCGTGTTGCCGCGCGCGCCCCGCGTCCCGTTGCCAAGGCAAGGGATAGAACGGCGGACACGTGCGGAATTGAACGGATCAGAGGACGAGGTGGCGCTCGACGTGAGCGCGTTCGCGCTCGCGCTGGAGGTTGAAGACGGGGACGCCGTGGCTGGCGGCGATCCGCAGCGCCTGGCCGGTGCCGCCCGAGGCCTCGCCGTCGGCGGTCCAGCACAACACGAATTCCGCTGGGCTATCGAGCGAGCAGCCCAAGACCTGGAACACGTTGCGGGTGTGGAGCGCCTGGACGAAGGCCGAGACCCCGGCAAAGGCCGGATGGTGCGCGGCGGCGATAGTGCGCGCCCTGCCCCAGAGCTCGTCTCCGAACGTATCGGGATGGAACGCGCTTGCCGAACCGCGCCAACCCGCCGCCGGCAGGAAGATCTGCGCATCACGGCCGGCCCCACGCTCGAACGCGCTGTCGGCGCCGATCGCGTGGCCCGAGCGCAGGACATAGCCGCGCTTGGTGAGCGCGAAGGCGGCACGGGTCATCAGGCTGAGGATCTCGGGCGGCGTCGCGCGCGCACCGATCCCGGCATAGAAGCGAGGCATGGACTTGGACTCCCTTTAGGAACGCCCAGCTCCAGCCCCCTCCCCTTACCCAGTATCGGCGGCAGCGACCGTGGCAGGACCGTAGGCGGCCAGCAGGTTGCGGTGGAGCACCGCGTTCTCAGCGGGGAAAAAGCTGCCGTCGGCGCCCGGCCGGGTGATCTGGAGCGCGGCAGCGACCACGTCGCGGAATGGGCGCATGACGGCGCGCGAGCCCTCGTAGGTCACCGGCTGCGGAAATCCCGCCGCGATCCAGGTGGCGGGTTCAACAATATCGTCGAGCCAGCCTTGCGCGTCTTCGGGCAAGGCCATCTCCGCCGAAACAAGCCACAAAGTCCGGTATGTCCCGAAATCATGGGCATTGGCGACGAGGGCAAAACCGAGCGGCAAGGGCGGCTCGCCGTTGAGGGCGATGATCGCGGCCTTGTAGGCGAGCAGTTCGAGGGTGTTGACCGCGGCAAAGTCCGCACATTGCCCCAGCTGCGCGCAGGGCTCATCGGCCGGACCAGCGCCGAGTTCGTAGATCCGGTGCCGGGTCATGGCACGGCCTCCCCCGGTTCGTCGGGATACCAGGCGAGTTCCATCGCGTCCGGATGGGCGACCTCGAACTCGGCGATGCGCGCATGGGTGACGAGGCCCGCGCGATCCTTGAGCCCGACATAGCCGCCGTAGAAGCGGCCGCCCGCATGTACGAACTGGGCGTGGACGTCGTCGCTCACCGCCTCGGTGACGAAAAAGCCCGGCACGCCCGCGATGTGCGCCGGCGGCAGGACGCCAAGCATCTCGTCGAAGAAGGCCTCGCTCACCCGCGAGAGTGGGAAGCGGGCGAGCACGGCTTCGCGCGGAACGGGCAGCAGGGCCCCATCAGCTACGGTCATCGCTCGCACCTCCGGTCACCACGAAGGCCGGGATGGTCAGCTCGGCGCGGGCCATCTCGCGTTTGAGATCGCGCAGCCGCGTGAACCTGTTGATCCACGACGGCGGGAAGAGGACGTATTCGTCTTCGCTCGCCGTGTAGTCGCGCATCGGGCCTTGCCCGTCGAACAGGATGATCTCGGGGAGATAGGCGCCGAGGCAGCCTCCGGACCAGCGGCGGAACGGCAGGCCGTGCTCGGCGCAGAAGGCGTCGATCTCGGGGATCTGCCCACCATTGAGCTCGGTTCCGTAAAGCTCGAGCGGCTCTCCGTCGGGCAGCACAGCGGGATCGAACGGTTCGCCATCCCACTCGGTGCGCAGGTCATAGTCGGCAGCGTGCGCGGCAAAGGCTTCGAGATGTTCGCGCGGCAGTGCGCCGCCGATGGTGATGTGGACGGGGGCTCGGTCGCCCATGGTTTAGGTCCTTTCGCTTGGGTCAGATCCGACCGGCGAAGCCCTCCTCCCCTCAGCCTGAAGACGCCGCGGGCCTCCCTGCCCCCCAGCGCTCGGCTGTGCGGTCGATGGCGAGTTCATCGGGACAGGTCTGGCACAGCGTGAAGGCTTCGGCGGGCGTGCCCGCGAGCCATTGCTCCCAGCTTTCTCGGGCGAGAACGACGGGCATGCGGTCGTGTACGTCCGCCATCTGCGCGCAGCCATCGACCATGACCATCGAATAGGCCGCGCCCCACTCCTCGATCGGTCGCCACAGCCCGGCGACCGCGAAGACATCTGCTCCCGCCAGCGAGTACCAGGTCCGGGTCATCTGGCCCTTGAGGCCCTCGGCCTCGGCCCAAGCGGTGACGGGGATCAGGCAGCGCCGGCGTTCGAAGCTTGGGCGCCAGAATGCAGTGCCGAGCTTGTCCTCGCGCGCGTTGTTGACGGGCTTGGGCTTCAGCGGCTGACCGTTCGTGCCCTTCAGGATCAGCGGGAAACCCCAGGTCATCACCCGCGTTTCGCCCTCGGCAACGACGAGGCCGGGATAGCCGGGGTAGACCTCGGCGGCGAAGTTCGCGCCCGCGCCACCGCGCGCGCCGAACAACCGGGCGATTTCCGCTGGGGCCTTGGTCATGCGGTACAAATTGCACATGCCCGGATGCTCTGCGGACCGCCCTGCCCTGTCAATCGGGACGAGCAGATACACCAGCCACCTTGCAAAGGTGTTCCCTCTATGTTCTTTTGGCGGCATGGAACGAATCGATACGTCTGCTGTCGCTCACGCAATCCTGGATGCCCCGGGCTGGGCGC
Source organism: Novosphingobium lubricantis (assembly GCA_042650965.1). Lineage (GTDB taxonomy): Bacteria > Pseudomonadota > Alphaproteobacteria > Sphingomonadales > Sphingomonadaceae > Novosphingobium > Novosphingobium lubricantis. Next base: position 4,920 of record JBHSCB010000040.1, on the reverse strand, counting down.
GGGTCGGGATCACGGCCCCAAACTCGTGCCTGCGCGAGGATGCCGCGCTCGAACTCGCGCGCGTGATCGCCGATGCGGTCGGCGCGCCGGACCGTGCGCCGTCACCGGAACAGTCCACCCTGCCACTCTGACACGCGCCTGCTCAGCCCGCCGGGCGGGCCAGCAACGCCTCGATCTGCGGATCGAGCGGAAATCCGAAACGCCGGGCGATCTCGGCGGCGTGTGCGAAGTCGGCCGCGCTGACGTGGAGCGAGCGGGCGAGATCCGCGAGCGTCTCACCTTCGCGCGGCGCGGACAGGGCATGGAGATGCCCGTGCGCCTTTGTCACCGCGAACGGCCAGGTCATGGCGACGCCCACGACCTCCTCGGTGAGGACGACCAGCGTATCTCCGGTACTGATGGCCTCGTCGCACTGGACCGCGTCATAGGCATTGCCGGTGCTGGCAAAGGCGTGGTGGCGCCGGGTGGTGAAGGCGAAGCGTTCGCTATCGGTCAGCATTGTGGTTCTCCGGACACCCCCATGCAAATGAAGAGGCGGAACGCCGGGCGGGGGGCAGTGCCGGCGTTCCGCCTCAGGCCGCGCGGGGGCTCATCCGCGGCCTTGCACGGGGACGGGGACCCGCTTGGGGTCCCCGTCGGTTGGAGTTGGGACAAGCCGATCAGGCGTCGACGAGCGGCGGCAGCGCGCCATCGTGTTCGGCGCCGTCCTTGGCACCCGCCCGGCCGCGCTTGGCGGGCGGGGTCGCGGTGCTGTCGCCCAGACCGTCGTCGTTGCGCCCGTCGCCGGCCTGTTCCTCGCGGCGATCGCCGCCGGCATCGTCAGCCGGGAACATGTCGCTCTCGCCGTATTCGGCGGTGCCGAGGCGGTTGTCACGACGGCGCGGACGCTGCCAGGCCACCGCCATCGTGCCATCCTCGCGCGGGAAAGCGGCGATGTAGAGCGGCTGCGCCATCGACGGATCGTCGATCTTGCCCTGGTAGAAGCTCTCGCCGGTCGAGTTCGAGGAGAGCTCGAAGAGCGCGCCGACGATCACCCAGCGGCGCTGGTCGTTGAGCGCGACGATCTCGTAGCGAGGGGCGCGGGGGTTGCTGGAGGTCACCGGCCGCAGGCCGATGGTGCGGGTGATGGTGAGCGTTTCGACGGAGCCGATCAGCTGGCCGTTGGCGTTCTTGCGGATTTCACCGATGTTCATAGACTGTCTCCTGGTAGGATCGATTGCGACCGAACCCCTTGTTCGATCACTCTCTTCCCACCCCCCTTCCCTCCCGGCCGTCAGGCCGACGCTGCGGGCACTGCCCGCAGGGTGCTCGGACCGCCGAAGCGGTGTTTTCAGAGACACACCAATGCGAATGCCTTGGATGTTCAACTTTTAGGGGCTGTTCAGTTTTGGGAGCAGGCCCATAGCAAGCTGCCTTTCCCGTCCCTTGTATAGTGAGCAGCTGCAGAAGACTTTTGTTCAGTTCCCGCCTGTCAGGCGGCGTGTCATCGCATCGAAGGAGTCCTCTTCAACCTCTGCCTCGTCAAAGCGGCTTGTGCGGATCACCCGCTCAAGATGCAACAGCGAGATGGTGAAGTCGAACTGATCGGAGGCTAGGGCTATTTCCTCGCAGGGCTCGGCGAACCAGACCTCGCTTTCATGCGAAATCTGTCCGCGGCTTCTCTCCAGAAGGTCCGATTGTGCCGCGAGCGACCGCGCGGGTACCGCAATGGGCGGCCGTCCCACCGTCTTGAAATATGCGCCAGTACGCAGGGCCGTCGGGCTCGACCTCGCCCAAAGAACAAAGCCGTCGCGCGACACAACCATGACGGACCGACGCTCGGTATATTGCAGCCAGCGCAACGTGGCCGCGACCAGCGAGACGCCGTAGCGCTCGGCGCAGCAGCCAAGGTCATCCAGTGTCGGTTTGGCCTTTGCCTCGATCTGACGACGGAAATCATCCAGCGGCATCAATAGGCTTGCGGCGAACTCATTGGCCTGTGCTTCGACCTGCCGGTATTCGCTGTCCCAGCGCATCATGTCCTGCTGACCGCATTCCAGTCCGTCGGGAAAGCGAAGGCGGTGTAGAAGGTAGTGGCCGAACTCGTGCGCGATGGTAAAATTGATCCGGCCCGGTGACGCGATCGAATTATTGTAGATGATCCCCCAGCCCTTCTTGCCAGGGGGGGCCTTGTAGAGCGCACCGTCAAATGTCGGTAGTGTGTCGCCTGCCACCAGCGACACCGGATCATCGGGGAACCGGTGGCGTGAATATTCCTTTGCCAGCTCGGGCACCTGCACCGGGAATCTTTCCGCCGCAGCGCCGTGGACGCTGTTGAGCAACAGGGTCAGCGTGTTCGCCCACCGTTGCGGCGAAAAGTTCTCTGTCAAGTATCGTCCCCCCAAAGTTTAACCATCCGCCTGATCTTCTCTTTGGTGGAGGAATCCATTTTGCGATACTGGCGGTAAAACTGTGCGTCTACGGCCTCCTCCGCGCTGACACCTTCGCCGTCGTCGAGCAGGAACTCTATGGTGGTTTCGAGCTTCTCCGCTATCCTAGCCAGCTTCTCGGCCGAAGGCCGTGGAGGGTTCTTGTTTTCTAGCTCCCAGATGTAGCTCTTGCTGGACTCGGTTAGTTCGGCGAGTTTATCGAGGGTGTAGCCCTTATCTTTCCGTAACTTGCGGATTTTCTCTCCGAGGGTGTTCTGCAAACGACATCTCCTGCTCCTTGTTCGGTGTAGGCGCATTTTATGCCCTTGACTCCCGAATCGCAACGTGAGATTTTGTTCGGAGTAGAGGTATATTTTCCACCTCTAATCGAAAATCGGAGTGCGCAAAGATGGACACCAACAAGAGCGACAATCCCGGCAACGGGCAGGGCGGGCACAGCACGACCACGATCATCGTCAATACCCGTGAAAAGGAAGTCCAAGGCAAGGAAGTCAGCTACGACCAGATCGTTGCCCTTGCCTTCGAAAATCCGCCGACCGGTGAGAACATCGAGATCACCATCGCCTACCGCGACGGTCCCGGTCAGAACAAGGAAGGCACGCTCCAGCCCGCTGGCACGGTACATATCAAGAAGGACATGATTTTCGATGTCACTGCCACTGACAAGTCGTAATCCCGACCTCGCCCGCATTGTGCAGGAAGGCTACGAGTTGGCCGTCTTGCACAACCATCTGGTAGTTTCGGGCGTGCCCTATGTGAACAGTAAGCGCGAGGTTCGCCTCGGCACGCTGGTCTCGGACATGAGCAATATCTCTGGGGATGTCACTGTCTCGCCCATCGAAGCCGGAAAACACGTTGCCATGTGGGCAGGCGAATATCCGTGCGATAGCGCTGGCAGTCCTTTGGAGCATATGCGGCACACCACCGGTGATCAAACTTTGGGGCCTGGCCTCACCGTCAACCACTCCTTTTCGAAGAAGCCTAGCGAGGGTTACCGCGACTATCACCACAAGTTGACCACCTACGTGGCGATGATCGAGCGTCATGCACAAGACCTGGATCCGAATGTGTCGGCGCGAACTCATCGCTTCGTCGAGAGCGAAGATCCGCACTCGCCGTTTCACTATCCCGACACCGCTTCGGGGCGGGTGGGCATCACCAACGTGATGCGCAAACTGGAACTGGCGCGCGTCGGCATTTTCGGCGTCGGCGGCACCGGCTCCTATGTCCTCGATCTTGTGGCTAAGACACCTGTGCGGCAAATTGCCATCTTCGACGGCGATACGTTCCTGCAGCATAACGCCTTTCGCGCGCCAGGCGCGCCCTCAGGAGACGAACTTCGCGAATTGCCCAAGAAGGTTGACTACCTCGCAGGAATCTATTCCAGAATGCACCGAGGCATTGAGCCGCATGACTTCGCCATCGCCGCCGATACGATTGACCGGATTGGCGCTCTGGATTTCGCCTTCATCTGCATGGACCCTGGCACGCCTAAGCGTCTGCTCGTGGAATATCTCGAGCAGAACGGCGTGCCGTTCGTCGATGTCGGTATGGGCATCGAACTGATCGACGAGGGTCTGACGGGTCTTGTCCGTGTCACCACAAGTACGCCTGCCAAGCGCGAACATGTGCGCGATAACCGTCGGATTTCCTTCAAGGACGGAGGCAAGGACAATATCTACGCCAAGAACATTCAGATTGCCGATCTGAACGCGCTGAATGCTGCGCTCGCCGTCATCAGGTGGAAGAAGTACTTTGGCGTCTACATCGATCTTGGGCATGAACATCACGCCAACTTCGCGCTGAACGGCAATGTCATCATCAACGAGGACAAGACATGAGCCGTGCCACCTATGCGCATAAATTCGTCAAGGCGTTCCCCGATAGTCTGGAGGAAGGAATCCTCTACGTATCGATGGAGTTCGGCACGGCGGCGCACCGTTGTTTCTGCGGCTGCGGGAGCGAGGTCTACACGCGGTTCTCGCCACGCGACTGGTCGATGAAGTTTAACGGGGAGTCCGTCTCGGTCAGCCCATCCATCGGCAATTGGAGTTTCCCCTGCCAATCACATTACATCCTTGATGGCGGGCGCGTACGTTGGGCGGACAAGTGGTCGCGTGAACGGGTCGAACTTGGCCGTCGCATCGATCGCGACCGCAAGGAGCGGCATTACAATAGTGCGCCACAAGCGCCATTTCCGCCCCAGACGATCGAACCGGCCTCTCGGCCTGGAATCATCGCTCGCCTCGTACGCTGGCTTGCCGGCAAGTAGTGCCGCGGCCAACAGTTTGGTTTTAGGGAGGGTAGGGGCGCAATGACATCGCCAAATTTCGAACACCTCAAAGCTCACATCCTCCCTTTATCCGTAAGCGCTGTGCGGGGCCCACCTTGCGCGGGTGATCCCCAGCGTTGAGCTTGCGCGGCCTGATTTGGGCCGAGGCGCTACTCCTATGATAATCCCGTGTGATGATCCTGTGAGCAAGGGCGCGCA
>JBHSCB010000039.1:0-28496 GCA_042650965.1 Novosphingobium lubricantis | reverse complement strand
CTGAAAATTACACCAATGCCGGGGGGAGTGGCCCTCGGGCTACGCCCTCACGCCACTCCCCCCGGCATGTAACACGATGGCCTGGTTTTACGCCGCCGAATGGCCGACTTTTGCTCCGCCGTTGACAAGCCCGGTCGAGGGAAGCGCGGCCACCAATTCATCGAGCGTCACGCGCTTGCCGCCGCAACACGCTGGCCGAAGGAATCGAGTGGAGCCGCTTCGTGGAGAACAAGCTCCCCGCTGGCGATCCGCCGCTTGAGATAGGCGAATGTCTGCGCCGTCTGGTTGTACAGATGTTCCCCGCACCGCAGCGGCGCATAAAGCGGGGGCTGACCTTTGACGACCGGCGCGACGACGTGATCATAATCCAGCGAATGGAATAGCGCGAACGAGTAGCGTTCCTCCGGCACCTTCTTCACGCGGTGCCGGGTGGCAACATAGCGACCATTCGAGAGGATCTCCATCATGTCGCCAATGTTCATGATCATTGCGCCGTCGAGCAGCGGAACATCCTGCCAGGTTCCTTGCTTGTCCACGATTTGCAGACCGGGGGCGGTGGCGAACAGCAGGGTAAAACATTCATAGTCGGTGTGCGATCCGATACCGGGCCTGTCCTGCGCACCGGCATCGAACGGATAGTGGATCATGCGAAGCTGGCTTGGCGGGTTGCGAGCCAGTCCATCGAAATGATGTTCGTCCAGACCAAGCGCCAGCGCGAAACCGCGGAACAACTGGCGACCGATCCCGGTCACATGCTCGTAATAAGCCTGCACATCCTCACGAAATCCGGGCATATCGGGCCAGATGTTCGGCCCCAGCAGCGGCCTGCGACCCTCAATCCGCAGGTAATCGTGATTTATGTCGTACGCTTCCTTGAGATCGGCCGTGCCCTCGGCAAACTGCTCCTCGCCTACCGGCACATACCCGCTGTGGTTTTGGGAAAGGCCGATGTAACTTGTCATCTTGGTCTCGCGGTCAAGCGCGAAATACGTTCTGGCGCGGGCGACCAGGCGGTCGAACAGTGTAGCATCGAGTTGCGCGCCGGTGATGTAGAGAAACCCGAAATTGGCACAGGCCCGGTCCAGTTCGCGCGCCACCGCAAGCCGGTCGTCACTGGCATCGCTGTCCAGTCCTGAGATATCGACGATCGGGAGATGGTGCGGTTCGGTCATGCTCGCCGGAGATAGATTGGACAGGTCATAACGATAGATGGCTCATTTTTATGTTTTTCATCATTTTGATCTATGACTGCGAGCCTGAGGCGCTAAACACACCAGATTGAATCCTTCAGACGAGAGACACCGGCATGAGCGATCGTGTGCCCCTGATCGACAAGAAATTTGCCAGCCGCGTCGACTGGAACCTGATGCGGACTTTTGTCGATATCGTGCGCGCGGGCGGGATCGGCGCGGCGGCGCGCCAGCTCAACCGCCAGCAACCAAGCATCAGCGCCGCACTCAAGCGGCTTGAGGATCACGTCGGCACCACGCTTCTGCACCGCACCGCCACTGGCGTGGAAATGACGGCGGCAGGAAAGGCGATGATGGCGCTGTGCGAAGACATGCTCGAATCCGCGCGAATGATGCCGCACCAGATCGCGCAGGCGACCAAGCGCGTCGAAGGGTTCGTACGCATTCAGATCGTATCGGGCCTCGTCTCGCCTGAGTTTGACGAAGCGATTGCAAGCTTCCACCGGCGCAACCCTGCCATTCACATCGAAATCCGCGTCTCGCCCTGGCGCGAGGTGCTCGATGCGCTGGAGCAGGGCGAAGTGGAAATCGGCGTCGGTTATGACAGTAGCGTTCGTGGCAGCCTGATGTACGAGCCGTTGCTGGTGGAACGCCAACAACTCTATTGTTCGCGCAGCAGCCCCTATTTCGGGCACCGCGTCAATCGGCTGAACGACCTGAAAGACGAAGGCTTCGTCCTGACCGGAGAGGACGAGATCGAGCTGATCACCCACTTGCGCCGGCGTTACCGGCTGGGAACCAAGGTCAGCGGGCTCGCCGAAGATATTAACGAAGCGCGCAGACTGATCACGCTGGGCGTGGGGATCGGCTTCCTGCCGGTGCTTGCAGCCGAAAGCGGCGTGGCCAACGGCACGCTGTGGCCGCTGCTTCATGCCGATGTCGAACCCTCTTACGACATTTACCTGCTGGCCCGCGCGCAACCGGCGCGAGACACGGCTACGCAGCTGTTCTGGGATGAAGTGTTCCGCAGGGTCAGGGCGCTGCGTCGGGCATAAATCAAATCTATGCTTTTCATCGGGCATTTACGTCTGCCCTTATGATGCACTGCAGCGCAAAAATCCGGGATATTTCGGAGCTGCGCAATGCCAACGAGCATCAAGAACAAGGTCTTCAATCTGATCCCGCCCGCAATGATCGCGGCGGTGCTGATGTTCTGGGCTTATGCCCCGAAGGCTATTCTCGATCACGGTTCAACGCTGATCGTCACATCGTCGCTGATCGTGATCATTGTGTTGCTGCTCGAACTGGTCAACGAACGGCATGCGGGCTGGCGCATGAACCGGCAGGAGTTCTTCACGGACCTGTTCTATGTCGTGCTCAGCGCAACCGTCATCTCGTGGTTGACCCAGCATCTGGCCGAAGACCCGCTGCTGGCTGCCAAGGAAGCACTCGGCATCACTACCAAGTGGCTCGTCCATGTACCCTGGCTGGCGCAGGTCGTGATGGTGATCGTGATCCTGGAGTTCGGGCAGTACTGGATGCACCGGCTCATGCACAATTCGACGCCATTCTGGCTGACCCATGCGCCGCATCATCACCTCACCCAGCTCAACGCCGCAAAGGGCGCGGTCGGCAATCCGATCGAACTGTTCCTGATAAGCCTGAGCGTGCTCGCCTTCTTCGATTTCGACAAAACCGCGCTGTTTGCCGGGATAAACACCATGGGCGTGATCTCTACTTTCGCCCACGCCAACGTGCGCGCCGATCCGCCGATCTGGTATTCTTTCTTCTTCACCACGATCCGCCATCACAGCCTGCACCATTCGACCGATTACGAAGCGACGCGTTGCAATTATGGCAATTCGCTGATCCTGCTCGACCGCATCTTCGGCACGTACCGGGAAGGCGAAGGGGTGCTTGTCGGACAGGATGAGCGCAGGCGGCTGACGATCTGGGAACAGACGATCTTCCCGTTCCAGCCGGTGATCGAAAAAATCAAGGCCCGACGGACCGGCGCTGAACCCATGGCGCCAGTTGCATGATCCTGATGCGCTCCGGGCGAATTGAAGCAGCGCGACAGGCGCTGGTCCGGGGCGACATGGTTACAACGCACCAGCAGGCAACTGCTGCGCTTGCGGAAACCCCCGGCGATGCCGAAGCGCATTTCCTGGTTGGTATCGCTGAATCCGGCGCGGGCCGGATCACTTCGGGCATCGCCCATCTGGCGCAGGCCGTGGCGATAGATCCGCAAGGCGAATACCGCGCGCATCTGGCGCGGCTCTACACACTGGTCCGCCGCGACGGCGATGCAGCAGCCACGCTGCGCGATGCCGAAAACACGCCACCCATCGATGCTCTTGGCCGTGACACGATGGGCTGCGTCTATGCCCGCCTTGGCAACCATGCAGCCGCCCTTGGCCACTTTACCGAAGCCGTGCGGCTGGAGCCGGACAACACCGAATACAGATACAATCAGGCGGTCACGCTCAACTTTCTCGGCCGCACCGACGAAGCGGAAGCGGCGCTTGAAGTGCTGATCGCGCTGGCCCCTTCTCAGGCCCGCGCACATCATCTGCTGTCCCGCCTGCGCAAGCAAACCCGCCAGAGCAATCATGTCGAGCGGCTTGGACGGACTTACGCTGCTGCGCGCGAAGGCCGTGACCGGCTGCTGCTGGGCTATGCCCTGTCCAAGGAACTGGAAGACATTGGTGAACCGGATCAGGCCCTTGATACGCTTTGCGCTGCAAACGCCGAACACCGACGCACCCTGCCCTACACCTTCGCCCGCGATGCAGCTTCATTCGATGCAATAGAAGCAAACTGGCCGAGATTGCGGGATACACCAGTCAACGGTGCGCCTGACGAAACGCCAATCTTCATCATCGGCATGCCGCGCACCGGCACGACGCTGGTCGATCGCATTCTCTCCTCGCACCCCGATGTCGAGAGCGCCGGTGAATTGCAGGCCATGCCCCTTGCCGTGAAGAAGGCCGCAGGCACCCGCAGCCAGACCGTAATGGACCCGGAAACCATCGCCGAAGCTGCGCGAACCGATCTTGGCGCAATCGGGCATGATTACCTGCAGCGCGCCAGCCACCATCGCCGCAATCCGGCGCTGCGATTTACCGACAAGTTTCCGGGCAACTTTCACTATGCGGGCTTCATCGCCAGAGCCTTGCCCGACGCGAAAATCATCTGCCTGCGCCGCAATCCGATGGGCACGGTGCTGTCCAACTTCCGCAATCTGTTTGCGGTCAGCTCGCGCTATTACGATTACAGCTACGACCTGCTTGACATCGCCGCTTACTATGCGCGCTTCGACCGGCTGATGGCGTTGTGGCGCGAGGCCCTGCCGGGGCGTGTACTGGAAGTGCGCTACGAAGATCTGGTCGCGGACCAGGAAGGGCAGACCCGGCAGTTGCTGGCCCACTGCGGGCTGGACTGGTCGGACGATTGCCTTTCGTTCCACACCAATGCCGCGCCCGTTTCCACGCCGAGCGCGGCGCAAGTGCGCCGCCCGATCTACGCCGACTCGGTCGCGCGCTGGAAGCGCCACGCCGAATTGCTCGACCCCGTCCGCCGCTTCTTCGAGCGGACCGGCATCGCCATCGATTGAAAGGACGCCAAGGCCCATGTCACGTCTCAACACATTTGCACTGAGCGCGCTTCTGGCAATTGGCATGCCCACACCGGCGTTTGCCACGCCTGCACCCTCGGCAAAGCTGGTTGATTGCGGGTCGGAAAGCTGCCTGCAGGTTTCCGGCCATCGTGACAAGGCGACCTCGGAAATCAGCATCAACGGCCATGCCGTTGCGGCGCAAGGGACGCACAAATGGCGCGTTCGCTTGCCGGTCAATACCGTGCGCGCATGGTCCGAACCTTATGCACGAACGATTTCGGTGTCTGTGGCAGGGGCCGAGCATGAGGCGGACTTGCCCATTGGCATGCTTGGCCACACGGGAAATCTCGCCATGCTGGTTGTCCGGGTGAAGTAATACCGCCCAAACCCTATAGTAATAAAACAACAAATCCTGGTTCAATATTGAAAGTTTCATCTCGCGTTGCTATACAAGTGGCAGCCGCCGCAGAGCGGTCCCCGTTCTACGCAGGAGATGACGTTGAAGATTGGCCACGTGGCACTCGCCACTCTCGCATTCGCGACCACGGTTCCCGCCGCCGCCGCGACCGAAAACCCCTTCGCCCGTGACAAGGCCATCCTGAACCTTCAGGATCTGAATCTGTCCACCGCCGATGGCCAGGAACGCCTTGCCATACGCATGGATCAGGCTGCACGCGTCGTGTGTGGCGACCGCCTTTCCAGTGTGCACCTTGCGCTTGAAGCCAAGACGCAGGAATGCCGCGCTGCTGTTGTCGCCGATGTCCGCGCGCAGATCGAAACGCGCCTTGCTGGCCAGCAGGGCAATTCTGTCCGGCTCGCCGCGCGCCGTTGATGCAGCCAAGTTCGCGGCCTGGCAATCGTCAGGCCGCGAAGCTGCTTATTTCCCCGGCGTCAGAACCGGCGCCGGCCACCACGTCAGCGTGTGCACATCGTGGGCCGAGGTCCACAAGCCATCCGGTGTAAAGCGCAATGCACCGCTGCCTTCGGCCTTGCCCAACCGCGCAGTCACGGTCATGCTCTGCGGATCTATGGCAACGAAAGTCTGATCCTCGGTCGTGCGCAGCCACACCATACCTGCGCCGGTATCGATATCGCCATATTTCAGCACTGCGCCAACCTTTACCCGGCCAGTCACATCGCCGCTTTGCGGATCGACGCGCGCCACCGTTCCGTCGCCCTGCTCCTGAACCCATACCGCACCTTCACCGACCGCAAGGAATCCCGGCACCTTGCCAAGGGCAGTGGTCTTGATGACGGCATTGGTCGCAGGATCGATGCGCTGGATTGCGCTGCTATCGCTGCTGACGGCCCATAGCGATCCGAATCCGAACGCAAGGTAATGCGTTTCAGGGTTCACCTTGATCCGGGCAATGACCTTGTTGGTTGCCGGATCGATGCGCGAAACGATCCCTTTCGGATCGCTGGCAACCCATACCGACCCCGCGCCCGCCACGACGTTCAACTCGCCTTTGGGATTGGCGATGCCTGTGGCAATCGTGGCGAGTTTTTCGGCCCTGGCCGTATCAATGCGAACGAGCGCATTTTCCTTGCAATCGGCAACCCACAGGCTTCCGTCGGCAACGGCCATCGCTCCGCAGGGACGCCCCATCGCAACGCCTGAAAGCTTGCCGTTGCGTGACCAGCGCTCAACCCTTCCAGCATTCGTCACCCACACGCTGTCGCCGTCCACCGCAAGGAAATCGGCAAACCCCGGAACGTCGATTACCTGTTCGGCATGCGCCAGCACAGCGGACGAAATCCCGCAAAGGCCCGCTGCCATTGCGGTGGCCATCACTCGAAGCTTCTGCATCGTCTGCCCTTTCGTCGTGGTAATTCGACCTTAACGTCAGGCGCGCGATGCAATGTACGCGCGCCAGCCGCCAAGACTGGTGATGTCCTCGGCCCCGGTCAGCGCGCGGGGTTCCGAAACGAAGCCTTTGACGCTGGTGCCGTCCGCCAGCGTGACAGTGCCGATGGCAAGCGGTGCGGGCACTTCGACCACGAAGCTGCCAAATTCGGCCACACCCAGTTCATAGACTTCAACGGCAATCGCCGCGCCATCCGTGCTATGTACCAAGGCTGGCTTGGGCGGCACACTATCGGCCATCGCATAGAGGCGGTAAGTCGGTGCCGTTTCGAATGCGCCGACGAACGTGGCATTACGCGATGTAAGCTGCCAGTGAAGCGGCATGTCCTTGAGATGTGCGCCCACAACGGCGAGTTTCACGGTCTGCATTTTGCCCTCCAGATCGAGCGGGGGTAGCGACGGGAGGTCCGCCACCGCGAGATAGGCGTCTGCAATGTCCAGCAGTGCAGCATCGGTATCGGCCGGGCCGATCAGCGTTATGCCGAACCCGGTGGCATTGCCACGCATTCCGGCAGGGATCGCCAGTGCTGCCATGTCGAGCAAATTGACGAAGTTGGTGTAAAATCCCAATGCGCTGTTCAGCGCAATCGGTGCGGCCTGAAGTTCGGCCACGCGATAGGTCGTGCCCGTGGTGGGGAAGGCCATCAGGTCGATGCTGTTCCAAAGCTGGTCGGCATGACGCTTCAGTTCGGCAAGACGATAGATTCCGTTGAACAGATCGACCGCGCCGATTTCCAGCCCTGGAGACACGACTTCGCGCACCGTCGGATCGATAGCATCGGGATTGCTGGCCAGCAGACTGGCAAGCGCGGCCGTGCGCTCGGCCACCCACGGCCCGCTGTACAGCAACTGCGCCGCTTCCTGCAGCGGCGCGTAGTCGATCTCTATCACTTCGCCGAGTTCACGCAGCGTTTCGAGCGCGCGATCATAGAGATATTCGGATTCGGCATCACCGAAGAACACGCGCTGGTCGCGGCGCGGTACACCGATGGTCTTCCGCGCGAGGGGGCGGTTAGCAAGCGGCTTCGAATAGGGATCCGCCGTGTCGAAGCCTGCCACGACCGCGTCAATCAGGCGGGCATCGGCGATGTCATCGGTAAACACGCTGATGCAATCGAGCGTGCGGCAGGCAGGCACCAGCCCCCGGTTGCTCCACCGCCCCTTGCTCGGCTTTAAGCCGATCAGGTGCTGGAATGCCGCAGGGACACGACCAGAGCCTGCGGTGTCGGTGCCCAGCGCGAAAGCCACAAGCCCCGCTGCCACCGCGCTGGACGAGCCGGAACTGGACCCACCGCTGACGTAGGCAAGGTTATAGGCGTTGCGCGGCGCCCCGTAAGGACTGCGTGTACCGTTGAGGCCAGTGGCGAACTGATCAAGATTGGTCTTGCCGACGCACAGAGCCCCGGCCGCGAGCAGCCGTTCGACAACCGTAGACGAAGCATCGGGCCAATAGCCAAAGGCCGGACATGCCGCCGTGGTTTCGAAGCCTGCGACGTCGATATTGTCCTTCACCGCGAAAGGCACACCGGCCAGTGGCAATGCCTCGCCAGCGGCAATTCGCGCATCTATGGCGCGCGCGGCATCGAGCAGTTGTTCGTGCGATGCGCGGCTGATCCAGATTTGCGGCTGAATACTATCGTAGACGGCAAGGCGTTCCAGCGTCTCCTCCGCCACAGCGATGGCGGTGGTTTGGCCTGCGTTGACGGCCCGCGCGATGACCGATGCGCTGCGGCGTGTCAGTTCCGTCATACATGCCTCGTCAGAGCAAGAATTGGCGCGCCAGGCTGCACGGGCTGGCGTTCCTGGGTGTAAAGGGCGGCCACCGTTCCCGCATTCGGACTATCGACCCGGCATTCCATCTTCATCGCCTCGATTATCGCTATCGTATCGCCTGCGGCCACCTCATCACCCACGGCAACAAGCATCTTCCACACACTGCCACCGAAAGGCGCTTCGACCACATCGGCACCGTCGGGCACCTGAATTGCGCTGGTTTCGGCAACTTCAGTTTCGGCAAGGTCCGTCCGGTCGAATTCGCCACGCCGCTGCCATTCGGCCCGTTCTTCATCGAAAGCGGCCTGACGCTGCCTCTCGAAGGTTGTGATTGCCTCGGCATTGTCGGCAAGAAACGCGCGATAATCGGCCAGGCGGAACTCTGATGGTTCGATAAGGATGGACTGCCTGCCAGTGGGAAAATCGCGGCGCCATTCTACCAGTTCCTCGGCGCTGACCGGATAGAACCGGATCTGGTCGAAGAAGCGCAGCAGCCACGGCTTGCCTTCGATGAAAGCATCGGTCTGGCGGTGCGTGTTCCACACCTGAATGGTCCGCCCGAACAACTGGTATCCGCCCGGCCCCTCCATGCCATAGATGCACATGTACGCCCCGCCGATGCCAACCACGTTGGGCGGTGTCCAGGTGCGCGCCGGGTTGTACTTTGTCGTCACCAGCCGGTGGCGCGGATCGACCGGGGTTGCCACGGGCGCGCCAAGATAGACATCGCCAAGGCCGAGGACGAGATAGTTCGCCTCGAAGATCAGATTCTCGACCGCCGCCTGATCAGGCAGGCCATTGATGCGGCGGATGAACTCTATGTTGTCCGGGCACCACGGCGCGTCATCGCGCACCGCGCCCATGTATTTCTCGATGGTCTCGATCGTCGCCGGATCGCGCCAGCTCAGCGGCAGGTGGACGATGCGGGAGGGGATCGTGAAATCTTCAAGATCGCCCAGCCGTTCTTCCGCGGCAATAAGCGTGGTCAGGGCTGCGCCCTGCGTCATCGTCACGCCATCGAAATGGAACTGCAACGAGCGGATGCCCGGCACGATATCGATCACGCCGGGCAGCGCCATCCGCTCAAGCTCGGTCATCAGCGCCTGAACGCGGATGCGCAATTCGATATCGAGCACGATCGGACCGTATTCGACAAGGATGTTGCGATCGCCCTGCTGGCGATAGACCGTGCGCGGACGCCTGGGGCCTTCGGCAATCTCGCCGAGAATGGGCGAAAGCGTTTCAATGGGCCGTGCAGGGCCGATTCCATGGGTTTCGCCGGTCGCCAACAGGCGGCGCTGGAGCGTGTCGGCAGCGGCGGCATCGACCGAATTGACCGGCACGAAACGCAGCTTGTCGCCCGGCGAAAGCTGCCCGATCTTCCAGCGATCCGCCGCGATCACCACGAACGGGCACACGAACCCGCCCAATGACGGGCCATCGGGACCGAGGATGATCGGCATATCGCCGGTAAAGTCCACCGCACCAATGGCATAGGGGTTGTCGTGGATGTTGGACGGATGCAAACCTGCCTCTCCGCCATCCTTGCGCGCCCATTGCGGCTTGGGGCCGACAAGGCGGACGCCGGTGCGGTTGCTGTTGTAATGGACCTGCCACTCCGCCGCGACGAAGGTGTCCACGTCCTCGTCCGTGAAGAAATCAGGTGCTCCATGCGGGCCATAGAGGACGCGCAATTCCCATGTGTGCGAAAGTTCGGGCACCGCGACTTTTGGAAGCGCGACCTCCCCGGCTGCATCACCCAGATGGAGAGTATCGCCTGCCAGCAGTCGCCGCGCGGCATGTCCGCCGAACTGGCCGAGTTCGAACGTGCTGCGACTGCCTAGGTACGGCGCGATGTCCAGCCCGCCCGCGAGCAGGATATAACCGCGCAGGCCGCCGCCGTTGACCCGGCCAAGCGCAAGGGTTTGCCCCGCTGCGACGCTGATCACGACACCGCGCCTGACCGAAGCACCATCGAGAGTCGCGCCGAAATCGGCACCTGTCAGGCAGATGCGCCCAGCGGAATTGAACAGCAGCGTCGGGCCGGTGATCGTGACTTCAAGCCCCGCCGTACCTTCCGGGTTACCGAGCAGCCGATTGCCCAGGCGGAAGGATTGGTCGTCCATTGGCCCGGAAGGCGGCACACCCACCGACCACAGCCTTTGCCGCCCTGGCCAGTCCTGCACGGTCGTCGCCGTTCCGCCGCTGATGACCTGGATGCTGCGCGGCTTGTAGGCAATGTCGGCCAGCGCGCGGGTGGAAACCTCGCCGTCGACGAAGGCGGAGGAGCGGACCACATCGCGCAACCAGCGCAGGTTCGTTTCGATACCGTCCACGCGGGAATGATCGAGCGCGACCTGCATGGCCCTGACCGCCGCTTCACGCGTATCGGCGTGGACGATCAGCTTGGCCAGCATGGGATCATACCATGCGCTGACGGTGCTACCGGCCATGACCCAGGTTTCGGCGCGGACATCCGCGGGAAAATCCACCGCGGTCAAGGTGCCGGAGGTGGGGCGGTAATCCAGCGCAGGGTCTTCGGCATAGAGCCGTACCTGCACGGAATGGCCTGAAGGCGTGGTTGGTGCGGAATCAAGGAAAGCAAAATCCGCGCCGCCGCCGCGCACCATCCATTCGACCAGATCGATTCCCATGACCTCTTCGGTCACGCCATGTTCGACCTGCAGCCGGGTGTTCATTTCGAGGAAGAAGAACTCCTCGCGCTCGGCATCGTAGAGGAACTCGACCGTGCCAGCCGACCGATAGTTGGCGGCCTTGCCCAGACGAATGGCGGCGGCGATCAGGTCGGCACGGACGACCGTGGGCAGCAGCGGTGCCGGAGCTTCCTCCACCACCTTCTGGTTACGCCGCTGGAGCGAACAATCGCGTTCACCCAGGGCGACGATCCGGCCCTGCCCGTCCCCGAAAATCTGTACCTCTATGTGGCGTGCCCGACGGATATAGCGTTCGAGGAACACGCCGGAATCACCGAAGCTGCCAAGGCCCTGCCGCGCAACGGTGGCAAAGCCATCACGAACGTCGGCCTCATCCTCGCAGATGCGCATGCCGATGCCGCCGCCGCCAGCGGTCGCCTTGAGGATGACCGGATAACCGATAACATTTGCGGCCTGTGCGGCGTCTTCTTCACCGGTAAGCAGGTCCGTGCCCGGCGCCAGCGGCACACCGTGCGCCGCAGCGAGTGCACGGGCGCTGTGCTTGAGGCCGAACGTACGCATGTTTTCTGGCGTCGGCCCGATGAACACGATGCCCGCCTCGGCACAGGCTTCGGCGAACTCGGCGTTTTCGGCAAGGAAGCCGTAGCCCGGATGGATCGCCCCCGCCCCGGTCCTGCGCGCGGCGTCGAGGATCGCGGGGATATTGAGGTAACTTTCGGTCGCACGTGCACCGCCAATGCACACGGCTTCATCGGCCTGCGAGACATGAAGCGAATCCACGTCGGCTTCGGAATAGACCGCCACGGAACGCAGACCCATCGTCTTCAGGGTGCGAATGATCCGCGTGGCAATCGCGCCACGGTTCGCAATCAGGACAGTGTCGAAGTTCATGCTGTCACGATCATCCTGACGGGGGTGGGATTGAAGCCGTTGCAGGGATTGTTGATCTGCGGGCAGTTGGAAACGACCACGGTCACGTCCATGTCGGCGCGCAAGTCCACGGTCAGGCCGGGTGCGGAAATGCCATCGACGATGCCGAGCGATCCGTCCGCTTCGACCGGCACATTCATGAAGAAGTTGATGTTCGAAACGATGTCGCGCTTGCCGCGCCCTTCCAGCAGGTTCGCCTCAAGGAAGTTCTCGACGCAGGCATGTTCGGACTTGGTGTGATGGCCATAGCGCAGCGTGTTGGACTCGCATGAACAGGCCCCGCCAATCGTGTCGTGATAATCGACCGAGGTGGCCGCGATGGTCATCATCGGACGGCCTTCGTTCGAACGCAGCACCGTACCCTGACGGAGAAACAGGTTGCCTTGCGCCGCAACGGTATCCTGTGCGCTGTAACGCTCGGCATCGTCAGCCGTGGCATAGAGCAGGAAATCGACCGCCTGATTGCCTTCGAGATCGACAATGCGCAGGGTCTGCCCGGCTGCGACATGATGAAGCCAGGGCGCGCGGGCTGGCACAATGACATCGTGGACGACGGTGCCGGAAAGCCCGGCGAGATGCGGATCGACGCTCATGGTGGATGTGCTCCTGCTCAGCGGCGGAAATAGTCTTCGACGTTCAGGAAGGCGCGCAGGCCTTCGGGCGTCGCCGTGCGGATGGGATCGTTTTCGGGCGTGATGGCTCCGCGCCACGCAGTCGCACGCACAGGTGTAACGCTATATTCGGTGCGCGGATCAAGCACATGCGGGCAGTTCGCGATCACCACGATCACGTCCATTTCCGCGCGCAGTACCACGCTGCGGCCCGCCGCATAGGGGCCAACCTGCGGCACGATTGCCCCATCTTCCGCGATGCGCGCGCCCTTGAACAGGTTGATGCAAGGGTGCACGTCGCGGCGCTGCAGCCCGTGCTTCGCAGCGCCGAGCAGGAAGCGGTCACGCCCACTGGGATAGGCGCCGCTATTGCGGCCTTCGCCATATTTCGCGGCGTTGGTGGCAGCGTTGGAGGTGCCGCAGAACGCATCGTGCGTGCCTGCATCATCCTCAAGGAAGCTCATCATCACGCGGCCCATGTCCGAAAGCAGCAGCTTGCCCTGCCCCAGATAAGCGTTCCACTGCACTTTGACCGTGTCGGCCACGTTCAGCCGCTCACTGGGCGTTTCGGCGTTGAACACCATAAGCGAAGCACAGGCGTCGCCCTTGAGATCGATCAGCCGCAACCGCGCGCCGCGCGAAAGCCGCCGCGTTGCATAGCCGCCTGCCGCGATGGTCTCTTCCCACACCAGATCGTCTGGCGTCACGCCTTCAGGCAGGTCGCCCGCAACCGGCGGCAGCACCGGCATGGATTCGACCACGGTGCCGGCCATCTTGCGCGCATGATCGCGGGCGGCCAACGGGTTTGCGAGGTTTGCGCTCATGCGGCGGCTCCCTTGGAATTGTCCCCGGCGTCCGGCTCGTACAGCGGCGGCAACAGGGCAGTGGTGGTGACGAGCTGGAGCTGATGCACCCCGCGCACCCGGCGCAAGGCGTCGCACAGCTCCTTCAGCCGCACGGCGGGGCCTTGCACCAGCAGGACTTCGAGCGACTGGTCGTCTTCCAGGAAGACGTGCTGCGATGAGATGACTTCCTTGAGGTAATCGGCCTGCGTCTGGGCAAGCTGATGGCGCACGCGCCCGCGATCACCGCGATAGACGATGGTCACTGTGCCTGCGAGCATCTCGTCCGGGCGGGTATAGGCCTCATGTTCTGCCAGAGCATGGCGGATCAGTTCGGCAATCAGTTGCGAGCGCGATGGCAGGCCGCGCTCTTCCACCATGATGTCGAGCTGCCGGAAAAGTTCACCGGGGAGGCTCATCGAAAGCCTGGCAAGGCTCGTGGGTTCGGTACTCACGGTTTGCGCTCTCTCAACTGTTGGAGACTTGGGCGAGGGTTAGCGGCAGGACGTCGTCCGGTTCAGGCTCGGCTTCTGGGCGCAGCGTCAGGTCGTAGACGGCCGTCGCGCCAAAGCGGTGCGGCGCATGGGGATCGTGGCGGCGCTTGTCGAGCGCGAGGACACGCGTGCCCAGCGTGAAAGCCTCGCGGATATCATGCGTCACCATGATGATCGTCAGCGCATAATCGCGCCATAATTGCCTGGTCAGCACATGCATGTCCGCGCGAATGCCGGGATCGAGCGCGCCGAAGGGTTCGTCCAGCAGCAGGATGCGCGGGCGCTTTATCAGCGCCTGCGCAATGGCCAGTCGCTGTTGCATCCCGCCGGAAAGTTGCGCCGGATAGAGGTGCATGGAATCGCCAAGGCCGACCGCCTTCAGCATTTCCGCAGCTTCATCCGTAGCTGCAGTGCGCGCCGATCCGAACAGCCGCGCGATAAGCGGGGCCGTCTCGCATTCCAGCCCGAACATGGTGTTGCGCAGCGCCGACAAGTGCGGAAACACGGAATAGCGTTGAAACACCACACCCCGGTTCGGACCGCATTCGGGTGCGAGCGGCGTGCCGTCAAGCATGATGGTCCCCCGCGTCGGTTGCTCCTGTCCGAGGATGATGCGCAGCAGGCTGCTCTTGCCCGCACCGGATGGTCCGACGATCGAAACGAAGGAGCCTGCCTCGATATCGAGATCGACCTTTTCGAGAACGACCTTGTCGCCATATTCGACCCAGACGTTCTTCAGGCTGAGGATAGGGCTGGAAATTGCGCTCAATGGCTCGCTCCATGTGCCCAGGGGAACACGCGTTTGCTGATCTGGGTCAGCGCCACGTCCATCACGATGGCGAGCAGCGCGATCCACGCGACGTAAGGAATGATCACGTCCATCGCCAGGTAGCGCCGCACCAGGAATATCCGGTAGCCAAGCCCCACGTCCGACGCGATGGCCTCTGCCGAAATCAGGAACACCCAGGCCGGACCGAGCGCCAGCCGCACTGCATGGATCAGCCGGGGCATGGCTTGCGGCAGGGCAACGCGGATCATGATCTGCCATGAGCTTGCGCCTAATGTCTGCGCCTTGACGATCTGCTCTGCGGGCAAGGCGGAGACATGCGCCGCAATGTCGCGCACCATCACCGGGGCTATGCCTATGGCGATCAGCGCCACTTTCGCGGTTTCACCCAATCCCAGCGCGATGAACAGGATGGGCAGCAGGGCAATCGGCGGTATTACCGCAATGCCGGTTACCAGCGGCCCGAACGTGGCGCGTACAGGCGGCAGCACACCCAGCACCAGCCCGATCACCAGCGCGGTGATCGTCGCGATCCCAAGGCCCATCCCCAGGCGTTGCAGGCTGGCGAGCGTATCCGTCCAGAAAACGAACTGCCCGGTCAGCAAGTCGGGCTGGAACATCAGCGCAGACATAGCCTGCACCATGCCACCAGGCAGCGGCAGGATCTTTTCCATCGGATTGTCGGCATGGCGCTGTGCGGCAACCAGCAGGTAGAGGATCATCAGGAGCAGAATTGGCAGCGAACCCAGAAAGATGCTGCTGCTCCGGCGAACATGTCGGTTCACCCAACGCATGATCGTTCCCCTATCTCGCCAGACCGGGCGCGTGCGATCACAGCTTGCCGTCTGCGGCAAGCTTCATGAATGTGTCGTCGAAACGTAACGTCACGAGCTGCGGATCACCGAGCGTCTTGCCACCGGGGAAGGAAATGCCCACCGCGTCGGCAGACGATGCGCCCTTGAACAGGCCCTTCGAGAAACTGAAATCGCGCACCAGCGTCATCGTCGAGACAAGAGTGGGCGAAGTCGCGGCGGCCACAGCGGCCTTCGGGTCGGCATAGAGGAATGTCGTGGCCAGTTGGCTATCGAACATTTCCGGCGTCGCACCTGAAAGCTTGGCCATGGCGGCGCGGGCTTCCTTGCCTTGCGCGTCCTGCCGCTGCATCAGGGCGACCGTTTCATACCAGATGCCCGCCAATGCCTTGCCAAGGTTCGGATTGGCCTTGAGCGTGGCGGTATCGACGACCATCAGGTCAAGGATTTCGCCCGGAATATCGGCCGAACTGAACACCTGCGACACGCCAGGCTCTGCCTTCATCACCGAGAGCTGGGGGTTCCACGCGACGGCGGCAGTCACATCGGGCGCACCGAACGCACCGACAATATCGGCGTCCGATGTGTTCACGGTCGGCACATCGGTGGGCTTCATCCCGGCCTTTTCAAGCCCGCGCGCCAGCAGGTAGTGCGACACCGAAAGCTCTACCAGATAGGCTTGGCGGCCCTTGATGGCGCTGAGCGTGTTCGCACCCTTTAGCAGGATGCCATCGTTCCCGTTGGAATAATCGCCAACAATGATCGCGCTGGTATCCTTGCCGCCTGCTGCGGGGATGGTCAGCGCATCCATGTTGGTAACGGTCACGCCATCGAACTTGCCTGCGGTGTACTGGTTGACCGATTCAACGTAGTCATTGACCTGCACCAGATTGATCTTGATGCCGTACTTGTCGGCCCATTTCTTCATGATGCCGGACTGTTGCGCATAGGGCCATGGCATCCAGCCCGCGTAAATCGACCAGCCGATGCTGAACTCGGTGCGCGGTGCCGCGTTGGGATCGGACGACTGCGAGCAGCCCGCCAGCATGAGGGCTCCAGCCATCAGCACTGCGGTGCCGACTTTGCCAACAAGCTTGATCACGATTCGATCCCCTTTCGCAATGCAGCATCACCAGACTTGGCAAGCTTGTCCATCGAAAATATTACCATTGGGAAAAAAAGTAATACCGGAAAGTCAGGATGGCCGGAGTATGCCTGCGCAGGCTCGATAAATGCGCTGCAAGCAGAAACGCATGCAGCCCCCGACTCGCTGGGAATCTGCATTCAATGCCTGCACGCAACCAGACGATTCGCATGTACGCCGAATCATCCATTGCCGCCATGGCGCTTGCTTGGTTTAATCAAGCTTCATTTGTGTAACCCAATTGTCGGAAAACTGCCATTTTGTGCATCGCAGCACGCCTCCCGGCTCATACTGAGCAAGTGCAAAATTATTACGCTTGACGATTTCCGTAATATCCATACCGTATTGGTCATCGCCTTTCGAGGCGGCAAACGCAAAATAATGACAGTATCGGCCAGGGCCGGTTCAAAGCGAGTGTTCGTGGATCGACAGCAGGCATTCAACGCTGCTCTTCCGGGTCAAAGCTGCCGGTCGTTCGGTGACGCCCGTATCGCAAGCTGCGATGTCCTGCTGCCTGCCCTCCAAAATGCTCGTGAAATCAGCCGTGGCTGCTCTGCAGCGGCGGACAGCCCGCCACGCCATACAGCGCAGGGCGACGTGGAATGCTTATGCATGAAGGCCGTAAATCGGCCAGAAATGGGGCCAGTCCGGCTTGAATGCCGGCCAGAGCATCAAGGGGAAGGGTGTCACTGACGACTGGCAAAACCGGAAGGGGTCGGAGTGACTATGAAACTGTTTCGCAACACATTGCTCGGCGCGACCATGCTTATGGGCGTCGGTACCACTTCGGCTTTCGCACAGGAAGCTGCGGCTGATCCCGAACAGGGCGGCAACGCCGGCGAGATCGTTGTGACGGCAACCCGCCGCGCGACATCGCTGCAGGACGTGCCGATCAACATCAGCGCGGTCGGCTCCGAACAGATTTCGCGCCAACGGCTTGATGACGTTCGCGACATTGCCGATTTCACGCCAGGCATGACCATCGCCGATACGGGTCCGGGTTCGACCGGTACCATCGTGCTGCGCGGCCTCAATGCTTCTGACCTTGACTCATCCGGCGCATCCTATGACGATTCACTGGGCGTCTACCTCGGCGAAGTCCCGCTCTATTACGACTTCAAGTTGCTCGATCTTGCCCGTGTCGAAACCCTGCTAGGGCCGCAAGGCACGTTGTATGGCCTTGGCACCCTGGCTGGTGCCATCCGCAACATCCCCAATCGCCCGAACCTCGATACCGTAGAAATCGAGGCGCATGGCCGCGTTTATGGGAAAAGCCAGAGCGGCGATGTTGGCGTGCAGGTGGATGGCGTCATCAATATCCCGATCATCAAGGATCACATCGCCTTCCGCACGGCTACCGGCTACTACTTCGATCCGGGCTTCATCGATTACACCCTTCTGTTGCAGGAACCCGGCGTTTCTCTTCCGCAGCCCAGCGGCCCGACCGGCGTCACGCCCGCAGACTATGCTGCGAACCTGACCAGCCAGTCGGACCTCAATTTCGAAAAGACCGTAACGACCCGCAATCAGTTGCTATTCCAGTTCAGCGAAGACCTGAAGGTCAACTTCACATACGCCTATCAGGAAACCACGACTGACGGCGGCCAGTACAACAGCAACGGCGTACTCGGAACTGGCCGATATGAAAGTGCCGCTCGCTATATCGAGCCGGTCAAGCGCCGTGCGCATCTGGGCAGCATGGAAATCAACGCCAATCTTGGCGGTATTGCCGATCTCGTGGCGACAACCGCCTACACCCACGTCAAGAACAATCTCCAATCGGACAACACCGACCTCCTGCTCGATCTTGACTATGGCTACGAGGATTTTCCGGCCTTTTCGAGCTTCAACGAGAGCCAGAACACGCGCAAGCAGTTCAACCAGGAAGTGCGCTTCGTTTCGCGCCATGGCGGCCCGTTCAACTGGGTGCTGGGTGGTTTCTATAACCAGCAGAAGCGCCAGCAGGACTATCGGGAAATTCTTCCCAACCACCCATGGGTGGCATTCGGAACGCTGCCTAACCCCGACGAGGTCGAATACGCCTCCTATGTACGATCAAAGGTCACAGAAAAGGCAATCTTCGGCGAAGGCACGTTCAAGGTAACGCCGGCATGGCAGGTTACCGCCGGGGGGCGCTATTTCGGATACACCTCGGAAATTGCGGGCCGTGCGACACTGCCGCTGCTGGGCGAACCGGTCAGCCCTTACGATCTCCCGTCGGCCGGTGGCACCTCGAAAAACAGCGGATGGGTGTGGAAGTTCAACAGTTCGTACAACTTCACGCCTGACATCATGCTCTATGCGACATACAGCAAGGGCTATCGCATCGGCGGACCAAACACGGTTGCACCTTGCGTGTTGCCGCTCGATCCCACGCAGCAGAACGTGTGCGCCTTGCCAAATGAAATCCAGTTCGGTCCTGACACGACGAAGAACCTCGAAGTCGGCCTTCGCGCACAGCTCTTTGACCGCCTGCTGACAATGAACGTGAACGTCTACAAGATCGACTGGGAAGGCATTCAGGTCGACTCTGCCACGATCAACGGAATCGTCGGCATCACCGTCAACGGTGGCAAGGCCAAGTCCGAAGGGGTCGAGGCATCATTTCAGTTGAAGCCTGTCACGGGGCTGTCAATTCAGGGCACCTACTCCTTCAACAATGCAAGGCTGACCGAAGATGTACCCG
This sequence comes from Novosphingobium lubricantis, assembly GCA_042650965.1. Taxonomy (GTDB): domain Bacteria; phylum Pseudomonadota; class Alphaproteobacteria; order Sphingomonadales; family Sphingomonadaceae; genus Novosphingobium; species Novosphingobium lubricantis. Next base: position 9,066 of record JBHSCB010000039.1, on the reverse strand, counting down.
CGATTATCGCGGTGAACAGCCCTGCCGGGATATATCCCAGTTCACCGATCCAGCTTGATGCATTGGCCGGTGACCGCCTGCCTGGATCCACCCGGCACAGCGGCAGCCTTGGCGCGACGTACACCACACCTGTTGGCGCAGGGGCCATCGTGGCGGACTGGACTGCAACCTATCGCGGCGATGTCGTCACCCGTCTCGGCTGGGACCGCGCCTTTGGTGACAAGCTTCCGGGCTTCGTGCTGCACCGCGCATCGGTTGCCTACGAGACCGACAAGTTCACGCTCGGCCTGTTTGCGAACAACATCTTCAACAAGTTCGCGGTTGTCTCTGTCGCCAACGATCGCTCGCGCGTCGGCCTGAACGATGGTGTGTTGCTGCGTTACTACAAGCGCACGGTCATCAATCCGCGCACTGTAGGCATCGAAGCGCGCTTCAAGTACTGATCTGAATTCGGGGTGCCGCCTGCAAGGGCGCACCCCAAATACCTTTGGTCGATGCTAATGCAGGGATCGAATCCGATGGTTTCAATTGCACAAGCATCATGGCGACGAGCAGCGGTCCGATCGGCAGCAGCCGCTGGGCTGGCTGCGGGTTTGACCGCAACGCCAGTCGCCGCGGCCAAAGGCCCATTACCACCCGTCCTGTTTGCCGAACGCTGGATCGACGGCACCAATGGCGCGGAACCGGCCACGCACGTGCAGGCGCTGGACACCGACACTTACGTCATCCGGCAATCGGTAAAGACCAATTTCGAAGCGCCGTTCCTTTACCTGATCTTCGGGCGCGACAAGGTGCTGCTGATCGACAGCGGCGCCGAAGGCGGTCGGATCAGGCCGACCGTGGACCAACTTATCGCGGATTGGCTGGTGGCGAACAAGCGCTCCGACATCCCGCTGATCGTGGCGCACAGCCACAGCCATGGCGATCATATCGCAGGCGATGCCGCATTTCGTGACCGCCCCGGCACCACCGTCGTCGGACTGAAGCCCGCAGACGTGGCAACCTTTTTCGGCATCGGCAAATGGCCTGACGAAATCGGCCGGTTCGACCTTGGTGGGCGCCCGCTGCGCATCCTGCCCACCCCAGGGCACCAGGCCGCCGCGATCATGGTCTACGACCCCCGGTTGAAGATCCTTCTCTCTGGCGATACGCTTTATCCCGGACGTCTTTATATTCCCGTCAATTTCCTGGGCGACAATCGCGCCAGCGTAGATCGCCTTGCCGCCTTTGCCGCGCGTCACCCGATCCGCGCGGCGCTTGGCGCGCATATCGAGATGACGCGCACGCCGGGCCGCGATTACGGCCACGAAGCGCCGACGCATCCTGATGAACACCGCCTTGAACTGGGCGCAGGCAGCATCGGCGAATTGCGGGCCGGATTGAGGGCAAAGCTGGACGTGCCCGACGCGCCACAGGTCCACGATGACTTCATCCTCTACCCGGTGGCAGCCCGTGCAGAGTAACGCCATAGACCAAATCTATGAGATCGATACCACAATGCCATCTGGCGTGATGAGGCAATATTTACGACGCTGAAATCACAGAAGATATACAATCACCCGTTTTGCACACCACGGCAAGACCCACCCGCAGAACCAAGATCGCGAGAGCAGGCGTATGAGCGGAGTTCGCGTAGGCAAGCGCATAATCGGCGCGGATTCGCCGGTAACAGTGGGCTGGGAAAACCTGCCCAAGGTTGAAGGCGGGCCGTTCAAGCGGTTCTTCTTCACCTGGTTCCAGCCGGTCACGTTTTTCGCGCTGCTCGCCTTCTGGTACTATGCGCCCAACGACATCGCCAAGGCTTCCACCGCAATCGGCATCGGCATCGGCTTCAAGCTGCTGTTGCTGGGGCTGGAATGGGTGAACCCGCGCTATCGCAGTTGGCAATTGACGTGGAAGGAACTGGTCACCGACCTGTTCTATGTCGGGCTGGGCTACACAGTGCTGCGCATCGTCGATAACTACATTGGCGATGGCGCAATCATCGGCCTGATCCAGGAACAGTGGGACATGGACAAGCTGCGCTGGTTCACCGGCCTGCCGCTGCTGGTTCAGGCACTGGCGATTTCGATGATTTTCGATTTCGGCCAGTACTGGATGCATCGCGGCATGCACAACTGGCATCCACTGTGGCTTACCCACGCGCCGCACCATTACATCACGCAGTTGAACATCAACAAGGGTGCGGTCGGCAATCCGGTAGAACTGTTCCTGATCGGCCTTGGCATCGGCGGCTTTTTCGATTTCCTGCCGCGTGCCTTCCTGCTGGCCGGAACCTTCGGGCTGACGGTGAGCATCTACCAGCACATCAACGCGCGCTTCAACACGCCGAACTGGTGGCGCTTCCTGTTCAATACGACCGAACACCACAGTGTGCACCATTCGCGCGATTACGAGGCGAGCCGCAGCAACTTTGCCGGCACATGGATCATCTTTGACCGCATGTTCGGCACTTGCGTGGACGGTGAGGCCGAACTGCTGGGCATGGAAGGCGGGCGCCGCATGTCGATCCGCGAGACGATGCATTACCCCTTCACCGAAGCGTGGAAAACGCTGAAGGCAAAGTTCGGCAACAGCGGCCATGATGATCAAGGCTTCGGCTCCACCGATGCCGTGCCGGCGGAATGATGGCCACCAGATGACGCGAAGTCCGACAACATCGCCATTCGCCCTGCCTGTGCAGGCGCAGTCCTCCAGTACGCTCTCGCCCGGAAACCATGTGAACCTGCGCCTTATTGACTGGATCTGGAACGTCAGGGGCAGCGTACCGCTCCCCCCCGGCCAATCGAGCGAAGACGCGTTCGAACGGCTCGATCCGCTGTTCCAGGAATACGGCACCACGCACGAACGGACGAGCGACACGCTCACCTTCACCAAGAAGGACCAGCCTGCTCAGGACAAGATGTCGGTGTTTGACGCCGGGGTCCTGCAGATCGAACAGAATGCAAGCGGAGCCGTGCTGCGCTACCGCATGTCAAGCCGCGCGCTGCTGTTCTGCTTTCTGGCGCCGCTGCTGTTTGTCGGCTTCGGACAGGTGAATATCGCCCTAGGCAAGCTTGAAGGCCAGAAAACCGAAGCAGCGGATAAAGCGAAAAAGGACAAGAAGAAGGACGAAGTCCGCGAACTCCATCCGATAGACAAGCTCCTTGGCGCGCCTGCCCCGGAGAAGCCCAAGAAGGACAAGGAAAAGGAAGACAAGCATTCGCCTACATCGGCCTATGTCTTTGCATGCCTGTTCGCGCTCCTCTACGGCGTGGGCCGCATCCTTGAAGACCGTCTGATCAAAAGCCGGTTTCGCAAACTGCTGAACGGTCAGTAGGCCGGTTCCGATCAAGCGGCAGCCGCAAGCGCACCTTCGCCCAGAACGATAGCCCCAAGTGGCGCGGCATTGGCGTCAAGTTCCGGCGCGACGATCGTAAGCGTCCGGCGTCTATTGCAGTTGCTTTAGCCCGGCCGCTGGCAAAGCCGTAGAACATCAGAATGGCCAACAGGGTCGATGCGGCAGCGTGCGCTGAAGGCAGGGACATCATACACCGACGTCCGGCTCAAATCGAGACAGGAAATGCAAAGCAGTCCCAATTGCTATAGCTAAGCGCGCAGCTTCGTCCCCTAGCCCCACTTGACCTCCTCGCATCCTAATTTGCTTCCCTTTGTATCAGGTCCGGCGGCTATCTCGCCGAATTCATGGAACTGGCTTCCGGATCAAAGGCAGCTAATTTGGCAGCAGCATTTGCGGCGGGGTGATGCCGTTTTCCCGCATGGCGCGCAGGCAGCGCAAAGTGATGTCGGTCTCGAAGGCCTTCTCGTGCTGGGTATCAAGCACATATGCTTTGAGGCGAAGCCGGACGGTCACGAGATTCTGCACAATCTGTTGCGTCACCAGCACTACAACCGGCTTAGCCAAGAAAACATAGCGGCTGGATAGGGCAGCTTCGTTGACGATCTCGCGGGCGCGATCGATGTCCTGATCGGCGCCGATATAGAAATCGATCACCACCTGCATGTCGAGCGCGCCGTAGTTGCCGGAAGATGAAATATCGCTCAGGAACTTGCTGTTAGGGATGGTGATCGTGTTGTCGTCAAGCGTTTGCAGGCGCACCGAACGCAGCCCGATGGCCGTGATGTCGCCGTAGAAGCCGTCGAAACTGACACGGTCACCGACCTGGAAAGGCCGGTCCATGATGATGATGATCCCTGCTATGAACGATGCCACGAGATCCTTCATCGCAAAGCCGATCGCTACCGCGGCCGTGCCGCCGATCAGCGTCAGGACAGTCTTGTCGATCCGGAAAGACAGAGCCAGCACGATTGCGGCCGTGGCGATGAAAATCAGGAACTGCGCGATCGTTGCGATCTTCTGCATCGTCAGGCGGCGCGCCGCGAACTGAGTGCCGAACTGGCTGACGAACCCTGCCAACAACCTTAGCAGCACCCAGGCGCCGGCAATCACGATCAGCGAGGTTGCAACCCCAGTCCAGCGGACGAAGCTTCCTAACTGACTGACATCGACCTGCGCGGCGTCTTGCGCATAGGCCGCGCTCGATCCGAGAACTCCCATGCACAGGGCTGCACCGAAACGGAGCGGTCGGAGTCCGGACTGTCTCATGACACGCTCCGCACAATGAGGTTCTGCCGTTCGAGCAGCCGCCGAACGTCCTGATACCAATAGAGGCTTAAGCGATAGGCATCGCCCGTTTGGTAGATGACGCCGAGTTGCGAAAGGGCACGCAGAGCTTCGCCAACAACCACCTCGGAGAGATCGGTTGACCGCACAATGCTCGATGGAGCCGCGATCTCCATTTGCAGGATAGCCCGCAGGACAAATTGCGTTGCCGGGGGCAGTGCGGTCAGCCCAGAAAGGTTGGGCGCGCGGTATGTGCGAACGGATACCGATCCTGTTTCCTGATCGACGAAGAGAGACCGGCGCCAGAATTCCAGGGCAACGGCTGGATTGCCATCGCACTGGCTGGTCAATTCCTCGAAATAGCCCCTGCGTGCCCGCTCCTCCGGCGAAATCTCGCTGTCGAACAGCATCGCGCCCGCGTTGTAATTTTCGAGATTGAAGACCGGAGACAGCCCGGCCTGATCGGTCCTGCGCTCAATGAGTCCAACGATTTCTTCCAGGGTCCAGCGCTTGAGGATTACGACATCGTCAAACAGAGCACGGTCAGCGCGTGCGCGCGAAAGGTAACTCCACGCCGGACCGCCAATCGCAAATGCCCATGCCGTTCGAGACCCGGTCGAACGAGCCAGGGCAATCAATTTGTCAAAGCCTGTGAGGCCGCCGATTGCCGGGACAATCAAACGCTGGACGTCGTCAACCGAAATGTAGGTATCCTGCTTGTTCAGTCGCGATTTTATGGCCTCGATATCCGCCTTGCACCCGAGCTTATCTGCCAGGGCAGAAGTGATGCCTTCAAAGCCGCTCGTACCTGCTGTCAATTCGATTTTCACCAAGACAGGACTGGCTGCGAGCAGACCTGCCATGGCTGTTGTCTTGCCAAGCCCACGCTCGCCGACGACGACAATAAGTCGTCCCGCCGCCATAACGGGCATCTCAGTATGCCCGAAGGGCACATGGTCAGTCATATCGACGACAGGCCGTCCGTGCGGCGTCAAACGTTCCGCCTGCTCCAGTGGGATTGGCGAATAGCGCCCGCTTGCTTCATCGGCGACAACCCGTGCGGTGGCCCGCTCTCGCGCCCGCTGTCCGGAAATTTCCCGGATCAAAGCCAACTGGCTGATGCGCCTGGCAACAACTGTCTGCGCGCCCTGAAAAAGCAGGAGGCCGCCGGCAAGAATTCGGCCAAGGGTGCCCGAAAGCCCGGTTGAGTGATTGGACGACCACGCAAGGACCGCGCTGCGTGAACTGCCGAGCGCGGCCAGCGCACCGATCCTCTCGCGCCACCAGTTGGCGAGAAGGACCACAACCGGAACGATCAGGAACCAGCAAAAGGACAGAACCCAGCTATAGATCGCACCATGCCCTACAGAAGCGGCCGTCAGCGACAGCACTAGACCGACACCCAGAATCGCCCCGATCACCAATCGAAGCGAACGGCGTCGCAGATTGGCGCGAGGATCGTCCTGCCTGTCGCCCTGCGCAACGGCGTCAATGAGCTGGACCATGACTGCTGCTGCGAGAAACCAGACCAGCACGAGCCAGATAATGTCGAGGACGGCCAATTCGAACAAGCGAGGGAGAAGCCAGCGTATCGCCAGCATCAGTAGCAGCCAATCGAGCGGACGGCGCACCTTGCGGATGACCCCAACAGCCATTGCGAGAAAGGACGAGCTGAGCGTCACTGGCCTTCGCGTGGCATAGCCGCGTTCGATCGAACCGAGCAGCGGATCTCCCCGTCGCCGCCACATCCGGAACAGAGCAATGACCACAAGCAGTTCAATCACGCCAAAGATAAGATCAGAACCTGGTCGCAGTGAGGTCGAGCCCAGCTGTCCGAAACGCTCAACGCCAAGCGCAAGGTTATAGCGCACCGTCAGTACGATCTGGTTCAACTCGCGCCGAACCTGCGCGAGACCTTCCTCATCGAAGCCGGTCACTCGCGCCCGCATTTCGCCCGAGAGCGAGGGGATCAGGGCCAGACGAGCACCATTCATTTCTGCCATGGCCTGATAAAGCGCGGTTCGCCTTGCCCACCCGGCGGCGTCGGCCTCAGACGAGAGCTGCCCCGCGTCAGCAGAAAGCTCGCGGTTCAGGCGCTGCAATGAGGCGGTCCGGGGATCATTGGGAGGCAGCAGGCTGTCGAGTGGCGGGATATCGGGAATCTTGATCGTTGCGGTCGTTGGCAGTGAAAGGGAAGCGGCCAGGTCCTTGCGAATGCTGCGCAGCGTATCGATCAGCTGAAGATAGAGTGTGTCTGCCGCGCCAGCTGGGGCGACTGACTTGGCTACATCGTTGACTTGCCGGCGCCACCCAAGCGAGGTCTCGGAAACCTGCTCTGTCTCCGCGGATTGCCGAGCCAGATCGAGCCGGGAAGCAGCGATCGACTGCTTGATGACCGAGAGGCGCTGGCGCTCTGAAGCGATCAGGCGATCCGATTCGGAGTTCGCCTGTGCAGCTGCCGCGTTGGCTGCCGCTAGTTGCTGGTTGGCCTTTTCAACGGCCAGCATTTCTGACTGATTTTGGTCGGCAGCGGTCCTTTGAATTGCGGCGAGGCGCGCTTGTTCGGTGGGTGGAAGTGAAAGAATACGCCGATAGAGGTCGTCGACCTGCCGAGTCAGTCCGGCGATAGTCGCACTGTTATTGGTTGCGCTTTCAGAAGGCGTTTCAGTATTCTTCTCTGCGTTCGTCTTTTGCAGTGCGGCGGCTAGTAAGTTTTCGCGGCGATCACGGACAAGCGCCACGCCAGCAGGTTCCAGCAAGTTGACTGCAAGGCTCGACGGCGGCGTGGGCTTCCCGTCCAGAAAGGCTTTCAGGCCAGCTAAGCTCTGGCGCAACGCCTCGATCTTGCGTTCCGCTTGTTCCGCTTCCGACGCGCGGCGCAGCGCTTCGGCCTGGCGTCGCTGATGATTGGCCAGAATAGCTGCCCGGCGGGACGCCGGAAGACGCAGAAAGCCCGCCTGTGCGATCGCGAGTTTGGCGTCGTCGGCTGACAATCCTGCGAGACTCGCAGGATCTTTCCTCGCCACATCGTAGAGGCGGTTGTCGCCGATCATCGAAATGACCCAGCGCAACCTTGCGCCGCCGGTGTCGGTCAGTGAATTGGTAAAAAGGCTGGCAGCGTCGACATCTGGCGACAATCGGCCGGCGATCAAGGCGATGATCTGCTCGGCCTTTGCGCTCGCCGGCGACGGGCTCGCAGCTACGGTCGTGGTCGGCGTCGCATTTGGGTGCTGCGCCGAAGCTGAAGCACAGGACCATGAAGCGATCAGCAGGAGAACAGCAGACATTGCACCTGCAGATGCGCGCAATTTCATCACGGCTATACCCCCGCGTCAGCCCGGCTGAGGCGCACAATCAGCCTGCCGATACTGCCGCCCTGCACAATCACCGCAAAGAGCACGATCGCATAGGTTGCGGCAAGGATGGCGGAGCGCACCCTCACAATCCGGCCGTTATAAAGATCGCCCTTTACCCAATCGCCGGTTTCCATCAGCGTGGTGCGCAGCATGCCTATGTCGATCACGTCGCCGGTAATGCCCCCGACCTGGACGCGGTCGCCTGGGCGATAAAACCCGCCGAACGAGATGGCGATCCAGCCCGCGATGCTGGCGATGACTTCCTGGAGCGAAAAAGCGATGCCAGCGCCGGCGACACCGAAGATCACGGATACCTGGCCCAGCTTGCCGCTGAGCATGGAAAACAGAACAAGAGCGAGAACTACGTACCCGGCAAAGCCGATGAACTTACGGATGCGATAGCGCATCCCGGTCTCGGCAATCGATCGCGCTGCCACCGTCTGCAGCAGGCGGATGATAACGAGACCGACAATGATTGCGATCACAGCCGTGCCGAACTGCGACACCAGCGGCGCATCAAGATATCGCGATGCGGTAGCGACCCACTCATTCATGATTGTATCCCAGCACTCTTTTTGATGACAACAGTTAGGCGGAAGCCGTTATGACAGCAACGATGTTTTAAGTGCTTGGAAGTTTTGGACACACATCGGCCAACCTTGGCGTCGGTGTGGATTGTCGAGCGCGGCACCGAGGCCGTCATCCCGCCGCGCAAGAACCGCAAGATCCAGTACGATTACGATCGCGCGATCTACAAACAGCGCAATGTCGTCGAACGCATGTTCTGTCGCTTCAAGGACTGGCGCCGCATCGCCACCCGCTTCGATCGCAACCTCAAAAACTTCATGGGCGCCATCAGCCTCGCCGCAACCGTCATCTGGTGGCTGTAGTGAGTCCGGACCCTAGAAACGATCCGGCGAAGCGGGCTGCTAATGCTCGCCGCCTCAGCGCTGCCGGGCGTGCGTGGCGACAACTACGATGGCCGGTTGAGCGGCAACTATGATGGCCGGTAGGATCGGTTGTCTGGGCTGATCGTAGGGAGGGGCGTAGCCCCGACCGGAGAGCGGACCAGACAACCGGTGGCGA
>JBHSCB010000038.1:0-29421 GCA_042650965.1 Novosphingobium lubricantis | reverse complement strand
GAAACCGGCGTCTCGCCAAGGACGTGGAAGCCACCCTCAAATCCGCCGCAGCCTTCCTCTACGCCGCCGCCGCCATGCTCATGTTACGCCGATTGGCTCGGTCAGCGTGAGTTTCGAAACCGACTCTTAAAGTCGAGAACCCGATACAAATCTGCACCGAGCCCTTCGGGTCGCAACGCCGTACTAGGCAAATGCCCTGATGCTTGATTGTATGGATTCGACAAAATTGGTGGCAATCCGGCAACATATCGTGCGCATTCCATGACAATTGCTGTCAGAATCGATCCGTTCGGGGTTGGCTGCCGCGCTGCAGCGTCGCAAAAGCGCACGCCATGGAATATGCCGTTGCCTGCCTGCCGGGCATGTCCGGTTCGCCCCGCCGGCTACCTGACGGATGATCGGAACAGAATGCCTTTGACGCCCTATCACCTCCTGCGCCCGCTGCTCTTCCGCATTCCCGCGGAACCGGCCCACCGCATGACGATCAAGGCGCTTGGCCTGATGCACGCCGGCGCCAGCACCGCCCCGATGCCCAAGCTGGCGCAGCGGGTGGCCGGGATCGCCTTTCCCAATCCGCTGGGCATGGCCGCGGGATTCGACAAGAACGCGCAAGTCCCCGATGCGATGCTCGCCATGGGCTTTGGCGCGGTCGAAGTCGGCACCGTCACCCCGCGCCCGCAGGAAGGCAATCCCCGGCCGCGCCTGTTCCGGCTGGTGGAAGATCGCGCCGTCATCAACCGCATGGGCTTCAACAACGAAGGTGCGCAGGCGGTAGTCAACCGGCTGGTGCGGCGGCGCGAAACCGGCGCGCATGGCCTGCCCGGCATCGTTGGCGTCAATATCGGCGCCAACAAGGATTCGCCCGACCGCATTGCCGATTATGCGCAGATGACCCGGCTGATGGCGCCGCTGGCGTCCTATCTTACGGTCAACATATCGTCGCCCAATACCCCCGGCCTGCGCGCGTTGCAGGACGAAGGGGCGCTTTCGGCGCTGCTCGACGCGGTGCTCGAAGCGCGCGGCAACACGGTCACCCCGGTATTTCTCAAACTGGCGCCCGATCTCGAACCGGCGGACATCGACAGCATCTGCCGGATCGCGCTGGAAAAGAAGCTGGCCGCGCTGATCGTTTCGAACACCACAATCACGCGCCCGGCGCTGCAATCGCGCCATGGCGGCGAATCGGGCGGGCTGTCCGGCGCGCCACTGCGCGATCTGGCGCTGCAAAGGCTGCGCGATTTCCGCAAGGCGAGCGGCGGGGCGATCCCGCTGATCGGGGTGGGCGGCATCGCCACGGTCGACGATGCCTGGGCGCGCATCCGCGCCGGGGCCACGCTGATCCAGCTTTACAGCGCAATGGTCTATGAAGGCCCGGCGCTTGCCCGGCGAATCGTGGCCGGGCTTGAAACAAAGGTGCGCGAAGCAGGCTTGACCTCCATTGCCGAGGCGGTCGGCAGCGAATAGCTTTCGCTGCATGGCACACAAGACGCTGATCCGCTTCGCCCCCGCCCTCGCCCTCCTGCTTGCAGGGGCCTGTGCACCCACGCCGCCCCCCGCCCGACAGCAAGCGGCGGCACAGCAGCCCGCCGGGATCGGCGTGGTTTCCGCCGCAGACCCGCGCGCCGCGCAGGCCGGGGTGGAAATCCTGCGCATGGGCGGCAGCGCGACCGACGCCGCCATTGCCACGATGCTGGCGCTCAACGTGGTCGAGCCGCAGAACTCCGGCATTGGCGGCGGCAGCTTCATGGTGCGCCACGATGCCCGCGCCAACACGGTTTCGACCATTGATGGCCGCGAAGCCGCACCCGCCGCCGCCGATCCGCAATGGTTCTTCGGCCCGGAAGGCAAACCGATGCCGATGCGCGAAGCGTTCATGGGTGGCCGTGCCGCCGGGGTGCCGGGCAACCTGCGGATGATGGCGCTGGCCCACCAGCGGCATGGCAAGCTGCCCTGGGCCACGCTTTTCGGCCCCGCGATCCGCATGGCGCGCGATGGCTTCACCGTTTCGGCGCGGATGCACAACGGGCTGAACCTCTATGGCCGCCATGTGGCCGGGTGGGCGAAGGATGCCTTCTTCACCGCCGACGGATCGGCCGTGGCCACCGGATCGCTGTTCCGCAACCCGGACCAGGCAACCCTGTTCGAAAGCATCGCCGCGCAAGGACCGGACGTGTTCTATACCGGCCCGGTTGCCGAAAAGATCGTCACCGCGCTCAACACCGCCGAACGCAACCCGTCGAAGATGACCACGGCCGATCTTGCCGCCTACCGCGCCAAGGACCGCCCGCCGATTTGCGGCACCTACCGGGCCTACCGCATCTGCGGCATGGGGCCGCCATCTGCCGGGGGAATCAGCGTGCTGATGATCCTCAAGCAGCTTGAACGCTTCGACATGGCGGCGCTGGGCCGCACGTCCCCGGTCGCGTGGCATCTTTTCGCGGAATCCTCGCGCCTCGCCTACGCCGACCGGGGAATGTACATCGCCGACCCCGATTTCGTCGACGTGCCGGTGGCGGGGCTGCTGGCCCCCGCCTATCTGGCGCAGCGTTCGGCGCTGATCGCCCCCGACCGTTCGCTGGCGAGCGTCGAACCGGGCAAGCCTGCGGGCGCCCCGCCGCGCACCCGCGCGCCGTTCAAGGACGATCCAGGCACCAGCGATCTGGCCGTGGTCGATGGCGCGGGCAACGTGGTGCAGGTGACCACCACCATCAATGGCTATTTCGGGTCCGGCGTTGCGGTGGACGGCGTGATGCTGAACAACGAAATGCCCGATTTCGACGCCGCCCCGGAAAAGGACGGCTTTCTTGTGGTTAACCGGGTCGAAGGCGGCAAACGGCCGCGCAGTTCGATGGCCCCGACCATCGTCTATGGCCCCGACGGCAAGGTGCGGCTGGCCATCGGCGCCGCAGGCGGGGCAACGATCATCGCCCAGATCGCCAAGGCGCTGATCGGCGTGATCGACTGGAACCTGACCGCGCAGGATGCGATTGCGATGGGGCTGGTCTATGCCCCCGGCAAGACGGCGAGCATCGAGGAGGGCACCGAACTCGAAACGATGCTGCCCGCACTGCAGGCGCTTGGCGAAGACGTGCGGATCGCGCCGCTGGGGCTGAAGGCCAATGCGGTGGAATATGCCGGCGGTCGCTGGATCGGCGCGGCCGATCCGCGCAGCGAAGGCGTGGCCATGGATACCCAGGGCAACGTGACCGCGATTGTCCGCCGGTCGAACGAACTGAACGGGGCGCACGAATAGGAACAATGCCCGCGGTCCGGCGCGCGCCGTCAATCAAGGTTGCCGTTACGGCGAGCCGACTCTAATCCTTGTCGGGCAGAACAATCGCCCGGTCCATGCGGCGGTAACGGGAATAGAGGGCGTCGACGTGCAGCTTTCCGATTTCGCAGGCTTTCCCAACCTTGTGGCGATGTTTCTTGACCGCGCCGATGCGCGCGGGGATGCGCCGTTCCTGTGGGCCAAGCGCGATGGCGCATGGCAATCCACAAGCTGGGCCGAAGCGGCGCGGCAGGTCTGCCTGCTGGCGCAAAACCTGCGCGCGCTGGGCCTTGAACCGGGGGACCGGGTGGCGCTGGTGGCGGAAAACCGCCCGGAATGGGCCATCGCCGATCTGGGCATCATGGCCGCCGGGCTGGTTACCGTGCCCACCTACATCACCAATACCGAACGCGATCACCTGCACATCCTGGAAAACTCCGGCGCGCGGGCGGTGATCGTTTCCACCGCCAAGCTTTCGAAGGCGGTGCTGCCGGCGGCCCTGACCGCGCCGGGGGCGGAACACGTCATCGGCATCGAACCGCTGCGCCAGATGCAGGCGGGCAAACTGGCATTCCACGATTGGGCGGCCATGCTGACCGGCGATGCCATGGCCGCGCGGCGGGCCGTCGATGCGCGGGTGGCGGCCATGGGGCGGCGCGATCTGGCGTGCCTGATCTATACCAGCGGCACCGGCGGTTCGCCGCGCGGCGTGCGCCTGCACCACGGGTCGATCCTGTGCAACGTCGAAGGCGCGGCGACAATCCTGGCCGAAGATTTCGGCTGGGAAGAGGAAGTGTTCCTGTCGTTCCTGCCGCTGTCCCACGCCTATGAACACACAGGCGGGCAGTACCTGCCGATCGGGATGGGCGCGCAGATCTACTATTCCGAAGGGCTGGAAAAGCTGGCGTCCAACATCGAGGAAGTGCGCCCGACGTTCATGGTCGTCGTCCCCCGCCTGTTCGAAGTGCTGCGCGCGCGGATCATGAAGCAGGTGGAAAAGCAGGGGAAAGTGGCAACCTATCTGCTGGACCGGGCGCTGGCCATCGGCACCCGCAAGGCAGCGGGCCGCCGCCGGATTCTGGACCTGCCGATGAACCTGCTGATCGAACGCACGCTGCGCCCGAAGATTCGCGCCCGGTTCGGCGGGCGGGTCAAGGCGATGGTATCGGGCGGCGCGCCGCTGAATCCCGATGTCGGGGTGTTCTTCGATGCGATGGGGCTGACCATGCTGCAAGGCTATGGCCAGACCGAGGCCGGGCCGGTCATTTCATGCAACCGCCCGCGCGCCGGGTTGAAGATGGACACAGTCGGCCCACCGATGAAAGGCGTGGAAGTCCGCATCGCGGACGATGGCGAAATCCTCGTGCGCGGGGAACTGGTGATGCAGGGATACTGGTTCAACGATGCCGAAACCGCCCGCGCAATCCCCCAGACCGGGCCGAACGCAGGGTGGCTGCACACCGGCGATATCGGCCATCTCGATGCCAGGGGGCGCATCGTCATCACCGATCGCAAGAAGGACATGATCGTCAACGACAAGGGCGACAATGTCTCTCCCCAGAAGATCGAGGGCATGCTTACGCTCCAGCCGGAAATCCTCCAGGCGATGGTTTCGGGCGACAAGCGGCCCTATGTCGTCGGGCTGATCGTGCCCGATCCCGAATGGGCGCTGGAATGGGCGCGCGCGCAGGGGGAACACTTCGATTTCCGGGAACTGCAGGATCTGCCCGCTTTCCGCAACGCGGTGCGCGCGGCGGTGGACCGGGTAAACCGCGATCTGTCGGTGATCGAAAAGGTCCGCCAGTTCACCTTCGCGGACGAAGCGTTCTCCATTGACAACGAGGAAATGACTCCCAGCCTGAAGATCCGCCGCCACAAGATCCGCGAACGCTATGGCGCGCGGCTGGACGCCTTGTACAAGGCGTGATGCCCGTCTCGCTATGGCGGTTCAGCGCCCCGCCATGGCCTTGACCCGCGCCAGATAGGTCCGCCCGATGCGCTGCATCGAGCCATCGGCCAGTTCCGCCGACCACACGCCAAGGCCATCGTGCTTCAACCCGGCGATGCGATCGCGCCGCACGATGGTGGAGCGGTGCAGGCGAATGAAGCGTTCGGGATCAAGCCGCGCCTCGATCCCGGCGATGGTGTGGAGCATCAGATAGCTGCGCTGGCCAACGTGCAGCCGCACATAGTCGCGTTCGGCGTCGATGCGTTCCAGGTCGCTGGCGGCCACGCGGATCAGTTCCGAACGGTGCGGTACCCAGAACTCTTCGATCCAATCGCTTTCGGCGGGTTCCGGGGTCAGCGGCGTGGCGGTGGCAGCGGCGCTGCGCCGGGCCTGCGCGCGTTCGACCGCCCGTTCCAGCCGTTCGCGCGCCACCGGCTTGAGCACGTAGTCCACTGCATCGCAATCGAACGCCTCGACCGCGAAATCATCATGCGCGGTGACAAAGACCACCGCCGGGCGGTTGGCCTGCCCCGCCAGCACGCGGGCCACGCCCAGCCCGTCGAGTTCGGGCATCGTCATGTCGAGCAGCACCAGATCGGGGGTCAGCGCCGCGATCAGCCGCAGCGCCGCAGCGCCATCGCTCGCCGTACCGACCACGTTCAGCGCGGGAATGTGCGAACACAGGATCTGCATGCGTTCGACGGCCAGCGGTTCATCATCGACAATCAGCGTGCGCACGCCATCCCCCTCAACATTCGTTCCGCACCACCGGCAGCGTCAGCACGGTGGCATAGCCGCCTGCCGGCAAAGGCCCGCTTTCGACTTTCGCGCCGTCGGCCCCGAAGCGCGCGGCAAGGCGGCTGCGGACATTGGCCAGGCCGATCCCGGTGCCGCCACCGGCCAGGGTGCCGCCCGGTCCGTCATCGGCCACGCTCAACACCAGGAAGCCGCCCGCCTCGCGCGCGGCGATGCGGATGGTCACCGCGCGGGTGGTGGTGGACACGGCATACTTGATCGAGTTTTCGACCAGCGGCTGCAGGATCATCCCCGGCACGCAGGCGCCCATGAGTTCAGGCGGTACGTCGAACTCGCACTGCAAGCGTTCGGGAAAGCGCACCGCCTCGATTTCAAGATAATGGCGCTGCAGCGCGATCTCGTCCTCCAGCGGCACGTCGGCGGTGGGTTCGGCGGCAAGGCTGTGGCGATAGAACCGCGAAATCGACTGGATCATGCGTTCGGCCTGTTCGCCGCGCCCGACCATGACCAATGCCGACAGCGAATTGAGCGCGTTGAACAGGAAGTGCGGATTGACCTGATAGCGCAAGGACCGCAGTTCCGCCGCCTTGGCCGCGCGGCGGTATTCGCCTTCGCGGTATTCGGCGGCGCGAAGCTGTTCGCCGTTGCCCAGCGCGAGATAGAGCGCGGCCCAGGCGATGAGCAGGAAATACCGCCCCAGCGCCACGTCGGTAAGCTGCCGCCAAAGCCCGGCGCCGTCATCCTGCTTGTGGATCACGATTGCGTCACGCGCCGGGGCACCGGATTGCGGTGGTGCGGACGCTGCGGTTTCCGGCGCAGGGGGCACGGGCGGTGTCGGTGACGGAGGCGACGGAGGCGGGGGTGGCGGTGCCGGGGGGGCCATGGCATCGTCCATCACATCAACCAGCAGGTTGCCCGCCATGTCGCGGCGGATCTGCACATCGGGCTGGCCGGGCTTGCCGCTGCGGATCGTCACCTTGCGCACATCGCCCGCTTCGCCCGGCGCGGCGATGCGTTCGATCATGCGCTTTTCCACGGCGGCAAAGGCCCACTGGTTGACCGCCGCCAGCGCCAGCGCGGCCGGCAGCATGATGACCAGCGCCGCGCCCACCCGCTGGGCCAGCGGGCGCGAATCGAACCGGCGCAGCAGCGGCCAGCACGCCAGCGTCACCACGATGCCCGCCAGCGTCACCAGCCCGCGCCGCCACAGCAGATCGGTAAAATCGCCCAGCTCGACCACCAGCCCGCGCACGGTGATCAGCACGAAATAGCACAGCCACAGCGCGCAGGCGGACAGCAGCACCTGCCGGGCGGGTACGCGCGGCACGCCGGGGTCCCGGCCTGCGGGGTCGGCGCGCGCTGCGTCGATGCTGGGAAATGCGGTGCCGGGCTGCATCATCGGCGCAAGCCTAAACGCCAGCGGCCCGATGCACCAGTTCGGTGATCGGGCCGGGTAAGGCGTTCGTCGGAAAATCGCGCAGCGGCGCGCAGGCTCAGGCCAGCAGGCCCTCTTCTGCGATCTTCTTCTTCCACACCAGCGGGGCCTGCTGGTGCACATTGGTGCCTTCGCTATCGACGGCGACGGTTACCGGCATGTCCTTGACGGTGAACTCGTAGATCGCCTCCATGCCCAGATCGGCAAAGCCGACGACGCGCGATTCCTTGATCGCGCGCGCCACCAGATAGGCCGCGCCGCCCACGGCCATCAGATAGGCGACCTTGTGTTTGGCGATTTCCTGCACCGCGCCCTGGCCGCGTTCGGCCTTGCCGATCATCGCCAGCAGGCCCAGTTCGAGCATCGTGTCGGTGAACTTGTCCATGCGCGTGGCGGTGGTCGGACCAGCCGGGCCGACCACTTCCCCCATGACCGGATCGACCGGGCCGACATAGTAGATCGCACGGCCACGGAAATCGACGGGCAGTTCCTCGCCCTTGGCCAGCATGTCCTGGATGCGCTTGTGCGCGGCATCGCGCCCGGTCAGCATCTTGCCGTTGAGCAGCAGGCGATCGCCCGCCTTCCAGCTTTGCACTTCGGCGGGTGTCAGGCTGTCGAGATCGACGCGGCGCGCAGCGGCATCGGGCTGCCAGTGCACATCGGGCCATTCATCGAGGTTGGGCGTTTCCAGATAGCTTGGCCCTGACCCGTCCAGCGTGAAATGCGCGTGGCGCGTGGCGGCGCAATTGGGGATCATCGCCACCGGCTTGCCCGCGGCATGGCATGGGGCATCCATGATCTTGACATCGAGGATGGTCGAAAGCCCGCCCAGCCCCTGCGCGCCGATGCCCAACGCGTTGACCTTGTCGAAGATTTCGATGCGCATCGCCTCGATATCGTTCTGCGGCCCGCGCTGCTTGAGCTGGGCCATGTCGATCGGTTCCATCAGCGCCTGCTTGGCCAGCAGCACGCAATGTTCCGCCGTGCCGCCGATGCCGATGCCGAGCATGCCCGGCGGGCACCAGCCTGCGCCCATCTGCGGCAGCATTTCGACCACCCAGTCAACGATCGAATCGCTGGGGTTCATCATCTTGAACTTGGACTTGTTCTCGCTGCCGCCGCCCTTGGCCGCAACATCGACCGAGATCGTGTTGCCCCTGACCATTTCAACGTGCAGCACGCACGGCGTGTTGTCCTTCGTGTTGCGGCGGGTGAACGCCGGATCGGCCAGAACCGATGCGCGCAGCTTGTTTTCGGGGTTGAGATAAGCGCGGCGCACACCTTCATCGACCACGTCCTGCAGGCTGCGGTCGGATTCGAGCCGGCAGTCCTGGCCCCACTTGATGAAGACATTGACGATGCCGGTGTCCTGGCAGATCGGGCGGTGGCCTTCGGCACACATGCGGCTGTTGGTCAGGATCTGGGCAATGGCGTCCTTGGCGGCGGGGCCTTGTTCGGCTTCATAGGCATCGCCCAGCGCGCGGATGTAGTCCATCGGGTGGAAATAGCTGATGTACTGCAAGGCATCGGCCACGCTTTCGATCAGGTCCGCTTCGCGGATCGTTACCATTTCCGCCATCTTCCAACTCCTTCATCCGGCTCAAAACTGCAAACGCCCCATACGCTTCGACAAGCGACGCGCAAATCCCTTGGCAAATCCCTTGGAAAGGGCAAGTCGATAATCTAGAGGCATTGTCGTTGCATGACAGCGCCCTATCTCCTGCACCCCTGCCTTGCGAAGGGGTGCGCGGCGCGCGAAAGACGAGGTTTGACATGACCGTGGTTCAAGACCGGCCGGATTCGGGCCTGGCTTCGGGCGAAGTACCCGCCGAACGTCGCACGATGATCGCCTGCCAGTTGCGCGTCAGCGGCGTGAATACGCCGTCCATCCTCGAAGCCTTCGCTGCCACCGCGCGGGAAGATTTCGTCCCCGCCGATCGCCGCGCCGTGGCCTACGCCGACCGCGCGATACCACTGGGCGATGGCCGCGTGCTCGCGCCCGCGCTCACTTATGGACAGATGCTCGAAGCGGCGGCCCCGGTGCGGGCCGACAGTGTGCTGGTGATTTCGGCCAACGGCTATCTTGCCGCGCTGGCGGCGCACCTGAGCGGCGCCGTGGCCCGTGCCGATTCGCTGGCCGAAGCGACAGGCGGCCCCTATTCGCTGATCCTGATCGATGGCGCCGCCGAAGTCCTGCCCGATTCGCTCGGTGCATTCCTGGCCGACGACGGCCGGATCATCACCGGCCTGCTCGACCGCGGCGTGACCCGCCTGGCCGTGGCGCGCAAGACAATGGGCAAGATTGTGGCGACCCCGCTGTCGGATGCCGATTTTGCCCCGCTGGCAGAGTTCGCCGTCCCCAAGACATGGAGCTTCTGAAGCTCATGCCACGGCAAAGTGCGTTGCGCCTTGCGCTCGCTGCGGGCGTGGCCATGGCCGCGATCGCTCCTGCGCTGGCCGATGACCTGCGCGAGGCGCTGACCAGCGCCTATAACACCAACCCGGCGCTGCAAGCCGCCCGCGCCACCCAGCGGGCAACCGATGAAGGCGTGCCGCTGGCGCGTGCACGCGCGCTGCCCAGCCTTTCCGGGCAGGCCAATTATACCGAGTTCCTGAAGAAGAACCCGGTCGCCTTCACCGCGCCCGACCGGGCAGTGACGGCGGATGTGAACCTGGGCCTGCCGGTCTATTCGGGCGGTTCGGTGAAGAACGCGATCCGCGCCGCCAAGACCCGTGTCGAAGCCGGGCAGGAAGACCTGCGCGCCACCGAATCCGGCGTGTTCAGCCAGGTCGTGGCAGCCTACATGGACGTGATCCGCGATGCCGCCATCGTCGGGCTGAACCGCAACAACGTCGAAGTGCTCGAAGTCAACCTCAAGGCGACGAGCGACCGCTTCGAAATCGGCGACGTGACGCGCACCGACGTTGCCCAGTCCAATTCGCGGCTGGCGCTAGCGCGGGGCGATCTGCGCACGGCCGAGGTCAATCTCCTGTCCAGCCGCGAACGCTATATCCAGGTCGTCGGCAAGGTGCCCGCCGATCTGCAACCGCCGCCGCCGCTGCCGGGCCTGCCAGCAACCCCCGACGATGCGGTGGCCTTTGCACTCGAAAACAACCCGGACCTGATCGCCGCGCGCGAACGCAGCAAGGCGGCAGGATTCGACGTGAAAGTGGCCAATGCTGCCAAGCTGCCGACTGTTTCGCTGACTTCGACCGGCAGCTATCAGGATTTCCTCGGCACGCTGGGCGGCGGCATCCCCGGCGCAGCGTTCCAGCAGCGCGCGACAACCGCGCAGGCAGGGGTTAGCGTTTCGATCCCGCTGTTCCAGGGCGGCGCGCCCGCCGCGCAGACCCGCCAGGCCCAGGCCCGCGAAACGGCAACGCTGGAACAGGAAATCGGCGTGGAGCGCGAAGTGATCGCCACCGTCCGTTCCGCCTTCGCATCGCTGCGCGCGGCGAACGAGATCATCGCCATGAACCAGACCGCCGTCGATGCCGCGGCGTTGAGCCTTGAGGGCGTGCGCGCGGAAAACTCGGTCGGCAACCGCACCATCCTGAACATCCTCGATGCCGAACAGGAACTGTTGCGCGCGCAGGTGCAACTCGTGGCCGCACGGCGCAACGCCTATGTCGCCGGGTTCAACCTGCTGGCGGCAATGGGCCGGGCGCAGGCGCGCGATCTGGGGCTGGACGGCGGCGCGTTGTACGATCCACAGGTCAATTACGAACGGGTCCGGGGCAAGGTGTTCGACTGGGACCGAGATCCCGCACCTGTCGCGCAAGCGACGCGGACCGTTGACACACCGGCGCAGGATGCGACAATTCCGGCCAGTCAGGCGCAATAGGGAATCGCTTCCTGGCGCAGGACGGGGCAGCGATGGTGGGGGTAGCAGGTTCAATGCAGCAGAACGGTGAACCGTCCGTCGAGGAAATCCTCGAATCGATCAAGAAGGTCATTGCCCGCGACAACCGCGCCGAGGCCGCGCAGGCCCGCGCCCGCCGCGATATTGCTGAACGCCCTGCCGATGTGCTCGAACTGACCGAAGCGGCCGATGCCGACGACGGGCTGCCCGACAGCGCGGACAGCGGCCTTGTCGCCGGGGCGACCGCCGCCTCGATGCGCGAATCGCTGGCCGCCCTTTCGATGCTGGCACAGCCGGGCGCGGCGCCGCAGATCGTGCGTTCGGGCGAAACCTCGCTCGAAGGGCTGGTGCGCGAAATGCTCAAGCCCATGCTGGCCGAATGGCTGGAGCGCAATCTGCCCGCCATGGTCGAAAAGATGGTGTCGGCGGAAATCGCCCGGATTGCTGGCAAGCGCGGCTGATCGCCCCGGAAAGGCTTGCTGCGCGCGGGCCAATTCCGTTTACCTTCACGCGCCGACGCGTTAATCGGTTCGGCATGAAAGCCCTTGGATCGCTCGCGGCGACGGCACTGGCCGTGGCCTGCGCATCGCCTGCACTTGCCGGACAGGCCGCACCCTTCACCCCTCAGGATCTGGTCACGCTGGGCCGTCTTGGCGGCGTCGCGCTCGCGCCCGATGGCCGGCAGGCGACGGTTGCCGTCACCCGCACCGACCCGACCACGCTCAAGCGAACGTCGGACCTGCACATGCTGCAACTGGATCGGCGTGGCCCGCCCGCCATGCTGAACTGGAGCGGCGCCAGCGATCCGGCCTATGGCCCGGACGGCAGCCTCTATTTTCTTGCCACAAGCCCGCCGGGCCTGCCCGCCGCCGATGGAGCGACCACGCAGGTCTGGCGCATTCCGGCGCGCCCGGAAAAGCCGGGAATGACCGGGCAGGCCCAATCGGCCCACCAGCCGGAATACCAGCAGGTGACCAGCTTCGGCACCGATGTGGCCGGGTTCCGCCTTTCGCCCGATGGCACGCGCATTGCTGTGTGGGGCGACATTGCCCGAACCTGCCCGACGTTCGGGTGCGAAAGCGATGGTAACACCGCTCTGCCCGGCCCCGGCAGCGGGCGGCACTATACCGATGGCGCAGGCTTTGTCCGGCATTGGGATGCGTGGGAAACGCCGGGCAATTACAGCCGCGTCTTTGCCTTCGCCATTGGTCCTGATGGCAAAGTCAGCGGCGAAGGGCAGGCCGCCGATGGTCCTGTCGGCACGCTGACTGGCGACAGCCCGACCAAGCCCTTTGGCGGCGGCGAGGAAATCGCCTGGGCGGCGGATTCGCGGTCGCTGTTCTTCGTTGCCCGTCAGGCCGACCGCGACGAGCCGACATCGACCAACCTCGACATCTGGCAATCGCGGCTGGATGGCAACGCGCCGGTCAACCTTACTGCGGCAAACCGGGCAACCGATACCCTGCCCGCCGCTTCGCCCGACGGGAAATGGCTGGCCTATGCCGCGATGGCGCGGCCGGGGTATGAATCGGATCGCCTGGTCGTCACCCTGATCGACCTGAAAACGGGCGAACGGCGGGCGCTGACCACCGACTGGGATCGTTCGGTGGCATCGCTGGTGTGGACGCCGGATTCCGCCGCCCTGATCGCCACGGCGGCCGATGTGCTGGATACGCCCGCTTTCCGCATCGACCGCGCCAGCGGCAAGGTCACACGGCTGACGCTAAACCCCGGCCGCGAAGGGCACATCGGCGCGGTCATCCCGATGAAGGACGGGCGGCTGCTCTACACCCGCGATTCGATCGACGCGCCCGCCGAACTGATGATCGCCAAGCCCGGCAAGGCTGGCACCGCGCTGACCGACATCTCTGCCAGCGTGCTGGCGCAACGCGCGCCGGTGGCCGTCCGCCGCTTCCGCTTTGCCGGCGCGGGGGGCGACACGGTATGGGGGCAGATCGTCAAACCGGACGGAGCCAACGGCAAGCTGCCGACCGTTCTGCTGGTGCATGGCGGGCCGCAAGGTTCGTTCAACGATGGCTGGTCCAACCGCTGGAATCCGCGTGTCTGGGCCAGCCGGGGCTATGCGGTCGTAACAATCGATTTCCACGGCTCGACCGGGTACGGGCAGGCCTTTACCGATGCGATAAACCGCGACTGGGGCGGCAAGCCGCTGGTGGACCTGCAACAGGGCATGGCCGCCGCCGCCGCGCTCGACAGCCAGGTCGATCCGGCCAACGCCTGCGCTGCCGGGGCATCCTATGGCGGCTACATGATGAACTGGATCGCCGGAAACTGGCCGGGCGGGTTCAAGTGTCTGGTCCAGCACGATGGCGTGTTCGATGCCCGCGCCATGGCCTATGAAACCGAGGAGCTGTGGTTCGACGAATGGGAACACGGCGGCCAGCCGTACTACGCGGCCCCCGGCGAGTTCGAGAAGTGGAACCCGGTGAACCACGTGGCGCAGTGGCAGACGCCGATGCTGGTCATTACCGGCGAAAAGGACTTCCGCATCCCCTATACGCAGGGCCTCGCCGCCTTCACCGCGCTGCAGCGCCGGGGCGTGCCGTCCGAACTGCTGGTGTTCCCCGATGAAAACCACTGGGTGCTCAAGCCGCGCAATTCGCTGCAATGGCACGAAACGGTATTTGCCTGGATCGACCGCTGGCTGAACGGAAAGGACGGCAAATGACCGCACCGCCCGCCGAAATCGTGCAGGCCGAACAGGCCTTGCAGCAACTGGGCGGATTCGCGCCCGAACGCCACATCCTGCTGTGCGCCGGGCCGGACAAGGACAAGTGCGCCCCGCGCGACGTGGGCGATACCGCCTGGAACTATCTCAAGAAGCGGCTGGGCGAACTGAAGCTGGGCGGCGCGCAGGGCGTGCTGCGCAACAAGGTGGGGTGCCTGCGGGTGTGCCTCGCCGGGCCGGTCGCGGTCGTCTATCCCGACAATGTCTGGTACCATTCGTGCACCCCGCCGGTCCTGGAGCGGATCATACAGGAGCACGTGATCGGCGGTGTGCCGGTGGAAGAGTTCCGGCTGAAGCCTCCCGCCGCGGCGTGACGCTTACGCGCCTTCGCGCATCGCACGATAGGCGCTGGCGGCGCGGCGGATATGCGTTTCGGCAATGGCTGCGGCCCACGCTTCATCCCGCGTGGCAAAAGCCCTGACCAGATCGTGATGATCGCGCTGGCTGTGTTCCATATCGGCCCGCACGTATTGTTCGGCGGTCCGGTGGACGACGATCTGGCTGACCACCAGACGCATCAATTGCGCCAGCCGGTCGGATTGCGCAGCGGCAAGGATCACCGCGTGGAAGCGGCGGTTGCCTTCGACAAAGCCCGATACGTCCGGCCCACCGGGGCGGTTGATCGCCTGGTCGATCAGGGCGCAATGGCGGCGCAGGTCTTCGATCTGGTCGTCGGCGATGAACCGCGCGGCGCGCCGGGCGCAATGGCTTTCAAGCATGGCGCGCAGCGCAAACAGCTCCTCTGCATCGGCATCGGTCCACACCGGCACGAAAACCCGGTTGGTATCGGACCGCTGGAGCAGGAGTTCCGCAACCAGTTCGGCAATCGCTTCGCGGACCGGGGTGCGCGACATACCGCAGTACTGGGCGAACTCGTCTTCCGGCACGAATTGCCCGGCCGGGAAGTGCCCCGAAAGGATCCCGGCGCGTATGCGGACATAGGCTTCGTGCGAGGCTTTGGACACGTTCTCTCCGATCAACTGCGGCGGGGGCGATGCGCCGCGCCCCCGCCGCCCCCCCTTGTCAGAACGAAGCGCCCACTTCCACGCCGATCAGCCGCCGCGCGCCCGGCGAGATGAACGAACCGCCGAACTCGATGGCGGGAATGGCTTCGGCAATGAACCGGCGGTCGAGCACGTTGTCGGCAAACACCGCGATGCGATAGCGGTCGGTGGTGATCCCGGCGCGCAGGTTGAGCACGCCGAACGCATCGCGCCGCGCCACGTCAAAGCGGGCGTTGCCCGTCGACGGGGGCAGGAAGTTGAGCGCCGAAACGGGGAGCAGCCCGGTAAACAGCGTGGGCCGTTCCTGATCCTGCACCGAATGGAACCATGTCGGCCCGGTGATGCGATAGTCGGCGCGGAACAGCAACTTGGCGCTGTCGGTCAGCGGGGCGGTGATCTCGCTGCCCAGGTTGATCGTCCAGTCGGCAGTATAGGGCGACTTGTTGCCCACCGTGTAGGGGCGCGAACGGTTCTTCTTGATTTCGCTGTCGGTCACGTTGAACGAACCGAAGACTTTCCAGCCATCGACGATCCGGCCCGAAAGGTTCAGTTCCGCGCCCTTGATGTCCACGCGGTCGATGTTCGATACCACGCGGAGCAGGCCAAAGCTGCCCACGAAGAACTCGAAGAACTGCATGTCCGTGACGCGGGTGTAGTATCCGGCCAGATCGTAGGTGATGCGCCCGTCCAGCACTTCGCCCTTGATCCCGGCTTCGAACGCGCTCGACCGTTCCTTGCGGTACTGGTCGTTGATCGTCACCCCGGCGTTGATGGTCTGGTTGAAGTTCTGGTCCACCACGGCGGCGGAACCCTGGTTGTTGAACCCGCCGGATTTGAAGCCGATCCCCCAGTTGGCATAGAGGTTCAGCATCGGGCTGGGCCGGTAGCTGAGCGTGACCTTGGGCTGGAGCTGCTTGAACGTGGCGTTCTGCGGGGTGAACGGCCCGAACACCAGACCGGGGTTGATCGGCCCGCCGGTAAACGGATCCAGCACGTTGGGCACGAGCGAGTTCGACGAACGGTCCTCGATGTCATAGCGCAGCGCAAGACCGGCGGTGAACGTTTCGGTCGGCTTCCAGTCCACCGACCCGAAAGCGGCATAGACGTTGGTCTTGAACTTGTCGGCCAGCAGCAAGGAGGTGGGATTGGCGCTGTTCGGCGCGTTGTAGAGCTGCTTGATCACACCCTGACCGGTGTCTGCGCCAAGGCTGACCCCGGTCTTGCGGTCGATGTGCAGGAAATAGGCGCCCAGTTGCCACGAAAGAGGCCCGGTGCTGTCCGAAAGAAGGCGGATTTCCGCGCTGATGTCTTCCTGTTCACGCAACTGGTACTGGGTGCCATCGCAGGTCGTCGGGCTATAGGGACCGAAGGTGGACCCGGTGGCCGGGGCGAACAGGAACGGCACCGGAATCTGCCCGATAAAGCCAGGCTGGTTGACCGGAAAACCGGTCAGGGCGGCCGTGCTGGAAAAACAGCTTGCAACCGAACTGTTCACCGCCGGATCGGGATTGTTGATGAAGCGGGCAAAATCGGCCGACGTGCCATCGGCGACAAGATCCTGCTTCACGTTGGAATAAAGCGCCCAGGCGACAAGCTTCATGCCGTTGTCGAAAGCGTGGTCGATCTTGGCCGAAGCGTCGAAGCTCTTCTGGTCGTTGGTGGCGCGGATATTGTTGTAGAAGTTGAACTGATGCCGGTTCACGTCTTCGTAGAATGCGGGGTTGAACGCCCCGAAGCCCGGCAAATGGAACGATGCATTGAACGGCAGCGAAGCGCCCTTGAACTGCGCATAGCGCGCCTTGAGATCGACCTGCGTAGCCGTACCCTGGCCCAGCATCACGCGCCCGTCGACCGCCCAGTTCTCCTTGTCGTCCACGGTCTTGGAATTGTTGAGGAACGTGTTGCGCCACCAGCCATCTGTGGTGAAGTAATACCCCGAAAGCACGAACCCGGCATTGCCGCCAAGCGGCCCGGCAAGGTGGCCGGTCGCCTCCCACGTCGCCTCGTTGGCATAGGAGGCGCGCAAGCCGCCGGTCAGCGTGTCGGTCGGCTTCATGGTCTGGAGCACGATTGCGCCCGCTGCGGCGTTGCGGCCATAAAGCGCGCCTTGCGGTCCCTTGAGCACTTCGACCTGGGTCAGCGTGCCCTGCGGCTGGTTGAGCTGGGCCGTATTGGTCTTGAGAATCCCGTCCACCACCAGCGCGACCGAGCTTTCCGCATCGCGTGCGCCGTTTATCCCGCGAATGTTGATCTGGGTATCCCCGGCTTCGGCGGTTCCGGTCACGATGGTCACGCCGGGGGTGAGCTGGGCGAAATCCTCTGCTTTCGTCGCCCCGGTGTTCTGCAGCGCGCGCGCAGTCAGCACGGTAACCGAAGCGGGCGTATCCTGCAGGCGTTCGTTCTGGCGGCGGGCGGTGACGATGATCGTATCGCCAGCCTCATCAGCCGCCCCGGCATCCTGCGCGATAGCCGGCGCGGCACAGCAGAGCAGCAGCCCCAGCGCCGATGTGGTTTCAAGCAGACGGCTGGCACGCATTGTAAACCTCCCTGATGGTCCGGCCCCGTCACCCCCGGTTGGCCAGGTGGTGCGCAGCCGCGTTCCCTGTACGACACGCCCTTGCGATAAAAGAAGCTTATTGTATACAAAGAGGGTCGGTCAAGGGCTGTCGTTTCATGCACTATCGTGCAGGTTTTCGCGCCAAAGGAAATGATCGCACATGGATATTGAATACGAACGAGGACAAAGCCTGTGCCGAAAGACACGGCGTCCGGCAACCGGCGGGAGCGGTAACGCAGATGACCATCGATAACCGCGACCGGGCAGGAGCGCAGCGATGAGCGCGATCACGTTTGTCGAGGTCGGCCCGCGTGACGGGCTGCAGAACGAAAAGACGATGATCTCCACGGCAGACAAGCTGGCGCTGATTGGCCGCAGCATCGCAGCGGGTGCGCGCCGGATCGAAGTGACCAGCTTCGTCAACCCCCGGCGCGTGCCGCAGATGGCCGATGCCGAGGCAGTTTGCGCCGGACTGCCGCAGGGGACCGGCGCCAGCTTCATCGGTCTGGTGCTCAACGCGCGCGGGGCCGAACGCGCCATCGCCACAGGGGCCTTACACGAACTTGGCGCAGTCTGCGTGGCGACCGATCGTTTCGCCATCGCCAACCAGGGCCAGACCAGCGCCGAATCGGTCGCTTCCGCCAGCGCCATCGTCACCGTGGCGAACGCCGCCGGCCTGCACGGGCAGGCAACCATCGCGGCGGCATTCGGATGCCCCTTCGAAGGCGAAGTGCCCGAAGACCGCGTCGTGGCCATGGCCGAAGCCCTTGCCCAGGCCGGGCCGGTCGAAGTGGCGCTGGCCGATACCATCGGCGTGGCCGACCCGGCGCACGTTTCAAGGCTTGTCCGGCGCGTGGCAAAGGCCATCGCACCGCTGCCGGTACGTGTGCACTTCCACAACACCCGCGGCACCGGCATCGCCAATGTCTGGGCGGCGGTGGAGGCCGGGGCGAGCGTGGTCGACGCCGCGCTGGGCGGCCTTGGCGGATGCCCCTTCGCGCCGGGCGCCGCCGGCAACGTCGCCAGCGAGGACGTGGTCTACATGCTCCACCGCGCCGGCGTGGCCACGGGCATGGACCTTGACCGGCTGATCGACGCCAGCCGCTGGCTGGCCGGGGTGATGGACCGCAAACTTCCCGGAATGGTGGCGCATGCGCCCGCCTTTCCCCAAGCCGTTCAGGAGTAGGATCAAGATGGGCTATCGCCTTGGTGTGGATGTGGGCGGCACGTTTACCGACCTCTTGCTGTTCGATACGCAAAGCGGCGCGTTCTGGCGGCACAAGACGCCTTCGACTCCGCACGACAGTTCCGAAGGCATCCTCAACGGGGTGAGCGCGATCTGCGCCAGCGCGGGGATCACACCGGGCCAGGTGGACTTCTTCCTCCACGGAACCACGGTTGCCACCAACGCCGTGCTGGAAGGCAAGGGCGCGCGGGTCGGGCTGGTGACGACCGAAGGCTATCGCCATGTCATGCAGATCGCCCGCAGCTTCGTGCCCGGCGGCCTTGCCGGATGGATCGTGTGGCCCAAGCCGCAACCGCTCGCTGCGCTGGAAGATACGGTCACGATCAAGGGACGGATCAGCGCCGAAGGGGCCGAAATCCGCCCGCTCGACGATGCCGATATCCGCGCGCAGCTTGGCGCGCTCAAGGCCAACGGGGTGGAAGCGGTTACCGTCAGCCTCATCAACGCCTATGCCAACGGCGCCCACGAGGCGCGCGTTGGCCAGCTTGCCGCCGAAGTGATGCCGGGGGTGCCGGTATCGCTCAGCCACGAAGTCCTGCCGGAAATGCAGGAATACGAACGCACGCTGACCACTGTCGCCAACGCGGCGGTGCGCCCGATCGTCAGCAAGTACGTCTCCAACCTGCGCGCGCGCCTCGCGGATGCGGGCATGAACGGCAAGCTTTCGCTGCTGCGGTCCGACGGCGGGCTGATGAGCGCGCAAAAGGCCGAAGAGCACCCGGTCAACATTCTCATGTCTGGCCCCGCTGGCGGGGTGACGGGCGCGATATGGGTTGGCCGCAACGCCGGGATCAGGAACATCCTGACGCTCGACGTGGGCGGCACGTCCACCGACGTTGCCCTGATCGAAAACCTTGAAGCCCGCCGCCAGCGCACCACCGAAGTCGGTCACCTCTCGGTGCGCGCCTCGGCGCTCGATGTGAAGACCGTCGGCGCGGGTGGCGGATCAATCGCTTATGTTCCTGAGCTGACGAGAGCCCTTCGGGTCGGGCCGCAGAGCGCAGGAGCGGTGCCGGGGCCGGTCGCTTATGGAAAAGGCGGCACCCTGCCCACGGTAACCGACGCCAACGTGGTGCTCGGCTACCTCCCGGAGAACCTTCTGGGCGGCACCTTCAACCTTGACCGCGAAGGCGCGAAAAAGGCGGTGCAGACCATCGCCGATGCCCTTGGCATCGACCTGATGGCCGCCGCGCGCGGAATTATCGATATCGTCAACGAAAACATGTTCGGCGCATTGCGGATGATTTCGGTCCAGCAGGGCTATGACCCGCGCGACTTTGCGCTGATGGGCTTCGGCGGGGCCGGACCGCTGCACGTCAACGCCGTGGCGCGGCTGATGGGTTCGTGGCCCGCGATATCGCCGGTTTCCCCCGGCGTGCTATGCGCGCTGGGCGATGCGACCACGCGCATGCGGACGGAAACCGCGCGTTCGTTCAGCCGCCTTGCCAGCCAGACCGAAGCGGCGGACCTTATAGCCGTGCTGGAAGAAATGGCCGCGCAGACCCGCGCCGAACTGGTCGGCGATGGCGTGCCCGAAGACGAGATCAGCACCGCCTTCGAAGTTGACGTGCGCTATGCCGGGCAGGCGTTCGAAGTGCCGCTGACGATCACCGCCGACGTGCTATCCAGCGATGGCGTTGCCGGTATCCTCGCCCGCTTCGATGCCGAACACAAACGCCTGTTCACCTTCAACATGGACACCCCGCACGAAATCGTGAACCTGCGCGCGGTCGCCATGGGCCGCGCGCTCGATCTGCCGGCGGCGCAGATCGAAAAGGGCGATGGCAATCCGGTTGCCGCGAAAATGCGCGACCACATCTTGTGGATGGACGGGCGCGAACAGGCCGCGGTGATCTATGACCGCGCCAGGCTGCGCGCCGGAGACGTGATCCCCGGCCCGGCGATCGTATGCGAAATGGATTCCACGACGCTGATAGAGAGCGGCTGCACCGGTACGGTCGATGCTGTCGGCAACATCCTGATCAATCTGGCCTGAGGAGGCGCAACCCATGCCCGCAACCATTGTCCAGACCAACACCACCCCCTTCACCCGCGTGCCGATCGACCCGGTCACGCTGGACATCATTGAAAATGCGCTGCGCAATGCGCGGATCGAAATGGACGCCACGCTGGTGCGCACGGCAATGTCGCCGGGTATCCGCGAACAGGGCGATGCCTTTCCGCTGATCGCCGACCACACCGGCAAGATGATCGTCGGCCAGTTCGGCTCGTTCATCGGCGGGTTTCTGGAAAACTACGCGGGGACGCTGGAGGACGGGGACATGATCTTCCTGTCCGATCCCTATTCGGTCGATGGCGCGATCAGCCATTCCAACGACTGGCTGGTGCTGCTGCCGGTGTTCAAGGACGGGCGGCTGATCGCCTATACCTCGATGTTCGGGCACCAGAGCGACATCGGCGGCAAGGTCGTCGGCTCGATGCCGATCAACGCCCGCTCGATCTTCGAGGAAGGCGTGCGCATCCCCCCGGTCAAGATCTGGAAAAAGGGCGAATACAACGAAGACCTTGTCCGCCTCGTCATGCACCAGACACGCAAGCCGGACTGGTGCGCCGCCGATCTCAACGCGCTGATCGCCGCCTGCCGGGTGGCGGCACGGCGCGTGGTCGAAATGGCCGATCGCTTTGGCGATGATGTCTATGTCTCCGCCACCCAGGAACTGCTGGCGCGCAACCACCGCGCGATGAAGGCGCTGATCGCCATGGCCATTGCCGAAGACCCGGTCAGCTTCGAGGATTACATCTGCGACGATGGCATGGGCTTTGGCCCCTACCGGATCAAATGCACAATGTGGCGCGAGGGCGAGAAGGTCGTGCTCGACTTTGCGGGAACCGACCCGCAATCGGTCGCCTCGATCAACTTCTTCCTCAACGAAAACATGTTCAAGATGTTCTTCGGCATCTACATGATCATGGTGTTCGACCCGCAGATCCTGTTCAACGACGGGTTTTACGATCTGATCGACGTGCGCATCCCCGAAGGATCGCTGCTCAAGCCCCGGTTTCCGGCCGCGCTTTCCGGGCGCACCCATGCGCTGGGCCGCATCTTCGATATCCTTGGCGGCCTGCTCGGCCAGAAGACGCCGGAGTTCCTCAACGCCGCCGGGTTCTCGTCCAGCCCGCACCTGTTCTATGCGGGCAACGATGAGCGTCCCGGCAAGGACGGCGAATGGTTCCAGCTTTTCCAGATCGGCTTTGGCGGAATCCCCGGCCGCCCGATGGGCGACGGGCCGGACGGCCATTCGCTGTGGCCGGGCTTTACCAACGTCCCCAACGAGTTCCTCGAACGCTACTTCCCGATGGTGATCGAACGCTATGAATGCGAACCGGATTCGGGCGGCGCCGGGCTTCACCGCGGCGGCAACGGCATCCGCATGACCTACCGCTTCCTGTCGAAGGGCACGATAGCCATCCACGACGACCGCTGGTTCGTGCCGCCGTGGGGCGTGAACGGCGGCGCACCGGGCGCACGGGCGCGCAAGATACTGGAAAAGCCCGATGGGACGCAGACCATCGTTGGCAACAAGGTTGAGGATATCGAAGTCGAAGCAGGCGACATGCTGCACTTCATCACCTGGGGCGGTGGCGGCTGGGGCGATCCGCTGGCGCGCGATGCGGCGCTGGTGGGCAAGGAGATCGTGCAGGGGCTGGTCACCCCGGACGGTGCGCGCGCCTATGGCGTCGTGGCCGCCGCCGATGGCACGGTCGATTCCGCCGCCACCGAGGCCCTGCGCGCATCGCTGCGCGCATCGCGCGGCGAATTGCCGCTGTTCGACTATGGCCCCGGCATCGCCGCGCTGCGCGCGAACTGCCTGGCGGAAACCGGCCTGCCCGCGCCGGTCCAGCCCGAATGGCCCCTGCTGGAGGCGGCGCAATGACGATGCCGACCACGAACCCCGGCGCCCTGCGCGATATCCGCGTGGTCGAACTTGGCCAGTTGCTGGCCGGTCCGTTCTGCGGCCAGTTGCTGGGTGACATGGGCGCCGATGTCATCAAGGTGGAGCCGCCCGTCACCGGCGATCCGATGCGCGAATGGGGACAGGGCGCGGAAAAGGTGCAGTGGGAAGTGATCGCGCGCAACAAGCGTTCGGTCAGCGCCAACCTGCGCGTTCCCGAAGGACAGGCGCTGGTCCGGCGGCTGATCGCCCATGCCGATGTGCTGATCGAGAACTTCAAGCCCGGCACGATGGAACGCTGGGGGCTTGGCCCGGACACGCTGCTGGCCGAACAGCCCGGCCTGATCATCGCGCGCATGTCGGGCTATGGCCAGACCGGCCCCTATTCCGACCGTGCCGGGTTCGGCGGCATTGGCGAGGCGATGGGCGGCTGGCGCTATATCGTCGGCGAGCCCGACCGCGCGCCCAGCCGCATGGGCATTTCGATCGGCGATACCCTGACCGCGACCTATGGCTGCATGGGCGTGCTGGCCGCGCTGCACGAACGCGAACGCACCGGGCGCGGCCAGGTGATCGACGCCGCGCTGTATGAATCGGTGCTGCAGGTGATGGAGGGTCTTGTCCCCGAATACGATCGCATGGGCATCATCCGCGAACGGTCGGGTTCGGTGCTCAAGGGCATTGCCCCGTCCAACGTCTATAGCTGCAAGGACGGCGAGTTCATGATCGGCGCCAACAAGGATTCGCTGTGGAAACGGCTGGCGCAGGCGATGGGGCGGCCCGAACTGGGCGACGATCCGCGCTATGCCACGCATCTTGCGCGCGGCGAGCACCAGAGCGAGCTGGACGACCTGATCAACGCCTGGACACGCACCCTGACGATGGCGGAAGTCGATGCGCTGATGATCGAATATTCCATCCCCGCCGGGCGTGTCTATCGCGCCCCGGACATGCTGGAAGACCCGCACTTCAAGGCGCGTGGGGCGATCATCGAGGTAGAGACGGAACGCTTCGGGCCGCTGAAGATGCAGTCCAGCTTCCCGCGCTTTTCCGCAACCCCCGGCACCGTGCGCCGCCCCGCACCCTCAAAAGTCGGCCAGCACAACGCCGAAATCTATGGCGAACTGCTGGGCCTTGGCGCGGCGGAACTGGCGGACATGGAGGCTGGCGGCGTGATCTGAACGCCGCATGCCCCCGATCGCGGCGCTCAGGACGGGCGCTCAGGCCTCCGCCTCTTCCCGCTCGATCTCGCGCCACCCGATATCGCGGCGGCAGAATCCTTCGGGGAAGCCGATCGCATCGACCGCGGCATAGGCAACATCGCGCGCGGCTTTCACGCTGGCCCCGCGCGCGGTGACATTGAGCACGCGGCCGCCGCTGGCCGACAGCACGCCGTCGCCCGACAGCGTGGTTCCGGCATGGAACACCTTGGCCCCGCCTGCTTCGGCCGCGGGGATATGGTCGATCCGCCCGCCCTTCTTCGGCGTGCCCGGATAGCCTTGCGCGGCCATGACCACGGTCATCGCCACGTCGGGCGAAAAGCGCGGCGGCGCGATGGCGGACAGCTTGTTGTCGGCGCAGGCCAGCAGCAGTTCGGCCAGATCGCTTTCCAGCCGCATCATCAGCACCTGGCATTCGGGATCGCCGAAGCGGGCGTTGTATTCGATCAGCTTCGGCCCTTCCTCGGTCAGCATCAGACCGGCATAGAGCACGCCCGAATAAGGCATGCCTGCGTCGGCCATCGCCTTGACCGTGGGCGCGATGATGCGCGAAAGCACTTGCGCTTCGAGTTCCGGCGTCAGCACCCGCGCCGGGCTGTAGGCGCCCATGCCGCCGGTATTCGGCCCGGTATCGCCATCGCCCACGCGCTTGTGGTCCTGTGCCGACCCGAAGGGCACGATGGTGGCCCCGTCGGTCAGCGCAAAGAAACTGGCTTCCTCGCCCGCCATGAACTCTTCGACCACCACTTCCGCACCCGCCGCGCCGAACGCGCCGTCGAACATGTCATCGACCGCCGCCTGCGCCTCGTCCATGGTCATCGCCACGACCACGCCCTTGCCCGCAGCAAGCCCGTCGGCCTTGATGACCACCGGCGCGCCAAAGCGGGTCAGCGCAGCGCGCGCCTCGTCCAGCGAACGGGTGCGCACGTATCCGGCGGTGGGGATTCCGGCGCGCGCGCACAGATCCTTGGTAAAGCCCTTGGACCCTTCAAGCTGCGCGGCGAGGCGGCTTGGCCCGAACACGGAAAAGCCCGCCGCGCGCAGCGAATCGGTCAGCCCGTCGACCAGCGGCGCTTCGGGGCCGACCACGATCAGGCCGATCCGCTGCGCTTCGCAGAATGTCACGACGGCGGCGTGGTCGGTCAGGTCCAGCACCGCGATCCGGGCGTGCTCGGCAATGCCGGGGTTGCCCGGCGCAGCGTGCAGCTTGTCCACCAGCGGCGATTGCGCCAGCTTCCAGCTCAGGGCATGTTCGCGCCCACCCGATCCCAGCAGCAGGATATTCATGGCTTTCCCTTCCGCGCCCTATGACGATGACGACAGCAATCCGTCCGGCGGGCTGTTAGCGAGGGAATCGGCCGGGGACAACGCTCCGGCCCTTTCGATTTCCGAGATTTCCGCCCTGCTCAAGCGCACGGTGGAAGATCGCTTCGGCTTCGTGCGGGTGCGCGGGGAGCTTTCCGGGGTCAAGCGCGCGGCTTCGGGCCACCTCTATTGCGCGCTCAAGGACGAAGGCGCGCGGCTTGACGGGGTGATATGGCGCGGCAATGTCCAGCGCCTGAACTTCCGCCCGGAAGACGGCGTCGAAGTGATCGCCACCGGCAAGCTGACGACCTATCCCGGCCGCTCCAATTACCAGATCGTGATCGACCGGATGGAGATCGCGGGCGAAGGCGCGCTGCTCGCCCTGCTGGCCAGGCTCAAGGCCCGGCTGGAAGCCGAGGGGCTGTTCGATCCCGCGCGCAAGCGGGCGCTGCCATTCCTGCCGCGGGTGATCGGCGTGGTCACCTCCCCCACCGGCGCGGTGATCCGCGATATCCTGCACCGCCTGAACGATCGTTTCCCCAGCCGGGTGATCGTCTGGCCAGTGCTGGTGCAGGGCCAGGGCGCGGCCGCGCAGGTGGCGCAGGCGGTGCGCGGCTTTTCGGCCCTGCCCGCAGGTGGGGCGATTCCCCGGCCCGATCTGGTGATCGTCGCGCGGGGTGGCGGCTCGATCGAGGACTTGTGGTCCTTCAACGAAGAAGATGTCGTGCGCGCGGTGGCCGAATCGACGATTCCGGTAATCAGCGCGGTCGGCCATGAAACCGACACCACGCTGTGCGATTTTGCCGCCGATCTGCGCGCGCCCACCCCCACCGCCGCGGCGGAGCTGGCTGTCCCGGTCCATGCCGAACTGGCCGCTTTCGTGGCCGATCTCAACGCCCGCCAGCGCCGCGCCAGCGGGCGCATGCTCGCGCAGGCGAAAGAGCGGCTCGATGCGCGCAGCCAGCGTCTGCCGCAACCCCAGGCCCTGTTGCAGGGGCAGGCGCAGCGGCTCGACGATCTGGGCGACCGGCTGCGCCGCGCGCTGGGCCACCGCACGCAGATTGCCGCCGCGCTGCTTTCCCGCCACGCCGGGGCTTTGCGCCCGGCGCTGCTCACCGCGCGGGTGGAGCGGGCGCGCGAACGCCTTGCCGCCCACCGGCTGCGCCCCGAAGCCGTGCTGCAACGGATCGAGCATGCGCGCGGCAAGGTTGTCGCGCTCGACCGGCTGCGCCGCTCGCTTGACCCCGAAGCACCGCTGCAACGCGGCTATGTGCTGGTTACCGACCGCGCCGGGGCGCTGGTCAAGGACCGGCACAGCGCGCAGGAAACGCGCGAACTCACGCTCAAGTTTGCCGATGGCGTGCTGGACGTGACCACGGCGGACGCCACAGCGCCGGTCCGGCGGCCCGCGCCGAAGCCGCGTCCGGCTGCCCCGCCGGCAGGACAACAGGAATTGTTCTGAACGACACCTAAAGCTACATTGGGCGCATGTTGATGTCCCAATCCGGCCGCCTTGCGCGCCTTCACTACCTGCCCGGCGGGTTTCGCCAGCTTTCGCCGGGCGATCATGTCGTCTGCGCCGTATCGGGGATGCAGATCCCGCTCGACATGCTGCGCTACTGGTGCGCGCACCGCCAGGAAGCCTATGCCAGCGCGGAGATTTCCACCCGCCGCCACCTCGAAGGATGACCGGGCGCGCGCAACCGCTCTCGCGCCGCGACATGCTGGCCGGCGGCAGCGCGGCGCTCGGCCTGCTGGCGCTGGGCGCGACGCCGCCGCCAGCCATCACGCTCCAGCCCGGCGGGCGGCTGACGCAGGGCGGCTGGCTGCGCGGGAAAGTGCAGGCCGGGGTCGGCGCGCTGTCGCTTGACGGGCGCGCGGTGCCGTTTGCCGCCGACGGGCAGTTCCTCATCGCGTTCGACCGCGACGCCGGGCCGACCGCGCAACTGCTGGCGCAGCTCCCCGGCGGCGCAAGCTTCGCGCGCGATCTGGCGGTGGCGCCGCGTGCGTGGCAGATCGAGAATATCAACATCGCCCGCCGCCCCGGCGGCATGGCCAGCGAAGACTACATGCGCCTGCGCCGGACGGAACTGGCGCGGATCGGCGCCGCGCGGGCGATGGATACCGGGGCGCAAGGCTGGCGGCAGGCGTTCGTGCGCCCCGCCGCCGGGCGTATCTCCGGCCGGTTCGGATCGCAACGGGTCTATCGCGGGGAACCGGCCGCCTATCATTCGGGCATGGACATTGCGGGCGGCGAAGGCGCGCCGATCCTTGCCCCGGCCGATGGCACGGTGATCCTGGCCGCCGACACGCCGTTCAGCCTGGAGGGCCATCTGCTGATGATCGACCACGGCATGGGGCTGAACAGCGCGTTCCTGCACTGTTCGGCGCTGCTGGTGCGCGAAGGCGAAGCGGTGAAGCAGGGGCAGGTGATCGGCCGCATCGGCCACACCGGGCGGGCCACCGGGCCGCACCTGCACTGGTCGATCAAGTGGCGCGATTCACGGCTCGATCCGCTGCTGTTTCTGCCCGGCGCAGCGTGACTTTCCGCTACGGCACCCAAGCTTTCATTACAATTGATACCTTGTGTAACCCAAATGCTCTATCCTGCACCTTGAGGCAGGTTCCGGCAATTTTCTGCTGCAATTTCAGTAGAGGGTATCGTTAACACCGGCAAAATTGCCTGTGCCAGATTTGCCACACTTCAGTCCCGAATTGTTGCGCTTCGATGAATATCCCTTCCAACACGGCGCAAAAATCTTTCAGACGGTCCCATCGGAAACCTTTTGCAAAGGGCGCCCTGTGCTCCCTTCCCGCCAGAAGGATTCGGACAAAGATATTGGGCAGGCCAGACCAACCCAAAACAAAGGGACTGACAACGTGAAAAACATCAACCCATTTGCCCTGCGGGCAAGCACGGCATCGCTCGCGCTTGGCGTGGCGCTGATCTCGATGCCCTCGTTCGCGCAGGAAGCGGAAGCGGACGACGCCGGTTCGGAATCGATCATCGTCACCGGTTCGCGCATCGCGCGCCCGAACCTCGATTCGTCCAGCCCGATCGCGGTCGTCACCGGCGAACAGACCGTCGCCAACGGCGACATCACGCTCGACACCTACCTCAACACGCTGCCGCAGGTTAACCCGGCCGGCACGTCCACGTCGAACAACCCCGGCAACGCCGGCCAGGCTAACATCGACCTTCGCGGCCTGGGTTCGAACCGCAACCTTGTCCTGATCAACGGCCGTCGCGCGATGGTTTCGGCATCGGACCAGACGGTTGACCTCAACACCATTCCGCAGGCCCTGATCTCGCGCATCGACGTGCTGACCGGCGGCGCCGGCGCAGCCTATGGCGCCGACGCGGTGGCCGGCGTGGTCAACATCGTCCTGAAGGAAAACTTCCAGGGTCTTGACCTGCGCGCAAACTACGTCAACCACCTGTCGCGCACCGACGCCCGCGAATACCAGTTCTCCGGCACCATCGGCGGCAACTTCGACGACGGCCGCGGCAACATCGCGTTCTCGGCCGAATATTCGAACCGCCAGGGCCTGATCAAGGCGCAGCGCGACTTCGCCGCGCAGGCAACCTCGACCACCGGCACCCCGCCGGTCGGCCGCCTGATCGAAAACAGCGCCATCCCGCAGAGCGCGATCAACGCGCTGTTCGCCAAGTATGGCGTGTCGGCCGCACAGACCCCGATTTCGGGCCTGAGCCAGCTGCACTTCAATTCGGACGGCACGCTGTTCGGCGGCGGTACGTTCAACAACCCGCTGGACGTTTCCAACTACCGCGGCGCAGCCGATGGTACGGACGCTGCCGGTGCGAACCAGAACTTCTTCCCGGATTTCTATTCGTACAACTTCGACGCGATCAACCTTCTGGTGAACCCGCTTGAGCGCAAGACCGCGTTCATGCGCGGCCACTATGAAATCGCGCCGTTCGCCACGTTCTTCACGCAGGCGTCGTACACCGAATATTCGTCGGCCAACGCGCTGGCACCGACGCCGATCGGCACCCGCATCTATGAGGCCGTTTCGAAAGGGGTTGAGCGGCTGAGGTTCCTGTGATTCCGGGGGTTTTGCAGACAACCCGGAGATTTTGATGTGGACCCCAGCCACCCGCGCACAGCATACGCGGGTTTCGAAGCGTTAC
>JBHSCB010000037.1:0-30613 GCA_042650965.1 Novosphingobium lubricantis | reverse complement strand
CTGCGCGCCCTTGCTCACAGGATCATCACACGGGATTATCATAGGAGTAGCGCCTCGGCCCAAATCAGGCCGCGCAAGCTCAACGCTGGGGATCACCCGCGCAAGGTGGGCCCCGCACAGCGCTTACGCTTATAACCTATATGCGTGGGTTGAAATCCCAATCGATCATAGAAACGATGTGCATCCGGCCGGGCCTTATCTGTGGTCAGTTGGACGAGGGTGCA
Source organism: Novosphingobium lubricantis (assembly GCA_042650965.1). Classification (GTDB taxonomy): domain Bacteria; phylum Pseudomonadota; class Alphaproteobacteria; order Sphingomonadales; family Sphingomonadaceae; genus Novosphingobium; species Novosphingobium lubricantis. The sequence continues at coordinate 30,389 of JBHSCB010000037.1, read as the reverse complement.
GCCACGCTCCTGACAGGTTTCGATCGCCCATGTGAACATGGCCTCACCGATATGTTCGCTCCGTCGCTCCTTTGCGACGCGCACGGCCTCAATCTGGCCTCGCATCGAACCACCGCGTGACAATCCGGGAATGAAGGAAAGCTGGAGCGTGCCGATAACGGCACCTTCGTCGTCGGCGACGACGAGAAGCTGGTTCGGATCAGCCTCGATCTGCGCGAACGCAGATGTGTACTGAGGTGATACTCCGTTACCCGCGCTTTCCCGCCCTGCGCCCAAGATGTCATCGGCTAGAAGATCGATTATTGCGGGAAGATCGACAGAGGTTGCTCGTCGGTAGATAATTTCAGCCACGAGAAACCCTCAAAACTGGCTACGATTATGATTGCTGTCCGCCCAGCTTAGCGGACGAAAAGCCGATGACCACCCCTTCGACGCCACGACCCGGGAAGTGTTTCGTAACACCTCCCCTGTTGTGGGAAGATATGTAATATCGCAATCTCGATCTGAACCGCGACTATGCCAAGCTCGATGCGCCGGAAAACGCGCGCGATCGTGAGGCTGCTGCGCGATCTTGATCCCGCGCTCGACATGGATTTCCACGTTAGCGATGGCTTCGACCACCAGTATGATATCACCTTCACCTATGCGGGTTGGGAAAAATATGCCCGGCACCGCGCTACGGCTGATTGGCTGGAGCAGCGCTTCGACCCAGTCGTCAGAGATGACCTTCGGCGCGCCGGGCACATCCCCGGCGTTTATCCCAGCGCGGTCGATGCCCATGATCCCGCCAAGGGCATTCGGTTCAGCCCGGAAGGGCCGCGCTATTCCACCGGCTATGGCGACTTCATCGGCGTGCCGACCGTGTTGGTCTAGAACCATGCGCTGAAGCCGTATCGCCAGCGTGTATTGGGCAGCTACGTATTGATGGAGGCAGCATTGCGCCTCGCGGGCGAGGACGCACAGCGCATCGCCGACGCCAAGGCGACGGATCGCTCCGCTCGCCAGGCCGAACTGATGACCCGGTGGCAGCCGGCGCAGCAGCCGTCGGCTTCATCGACGCATTCAAGAGCGTGGCGTTCGAAACCTATCGCTTCCCCGCGTCAGGCCGGCTTGAACAGCGCTGGCTCGGCCGCCCGATCCACTTCAGAATGCCGATCATCGGCCAGACCGCGACCGAACAGGCGAAGTTGCCCACGGCATGGTGGGTGCTCGCGGGACAGACCGAGGTCGTCGAACGGCTCACGCTGCACGGCATCCGCTTCGAGGTGATCCCAAGGCCGCGCACATTGACGCTCAACCATGTCCGGATCCTCGATCCGAAACTGAAGCTAACGAGCGAAGGGCGGATACCGGTTGAAGCCCGCCTTGTGCACGAAGATCGCACCACGACACTTCCGGCCGGCACCTTACGGGTGCCCAGCGATCAGCCGCTTGACCTCCTTGCGGCCGTACTTCTGGAACCGAAAGTCAGGATTCGCTGTTTGCATGGGGCCTCTTCCATGCTGCGCTGCAGCCGGGGCCGGGCATCGAGGATTCTGTTCTCGCGCCAATGGCAGACCGGCTTCTGGAACAAGATGTCAAGGTGAAAGCCGAGTTTGAAGAAAAGCTGGCAACCAATCGCGCGTTTGCCAATGATCCGGATGCACGTCTCGCTTGATTGGCTCACCGGCTTTTACCGACAGATCCGTATTCCGCACGCTATCCAGTCATGCGCGAAAGATGGTGAGCAGTTTGGCGACTGTTGCCATCCGGAGTGGGATGAAACGGCGACAGGAGCTTGAGCAACCAAGCCAACAAGGTCACCCTTCAAATGGCGAAGGGCACGCCGAAAAGCCGGCCTTAGGCATTGGGTGTGGTTTCAGGCATCTCCATGGTCATTCTCCTATCGCGACATTGGCATCTGCGAGAGGATTGCCGACGAGAACGCGCAGGAGTGGCTTCTGGAGCTCTTGCCGATCTGACGCAGACGTTCGCATCCGAGGAGGCGATGTTTGGCCCCGACAAGAGCTGCCGGTTGATATGGTCAAGGGCACCTTTCGGTTACGCGCCCCATTCTGGTCATGGTCGGAACCACCACGAGCACCCCAATCCCGTCATGGCTAGGCGATCAGTGGTGCGACAGTGTCGACCTGCGCTTGATACGCGATTGAAGGCCCAAATTCCTGGGTCATGTTCGTTGGAGCGAAACGTCACATAACACCATAAGCCGCCGTTACGCCTTACATTTACGAACGACTGCTTCGTTCCAGACGCCCGTGTTCGGCTCTTTCCCGAAAACGGGCGCGATTGGGCTCAGATCTCAGTGTTTTCGGCAAGGGCAAGCACGTTCTCTACGTCGATCCCGAGATAGCGCACCGTATTTTCTATCTTGTTATGACCGAGAAGGATTTGGACCGCCCGCAGATTTCCCGTCAATGGCCGTAATTCTTGACTACAAGCTTGAATGACGGCTTTGTCCCACCACTCGTTATTCGGGACGGTGAGATGGTATTCAACCTCTCCCAAATATGCGCGCAAATGTGGAGCGACAAACATTTGTCGAACGGCGGCCCGTTCATTTCCGACGAACTGGCGAATGTGCTTAAGCAGTCAGGCCTTACTTGATTGAGCCTGAGCGAACATGGCGTGGAAACCGTCGCGTGATGGCTGCTTCGCAATCAGTATGACGACACACACATGAATCGCGCCGCTGATGGTCCATCTCGATCACTGGCACACCGTTGCCTCAATCCGGTTGCGCGAAAAACACTGTCGGATTGGGAAAGTGTCCGGCAACCCGATTTCGAGGGATTTCCGTCACCCTAGATCAACACCCGCTACACCTTGTCCAGCGTAACGTCGTCGGGCCGGTGATCATGGAGCTCGGCAGTGCTGGGAGAACTGTGGTTCGCCATCGCCACGGCCGTCTCGATCCCGGCTGCGCCGGCATGCCAACGCACCGTGAACGCGCTTCGCTGAGGAGAATGGATGTCAATCGTCCGCAACATATGAGGTCCCATCACGAAGGCTCGGCGCACTACACCGACGCGTTCGCCGAGGCGCAGTAACGACGCGCCGAGAGGCTAACCTGCGAACGCTGAAGGCGGGCACCAGACAGCCGGCACCGGACAAGGGATAAACCAAGAGGGCGCGCGACCGAGGCGCCTGCCGCGCGTGCTTCAGGCGCTCAGCCCGGGATCGGCCCACCAGGACTGACCCTGCTGAAAATCCTCCGACATGGAGACCACCGGGCCATCGGGTTCATCCGCCACATAGGGACGTACGAGAGCCCGGGCCTTGAGCTTGCGCCGGCGCATCTCGCCCGCGATCCGGCCGCGCGCCTCGAGCAGCTCTTCCAGCCACATCAGATCGTCGATCATCTCGACCACGCCGCGGCCCGCGAGGCAGAAATAGATACAGCGCTGGAAGTCATCGCCGGCCGGATTGCTGAGGATCGAGGCCAGCTTGCGCTTGCCGCCCTGTTCGCCCTCGTGGATCCAGCTCACCGCCTCGCGAAGTTCGCGGACCGAATAAAAGGCGTCCTCGACATGCATACCGATCGCCGCATTGGCGATCATCCGCCGGGTCGGGCGGTTCTGCTCGTCCAGGGCCGCATCGCGCAGCGTCACGTCCAGATCGAAATGGTCAAGATAGCGGGCGGCGGAATCGGTCATCGGGTATCTCCTTTCGTAGGGAACGTAATATGAACACGGGTAGGGTCAAGCCGAGTACGATCGCGGTCATGATAGGGCTGCCCCATCTGTCCGAGGGCAAGCTGCTCGATCGGGCGAGGCGGCTCCAGCAGCCCGTCCTCATTTCGGCGAACGCTCTGTCGCGCTGGTCGAGGCGCCGCGGCTGGCGGGAATGGACCGGCTGGTCGTTTCGCCCGCTCGGCAACGCGGCGGGCCTCCACAGCCTCTGCCTCGACAGCGCCGGGTTCAGTGCGATGGTCACCTACGGCGGATATCCGTGGACCGTGGACGATTATATCCGCCTTGCGGCGGCTTATCCGTTCGGCTGGTGGGCCAGCCTCGACTATTGCGTCGAGCATCAGGTCGCCGGCGACCGCGACGAGGTGCTCGACCGAATTTCGCGCACGATCCGGGCCAATATCGAGTGCCGCCTGCGCGGCGACGACCAAGGGATTCTCGACACCTTCATGCCAGTCATCCAGGGGCGCCTGCCGTCCGACTATGAGCGCTGCGCCGAGGCCCTGTCCTTGACGATTGAGCGGGCAGGACTGGTCGGCGTCGGATCCATGTGCAGGCGCCCTATCCACGGGCCCGAAGGTCTGATGGCAGTCGTCGATCATCTCGACCGCGTGCTCCCGCGCCTTACGCGGTTGCACCTTTTCGGCGTGAAAGGGGAAGCGCTCCCCTATCTTTCAGCCTTCCGCCACCGTGTCGCCTCGATCGACAGCCAGGCTTACGGGGTCGCAGCCAGGACCGCGGCAAGGCGCCATAACCTCGCGAAGACCGACGCCGTCGTCGCCGATCATATGGAGCACTGGGTCCACACCCAGCATGCGCGCCTGCGCCAGCCGCAGCGCCAGCTTCCCATGCAGCCGCTGACGCCGGATGCCGGGCCGCCCGACGATCCCTGGGAGGCCGCGATTGCCGAAGCGCGGCAGCAAATCCGCGAACTCATCGAATCCGGGGAACTCGATCATGACGAGACCACCGCCCAGTGGATCGAGCAATGGGCTGCCGACATCTATCGCGAGCGCATGACGGGCTGAGCCTCGGTTGGGACTGAAAAAAGCTGGAGAACGCGTTAGAGGACCAATGCGGAAGAAAACATTATGCAGGCTTGGACGATTCAGGACGCAAGGGCGCGCTTCAACGAGATGCTTCAAGCATGCACGGTGAACGGACCCCAGATGATCACCAAGCGAGGTATCGAGGCGGCGGTTCTGGTGCCTGCCGCCGAGTGGCATCGGTCTCAACGCCGCGTGCGGCCGACACTCAAGGAACTCCTTCTGGCGCCCAGCGGACGTGGCGATCTCGTTATTCCGCCAAGGGGGCGGGGGACACGCCGCCCGACTTCCTCCTACTGATGTTCCTCCTCATCACCGATATCGTTTACGTCACCATGTCGCTTCTAGCTGTCGTCGACAGCGCCCCGCTGACGAGACCAGCGCGTCTTGGCCCGCAGCCAGAGAAGAGAGGGGATGCGAGGGCAACCTGACGGGAGTTAGAGCTCCTGCAGATCGAGGAGCCCCCCATGCCCCACTCCTTCATCGTCACCGAGCGGATACCCGTACGCTCGAATCGCGCGGAGGTCCGCAATCCGATCCTCACATTGCCTGCGGTTGCCAAGCTGCGGGCGCTCGACCCTAATACGCGCGCACTGCTGCAGGACTTGCTCCTCGAATTGCAGCAGGATGCGAGGCAGCGCGCAGAAACGAGCTGGCGCAGCCGCAAGCCGCCCCTCGCCTCGTACTGGGCGGCCTGCGGTGTCTATGCGGGTCACATTGCCCGCGCCATCGGACCCGGCGCGGGCCGAATCCGATCAGCCAGGCGGGGATGATCGCAAGGGCGCTTCGATTGCACACCTTAAGCGCTCTGCAGGCTGCCGTCAGTGGTTGACACCATCCGGGGCGCCTCCGCGGGCCAATCTCCTGTTTCGAGGACGGGTGGCCCCTCGAAACCCGCGAGATCGATCGTGAGGGAGAGTCGCTGCGCGCCGAAGCAGACGACGTCACAAGGAACGGCGCGCAGCGTCTCGTCGATCCCGCCAATTCCGCCCCGAGAGATGACCACATAGCTTATCCTCGCCGAGGAGGACTCGACCAAGGCTTCGACCGCGCGTCCGAGACGCCGTCCGTGGCAGTCATCGATCTCCATGCCGGCAAGACCGGTCGCGGTGAAAAGCTCATCGCTCGACAGCGGCGGCTGGCCCTATCGGCGGACTTGCCGCCCTCTTCATATCTGCGCTGCTCACCCAGCCATCGCCACGCGCCCACCATGTTCACGACGGTTAGGAAGCCGTTCGTCGCGAGCAGATTGGTTTGCCCGGTCGAGAGACCCACCAGCGACCAGCAGATCGATCCGATCGTGAATACGAGGAACCCCGAGCCCGTGACCTTCGCCCCGAGATTGGCCGCGGTCATCATCGCGGCGATCATCGTTGCGATCGAAGCGATCCAACCCGCGATATCTTCCATCCATTTCCTCCGTCGCCCCGGCTCCTCGCTTCGCGAGGACGCAATACACTCTCGATCGCTTGCTGTCGTCTTTCGGCGACGTGCCCTTCCATCCCGCCGGGCAGAAAAGAGGGAAGCGGGGCTGGGAGCGCGAGCGGAATGACCGCTCGAGATTCCCGGAGGACCCCATGAGCTATGATGTGGCATTTCGCTACGGCCAGGCGCTCGACCCCAGCGCTCTGATCACCATCGGCACGACGCTCCATGCCATTCAGGCAGCGATCACCGATTGCCGCAACGCAGGCATCGAGGTCGAAACCGACCCCGCCGTCATTCTGCTCGTGCGCCATTTCTCGCAGGTCTGTGCCGATCGGCCAGCTGATGCGGAGCTACGCCGCGACTGCATGGCGCGGATCGCGGACCTCAGAAACCGGCCAATGCTCAAGACGCTCGCCCTGCGCGGCGTCGCCTATGACGAACCTGCCAAGCGCCTCTTCCATTCCGAAGGCCGCGCCGCGATGCGCCGCCTTGCCGACGCGCTCGGCCTTGAGGAGGGAAGCTTTGACATCCGCTCCAACAAGGCGGGGCCGGCGGTGTCGGGCGAGATCACGCTGCATGCCGACATGCTCTGGGTCCAGTTCTCGCTAGGACCGTTCGGGCCCGACCGCGAGGTCTGCTTTCGCAAAGTCCGCAATCGCCAGGATCATATCGGCGAACGCAACCATTGGGCGTCGGTCCGGGAACTGGTCGAGCCCGATCGTTTCGCCGCGCGCATCCGCCGCGATCTCAATCTCGCCGCCGCCACCCCCGCCGCGCCGCGGCTGGTCGCCTGAGGAAGGCGCGGATGCGTATCCTCCTCACCCGCACCCGGATCGGCACGGAACCACCCAGCTACTCCTTCCGGGTCTATGTCCCCTTCACAGAGATTTCGCTCGAGCGCCAAGCGCTGATCTCGATGCACTCAGACTACGGCATGGGTGCCGGCCTCCTTGCCCGGCTTCCGGACGTCATCGCGCCGATGTCGCATCTCGGATCCGCGCCGGGCCTCGACAAGCACAACCTTGGCAAGCGCATCGACGGCGTTGCCGATCGCCTGGGGGCGATCCTGCTCGGACAGGTCTTTCCCGAGATGGCGGAGCAACCCGTTCAGTTTCGTCTCAGCGTGCCGGCCGCCCCCGCCAATGCACGGCTCTTTGCAACGATCGACAACCTGTCGGGACGCTACGAGCCGCTCTCGCGTGCGCTGGAGAACCTCACCGCTGAGGGCCTCGGATTTCACCGGGAGAGCGACCGATGATCTCAGAGCCGTTCGATCCGGCCGATGAGGCCACCTGGATCGCTCGTGGCCGCCGGCCGGACCACGCCGCCATCCTGGCCGATGCCTGGCGGCGTTTCCCGGACCTGCCCAACGACGCCGATCGGGAAGCCAGGCGCGCGCGGATGCGGCAGCGGGCGCTCGCGCTGCGTCCGGTCATGGACGCCATGTCCAAAGCCGCCGATGCGGAGCGGCAGGCCCGCAATTTCGCCTTCACCGAAACGCGGATTGCCAGCGGCAAGGGCGACGATCGCGATCGCGCCATCCTGCGCGCGCGCAACCTTCATCGCTACGACTGGGACCGGGCCGTCCGCTACGCGTCGGGATGGTTTGCCGCCACCGCCGGGTGGGAGCCGGAGGCACGGCGAGGGCAAGGCGAGACGCCCGCGACCCTGGCCTACGAGGAGGGCTTCGCCGATGGCGGCGGCAATCGCGACGACCTCTTCGATACCGCGCGCCGCGCCTACGACGCAGCTTCGTTGCCCGAGGCGCAGCCGGTTCCCACCACAGGGCGGCCGCTGCCGAGCACCTGGCCCAAGCCGACCGACGATCCGGTCCCCGCGCGGTGGGCGCGTCGCCTCCTTATCCTCGGCGCGCCCGAAGCGGGATGGATCCGCGAAAGCGCGGCCGCGAAGATCGAGTCCCCGCTCCTGCTCCCAGCTCTCCAGGCGAGCGAGGGGCAAGACGAACTCGCCATCGTCGTGATTTCGAGCACAGGCTTCCATGCGCTCCAGAATTCCATGCCGGACGCGGCCGCGATCGAGTCCTTGAGCGGCGACGCTGTCTCGTTCGATCCCCGACTGGAAGACCAGCTTCGCAGCCTTCTCGCTGGCCGAGATTTTGACGATATCCTGATCGCCGCCCAAGGCGACTATCTTGCGCTCCTCGACCTGCATGCGGTGGCGCTGCCGCTCTGCCGGACCATGGAGCGCACCCGCAACACCTTGCTGCAGCAGCGCGCCCACTTCCGCATCTGGCTGGATCGCGGGCTCATGCCGGGAGAAAGCCTGGGCGCCGGCCACATCCGCTGGGGCAAGGCGGTGAAGGGTCTCACCGGCAAGCTCGGCGAATTCACGGCCCGTTATGCCGGGAAGCAGCCCGGCGGCGGCCACCGCATCACCGTCGAGACGCCGGACGGGCAGCTTGCAAGCGGCTATGTATCAGCCCGCGGCGAACCGCTGTCCCCCGAGACCGTCATCGGCAACCGGGCTCATCTGCGCAAGGCGATGGCTTCCCGCCTGCGCGCCTTCGGTGGAGCCACGCGGCTTGTCGCAAATCGCGCGCCTGATCTCCTCGACCTTGCCACGGCCTGATCCCGCGCGCGTGCAAGGGGGAGGGGGTGTCCGGGAAATGTGCCGGCGGATTGAGCGGCCGGTGCCCGCATTTTCGTCCACTTACAGGAACCCGATCCATGCCCGAAACCAATGTCGTCTCACTCCCTGCCGCCAGCGCCGCCGCCAAGCTCCTCCCGCAACTCGAGCACCTCTTCGTCGCACTCAGCGAGAGCGAATATCATGCGGCCACAATTTTCGCGTTCGATCCCGACGCGCATCTGTCAGCAGGCCAATTGGCGGCGGATGATCACGAGCCGCGCGACCGCCCTCTCGCCGGCGATGCGATGAGCCTGCGCGGCTGGATCATCCTTGCCCGCGCCTGCTGCGAGGCCAAAGACCAACATGACGACAGGGCGCGTCTAGAAATCTTTCTCGCCGAGCGCGCGACGCCCGTCGAAACAATCCTCAAGCCCGAGATCGGTGCGCGTGTGCGTCTCCGCCGACGTCCGCGCGTCGGGGGGGACCGCTATGCCGGCCGCGACGGCGTTATCGTGAAGACGCATTTCGCGGGCTTCTACGTGAAGCTCGACATGACGCCGCGTGAGCGCAGCCAGAAGACCGAGCTGGTCGAGACAGACTATCTCGAAGTCCTGACTCACCCCGCGACCGCCTGAATTCGCTCCCATCGCGGAGGAGGATTTCATGATCGATGCTTCAGACTTCTACGCCGCCATCGAGCGCAACATCACGCGGAGCGGTCAGCATCTCTTCCTGATCTTCGCCGACGGCGAGACGCCCGCCTTCGCCTACACCATCGGAAACGCGCTGCAGGGCCTGCCGGAACTCCTGCTCATCGGCAACTACTCGCCCCGCGTCGCCGGCTCGATCATCAACGAGCTCGGCCGGAAAATGCGCGGCGCGCGCCGGCCGCTCGAAGGCGACATCGACGTTGGCGGCCGCTTTCCTGCCCGCGTTCGGCAAGCCTCGGCCCAGGCGCGCCAGCGCTTTACGCTCCAGGCGGGGCGCTACCTTCGCCACGAGGAATATGACGTGCTGCAGGTGCTACTGTGCGATCCGGACGGGGTCTATCCAGGCGAACCGGGCTGCGCGGCCGCCTACGACGTGCCGCTGGCCTGAGGTTCGCCGCTCGGCACCCCCAAACGATTGGCCGAGGACCTACAGGAATCCGTCGGTGCAAATGCGAAGGAGCTTCGCTCATGAACCCCGCTCTCGCCAATGAACTGGCCGCCCGCGCCGCCGATGGCTGGCATCCCGTCACGCTCAGCGAAATCAAAGCGCAATTGCGCGGTCTGGGCTATGCGCTCGATCGCACGCTGGACTGCCGGTCCACGGCCCAGATCATGACCGGTCCACGTGCCGGCAAGACCTACCCCACGCTCTCGACCGGCATCAAGGAGGCCGACACCGGCCGCAGCGCGTTCCATGTCGAGGCTCGGCGCGACGCCAAGTTTCGAGCGCTGCAGAAACTTCGCTTTGACGTCGGCCTCTATGCCGTCCTGGGCGCCGCGATCATGGATCTCTAATCCTAGGCCGATCAGTGCAGCATTCCCGGGACAAGGGTCGTCGAACGCTTCGACCCTGGCCCACACCCCCCAATTCCTCATCTGGAGACCGATGATGTCGGAGCCCACCCATTTCGTTCAAGTCTATGCGACCGTTCGCGTCAAGCTCGCCGTCACGGCCGCCAGCCACGAAGACGCCATGCGTGCCGCCGACGCGGCCCTGTTCGCCAGAAGGTTCGGCGTGCGGTTGATCCCCACCGCCGAGGGCGCGCTCGACGCCGACTATGCCGAGGAAGTGACCGGCTATCTCGTCGACGAGGCCGGCGACACGGAATACCTGCGCAGCGCGAACTATGGCCAGGACTATGCGCCCGACTGGGGCATGCGTAGCCGCTCGAGCGAATGACCAGAAAGCTGCAACATTCTCCCGCCAAACCGGCAGGCAGGTTCTACAAACCCGCATCTTGACGATTTCCCGGGTTTTCCCTATGTTCCATATTATCGGGCAAATACGAGCCCTCATGATCCGGGAAAATCGTAAAATATAGTCGGGACGGTAAAATCAGTACGAAGGCGCGACAGATATCCCAAGCGGTGGATTAGAAAATTCGGCCTAAATCGTTGGTAGTTATATCCGAACCTATTTTCGCACAGGCATCACTTCCGGACGTAGAGATTGGAGCCCAAAGCTCATGGCGAAGAGCATGGAAATCGTTCCTTCAGGTGAATTGCAGAAACAATTCGGCCGCTACTCTGACGAGGCGATGATCCGTCCCGTCGGCGTCAGCAGGAACGGGCGGTTGCGTTTCGTCATGGTTCCTATTGACGACTATGAGCGCCTGCGTCGCCGTGAACGAGTTGCAGGCCGTGCGGAGGATTTGGATGAAGAAACCCTCGACGCGATCCGGGCCGTCGAGCCCGCGCCCGAGTGCGACGAAGCGGAAGCTCGACTTAGCGCTTCCTAAGCCGGGCGAGGTTATCAATTACAGCTATCTTTGGGAGTACGAATACAAGGACGGTCGCGACGAGGGCGTCAAAGATCGCCCCGTTGCCGTCGTGCTAGTCACCCAATCCGATGATGGGTTCGATCAAGTTCATGTCGTGCCCATGACGACCCGGCCTCCCACCCGTGGTCAGCAAGCGGTGGAAGTCCCCCAGGCAGTAAGACGTCAGCTTGGTCTCTCGGGCGAACGCTCATGGGTCATCGTCACCGAATGGAACAGGTTCACTTGGCCTGGTTACGACATACGGCCGGTGCGCGGCCGAGAGCCGTCGATAAGTCATGGCTTTCTCCCCTCGGGACTCTTTCGACAGATCCGCGATGCCCTGATCGCTGCGGCGATCGGACGACCTGTCGATCGAGATCTCTGAGACCCTGCGCCGCGCACGACGATGAAAGGCTGCAAAGAAACAAATTGGGGAGGTACTGAACGTGGACAATGAGGATCGTGGACGCGGCACATCGGATCGGCGCATCGCGCTTCTCATCGATGCGGATAATGTCTCCCACACGAAGATCGCGGCAATGCTCGCGGAACTCTCCAAATACGGCACGGCGAACATTCGGCGTGCCTATGGCGATTGGGCCAAGCCGGGCCTCAAAGGCTGGACCGACAAGCTCCACGACTTCGCCATCAGGCCGATCCAGCATTTCAGCTATTCGACGGGCAAGAACGCGACCGACATCGCGCTCGTCATCGACGCGATGGAACTGCTCTATACGCAAAGGCCCGACGCGTTCTGCATCGCATCGAGCGATGGCGACTTCACGCCGCTGGTCATGCAGCTCAAGGCCAATGGTCATGAGGTCTATGGCTTCGGCGAGCGCAAGACGCCCACGCCCTTCGTCAACGCCTGCACCACGTTCCTCTATCTCGATGGTCTCGAGGATCCGAGCCAGCCAGCGGCACCTGGCGAAGCTCCCGACACGCCTGTCGCGGCCAAGACCGAAACCAAGGCCGAGGCAAAGGCAAAGCCCAAGCATTCGGCCGCCAAGGCCGCGGAAAAGACCCTGGCACAGAACACCAAGCTCGTGACGATCCTGCGCGGTGCCGTCGAAGCCTCCGCGCGCGAGGACGGCTGGGCGCTCATGTCCGCGGCGGGCAGCGCTGCGAAGCGCCAGGCCCCCATCGATCCTCGCAACTACGGCGTGAAGAACTTCACGGCGCTCTTCACCGCGACCGGGCTGTTCGAGATCCTCAAAGGCGAGAACGGACAGAGCTACGTCGCCGACAAGCGCAACAAGGATCGCACCCCGCGTCCCGGCGGGTGATGCTCCCGGCGCGCCGATAGCGAACACAGGGGCCGGACGAGCAAAGGGAAGGGGGATCGAGTGGGCGGTGGCCAGACAGGCCGAGCCCAGGAGATCCCATCATGGCAACAGTCGTTTCGATCGACCCTTCCGCCGATCAATGGTCCGTGCCGATCGGCAAGCACAGCCGCGGCGCGCTCATGCTCAATCTCGAGCGCCTGCTCGCCGGCCGCCTGCTGATCCAGGGCAGCAGCGGCGCGGGCAAGAGCCGAACCTTGCGCAAGATCATCGAGGAGGCCTTCGACTTCACGACCATCGTGCTCGTCGATCCCGAGGGCGAATTCGGCAATCTCGCCGCGCATATCGGCGCGACGTCGCTCAAGGGCTGCGAACTGACGTCGGACGGCCTGACGGCGGCCGCCGCGCGCGCCCGGCAATACCGGCTCTCGCTCCACGTAGATCTCACCGATCTCGACCCCGACCAGCGCATCATCAAGGCGGCCGCCCTGTTCGCCGGGCTGATCGGCGCGCCGCGCGAGCATTGGAGCCACACCGTCCTCGTCTGCATCGACGAGGGCCATCTGCTCGCCCCCCATCACGCAGGATCGGCCCGTGACGCGGAGACCCGCCGCCTCGGCGTCGCAACCCTCACCGACCTCTGCGCCCGCGGCCGCAAGCGCGGGATCGCGCCGGTCATCGCCACCCAGCGCCTCGCCAAGCTCTCCTCCTCGGTGATTTCCGAGCTGCAAAACTTCCTGGTCGGCCTCAACGTCTTCGACCGCGACATCGCGCGCGCCGCCGACCTGCTCGGATTTTCCGCCAAGGAAGCCGACCGGCTGCGCAAACTCGCGCCCGGTGAATTCTTCGCCATGGGGCCGGCCATGTCGCCGCTCCCCGTCCTGGCCCACATGGAAGAGACGATCACCGAGCATCTCGGTGCGACACCCCGGCTGACCGCCGCCGCCGCGATCGACAGCGACGAAGCCGAAAGACTGCTCGATCTCTCCGCCCTGCGCGAGGTTTCGAGCGGCGGCCGGGACACCACGCTGACCCTCAAGGGCACGCGGGCGCTCGACGCGTTCCTCCTCGATCCGTCCGCGCCGCACGCGGCCTCGATCATCGGCGCGCTCAAGCGCATCGCCCCCAACGCAACCACGGCCGACGATCTTGCCGGCCACCTCGGTTGCCCACGCGAGGCCATCGACAATGCGCTCGACATGCTGGCTGCGATCGCGGCGGTCGATACCATGCCGCGCGGGGAGGACCGCATCGCCCGGCTGCATGCACGGCTCAGGGCCAAGATTAGCGACATACCCGTGGTGGCGCTCGCATGAAGCCGCTCGATCTGGGCGCAGATGTCGTCGAGCTCGCCCCCGCACCGGGCCCATTCCCCCGACCCCAGCCGCTGCGCGAAATGGCCTTTCGTGCCGATGCCTGGACGCCGGCCGAGAGTGAACGGCTCCGGACGCTCTTTCTCGACGATACCGCGATCGCCGACATGGCGCTTGCGCTCGGCCGGGGCAGGGCGGCGGTCGCCGAACGGATCGCTCTGCTCGGGCTTCGTCGCAACTCGGCAAGGGCCTGGACCGAACTCGACGATGCCGAGCTGACCCGCCGCTATGGCGGCGAACCGACCGCGACCATCGCTTCCGATCTCGGCCGATCCTGCTCGGCCGTCTATGCCCGTGCCCGGATTCTCGACCTGACCGAGGGCAATCCTCCCGAATGGTCGCCTTGGGAAGATGCCCAGCTCGTCGAAGGGTATCGCCGCGGCGTGCCGCTTGCCCAGATCGCGACGCTGATCGGCCGACCCTTTGGCGGCCTGTCGAGCCGGGCTGGCACTCTCGGCATCGTCCACGCGAACCATCCGCCCGACTGGTCCGCGCAGGAAACGGCACGCGCGCTTGAGCTCGCCGAAGCAGGCCACCGCTATACCGCGATCGTTGACATGCTCGCCAGGGAGGGGTTTCCGCAGCGCACCATCCGGGGCTTCGGGCTCGCGATCCGCAAACTCGGATACGGCCGGGGCTGGGGCCGGGCCTGGACGCCCGAAGAAGACGCCCTCCTCCAGAAAGCCTATGGCGAGGGCACCAGCCTGACGCCGCTGCGGCGGCAGCTCGGCCGCACATCCGGCTCGCTGCGCCACCGCGCCGAATATCTGGAGCTGCGCGGTCGTCATGCCAACCGCAACGGATGGCGCATTGGTCCGGACTGGACCGAGGCCGAGGAGGCGCGGCTGCGCGCGGACTATGGCCGTGTTCCGACCAAGCTTCTTGCCGCGCGCATGGGCCGGACCAAGGCTGCGCTCACCTCGCGGGCAAACAGCCTCGGCCTCGTCCACGGCTACATCCGGCCGTTCAGCGACGAGGAAACGCGCGCCCTCGAGATCGCTTTCCGCACCGGGGTTTCGATCGCGGATCTCGCCGTCGCTCTCGACCGCAAAGCCATGTCGCTCAGCAAATATGCGACCAACCACGGCTACCAGTTCGGGCGCAGGCCGAGACGCACCGTGACGCTGGAGGCCCTGCTCGCCGCGGCGTGATTCCGCCGCCGCCAGCCGGCTTTCTCGAACCATTCACTCAGACAAAGCGCGTCAGCTTGCCCAGCCGGCCTGCGCTCGGGAAACCCTCATGCCGCCCCAGGATCGATACATCAGGAACGTCCTCAAGCTGTTCGAGGCCCATGGCCATCGCCATGATCGCTACACGCTGTTCTCCGATTGCATGGAGCTCATCGCGATCAGCATCTCGAACAGCGTCGACATCCGTTCGCGCGACCATCGGGAGGCACGCTATCTCCAGATCGTCGGCCGCTATGATCGCCCTACGATCGAGATGTTCCCGCGTATCCTGGGCGAGATCACCATGGCGCTGGAAACCGCGCCGGGCGATGTTCTGGGCAGCATCTTCACCGCGCTTGAGATCCACAACAAAAGCCGGGGCCAGTTCTTCAGTACGCATCCGTTGTGAACCGCAGGCATTTGGCAGTTGCGTGAGGTAAGAGATGATTGAGTATGGGTAGCCATACTCCTGTGAGTTCTGGTTTGCGCTGCTGGAAAGTCAGGCGGCCAGAGCGGTATCGATCTGCTCGCGCAGCCGTTTCCAGGTCCAGGGCAGCAACTCGTGGAGGCGGGTCTGGGATATGTTGGCGATCCGAGTGAGCACGTCGGTGAGCCAGACGAGCGGATCGACATCGTTGAGCCGACAAGTGGCGATGAGGGTGTACATCATCGCGGCGCGCTCGCCGCCTCGGTCAGAACCGACGAACAACCAGGCTTTTCTGCCCCGAGCAATGGCTCTGAGAGCGCGTTCGGCGGCGTTGTTCGTGAGGCAGATCCGACCATCTTCAAGGAATGCGGTAAAAGCGGGCCATGCGTTGAGCATGTAATCCATCTTTTTGCCGACGGCATCGTTCGAGGAGAGGAGGTTGCGCTGTTCGCGCATCCAGTTGCCCAGTTCTGTGACAAGCGGAGCCGACAAGATGTGACGCACGGCAAGCCGTTCGACGGCAGGGCTGCCGTTGATGTCGCGCTCGATCTGGAAGATGCGGTCGATGCGCTGCACGGCCTCAAGCGCGAGCGGTGAGATGACGACACGCTTGCCGGGCCTTCGCTTCATCTGGGTGGCAATGTCGGCGAGCTCGAACATATATCGCCTCGCATGGGCCCAGCAGGCTGCATGGGTGATCGTCCCCTCGGATCGACCGGGGTCATAGAGGGCGTTGTAGCCGGCGTAATTGTCGGCCTGAAGGATGCCCTGATAGCCGACGAGGTGTTCCCGGCTGTGCTCGCCCTTGCGGTTGCTGGAATAATAGAAGAGCGCCGACGGCGCGCGCCCGCCTGCGAACGGCGCATCATCGCAGACGTAGGTCCACATCCGGGCGATGTCGGTTTTGTACTTTGCCAGGCGCGGCACTGTAGTGTCGTCGGCGTGAAGGCGCCCGGCACCGAGCGTGTGCGCCTCGAGCAGCAGAAAAACCGGCTTCACAGCGACGGCGATCGCGCCGATCTGATCGGCAAGCGTCGAAAGGCTGAGAGGAATGCCCTGGCTGTCGAGGCGATCACGCTGGCTGTTGAGTGGCTGGTGCAGCCCGAATTTGTTGAACGCGAGGCTGGCCAGGAAATGCGGGCCGAACATGGCGCGCGGCGTGACATGAAACGGTGCCGGCGGCTGTGTGATGGTCTGGCACGACCGGCAGGAAAAGCGTTCGCGGACGGTCTCGATGATCTTGTGCTGGGCAGGCACCGTCTCCAGCGCACGAATGACACTCTCGCCAAGCTTGCTGAGGTTGTCGGAACCGCAGCAGGGGCAGTTTTTGTCGGCGGGAATAACGACCCGCTCGACGGGCAGGCCTGGGGGAAACTCCCGGCGCGTGTGGCGCTTGCGGGTGAAGGCTTCGACGGTGGTCGTTTTTGCGGCCGCCCGCTGAGCGGCGATCTCGTCTTCGGTTGCGGTGGCCTCAAGCTCTTCGAACTCGAGTTCCATCTGATCGATCAGGCGGCGCGAGCGTTCCGACGATGGTCCGTGCAGGGCGCGACGCATCTTCTCGTTCTGCAGCTCGAGATGGGCGTTGCGGGCGACCAGATCGGAGTTGATCGCCCTGACCCGAGCGACATTTGCCTCTGCCTCGGTGGCGCGCATTGCCGAGCGCTGGGCGGCCTCGCGCAGCTCTTGAATATCGCGTGCCGAAAGCGTCTCCATCGCCCAAATCTATAACGGAATCAGGCCTGTATCCGAAGCAAAATCGCCAGAAAAATGCTACCCGACCTTGCTCGGACGCCAGGCTTTCTGCGGGTTGCGCCAGTCGATGCCCTCCAGCAGACAGGCCAATGCCGAGGCTGAGATCGGCACTGCACCGTCCTTTGCCGAGGGCCAGACGAAGCGACCCTTCTCGAGCCGTTTTGCATATAGTGACATGCCGAAATCGTCGTGCCACAAAATCTTGACCAGTGATCCGCTGCGCCCCCGAAAGATGTACAGATCCCCTTGATGAGGATCACGCTTCAGGCTTTCCTGAACCTGCAGCGCCAGCCCTCGCATGCCCCGACGCATGTCCGTGTGACCCAGCGCGATCCAGATCCTCGCATCGCTCGGCAAGGGGATCATCGTTCAAGCCCCGCCAACACCCGAAGCAACGCCCCGACATCGACGTCGCGGTCGACGATGATCCGACGGCCGTTGCCGCAAACAATTTCCATCTGACCGCGCGACGACGAAACTGAAACATCAGGGGTCACAATCACCGGAGCAAAGCCGCAAACCCCTCTGGAGATCTGCGGAAACAGCCGTCTGCGCCAGTCGTAGATCTGGGAAGGGTCGACATCATGACGCCGCGCTACCGTCAAAACCGGAATGCCACGCTGGAACGCCTCCTCGACGATCCGTTGCTTCGCTTCATCGGTCCAACGCCTCCGTCGGCCGGTCACCACCACATCCAGGCGACGAACGCCCAGAAACACATCGCTGCTTATGCCACCCATGCCCGCGCAATGAGCCGATCACTTCAATCCGACAATGCGGCCGCTATCGGAGACGTACGTTCTTCACGCCCTATCCGGTCTGCCAGATGATGGCCGAGGTCACGCTCGGCGATGCCCAGAGCGCCCGGGCGCTGATCGCCGACAAGGGCTATGTCCGCGCGATGGAGCCCGCCTGCGGCGCCGGCGCCATGGTCATCGCGCTTGCCCAGGCAATGCTCGCAGCCGACATCAACTACCAACGCCATCTCCACGTGACAGCGGTCGATATAGACCCGCGCGCGGTGCACATGGCCTATATCCAGTTCTCGCTATTGCACATCCCGGCCCATCTCATGGTCGGCAACTCCCTGAGCAACGACGTTCGCGAACATTGGTTCACCCCGGCTCACATTCTGGGAGGTTGGAGTGCGAAGCTTGCAAATCAGCCTCGCGTAGTCGAGCCGCCGCCGCGTTCCGCGCCACAGAGGGCCGGGGATCGCTCATCTCCTTGCACGCCACCGCCGGACGCAAAGCCCCGAACGATTGGAGAACAGTTTACCCTGTTTTGATTGGCTGCAGGGCCTTCGCGGCTCGCTTTCAAACATCTCACCGCAAGATGAGTTCCTAGTCACCAATAGACCTTAAACTTTGGGTCGGAGAGCTGTTCGGGACTATGTCTCACCACTAGATAGTCACATTGATCACTCAACCTGATCAAATGCTCCGCGGTGCATCGACAGAAGGAAAGCCCTTTTTCGACCGCCAGTCGGGTGCGTTAGGCAAGATCATGCTGCAATCCGCCCAACAATTTTCGATCGATTGAAGGGTGCACAGCGGGGTCATCACGATGCCAACGGTTGTTTCGGCACCAAGATAGGGCAGGGTGCTCGCCTCGATTTGCTAGGCAAATATTGTCAAGCGACGCGACGACGCACTTTGATCTGACTGTCCCTGTTCCAAGCCCGCCTTCTTCGAGAGGAATTGCCTAGATGATTTTATTGGGCAGGCGGCCCTTCGGTTGATTTTGCGCGTCCGCGACGAGCGGGGGCGGCTTTCGCCGTCTTTGCCGGCGCGGCTGCGCTGGCCGTCTTGGGCCTGCGGCCGAGACCGATGCTTTTTGCGAGCGTACGGCGCTGCTCGGCATAATTGGGCGCGACCATCGGATAGTCGGCCGGAAGATTCCACTTCGAACGATAGTCAGCCGGCGTCATCTGATAGTGTGTCATCAGGTGACGCTTGAGCATCTTGAGCTTTTTACCGTCCTCGAGGCAGACGATATAGTCCGGCTTCACCGAGGCGCGAACCGAAACGGCCGGTTCATGCTTCACTACCGCTGCGGCCTCGGTTTTGCCGAGATTGCTCAGCGCCGCATGAACATTCTGAATCAATAGCGGCAGATCCGAGACCGCGACGCTGTTGTTCGTCACATGAGCCGCGACGATGTCGGCGGTCAGGGTAATCAGCGTGCTATCGCCTTCCGACAAGTCGCTCATGATGATCTGCTTTCCTTCGATTTTCAGAGGAGTCCCGAAAACTGCTCGCTACCGGGAACGGAGCGGCTTGTGAAGCTTCCGGCGCGTCGAAAACGCAGTTGCCAGTTGCGCACGGCTTGCCCCGCGCCACTCCTATCGCCGTAAAGCAAATATTCCATGAACTGCCACCAGTTCAATCCATGTCACAAGAAGAGGGGAATGGGCCGAAAGGACAAGTCGGAGGGGCTAGAGCCGCCGACGTCCCTTCAACCCGAGGCCGGACATGGAAACCTCACGCAGCCAGCGCTGGCGGGAAAGACGCGCCTTGTGGGCAACAGACTTCCGCACCATCAACCCCAGAGCCTATTCGGTCGATCTCATCGAGCACCGCATGGCGCGCGCTTTCATCGCCGAGCATCACTATCTGCCCAACTATCCAGCTGCGCAAGTCGCCATCGGTCTTTTCGGACGCCGCGCCGTTCTCGAGGGCGTCTGCGTCTTCGCGGTGCCGGCGACTGACGCCGTCATCACCCGACACACCGGCTTTCTGGACCCTACCAAAGGCACTGTCCTCGCTCGCCTGATCCTTCTCGACAGCGTCCCCCAGAACGGCGAGAGCTTTTTTTGCGCGCGCGCGTTCCGGCTTCTTCGAGAGGCCCGCCCCGCGATCGAGGCTGTCGTCTCCTATAGCGACCCCGAGGCTGGCCATATTGGCCGGGTTTACGCCGCCTTGTCGGGAGCGCACCGCGGAACTACGCGTCCGCGTATCGTCCTTCGGACTGGCGATCGCACGATTTCCGACCGTACGCTGTCGAAAATCCGCCTCCGCGAGCGCGGAATGGACGGAGCCATCGACCAGATTGTCCGGCTCGGTCTTCCCGCTCCCGCTCTTCGCGAAAGACCGGAAGCCTGGCTCCAACGCCTCCAGACTGAAGGTCTCCTCACGCGCCATCGGCATTCGGGCCTCTTCACTTATTGTTTCGAACTCACGCGCGCCGCGCGCCGTCAGGGCCGTGACCTCCCGCGGCTGCCCTATCCGAAGCTTCTGCCCATCGCCACCTGAGCGCGCATCCGTCCCAATAAGGAGTATAGTCATGTACGTTGCATTCAAAATCAGCGGCAGTTTCGCCGTTCCGGTTGGAACCCAGGCGGTTGAAGGCCTGGCGAACCTTTTCCGACTTCCTTCGGGCGAGGTGGTCTCGGTCCATCCGGTTATCGAAATGGCGAGCGCGCTGGAGAGCGATGATCATCGCGACCTGACCATTGCCGAGGGAACCGAACTCGGAATCCACCTCGACCTCGACGACCGCGAGTCCAGTCTGCAAGACAGGGCCTGACGCGAGCCGGCGCGCTCGCGGCCGATGCTGCCGAGAAAGAAGGTGGAGTGGGATTGGTTCGGTGCGCAGACTGGCTGCGCGAGACCGGAGTACTTCCATGCTGGCGACCGATCGTTCCGCGTTGACCGCGGAGTCCCGTGAAATCGATTATATCCGCGTGTCCGAACCGCCGCCGATCGTGCTCGCCTATGGCATCGGCGTCGACAGCACCGCCTTGCTCATCGAGCTGGATGCACGAGGAACGCCGCCCGACCTCGTGATCACTGGCGACCCCGGTGTCGAGAAGCCAGAGACCTACGCCTATCAGGAGATGATGGCCGCCTGGATGGGCGCGCGGGGCATCCGTTACGAGACTGTGCGCTACACGCCGCGGCGGTTCAAGCACTGGCCGCCTTATTACGACCTCCTGGCGAACGTCCTTACAAATGCGACGCTGCCGAGCATCTCGCTGGGGCGCCATAGCTGCAGCTTAGGTCTGGGCTTAGCTAGTGTCCTGTTAGTTCGCCGTGAAGGGAGGACAGGCCGGGCGACGCGCTAATCCAAAAAGCTGGCGGCGCCCGGCCTGTCCTCCCTTCACTTAAGCACTAAGGTATCGGATCGGCGATCCGTGAGGCGAGCGCCGGCAGTTGATCTCAAAAGCTGCGTTTTGATCAAAGAGGGCACGCGTAGCGACGACAGCGAGCCACTGCCTTTCGCCCTATTCTGAGAAGCGGAACGGCCGCCAGGCACCATCAGCCAAGGTTTGTATTTTCCGCCAGATAGCTCTTCAGTTGCGGCAATTGTGTATCGATCAATTGCAATGCTGTGTGGAGAACAAGCCCGGGTGTGTGGCGTAGCTGGTCGCGCGTCAATGGCGGCAAGAGCCTCAATAAAGGTGCGAACCTTGCTCTCAGTGCATCGGTCGTAGCCAGGGTCCCAAGCGCGTGACCGACCCATAGCGGCAAGACACCAAATAGGATCAGGTCATGGCATTGGCGGAGCAATATCGCTTCGTGCACTGGGGAATGTGATTGATGCAATGCTTCGAAACTGTCGATCCCGGCATAGTCGCGGCGCCACCGCGCCACCCAATCAGCACCGTGTGGGAACCCAGAGGTCGCGAAATAGAGCCCAGGGCTCTCGTATAACTTTCGGCGCGAAGGCTGGGCTGTCGCCCTCTCAACTATGATCTTTCTGGCGTTGTAGGACTTGGCCCGCAGAAACAGGCGCGAGGTTTCGGCGTGGATCTCCTCACCATGGGGATCATACTCCCGCTCGTGTCCGCCCCACACGCGATAGTCGGCGAGACGGAAGGCGCAGATTTTGTCGTCGACGATGACATCATCCGCTTCGGCGACGCAGAGCGCGCGAACCGAGGCACTCACTTGTTCGCAAAGCGCCTGATATGCCGAATGCTCGAGGGCGAACTCGGGAGCGGCCTCCGCTCGTCCTTCGAGCAGCGTCTGCGGGCCCGCCGTCTCACCCGCCGCGCGCATCTCGGCAACATAGCCGGGCTGATATTGTGTGTCGGCGTCCGCTTGCAGGATCAGGACATCCTCGGCGACCACCCCTTCCTCGAGCGCCAACTGTGCGACGAGATCGATGCCGCGCCGGCGCGGGGGAACGTATCCGCGCTCGGGTTCGTACGTGAGTTCCACGGTACCGGGTGGCGAGGTTTGCTGGATATCGCGCGAGAGTTCGAACGTGCGATCCGTCGATCCATTGTCGACAAGGACCAGCGTGCCGTCCGGCTTATCCGTAGCCGCGCCCGGGCCAAAGCCGAGCGAAGCGCAGGTCGCCACTAGCTCTCGTTGCTCATTAAGGCAGGGCATGACGATATAGGCGCGCATTCGGACCTTTCAGAATTCCGGTGCGGTCGCGCTCAGCCTCCGGTCGACGACCCTTCACGACGAACATGCTTCATAATCAACTGAGAGTGACCTGCTGGCGTCACGTCCGCAAAGCCGGCTTCTTCGGCGGCGCGCCGCGAAGCGATGTTGGATTTGCGCATATGGGCGTAGACGACATTATATTCGCTTGCATCGCACGCGGCACGATAGGCGAGACGGCCGATCTGACGCCCCTGGCTTTCCCGGTTCAGAAAAATCTGGAGCGAGGCATGTTTTCCGATCGGGGGTTCTTCAATCAGGTTGATGAAGACGGTTCCCGCGCGCTCGCCGTCGGCCTCGATAGCCCAGGCCTCGCCACCTGGGCCTCCGCCGCGTTTGGGCGTGCCTTTGCTCGGGACCAATCGTACTTTCTCCGGATCGATCGGCCCGAGCGGCGAATGCGCAACGACAGGAGGCGGCTTCGGCGTCGGGCTGGCCCTTCGGCGCCGTTGCCTCTGCTTGGCGGATGAGGGCTTAACGGACATCTAGCCGCGCAAAGGCCGCGCGCAAACGCTCGTCCGCCGCCTGCCAATATTCGCTGGGGAAGAAGCCCGGCGAATAGGCAATTACGACATCTTCGAGCCGCGATGCGAGCCTGGCGCCGTGCAGCGCATCGGCAAGGGCATCGACCTTATCAAGCACCGATGCCAGCGAAGGGTCGAGCTTTCGGCGCCGGTCGAGCCAGTCGCTGTCGCCATCATAGCGATTGTTGAAATAGTCCATGTCGATGTGAAGCAGGATCGGTCCAGGGCCGATCCCTTGCAGCCAATCTCCAAGGTCAGGCGTGATGCGATATCGCCCCGGACCGGTCTCGCGCGCGACCGGAACGAGATCGACAGCGGGGCGCAATGCGCCAGGGTCGAGCAGCGTGTCCTGCTCCTCGGTCAGCTCGACACGAAAGTCTCTAGTATCGACCGCTTTCGGCGGCTGGCAAAGATGGCGAACCTCGGTGGTCGGGAATGCGTGGAGGAACGGCGTTAGAAAGCTGCCCATGCCGATGGCACCACTTCGTATCGCGCTTGCAACGCTATTAGGCTGGGCAAGGTCGACGAGATGGCCAGTCATAGGATCGCGCCAACCCGCCTGCTCCACGAACAGCCGCGGCGCGCCCAGATCGCGGTGATCGTCAACATGGAGCACCACGATCGGCGCAGCCTGTAGGCCGGCCCGCTCCAGCCATTCGCTCCAGCTGAGAAGCGTCCAACTGTCGTAGAGCGTACTGAGAATGCGACCGCTACGGCGCATCGAGAGCGCCATATCGGAACGCTCAAGGCCCTCACCCCACCACGCGAGTCCGGCGGACAATTTGGGATCGACATGCCGCGCGGCATCATTGGGCCAACCGAGCGTCAGCTCCCAGCCCCCGGTAGTCCGTTTAACGCAGGCATCCTTGTCACAAAAATAGTCGCGCAGCGTAGCATGACGCTCGGCTGCTGTTCCCGGAAGCCGATCGAAAGGAAGGGTGATCACATTGTCGGGCATCAGGCCAATTCGCGTTCGGCGGAGGCTTTGAGGACAGCAACCAGTTCGCGTCCCAGTGGGGTCAGCGGACAGCTATCGAGGGTCACGAATGCGTCGCGAAGATTCTCCTCGGTGTCACGGAGCTGATTGATCGCCCGATTGTGGAGGCGGGCAGGCCCTTCGTCCCTGACATGAAGCCAGAAACGCCGCAATTCGACAAAGACGAACACGGCGTGAAGCAGGCCTGAAGGTGGGCGAAGATCCTCTCTCCACGGCGAGGAGACCAGCGCCGCGGTGGAAGCCACGGTCGGCGCAAGCCGCTCCAGGAGATAGAGTTTCTGGTGCCGGTGCTCGTGCAACAACGAGTCGGCGAGATCGTAGGCGTCGATCGGATCGTCGCCCTGCAGGACCGACACATAGAGAGCACCTGGGACCGAGTTGTCGCTGAACGAAACGATCTTGTCGGGATGCGCAAGCGGATCGCGGATAAATTGGATTGCGCCGCAAGCCATTCTCATCTCGCGCGCCATTGCCGGGCGCCAGCGCTCAATGATCTGCAGCGCCTCCTCAACGATCGGCTTGACCTTAGCGGTGGTCGCCTCATCCTCAAAATAGATTGCCTCGCCAAAGGGAATGCGAAGCCAGGGATCGGGGAAACCGATCTGAAAGCCGGAACCGTCGCGTGATGGCTGGGCAAGCAAGTCCTGCAGATAGGATGCGTCGGCTTGGATTGCTGCGCCGTCGACGGCCTGAACTTCATAGGCGGCGGTCTGAATGTCGAGTGTGTGCCGCCACGCGATGGCGCCCGGAGCACTCGCCAGTTCTTCCTGCTCGGAAACGGACAGCGCATCGAACGCCGTGATCGCCGGACCGAGTTCGGGGTGGGTGGCACGCAACTCGCGGACCGTCCCCAGCAGCGCGTCACGCGCGGCTGACCGCGCACCGGCGCAGAGATCGTCCATCATCGCCGTGGCACTCTCCGCGAGATCGAACGCTGCTAGGTCGGTGCCAGTGGGCAGGGCCGAATCCAGCGCATCATCCGAGGGCAAGAGCAGTTCCGCGAGGCGGACCCGCGCATGTTCGACCAGCGCGAGCATCTCACGACAATAAACGGTCGGATGATTGAAGCCGTCGGTGCCAAAGCGGTGGGGGAGCGATCCGCCCCCGCAGATTTCGACAATCGGACAGGCTTGGCACTCGCGGCATAGTCCTGCTTTGCTGAGCAGCGCGCGATGCGCTGCGATCCGGGGCGAGGTCGCTATGTCTGCGATCGGCGTATCCCGTACCGAACCGCCAAGGCTGGTCGCTCCGTCCTGGGTCACCTTGAGCACGTCGAGATCGTGATAGCTTCCGTCGGTCTCAATCGAGATAAGGCTGACGTCCCCGAAGCCAAATGCGTCAGTCCGGGAAGGCAGCCCGGAAACGGCATCGAGCAAAGCTTCAAAGGTTCGCACCGGCAAATGCGGATAATGGTCGAGCCACAGATCGAATGCGCCGATCAGCCAGCGCTCATAGAGCGAGGGATCGAGCGCGCGGCCTGGCGGGAGGCGCAAATGGTGGGCGTCGGGTAGCAGGAAATCGAGATTCGGCGGATGATGCGCGTCGAAGAAGGCGAAGAGATCCTCCGGCGAGGTCGCGGTATCGATGACGGCGATGACGCCTGCAAATAGCCTGGGGCGCTTCTTGAGCCGCTCCAGCGCAGCGAGAACCTTATCGAAGCTCGAGCGCCCCTTGCGCGTCGTTCGATGCTTGTCTTGTGCCGCGCGCGGCCCATCCAAGCTCAGCGAGACACCGATGTCCGCTGCCTCAAGTTGATCGAGCGCGGCATCGTCAAGCAGCAGCCCGTTGGTCTGGAGCCCGACATCAACCTTCGCGGTTGTCGCGGCACGGATTTGGGCGGCAAACGCCGCCAGCTTATCCGCACCAGCAAGCAAAGGTTCGCCGCCGTGGAATACGACCGCGCAGTGCGTGATCTCCGCTTGCGCGGTATAGGCACCTAGTCGGGTCGCGAAACAAGACCGGTCCTCCGCCGACAAGAGCTTCGGCATGGCGCGCCAGCTCTGGTCGGCGTGGTGGTAGACGTAGCAATAATCGCAATCGAGATTGCAACGCGACGCGACCTTGACCAGGAACGAGGTGATCCTGGCGGGGGTCATGCGAGGAAGTCCTTAGGAGCGATTGTGCCGGTGATGCATCCGGTCGTAGCTCGTGATGACTTCGCTTGCTTCCGCTTCGGCGAGAACGCGACCCTTCAGCCGGCGCAGCGCCGGATTCAGAGGCTGTTCACGCAGGAGGGCGGTGCGGATTTCGGGGCTAGCTTCCGGCGCCCGAACTTCGGTATCGATCGACATAGGGATACTCCTTTCGATGCATCGCCATAATACACGCTATT
The DNA here is from genome assembly GCA_042650965.1 of Novosphingobium lubricantis. Classification (GTDB taxonomy): domain Bacteria; phylum Pseudomonadota; class Alphaproteobacteria; order Sphingomonadales; family Sphingomonadaceae; genus Novosphingobium; species Novosphingobium lubricantis. The sequence continues at coordinate 3,914 of JBHSCB010000037.1, read as the reverse complement.
TTGAAGGAGTCCATCATGCCATCAACCGCGATGAATTTGGATAAATATTTGCCAACACACTGTAAATATTGGGATGTTCATTTCACGCATAAGTAAAATCGGCGTAATTTGGTAATTACGAATGGATGTATTGAAATCAAAATAAGATTTTATTGCATAAATTAATTTTATCACATATTCGTGGGAATATTCATCCATTATGGATGAGATTATTTGGAAATAATTCGCATTCTGGGCCGATCGCGTCGAGGGGGAGAGAATTAATACTTCCGCAACATCGACTTATAAAAGGATGATTTTTTTCTAAATAATAACAGTGTGTTACGAGCCTTCTGAAAAAGAGGCGCGCGCGTCGATTCGATCCCGCTACCCATGCCCATGCCCATGCCCATACACATACCTGTTCTGAGTTGTAATAGGCGATGGCTTTTTGGGCACAGTCGCCCCGCCAAAGTGCTGGCGCATGCTGAAATCTGCAGAGGTCACCCATCTGATTTGTTACCTTTCGTTCCATATGAGGTGGCCTGCCTCCCAGCGATCCCGGTTTATTCCCCACCGCTCAGCACTCGGAGGCATCTGAGCTTAGCGGAGAGCGGGCGTTGAAGGCTCTTCAGGCTTCAAAGGCCCGTCATCAGCTATCGCCCGCTTGCAATGTTCTTGGTGCGTTCCCATACTCCATGGAGGCCATCTTGGGAGGAGCGCGGCGGTATGAGGCAGCTTGAGGTTGAGAATCAGCTCCGCGACGTAGTGAGCCGTATTGTCGTACAGGTAGAACTGGCGACCGCGCAGGGGCGGACCGACATCAACCTCGCGCTCGAAGATGCATTCATCCCGATCCTGAAGTCGGTCTTCAACCTGCCGCACCTCATCAATCTCAACCGGAAGCAGAAGAACTTCCCCGGCATCGACCTCGGCGACGACCATGACCGTGTCGCTTTCCAAGTCACTTCTACCATCGGGCTGGAGAAGGTGAAGTTCACGATCGGGCAATTCATGAGCCGGTCGTATTATAACACCTTCGATGAGCTATACGTACTCATGCTGGGCAAGAAGCAGGCATCCTACAGTCAGAGCGCCGTAAATGCCCTGCTGACGGAGGATTTCTCGTTCAACTGCGCAAAGCACATCATCGACCTTAGCGACATCCTCCGCATGGTGACCGGACTGCGTCTGACAGCGCAAGAGCGCGTGCTCTCGGAGCTTAAGCACATCCTCGGCGAGGTGGATGCCTTCATCAGCATGAGATCGGAGACGGTTGAGGCGCCAACTGCGATCACAACCAACCTACAGGAGATCCGGCTGCCCGAGGCAGTCTACGTTGCGGAGCTGACGATCGACGACAAGGCGGTGATCGCGCAGGCCAAGGCGGAACTGAACTACAAGGGCTACGCAAAGAGTCGAAGGTCTGTCGTGAAGATGGCGCTCCTTCTGAACGATGTGTCGACGGACGCATGGGTTTGTTACAACAACAAGCTGTTCTCATTCACCGATATTGAGGCCAGCGGCCTGATCAGCATCGTGGACGAGGGCACGATCGAACGGCTGGAGATATCCGATCTGGCCGACTCTGACGAGCCGGACAACGTGAACATTCTCAAGCAACTCATGTGGGCCGAGACGCGGCAGATGCTGAAGGCGCGCAACGTGCGCTCCCATCCAAAGGACGGCTTCTTCTTCTTCGTGCCCGGCGAGGATGGGCAGGAGCTTCGCAAGGAGGCCTGGGTCGGCAAGGCCAGCGCGACACGCACCGTGTACGTAGTGAAGTATCAGAAGAAGGACCCTGACAAGATCGCGCATCACCAGCACTTATCGTTTGATCTGACGTTTTCAAATCTAGGCGGGACCTGGTTCTCGCAGATCGTGCCGAGCTGGTATTATTCCTATGACGGTTTCAAGCGCTCGAACTGGCACGACAAGTTGCTCTCGAAGCAGAAGCGGCTTGAACTGAATCTCAGCGTCAGGAACGCGGTTCGTTTCGTCGCCTACTTCCTCTCCAACACCAGCAGTGAGGAAGGCTTGGACGAGGCGCCGTTGAGCTTCGGGACGCTCCTCGAATTCGACGTTGGCGACGAGGTCGATGACGATCTTGACGAAGGCGACGTCTCTATCGCCGACTATGATGACGATGCGACCGACGAAGGGATGGCGGCATGAGGCTGACGACTCTCGCGGAGCCGATGCTCGAGTTCGGCACCGGCACCCACATATGCCCGCGTACGGGGATCGAGCACATGGGCGTGTATGACAAGCGCGATGAACTGCGCAGGACGGAACTAAGGGTCGGGGTCGTCGGTCGAGGCGAGGGCATTGATCTGCTGGACGAGTGGCTCGAGAGGTGCCGGGACGGCATCGAACGGAAGAAGGAATCGCAACTTCTCAACCTGTTCCGTGGCTTCGGCGGGGTGAACCAGAGCTACGGCTTCCTAACCCGGCTGATCAACTCGCCCCAGTATACGCGGACACTAAAGAAGTCGGATATCACCGGAATCGTGAAACTTGCCTCCCGCGCCGACCGGGTAGAGAGGGCTGTTGAGCTCTACTATGAGCAGATCCGCTTCCTGGCGGAGAACAGGTCGGTTGACGTCATCGTCTGCGTATTGCCGAACGAGATGTTTGATTCCGTGACCATCTCGGCCACTGGCGACGCGAAGGATGAGAGCGAGCTCGAGCATAATTTCCGGCGGATATTGAAAGCCAAGTGCATGCACCTCGGCACGCCGCTTCAGCTGGTGCGGGAGAAAACCATCCTGATCACCAAGTTCGCCGGGGAACAGCAGGACCCAGCGACGAAGGCATGGAACTTCTGCACGGCGCTTTACTACAAGGGCAACCGAACAATTCCTTGGCGGCTCGTCGAGGACACAGCCAAGCTCCGCTCGTGCTACATCGGTATTGGTTTCTACAAGAGCCGTGACGGTGAGACCGTGTCGTCCAGCTTGGCACAGGTCTTTGACGAGTTCGGGCATGGGATCATCCTGCGCGGGACCCCAGTGTCGATCGATAAGAAGAACCGTCATCCATATCTGAGCGAGGATCAGGCCTACGAACTCCTGCGTGACGCTCTTGATGAGTACGACCGGGCATTGGAACACATGCCGGCCAGGATCGTGATTCACAAGTCGAGCCGTTTCCGCGACGGCGAGCGCAAGGGCTTCCTGCGGGCGCTGGAGGAGAAGGGCATCCGTTCGAAGGATTTCGTCGCGATCACGGACACTGACGTCCGTTTGTTCAGCGACAAGAAGTATCCGCCGAAGCGGGGGACACTGCTGACGATCTCGGAGACGGAGGGCGTTCTATATACCCGCGGGACGGTCGACTTCTACAAGACCTATCCTGGGCAGTATGTGCCGAGCCCTCTGAAAATCACCGTATATGAACAGGACTCTTCGCTCGAAAGCCTCTGCGACGAGATCCTCGGTCTGACGAAGATGAACTGGAACAACACCCAGATGGACGGGCGCCTCCCGATCACGCTCGAATGCGCGAAGAAGATCGGCGACATCATGAAATATGTGAGCGTCAGCGAGAAACCACAGGTCAGTTACAGCTTCTACATGTGATCCGCGCCGACGGCGGGCGGCGATGCATCCCGGAAAGACACCGATCCGCCGAACCGTTTGCCTGCCGGCTCCCAAATAGCGCTATTGTTCGCCGGAATCTCAGCGCGAGGGGATTCCGACAGCATGGTATCGATCATTCGGGCTTTGGCGGGTGAGCCAGGCATTCCCGCCGGCTTCCCGATCCTGTTTGACGCCGACATGGCGATCATCGAGCCGGCGTTCCTCTGGCGTAACCGATGCTCTCAGGCCACAGCGATCCAGGGCATGAGTTCGCCGACGCTGTTGGCGGGATGACCGTTGGCGAGCTTGGTGAGCGTGTCGGTCATCCATGCGTGCGGATTGATGCCGGCGATC
>JBHSCB010000036.1:0-30741 GCA_042650965.1 Novosphingobium lubricantis | reverse complement strand
ATGTTCTGTCGCTTCAAGGACTGGCGCCGCATCGCCACCCGCTTCGATCGCAACCTCAAAAACTTCATGGGCGCCATCAGCCTCGCCGCAACCGTCATCTGGTGGCTGTAGTGAGTCCGGACCCTAGGTGACGGGTTTATCCAGGAAGACAAGCTTGATCCGCCACCGGGTATCGAAGGCGACCGGGTTTCGAGCTGGTCAGTGCTCACACCGTCCAAGGCCGATGCATTCAATCGGTTGATCGGCAAAGTGGTCAAGGCGGCGGAGGAGCCTGGCGAGTGATCGCCGAGCTGGCCACCCATCTGCGCCCCGGCGTGCCTGTCGAGCGGGTTGCCGCCTGCTCGTGGCGGGAATGGTTGGCGTGTTTCCCGCCTAGCCCGACCGATCCTACCGATCGCGCCATCGCCGGGTTCCACCCGTGACCCATCTGACCGTCCACGAATGGGGGCCTACGGGCGTACACAATGACACCGGCGTAGCGCCGAAGAACGCCTTCACCCGGAGTCAGGCAAATGCCCTGCTTCGGGCTGCGCGGTCGCATACGCTGGCCAATCAGTCAGGGACCAATATCCTTGTCGATCGCTACAGCGAGCTAAGAGCCCAGCAAGTTCTTGGAGTTATTGCCGCCCCGGGTTGCAGTCTTGAAATTCTGCCCAAAATCGATTCCGGCGTCGCTGAGGGCGACGAGGCAATCCGGACTCGGCTCATGTCAATGCTCGACGTCGCGCTTGGTCTCAAACTCGGAGACGGACAGGCGCTGGCAATGGCGCGGCAGAAGGAAACCTTGCTCGATATTCTGATCCGCCTGTTTACTGATCGCCTGCTGGCCGAGGCACGACGCGGCCTGCCCCGCGGCTATATGGGTCAGGAAGACGATCTAGCGGCGCTGAGGGGGCGACTCGATGTCATCCGTCAGTTCACCCATCACGCCGTGCGACCCGACCGGCTTGCCTGCCGCTTCGACACTCTGAATCCAGACACCCCCTTGCTGCGGATCATGAAGGCCTGTGTCTTACTGCTGCGCAGTCACGCGCGCGCGCTGGAAACGCAGCGGCGGTTGGACGAGCTCCGTTTCACCCTTGCCGATGTGAGCGACGTGGCTATCGGTGCGCTACCCTGGACGCAGGTGAGAATCGATCGGACAAACCGTCGCTGGGAAAGCCTTTACGAACTGGCGAAGCTATTCCTAAAACGTGAATGGCAGCGCACCAACCACGATGCCAGAGCGGGCCAGGGGATTACACTGCTGTTCGCTATGAACGATCTGTTCGAAGCCTATATCGCAGCTCTGGCGCGCAAGGCTTTGTTGGGGACCGATCTGACCGTACATTCGCAGAGTGGTCTGCGCTATTGCCTGATGGAGGAGTGCGAAGGCGGCAGGCCGCGCTTCCAGACGACGCCGGACATTCTGATCAAGCGGAATGGGCAGGTTCAGTTGGTGATCGACACCAAGTGGAAGCTGGTTGGTCAAAATCCCGAAGACAAGAAACGCGGAGTGTCGCAGTCAGACGTCTATCAGATGATGGCGTATGCCCGACTCTATCAGTGCCGCGAGGTGATGTTGTTATACCCTCATCACGCCGGTCTAGGAGCCGATGGTCTGAACGCCGCTTACGCCATAATGAAAGGCGATGAACGCCTGCGGATAGCAAGCGTAAACCTGACTACTGGAAAGCAGGTGGTTCAACAGCAGCTAGCGGAATTGATTGCCCCCGATGTTGCCGGCTTGGATGTGGACGCATAACATGGCCACATTTCCTGCGGACGCCGATCGGGGCTTGGTTTCGAGCATATGCTGTGTGGTGCAATGCGCGTCGAAACTCTGCCCGCAGCGATTTGAGTCCCCATCGAGGACCAAGCCAAAGCGCGAAACGGTATTCTTGACGGTATCGAATCAGCGAATCAGGGCAACAAAGCATTGTGATATAATGCCTTGTCCGCACATCACGGTCCCTCTTCTGGCACCAGTCAACCACTTTGTCGTGTTGTTTTTACACGATAAAGTGGGTTTCCTGAAAAAGTGATCCCACATTGATTCTCACATTTTGTGTGGGTCGTGGATATCCTCGTCGGCCCTTGCCGGGACGCCAACTCGACTTCGCCGATGCGATTATCTGCTCTTCAGTTGCGACACACGACGAATCCTGACAGTGCATCGCACAGGCTGCTGTGAGGTTGCGGCGCTCTTGCGGCAAGCGTCAATGGTATCACGATTGTCGGCTGGATGTCGGCTGCCTGCGCCACCACGACGACCACGACAAGTGACACACGCAAGCCGGGCAGATGCCGCCTATATCGCGCTTGTCTTTGAGAGGCCGGCGCAATAGCCATTTGCGTCGTGACATCGCCCGCTCCTCTGAAAATCATCGTTCGTCTCTATTGCGGGCCGGAAATTGCCATGGGGCCAGGCAAGGCGGATCTGCTGGACGCAATCGCTGCCCACGGGTCGATTTCTGCCGCAGCGCGCGCCATGGGCATGAGCTACCGCCGGGCCTGGCTGCTGGTCGATACGATGAACCGCTGCTGGCGCGAACCGCTGGTCGCCACCGTGCCGGGGAGCGCGCATGGCGGCGGGGCGCGGTTGACTGCATTGGGAAGCGACGTGCTTGACAACTATCGCCGCTTGCAGGCCAGCGTTGACGGTGCAGGCAGCGGCGCAGACCGGACGGCGCTTTTTCAGGCCCTGCTGGCCGAACCGAGGACCAGCCGCACGGCCTGAACGGCGGGGCGCGTTTCCGGGTGGTCAGCACGGCAGTTTGCTATATACCGCGAAACATAGCAAAGCCTGGATATCCTTTCGTGCCGCTCCTTCGCCGCCTGCTCCTGCTGTTTCTCGTCGCGCTGCTTGTGCCGTCGGCGGCCATGGCGCAGCCGCGCGGGCCGCTGGTGCTGGCGGCCGCCAGCCTGCAGGAGGTGCTGAACGAGGCAGCAGACGCCTGGGCGGCGCAACGGCATCCGCGCCCGGTCATCGCCTTTGCCGCATCTTCCGCGCTGGCGCGCCAGATCGAAGCGGGTGCGCCCGCCGACCTTTTCATTCCGGCCGATGCGGAATGGATGGACCATGTCGCAGCCAGAAAGCTGCTGCGCAGCAGTAGCCGGGCCACAGTGGCATCGAACCGCCTTGTCCTTGTCGCGCCTTCCGGCAGCGCGATACGCTTGCGGATAGAGCGCAACTTCACGCTGGCCCGCGCGCTGGGCACGGGCAGGCTGGCGATGGCCGACCCCGACAGCGTGCCTGCCGGAAAGTACGGCAAGGCCGCACTGTCCAATCTTGGCGTGTGGCCTGCCGTCCAGCCGCGCGTGGCGCGGGCGGAGAACGTGCGCGCCGCGCTGGCACTGGTTGAACGCGGTGCAGCGCCGCTGGGCATTGTCTATGCCACCGATGCGCGCGCATCGCGGCTGGTGCGCGTGGTCGGCACGTTCCCGACCAGCAGCCACCCACCGATTACCTATCCCGTGGCCGTGCTGCGCAAGGCAACCAGCCCCGATGCAGAAGCCTTCCGGCGATTCCTCCTGTCGCGCACCGGCAAGGCGATCTTTGCCCGGCGCGGCTTTGCGATGCGCTGAGGCGAACGATCCATGGCGCTTTCGCCGGAAGAATGGAGCGTTATCGCCCTTTCGCTGAAGGTCAGCGTGGTGGCGGTCATCGCCTGCATGCCGGTGGCTTTCGCCCTGGCATGGGTGCTGGCGCGGGGCCGGTCCGCGGCGCTCGTGCTGGTCGATGCACTGGTTCACCTGCCGCTGGTCCTGCCGCCCGTGGTCACCGGATGGCTGCTGCTGCTGGCGTTCGGCACCAACGGACCGGCGGGGCGCTGGTTTGCCGATACGCTGGGCGTGACATTCATGTTCCGCTGGACCGGGGCGGCGCTGGCGGCAGCGATCATGGCCCTGCCGTTGATGGTGCGCACGATGCGCCTGTCGATCGAGGCGGTGGATCGCAGGCTGGAACAGGCGGCCCGCACGCTTGGCGCATCGCCTGCGCGCGTATTCGCCACGATCACGCTGCCGCTTGCCCTGCCCGGACTGCTGGCCGGGATGGTGCTGGGCTTTGCCCGTTCGCTGGGCGAGTTCGGCGCGACGATCACTTTTGTATCCAACATCCCCGGCGAAACGCAGACCCTGCCCATCGCCATCTACAGCGCCTTGCAGGTGCCGGGCGGCGAAACGGTGGTCACCCGGCTTTCGCTCATCGCCGTCGGCCTTTCGCTGGCGGCTCTGGTCGTTTCCGAAGTGCTGGTGCGGCGATCAGGGCACGGAAAGGGCAGCCATGGCCTTTGACCTGCGCGTGGAACGCCGGATCGGCGGCCGGACGATTGCCGTGGCCTTTGCCAGCGAGGGCGGGCTGACGGCGCTGTTCGGGCCGTCGGGATCGGGCAAGACGTCGATCCTCAACATGGTCGCCGGGCTGCTGCGGCCCGATAAAGGCCACATAACGGCGGGCGATACCGTGCTGTTCGACAGCGCCGCAGGGATAGACATTGCCGCGCGCCACCGCCGTTCAGGCTATGTCTTTCAGGACAACCGCCTGTTCCCGCACCTGCGCGTGCGCGATAACCTGCTGTACGGCTGGCGCGCCGCGCCGACCGGCGAACGGTGGATCGACGTGGACGAAGCCAGCCGCTTCCTTGGCATCGGCCACCTGCTCGATCGCTGGCCACGCACGCTTTCGGGCGGCGAAGCGCAGCGCGTGGCGATTGGCCGGGCGCTGCTGTGCGCGCCCCGTTTCCTGCTGATGGACGAACCGCTGGCCTCGCTCGACCGCGCGCGCCGCGAGGAGATCCTGCCGGTGATCGAACGGCTGCGCGATGAACTGCGCGTTCCGATCCTTTATGTCAGCCACGACCGCGACGAAGTGGCCCGCCTCGCCACAACCGTGGTGCCCATCGAATAGCGCCACCCGCTTTGCCCGGAAACTGACCCCGTCAGAAGCTGACGCGCGCCGAAACGCGGATGTCCCGCCCCAACAGCGGCGCCACGTTCTTCAGGAAGCTGGTATGTCGCCGCGCCTCGACATCGAAGATGTTGTTGGCCTGCAGCATCAGTGTCGTTTCGGAGCCCCGGCCGAACGGCTGCCATGACACGCTGGCATTGACCATGGTCCAGCCGGGCGTGGGCGTTTCAAATGCGGCCACGCGGCGCTGCGGCGTGGCGCGCTCCACCTCGACCCGGCCGCCCCACATGTCCCCGGTCGCCTCGACACCACCGATCAGGCGCAAGGGCGGGATGCGTGGCACCGGACCATCGCCATAAATGTCGGCGCGGGTATGATCGACAAGACCGGTCAGCTCGATGCGGGTCGGCCCTACTTGTGCCACCGTGACCGCGCCTTCGGCTTCGAAGCCGTAAAAGCGCGAATCCGTCTGCGTGTACGCGAACACCGGCAATCCGGCATTTTCGGCGCCCGTGGCGTTGAGCGAGATGAAATTGTCGAACCGGTTGATGAAGCCGGACAGTTCGAAGCGCCAGCCACGCCCGCGCCCGCGCAGTGCCGCTTCTGCACCAAGCTGGCGTTCTATGCCAAAGCCGGCATTGCCAATCTCGAAGGCGCGGGTTGCGGCATGGGCGCCATCGGCAAAAAGCTCTTCCGCGGCAGGCGCCCGTTCGGTCCGGGCAAGGTTCAACGCCAGACGGAACCCGCCACCAAGATCGACCGACCCGCCGCCGGACAGCGAAAACGCATCGAACCTGCGCGAACGCCCCACGGGCGCGGACCGGACAGTGGTATGTTCATAGCGCGCGCCCGCTTCCAGCCGCACCGCGCCAAGATCGAACTCCTGCAAGGTGAACAGGCCGACCTGGCGGGTTTCGTTGGCAGGAATATAGGCTTCTTCGCCTTCCGCACGGAAATCGCGGCTGAAAACCTGGACTCCCGTCGCGCCCTGCCAGCCGCCTTGCGCCGCCTGCACCAGTTCCATGCGGGCTTCCCAGCTACGGTTGAAGAAGCTAGTGCCGATCGCGCCCGTGTCTTCCAGTTCATCGTGGCGGTAATCGGCCCAGCCTGCGCGCAGCGTCAGTTCCCTGAACGGGCCGCCCAGCGGCACGGCCCCGCGCAGATCGACGCGGGTCTGCCGCATGTTGAGCGTGGTATCCTGATGCCCGTGCGCTTCGGCGTGCCCGTCTTCATCGGCGTGATCGTGGTGTTCATCATGATCATCATGGTCATCATGATCGTCGCCGGCGTCGAGATCGTTGGGAATGCCATAGCGGTTCCGCAGGTGGCTGATCGCCACCCCGAAGGTCGCGCCATCGCTGCCGATCCAGCCCAGCCCTCCGGCCACGTCCCACGTGCGGGCAGCAGTATTGGCGACGCGACCCCTTGTCTGGGCGACTTCCGCCGCCTCTCCACCAGCGACGGCAGCCGCTTCGCGCACGTCCCGCCCGAAAACGAAACCGCCGCTGCGGTAGTCGCCCGACTCGAAGAAGCTGCCATCGGCATGCGCGACAAAACCAGCGCCAAGCGGCACGTTGAGCGACGCCCCGGCATTGCGTTCATCCGCCGCCGAAGCATAGCCCGCCACGGCATCCACATGCGGGCCAGCACTTGGCACTTCGCGCGGGATGCGCAGATCGCGCATGTTGACCACCCCGCCGATCGCGCCCGACCCGTAAAGCAGCGCCGCCGGGCCGCGCAGGATCTCGATCCGGTCCGCCAGCAGCGGGTTTACCGCCACGGCATGATCGACCGAGGTGTTCGACACGTCGAAGCTGCCGATCCCGTCGGTCAGCACGCGCACCCGCCCGCTGTCCAGCCCGCGCAGGATCGGCCGCGAAGCGTTCGGCCCGAAGAAGGTGGAGGAAACGCCCGGCTGGCGGGCCAGCGTTTCCCCGATGGTGGAACGCTGCTGCAATTGCAGGGCATCGCCCTGAAGCACGGTAACCGCGGTCGCCAGCGTATCCCGCTCGCGCGCGAATGGTGCGCTTACCACGATTTCGGGCGAAGGCTGGCCGTGGGCGCCGCTCTGCCCGTCCGGGGCGGCGGGCGGTTCGCTGGCAAAGGCAGGCAGGGCACCGGCAAGCGTGGCAAACGCAGTGCCACTGGCAAGCAACGTAACAAGCTTCATTGCGATCCGTCCATCATCAGTGGGCGGCCACCGGGAGACAGCCGCGCCGTGCATGTTGGCGTGCTCCATAAAACAGAACTGGTTCATGTTACAAGATAACATTACATCTTTTTCGCTGCGCTGCGAAGAAAGGTGGTTTTACGGGCTGTTCAGCTATCTTGCGTGTGATCACCGGTCAGCGCGCCACGCACGCCGGCCGACTTCCAGGGCTGGCCGATCCGCGATTCGAAGCGGTCACGGAACGCCCAGACCCAGCCGACCCGCCGTTCGGCAATGCCCGGCAGGCTCAACAGATCGCCCCCCAGCCACGGCAGGAACGGATTGCGCCGGGCATAGGACCAGATCTCCACCCGCTCACCGCTGCGTTCGGCCAGCCCGCGGGCGTGAAAGCCCACGGTATCGGCCACGACCAGCGTATTGGCGGGCACGGCCAGGGCTTCGGCGGGGGGCAGGCGCATCGCCGCCAGGTCGTCCGGCCCGACGCGGGGCGATCCGCGTGCCGAAAGCCGGTCTATCGCCCGTGGATCGGCCATGCTGCGCCGCCGTTCCCACGCCATGCGTTCGGGCGTGAAGCGGTGCGATCCGGGCACGTAGGTAAACGGCCCTTCGTCGGCGGCCACATCGTTCAGGAACAGCCACGCCTTGAGCGAGGAATGGAAGCTGTCGGCGTGGAGCGTTTCCTGCGGGTCCGGGTCGTTCCCGCCGACGTGGCTGGCGATGGTCTGGATGTAGTGCAGCGGGGTGGTGCGAAAGCTGGCGACATAGTTGAACAGCGCCACGATATCCGACCGCGCCAGCAGCGCGCGCAAGGCCGGAATTGCGCTGAGCATGGCGGGGTCGATGGCCAGCCTGCGGGTGATTGCATCGCCCTGCCGCATTTCGCGCGCCGGACCGCGATAGGCAAGGATCGCCGCACGCAGCGCCGCGAAATCGCCTGGTGGCACCACATCGTGAATGGCCACGAAGCCGTCGCGGTCGAACGCCGTGCGCCAGTCCGCGCGGACGTGGCGCGCCAGCCGCCGACGGCGCCAGCGAGTCAGGGCCGCCGCCGCCCGCACCCGCCAGGAATGCAGCCCGCACCGGTTCAGCCGCTGCGACCCGATCAGCGGGTTGTCGAGAAAGCTCTTGTACCCGGTCAGCAACTGGATCGCCCAGACAGGCGCCAGCATGGCCTTGCCGATCAGTCTTGCCGGATGTGCGGCCAACCGCCCTGTACCCTTCATCGCAGGTGCGCCGAACGCGCTATCCCTGCTTCACCAGCGCATCGATTGCCACAAGCCGCTGCATGAGCGGGGCGAAATCGTCAAGCGGCAGGGCGTTCGGCCCATCGGACAGCGCGCTGTCGGGATCGGGGTGGGTTTCCATGAACAGCCCGGCAACCCCCGCCGCTACGGCCGCACGCGCCAGCAGCGGCACGAATTCGCGCTGCCCGCCCGACCGGTCACCCAGCCCGCCGGGCTGTTGCACCGAATGGGTGGCATCGAACACTATCGGGCAGCCGGTCTGCGCCATGATCGCAAGGCTGCGCATGTCCGAAACCAGCGTGTTGTAACCGAACGAAACCCCGCGTTCGCACAGCATGAAACGGTCGGCATCCAGCCCTGCATCGGCCGCCGCGGTGCGCGCCTTGGTCACCACCTGCTGCATATCCGCCGGGGCCATGAACTGCGCCTTCTTGATGTTTACCGGCTTGCCGCACGCCGCCACCGCCGCGATGAAATCGGTCTGCCGAGCCAGGAACGCCGGCGTCTGCAGCACATCGACAACATCGGCCACGGCAGAAATCTGATCGCGTTCGTGCACGTCGGTCAGCACGGGAAGTCCTGTGCGCTGGCGCACTTTATCAAGGATGCGCAATCCTTCATTCATCCCCGGCCCGCGAAACGAAGCGCCGGAGCTGCGGTTTGCCTTGTCGAAAGAGCTTTTGAAAATGAGCAACACGCCCAGCTTGTGCGCAATGCCTGCCAGCCGTTCCGCCACGGTCAGCGTGTGATGTTCGCTTTCGATAACGCACGGTCCGGCAATCACGAACAGCGGCTGGCTGCCACCGATCTTGTGTCCACATAGGAGCATGTCGAGAACCATTCACCTTTCAACGCATTGGCCTTTTCTCGCAAATGCGAATATGACATGGCCAAGTGCAGCAATCTATTGGCGCAGAACAAGACACGTGACAATCACCCGCCCGACGGAAACCAGACCGCCGCACGGGGATTGCAGCAAGGGAAGCGAACCTGGGGCCGGAGTATTGGCCTGGTTTGTCGGAAGTGATGCATGCATATGAAGACAGAAAAGATCGCGATGGCGGCACAGGAAAATCACCCGACCTACATGGATTCGGCGCACAAGACGGTTGAAACCGAAATACAGGCCCTGCAATCGCTGCGCAGCATGCTTGAAGTCCCGGCATTCCGCGCCTCGCTGGATACCGCGATCGAAGCCATGGCCCGCACGCGCGGCCGGGTCATCGTCAGCGGCATGGGCAAGAGCGGGCATATCGGGCGCAAGATTGCGGCCACCCTGCGGTCCACGGGAACCCCCGCGCTGTTCCTCCACCCCGGTGAAGCCAGCCATGGCGATCTGGGCTTGATTACCGCCAACGACGTGGTCTTTGCGATCACCTGGTCGGGCGAAACCAGCGAACTCAACGACATCTTCCATTATTGCAACCATTTCGGCATCAGTTTGATCGTGGCGACCGCATCGCCCGAAAGCACGGCCGGGCGCGCTGCCGATATCTGCCTTGCCCTGCCGCTGGTGCGCGAAGCCTGCCCGAACGATCTGGCGCCCACATCCTCCACAACAGTGCAACTGGTGCTGGGCGACATGCTGGCCGTTGCGCTGATCGAGGCGCGCGGCTTTTCGCCATCCGATTTCCGTGTGTTCCACCCCGGCGGACGGCTGGGCGCGCGGCTGCTGACGGTCGACCAGATCATGGGCACCGGCGCGGCCATCCCGAAGGTGAGCCGCGACGCCACGCTCAGCAGTGCCACCGTGGAAATGAGCCGGAAACGCTATGGCGCCACCGCCGTGGTCGATGAACGCGAAAGACTGGTGGGCGTGTTCACTGACGGCGACTTGCGGCGCTGCATCACGGTGCACAGTCTTGAAGATGCCATCGGCCGCCACATGTCGCCCAGCCCGGTCACCGTGGCGCCGGGCACGCTGTGTTCCGAAGCCTTGCGCGTGCTCAATGAAAACGCCGTGTCGGTGCTCTTCGTGGTTGACGATGAAACGCCGGTCGGCGTGGTCCACATGCACGATATCCTGAGGACCGGCATTGTCTGAAGCCCGCTCCGGGCCGGACCTGATCGTGGTTCCGGCGCGTTTCGGATCGACCCGCCTGCCCGGCAAGCCGCTGTTGCCGATCGCCGGGCGCAGCCTGCTCGACCGCGTTGTGGCCATCGCCCGTGCGGCGGCAGCACAAGCCGGCGATTGCAATGTCATCGTGGCGACGGACGATGCGCGCATTGCCGATCATGCGGCGGCGCTGGGCGTCGCCGTGGCGATGACCGCAACGGATCTCGATTCCGGCACCGCCCGCGCGCATGCCGCCGCGCGCCAGCAGCTACAACGGCCCGCCCGCGTTATCAACTTGCAAGGCGATGCCCCGTTCATCCCGCCCGCCATCGTCGCCAGCCTGCTGCAGACGTTGCGCGCGGGCGCGGCTGATGTCGCCACTCCGGTTTTCCGGCTCGACTGGGCACGGCTCGACCGGCTGCGCGCGCACAAGCAGGCCGCGCCGTTCAGCGGCACTACCTGCATTCGCGCCACCGATGGCCGCGCGCTGTGGTTTTCCAAGACGATCATCCCGGTACTCCGGGGCGAAGCACAGATGCGCAGCAGCGATGACACCGCGCTGTCTCCTGTCTGGCAGCATCTGGGCCTTTACGGATACACCATGGCCGCGCTCGAATGGTTCGCCGCCACGCCGCCTGCACCCTACGAAACGCTCGAAGGGCTGGAGCAACTGCGCTTCCTTGAACATGGCCGGACCATCGCTACGGTCCCGGTAGAGGTGCCCGCGCACGTCCTGTCGGGAATCGACACGCCGCAAGACCTTGCTATGGCTGAACAGGCCATCACCCGCTTCGGCGATCCCTATCCGGTCTGACCCTTCCCGCGCATGTTCGTCATCGTCCGTCACGGCAACACCTTCTCCGCCGGGGAACCGCCACGGCGCATCGGCGCGCGCACCGATCTGCCGCTGACGCCTGCCGGGCAGGAACAGGCCGCCCGGCTGGGCGCGCATTTTGCGGCCAGCGGATGGTGCTTTTCGCGCGTGCTGGTTTCCCCCTTGCGCCGCACGCGTGAAACCGCGCAGGCGATCCTGGCAGCGCAGGCGGACGCGCCCATGCCGGAGCGGTGCGACCTGCTGCGCGAGATCGACCACGGCCCGGATGAAGATCAGACCGAAGATGCCGTGCTGGCGCGAATCGGCAAGGCGGCCCTCGATGCCTGGGACGCGCATGGCACCGTTCCACCCGGCTGGCAGGTCGATGCACAAGCCCGCGTTGCGGGCTGGGCCGACCTGCTGCGAGCGGTCACGCCAGAAAACACCGCCCCCACCTTGCTGGTCACCAGCAACGGCGCGGCGCGGTTTGCCCTGCTGGCCGATCCGGCGCTGGCACAGGCGGCAGCATCACTGGATTCGCTCA
The DNA here is from genome assembly GCA_042650965.1 of Novosphingobium lubricantis. Taxonomy (GTDB): domain Bacteria; phylum Pseudomonadota; class Alphaproteobacteria; order Sphingomonadales; family Sphingomonadaceae; genus Novosphingobium; species Novosphingobium lubricantis. The sequence continues at coordinate 19,022 of JBHSCB010000036.1, read as the reverse complement.
AGCTGCCCACCGGCGGATATGGCGTGATCGTGCGGGGGCCGGATGGCACCCTGCGTGTTCCGGCATGGGGGCAGCGCCCATGACTTTTGCCCCGCAGCCGCTGCTGCGCGCCCCCCCCTTTCCCGGCCGCACGGTGACCGTCGCCAGCCTGGCGCCCGATAGCCCGGTACGCGACGGGGCAGACGACCTGCCCGATCCGCAAACCCTGTTCGCGCCGATCCGGGCAGAGCAGGTTGGCGGCGATTTCTGGGCCGAACCCGCGAACCTGACCACCCCGCCCGCCGTCATCGTGCGCCCGGCGCGGCGCGGCGATCCGGTGGCGATGGCCGCATCGCTCGATCCGGCCGATCGCGCGGGCGCACTGTGGGTTCCGGCCGATCCCGAAGATCGCGCCTTGGCCGCAGAAGCGGCGCGGTGCGGGGCGGTACATGCCACTCCGGTCGATCCATGGTCCGTGCTTCCCGACGCCGGGCTGCTGGTGGCGCATGGCGATGACGAATGGGTGGCGCTGGCGCGGATCGCAGGCGTGGCGGTGCGCATCCACAGCGCCGGGCAGTTTGGCACGCCGGAGGACAGCGCCGCAACGCTGGACACTGCCGTTGCGCGACATCTTGCCGCCAGCCGCTATACCGACCCGTTCACCGGTGCTGCGGCCACGCTGGGCGAAGTCGCCGCGCTGCTGGGCCTGTGGCGGCGGCTGATCGCGGCCAACCGGACGATTGCGGCCGCCTGTGGCATGGCCTGGTGGAAGCGCAACGAAATCCGCCGGTTCCTTTGGGTTCCGGGGCGGACATTGCAGTTTGCCCGGACGGCCGCCCACGCGCTCAGGCTGGCGCGCAAGGCGGGTGGCGCCGTAGCCATCTGGCCTTCGCGCGTGTCGCCCGCGCTGCTCGAACAGGCAGGCCGCCAGAACACCGCGCTGGTGCGGGTAGAGGACGGCTTTGTCCGCTCGGTCGGGCTGGGCAGCAACCTTGTGCCGCCGTCATCGGTAGTGGTGGACCGTGCAGGCATCCACTTCGATCCGGCCGGGCCAAGCGATCTTGAAACGATCCTGGCAATCACGGACTTCACCCCGGCAATGCGCGCGCGGGCGCAGGCTCTGTGCCGGACGATCATTGCCGCCGGGATCAGCAAGTATGCCGCTGGGCCAGCCGCCGTTGTGCCGGTACGGCAAAGCGCGAACCGCCGCCTTGTGCTTGTCCCCGCGCAAGTGGAGGATGACATGTCGGTGCTGGCAGGCGGCGGCGGGTTGCACTCCAACCTCGAACTGCTGCGCCGCGCCCGCGCACTGGAGCCCGACGCCGAAATCTGGTTCCGCCCGCACCCCGATGTCGATGCAGGCCATCGCAAGGGGGCCGTTCCCGATGCCGATGTGCTGCGCTACGCAGACCGGATCGTGCGCGGCGGCGGCATGGCGGCCCTGCTTGACCGCGTCGATGCGGTCCATGTGCTGACCTCGCTCACCGGCTTTGAAGCCTTGATTCGCGGCCTTGACGTAACCTGCCACGGCACGCCGTTCTACGCCGGGTGGGGGCTGACCCGCGATCTGGGCACGGTGCCCGACCGGCGCGGGCGGCGGCTGGATGTGGATGAACTGGCCGCAGGCGTGCTCATCCTCTATCCCCGCTACCTCGATCCCGTCACCAGCCTGCCCTGCCCGCCCGAAGTGCTGATCCGGCGCATGGCGCAGGCCGATGCACCCAACCGGCTTGGCTGGGTTGCGCCCTTGCGCCGCTGGCAGGGACGGTTCATGGCGCGCTGGCGATGACACGGGTGATCCTTGATCTTTCGCGCCTGATATCGCGGGTGCGCCATGCCACGCCTTCGGGGGTGGACCGGGTGGAAATGGCGTATGCCCGCGGCCTGACCCGGCTTTACGGCCATGACCTGACCTTTGCAGCGGTGCACCCAAGCGGCCTCTACGGGCACCTGAAGCGCACCGAAGCACTCGCATACCTCGATGAACTGGACCGGCGCTGGGCGCAGGAGGATGGCAAGCCGCAACAGCGGTCACTTCCATCGGTCCTGCCGTGGCTGGCGCGGCTGCTGCCCCACCGCACTGCCCCGGCAGCGCCCGCGGAGCGGCCCGTCTATATCCAGGTTTCGCCCCACCACCTGACCCGCCCCAACCAGGTGCGCCGCATCCTGGCCCGCGAAAATGCGCGGTTCATGTGCATGGTCCACGATCTGATCCCGATCGCGTTTCCCGAATACGCCCGGCCTTCGGGCGCGGCGCTGCACCGGCGGCGGATGCAGACGGTGGCGGACCACGCCGATGCGGTGATCGTCAATTCCGCTGCAACCGGGCGTTCGTTCCAGCCATGGCTGGAGCGCAGCGGGCGCACGGTTTCACTGCACGTCGCCCTGCTGGGGACCGAGCGGCTGGCGGCGGGCGATCCCGGCGGCAATCCGGCTGACGGTCGCCCGTGGTTCGTGTGCATCGGCACGATCGAGCCACGCAAGAACCACCTCCTGCTGCTGCATCTGTGGCGGCACATGGCCGAAACCCTTCCGGAACACGCCGTTCCCCGCCTGATCGTGATCGGGCGGCGCGGGTGGGAGAACGAGCAGGTTCTCGACATGCTGGACCGCTGCCCCGCGTTGCGCCCGCACGTGACCGAAATCAACGGCTGTTCGGATGCCCGGCTGGCGGGGCTGCTGCGCGGCGCACGCGCGCTGCTGATGCCATCCTTTGCCGAAGGCTATGGCATGCCTGTGGCCGAGGCGCTGTCGGTCGGCGTGCCGGTGATCTGCAGCGATCTGGCGGCGCTGCACGAAGTCGGCGGGCCGGTGCCCGATTATTGCGATCCGCTGGACGGGCCCGGCTGGAAGGCGCTGATCCTTGACCATGCGGCGCAAGGGCCAGCGCACATGGCGCAACGCCGCCGCCTGCCGCACTGGCGCGAACCCACGTGGGACCAGCACATGGCGATCATTGGCGATGCGGTGGAAGACTTGCGCAACCGCCCCTGAAGCCGCGCCGTGCCGGTCTGGAACAGACGACCGGAATCAGATGCGACGGTATCAGGCTGCCGGAGTCTGCGGCTTCACCGACCGTATCGTGGTGCCCATCATGCGGTCCCAGAACAGCGCGGTGATCGCATAGTTGCCTTCATCGGCAACATGGTGGTGCCGCATGTGGTGCCGCTTGACCAGTTGCGCAACGCGCCCCCGCATCGGCCACTGGTGGCAGGCATAGTGCGTCACGTCGTAGATCACGTATCCGACCATGAAGCCCAGGAACACCCACGTCCCCTGCGCCCCGGCAAGGCCAAGGCAGGCGAGCCAGACCGTTCCGGCAATCGGGAAACTGGCGATCGGCGGCATCAGGTTCCGCAGCGAATCATTGGGATGATCGTGGTGGTTGCCGTGCATGATGAACACGAAGGCATCGAACAGCGCCGCGCCCGGTTTCCAGTGAAACACGAAACGGTGCAGCGCGTATTCGAACAAGGTCCACACGAAGAGGCCAAGTATACCAAGCATCGCGGCCCGCACTGGCGATGCGCTGCCCCAACCGACCCACGCGATCAGCGGCAGGCAGATGGCCCATACGGCCACGAATCCGCCCAGCGAAATCATCGTGAACTTTTCAAGCCGTTCGTTTCGGAACAACTGCACCTGGTGCGATGTCTTGCTGGGTCGACGCATTGGGTTGTTTCTGGACAAGACCTTCGTTCACCTGTCAAGTACCAAGCCGTAGCGGGGCACAGCTTGCGCCAAATCGTGTGGCCAAAAATCGACAAACCGCATTATGAAACGCACGGCCATTCTATATCGCAGTGCAACATAATACCTGCTTACACGTCAATGCCACTCCGGTTCCCGATTTTCGTCCTAATGGTACCTGCCAGAATGATCCGATTCCGTTCCAAATCCGCCCAGATTCCGGCGCACAACGTGTTGATCTGCGGCGCATCGGGCGAACTCGGCGCGGCTCTGGCACGCCATTATGCGGCGCGCGGCGGCGCGCTGATGCTGTGGGGCCGCGATGGGCAAAGGCTGGAAGCGGCCGCACAGGCATGCCGCAACGCCGGCGCGCGATCCGTATCCACCCGCCAGATCGACCTGACCGAAACGGATGCAGCCATTGCCGCACTGGCAACCGATGACGATGCCGCCTGCTTCGACCTTGCGATCTTCGCCGCCGGGCTGGGCGATATCCGCACGCCGGGCGATCTGGCCGAGGATCCGCACATGGTGGCGCGGCTGGGCCAGGTCAATTTCGTTGCCCCGGCGGCACTGGCATCGCAACTGGCCGGGCGCATGGCGGCGCGGCAGCGCGGAGGCATCGTCCTGATCGGTTCTGCTGCGGCGTTCCACGCCCTGCCCTTTGCCGCTGCCTATGCAGGGTCGAAGGCCGGGCTGGCCCGCTTTGCCGGCGCGCTGGCGATTGCCATGCGCCCGCACGGGGTCCGCGTGACGCTGGCATCGCCCGGCTTCATCGACACCGCCGCCGCCCGCCGCGTTCCCGGACCAAAGCCCATGGCCATGTCTGCGGATCGCGCCGCAGCGCGGATCGCTCGCGCCGCCACGCATGGCACCGCCCATGCCGTGATGCCGTGGCCGTTCGCCCTGCTGCGCCTGATCGACCGCGCCTTGCCCGCTTTCTTGCGCAACCGGCTGCTGCTCTCGCTTACTCCGCCGCCAGAAGGCCGATGATGGCGTGGTGCAATTGCGCCGGGGTCAGATCCTGCTGCGCGCCATCGCCCGGCAGTACGCGGCCCTGCCCATCCGTACGCACGATCGCATAGGGCGTGTGGCGCGGCCCGCCGGGCATCGAAACACCCGGAATCGAAGGCCGGTGATCCCCGAAGAAGGCCAGCAGGGCCGGACGCCCAAGGGCGCGAATCTGGTCCATCAGCGTGGTCAGCATGGCATCGCTGTTGCGCACCAGCCGCAAGTATCCCTGCCGCAGCGCGTCCGGCTCGCGGCTGCCCGCCCCGGACCACGGCCCGTGGTTTTCGATGGTCACTGCATAGATCAGCGTCGGCGCGCGCGCGGCGCGGGCAAGTTCCATGATCCGCCCGGCCATGGCGGCATCGCTGACATAGCGGCCTTCCCCCGCATCGGGTGCCGCGAAATGGTCCTGCCCTACCAGATCGGCGAATCCGGCGGCGCGCATGATCCGGTCGCGGTTGTAGAAGCGCATGTCGTGCGGGTGGACGAACAGGCTGCGCCAGCCCGCCCCCGCCAGCCGGGCCGACATCGCGTGGCTCGCCTCGCCAAGCGCGGTCAGGAAGGGATCGAACCGCCGGAAACCAAGCTGCGCTTCGTCCCGACCGAACAGCACGCCGTATTCGGTGCGCATGGTATAGGCACCAAAGCCGCAAACCTCCAGATTGCCTGCCTGCCACGCCACTGCGCGTGCGGCGGCAAGCCCCGGCAGAGCCAGCGCATCGTCCCCGAACAGCGCCACCGGATCGGCAAACGATTCGCACTGAATCACGATGGCGATTTCGGCACGGTCGGGCGTCCGGGCGGTACAGGCGCGCAACGGCGGGCACGGCGCCGGATCGGGCGTTGCACGCCAGCGCGCCCAGTGCAGCAACAGCGTTGCCAGCAAGCCGTGACGGGCAACGTCCGCCTCCCCATCCGGCACGCGGGCCAGCGCGGACCACGGCCCCAGCCGCAAGGACAGCGCGATAAGCCCCACACCCAGCACCGCCAGCGCCGCACCGATGCCATGCGGCGCAGGATCGGGCACGAACAGCCACCACAGCAACCCCGGCAAGGCCAGCGCCAGAACCCCCAGCGCCACCTTCTGCGCCCCGCTCAACGCCGACATGTAAAACTGTGGATGCTGAAAAACAGCGGCGATGAGCGCAAGGTCCGAAAAGACCAGCGGTTCGCCCAGCATGGCCTGCTTGGCATTGGATACCATGACGAACAGCCCGACCAGTGCCAGCGTCAACAGCGCGGATGCCGTAGCGTTGCCGCAGATCGCCAGGAGCAAACCGAACACCACGGACGTGATCGCGCAATGCAACGCGATGCCGGGCAGGGAGCGGCCAGTCACCGATGCGCGGCGTAACGGGCGGGGCCGAACAAGCCGGTCCAGCACTACCGAACCTGCAAGCATCGCCAAAAATATCAGAAACTTAGCCACCAACATTCCGATGCCGTTGTGCCGCACGGGGCCAAACCGGCGCGGACGCGGGGCAATACCAACTGTCAAACCCCCTGTCATCGGCAGACAGCTTCCAACCGGATGCAACTGCTGCGTAAAATGTGCGCCAGCGCATCGACGCGGGCCGATCTTGGGATTATTGGACGCTGAAATGGTTGCCTTGCAAAGCCCTCCCGCCGCTGCGCCGTCATCGGCCGTATTCCGTGATCCGGGCCACGAATCGAACGTTGCGATCCCTCCGGTTGCGCCGCGGGGAAAGCGGACCGTGCTGTTGCTGCAAGGGCTGATGGGGCCACTGTTCCGCCGCCTTGGCATGGGCCTGATCCGCGATGGACATCGCGTGTTCAAGGTGAACTTCAACGGCGGGGACCGGCTGTTCTGGCGGTTGCCGGGCGGAATCGATTTCCGCGCGCCCCTGTCCGAATGGCCCAGGGCGCTGGAAGATATCATCTGCCAGAACGGGATCACCGATGTTGTCCTGTTCGGCGATTGCCGCGATCACCACATGGCGGCAACCCGCGTCTGCCGGGAACTGAAGATTCCCGTCCACGTCTTCGAAGAAGGCTATGTCCGGCCCGACTGGGTCACCTTCGAAGCGGGCGGTGTCAACGGGCACTCCACCCTGCCGCGCGATCCGCAGTGGTATCTCGAAACCGCCGCATCGCTGCCGCCGGTGCCCGAACACCGCCAGGTGCCATCCTCGTTCCGCCGCCGCGCGCTGGAAGGGCTGGCCTACAACGTGGCCGATGTGCTGACCCGGTGGTATTACAAGCACTGGAACAACCACCGTCCGTGGCATCCGCTGGTCGAAGGCATGGGCTGGCTGCGCAAACTCGGCCGGTCCAAGCAGCGCAACGCCGCCGCCGCGCGGTTGATGGACCGGCTGGCCACTGCCGATACACCCTATTTCCTGTTCCCGCTGCAACTCGATTCGGATGCCCAGATCCGCCTGCATTCGCCGTTTGCCGGCATTGCCGAGGCGCTCAAGGTAGTGATTTCCTCGTTCGCCGCCCATGCCCCGGCGGGCACGCGGCTGGTGGTCAAGGAACACCCGCTCGACAACGGCGTGCGTGATTGGCAGCAGGTCACCAGCGACATGGCGCTGCGGTTCGGCGTGGCCGGCCGGGTCGATTACCTGCCCGGCGGGGATATCGTGCCGGTGGCCCGCAAATCGCAAGGGATGGTCACGATCAACAGCACCAGCGGCACGCTGGGCCTGTCGATGGGCATCCCGGTCGTGGTGCTCGGCAGCGCGGTCTACGATATCGCCGGAATCACCTGTCAGGGCGGGCTGGATGCCTTCTGGCAGGCCCCGCAAGGGCCCGACCCGCAAACCTTCGCCGCTTTCCGCCGCGTGCTGATCGACCGCTGCCTGATTCCCGGCGGCTTCTTCTCGGAAGAAGCGATCGATCTCGTCGTACGCCACGCCATCGCCCGGTTCGAGGGCCACCCGATGCTGCCGGAATGATGCGGGCAACATCGCCCGGTTGCGGCAGGGCTTCCGATCACCTTGCGAAGCGTCCGGCTGCTGCCGGGCAGGCATAGCGGGATTGTGAACCGGCAGACTGCATCATTCTGGCGTGCCCGCCTTGCACGCAGGCTGCTTGCCCCATGGCTGGCGCCGGACCGCCGGGCGCTGCTCCGGCCGCTTGACCCTTACTGCGACTGGATTGCCCACAACCGGCTGACTGCGATGCGCCGGGCTGCGCTGGCAGCGGAACTGGAGCGTCACGGCGAAAGGCTGCCGCTTATCAGCGTGGTCATGCCGATCTATCGCCCGGACATGGATCTGCTCGCCGCGGCAATCGCTTCGGTCAGGGACCAGATCGGTACGCGGTGGGAGCTTTGCCTGTGCGACGACGGGAGCAACGCGCCCGATCTGCGGGCCTTCCTGGACGAAATCGCCACGCAGGACGCGCGCATCCGGGTAACCGCGCTGGATCGCAACGGGGGCATCAGCCACGCCACAAACGCCGCGGCAGACCTTGCGACCGGCGAGTTCCTGCTGTTCCTTGACCAGGACGATCTGCTTGCCCCCGATTGCCTTGCTGCCTTTGCACTGGCGCTGCGGGAAGATCCGGCCATCGGCCTTGCCTATTGCGACAGCGACAAGATCGACAGGGACGGACGAAGGCACAGCCCCGCGTTCAAGCCGGGCTGGTCGCCCACGCTGTTGCTCAGCCACATGTACCTTGGCCATGCGATGGTCATCCGGCGGGCGCTGTTCCTTGAACTGGGCGGGATGCGCACGCCGTTTGACGGCAGTCAGGACTATGACCTGGCCCTGCGCGCAAGCGAACGGGCGCACCGTGTCGCGCATCTGCCGCGCATGCTCTACCACTGGCGCGTTCTGCCCGGATCGACCGCGCTGAGCGCAGCCGAAAAACCGCACAGCATCCTTGCCGGGCAAAGAGCGGTGAACGAAGCCCTTGCACGACGGGGTATCCGCGCAGCCGCAGCCCAGCCAGCGTGGGCGGAACGCGCCGGTATCGGCCTTTTCGCTCCGCAGTTCGCCGCGCAAGACCCGCCGCCGGGCGTGATCCTCTATTGCGAAAGCGGGGCTGCGCCAGACCTGTCGTGGCTCGCCACCGTCGTCCGGTCGCTGCCAGCCGTGACCAAAATGGTCTGGGCGGGGCCGCCGATCGCGCACCTGCCGCCGGAGATTGCCGACCGGATCGACCTGCTCGACCGTTCGGTGGCCGAGCGCGGGTCGCTGGGAAAGCGGCTCGATCATGCGCTGGCGCTGTTCCGCGGCCAGACTGCAGTGCTCCTCCACAACGGTGCCACGCCGAGCCACCCCGGATGGCTGGAGCAGTTGGCTGGTTACGCTACCCTGCCCACGGTCGGCATCGCAGCTGCCCGCGTAATCGGGCCGGACGGCCGCCTGCAAAATGCCGGGTTCGTGCGACCGCGTACCGCCGCCGCAATGGAGCCGGCCTTCGTCAGACTGCCAGCGCACCGGCACGGGAAAATGTATCTCGCCCGCGTGGCACGCGAATGCCTTTCCGCGCCCGCCACGTGCGTGGCGATCAACGCGTCGGTGCTATCGTCGTTGCCACCCATACCGGTTGAGGTAGCAAGCTGCGCCGAACTTGTCGCGTGGCTGGCCGGACAGGCCCGCACCCATGGTCTGGACACCGTGTGCTGCGGCGATGTCGACGTCACGGTCGGCGGAAGCGCCTCCGGGCAGGCGCCCACGCTGGCGGGTCACGATGACCGTTGGTACAACCCCAACCTCGGCGCACAGGAAGCGCAGTTTCAGCCAATACGCCACGCGCCCGCCCGCGAAACGGCAACGCCTTTACGGGTTGTCGCGGTGAGCCATAACCTCGACCGGGAAGGGGCGCAGACCCTGCTGGTCGACCTGCTGTGCGCGTTGAAGCACTCCGGGCTTGCCGATCCGGCGGTCATCAGTCCACGACACGGCGAATTGTCCGACCGATTGAACGCCGCCGGGATACCCATTGCCCTGGTGTCAGCGCCGCGGCGGCGGGCCACTGTGGAACAGTTCAACGGCTTCGTAGCGCAACTCGTCGATGCGTACCGGGTCTTGGGCGCGGACGTGATTCTCGCCAACACGCTGGATATGCACCCTGCCGTGGACGCGGCGGATCGCGCGGGGCTTGGCGCGGTCTGGTGGCAGCACGAAGGCGGGCCGTGGCACAGCTATTTTCGCAAGTTGCGTGTGCGGATGCGCGCGCGCGCCTTTGCAGCGTTCGCGCAAGCATACCGGGTGGTGCAAGTTGCCGACGCAACGCGGCGGCGTTGGCTGCCGATGTCCACCCGCAACAACTTCGAACTGATCCGGCACGGGATTCCCGATGGGCGAATCGCGCAAGGGCTGTCCCGCTGGCCGCGGAACGATGCCCGCGCCCGGCTGGAGCTGGACAATTCTACCTGCTGCATCGTGCTGATAGGCAGCATCTCGGCCCGCAAGGGACAGGCTGACATAGTCCGCGCTGTCGCAAGCCTCCCGGACGATTGCAACGGGCGGCTGCGCATCAAGATCGTCGGGGCGATCGTCGAGCCGAAGTATGGCGCGATCATGGAGCGCGAACTTGCCAGCCTTCCCCCAGAACGCCAGGCGATGGTTGACTTCGAAGGGCCGGTGAACGACCCGGCCTTGTACTATGCTGCGGCGGACGCGCTGGTGTGCTGTTCACGCCAGGAAAGCGCGCCGCTGGCTATTGTCGAGGCGATGAGCTTCGGCTTGCCGGTTATTTCCACCCCTGTCGATGGCATTCCCGAACTGGTCCAGTTCGGCCGCAACGCGCTTGCCTATGATCCCGGCGATATCCCCGCCTTGGCTGCGCTGGTCGCGCAACTCGTCGCTTTCCCTGATCGCCGCGCGAGTCTAGGAAAGGCAAGCCGGGAACTGGCAGCGCAGGCGAATGCTTTCGACACAATGGTCGCGCGTTTTGCCGCGCGGTTTGGAGAAGCGGCCAGTTTGCGACATACGCCGCCGCGGACGATGGCAGAATGAACGGGAGAACGCCTTGAGTCTTGGTTTTACAGGAGAACGTATCGTTCCCGGCGCGGTAGATTGCGAACCCACCTTCGCCGGGAAGATGTATCAGGAGCATGTCGCGCGCTATGCGTTCGCCGCGCAATACGCGGGCGGCAAGGACATCCTGGATGTAGGCTGCGGTGTCGGCTACGGCTCGCAGTGGCTGGCAAAGGCAGGCGCGAAATCGGTTCTCGGCATCGATCTTTCGGACGAAGCGATCGAACACGCGCGGCACAATTACTACCACCCCGCCGTGTCATTCACGCAATCCGACGCGACCGCGATCGTACGTGGCGAAGGCTATGACCTTGTCACCTGTTTCGAATTGATCGAACATATCGAGCAGCAGGAAACAGTCCTGGACCTGATCAAGGACGCTTTGCGCGACGATGGTATCCTGGCCATTTCCACACCGCGACCGCTCGATGATATCCGGACGCACTTCCACGTCCACGAAATGAGCTTTGAGGAAATTTTCGGTCTGCTCAAGCAACGCTTCAAGTATGTCGAACCGTTTTTCGAACGGAATTGTTTCACTTCCTTCGTTGGCCGCGAATGTCCCACGAAAATCGAGTCTGTCATCTCGGTTTCGGACAAGATCGGCATGGATCATGCAGACTATTTCGTGTTCCTTGCAAGTGACGCTCCGATCGAAGGAAACCGGCCGGCAACCCCGGTCATCACCCTCAATGATGACAGCTACATACTCACGCTTGAAAAGGATGTCGGGGTTCTTCGCCAGGCGGAGAACGACCACCTTGCCCGCATCCATGCGCTCGACACGGAAAAGCAGGCCCTGATGGCCGAGCAGGACCGCCATTCAACGCTTACCGGGATCCAGCAGGAAACCCTGGCTATCAAATCCTCCGTCGCCGATATGCGCAACCAGCTTTCCCGGCTGTCGGAGGTCGAGCAACTGCGCGGGCGGATTGCAGAGCTTGAGGGCAAATTGCTGGAAAGCGATGTGGCGGCCGCGCGGAACGAAGCATCGGAACTGCGGCAAATGCTGTTCGAAAGCCAGAACCGTCTCGCGGTGGTCGAAAGCAACGCCAACGCCAGCCTTATGGCAAAAGCGGCAGAATACGATGCGCTGGCCAGAGAGGCCGATTCCCTGCGCAAGATCAATGCGGATCAGGAACGCGATCTGGATGCGGTGCGGCGCACGATTGCCGACGTGTCGAGCAAGCTCGCCGATGCCGAAACGCAAGCCAACGCAATGCGCGGTCAGGCCGAACGCCTGCCGGAGGCTCTGGCACGCGCGTCCGCGCTGGAAAGCGAACTCAACGCCCTTCGTTACCGGCTGGATCATGCCGAGGCGACGCTTGCGCGTTTCCGCAATTCGCTAAGCTGGGCGCTGACCCGCCCCGTCCGCTGGATCGGACGCACGTTCAAGAAAATTACCGGCCGGAGCCAGCAGCAATGACCGATGGCGAATATACCTGTGACGTTCTTTTCCTGATCGGTTGCTGGGAGGGTGAATCAAAACGGTATCGGGTTCACAACATTGTTGAGGGCCTGGAACACTGGAACTACCGCGCCGAAGTCATGGACTTCAGCCAGTGCGGGCAGATCGTTGACAGGAATCTGCGGCCGCGCGTGGTCGTTTTTTTCCGCGCACCGTTCGATCCGGCCAAACGCATTGTCGAAGTGCTGGAATATTGCCGCGTCAACCGGATCAAGACGGTCTTCGACGTCGACGACTATGTTTTCGAACCGGACATCATTCCCACGATCGCCGGAGTCGCGGAACTGCCCCCGGCAGGGCAGGCGGATTACGAATGGGGCGTGCGTGCCTACCGTTCGATGATGTTCAGTTGCAACGTCGCCACGACGACGACGCAGCCGCTCCAGCAGAAGATGCTCGAACTTGGCCGCGAAGCGCACATCGTGCCCAATTCGGTCAATCTCGAACAGCGCGATCTGGCAGACCAGCTTCGTGACGGGCGCAAGCGCACGGGTGAACGGGTGCGGATCGGGTATTTTTCCGGGTCGAAAACCCACGCGCGCGATTTCGCGCAATGCGCCCCGGCGCTGCAGGCGCTGATGCGGCGCAACCCGGCGATCGTGTTCCGGCTGGTCGGCCTGCTCGATCTTGACGAAAGCTGGGTGCCGTTTGCGGAACGCATCGAACGCGCAGGGTTCATGCCTCCCGCCGCGATGCTCCGCAGCCTTGCGGAATGCGACATCAACCTGGCGCCGCTAGAAGAAGGCGACGTGTTCTGCGAAGGCAAGAGCGAACTCAAGTTCTTCGAAGCCGCGCTGGTCGACGTGCCGACGGTGGCAAGCCGGACGGCTCCGTTTGCAGCCGCAATAGCCGATGGCCAGAACGGCATGCTCGCATCCACTCCGCAGGAATGGGAAGAAAAGATCGGCGCTCTGGTTGCCGATGCGGCGCTGCGTGACCGTATCGGCGCGGCGGCAAGGGCAACCGCCATCGACCGTTTTTCATCCGAAAAGGCAGCGCGCGCCGCGCTCGTCGCCTATGGCCTTGAACAGCCGGTCCCGGTCCGGGTGCGCAAGAGCACGTCGCTCAAGATTGGGTGGATCGTGCCGGGCCTTATCATCGGCGGCGGCGGGCACCGCAACATCCTGCGCGCGGCGTACCATCTGGAGCAGTTCGGCCACGACGTCCGCCTGTACTTCTCCGACACGGACATGAGCGCGGCCGACCTGCGCAAGACGGTCCGCCAGCATTTCTACCCGTTCGAAGGCCCGGTCAGGCGGTTCTCCGGCAGGGTCGATAACGAAGACGTGTTGATGGCAACGCACTGGTCAACGGTTGCGCTGGCCGAATCCGTCCGGTCGCTGGTGGGAGAGATCATGTACTTCGTGCAGGACTTCGAACCTGCGTTCTACCCCATGGGTTCGGAATACATCCTGGCCGAGAACACTTACCGCAAGAACCTCTACGCAATCACCTCCGGCCCATGGTGCGCGCATATCCTGCGCCGCGATTATGCGATGGAGGCGGATTCGTTCCGTTTTCCGGTGGACGACACGATCTACAACGCCGCCGCGGCCAACGGCGCGCCGCGGGCAAAACGGGTTCTGTTCTTTGCCAAGCCGGAAATGGCGCGGCGCTGTTTCCTGATCGGAACGATGGCGCTCAAGGAGTTCCACCGCATCAAGCCGGATTATGAAATCCTGTTTTTCGGTTCCGGCAGCGCCAAGCAGCATCCGCAGGACTACCCAGTCACCTATCTCGACATCGTGCCGACCTTGAACGACCTTGCCCATCTGTACGCGACCTCTGCGGCCGGTCTGGTATTTTCGACCACCAACCCCAGCCTTGTGCCCTATGAAATGATGGCATGCGGCTTGCCGGTGATCGACCTCAACCGCCCAGGCAACGAGGTGAACTACGACAATCGCCACGACATCGCCCTGCTTGCCGATGCCGATCCCGTGCAGATGGCCAAGGACATGGCGGCGCTGCTGGATGACGCAGAGGCCTTGGCCCGGCGCAGCGCAAATGGCATGGCTTTCGCCGCTACCTTCCCTAGCGAGGAAGACATGGCAAAGCGGGTGGAAACACTGATCGTGGAACGCATGGCGCGTCACAACGCCGTTCCGCTACAACGCGCGGCTGGAGCCTGATCGCAGGTTCGCCCGCAAACGCATGAAGGACATTGACAAGTGAGTGTGCACCTTATCATCGGTGGCGCCGGTTTCATCGGTGTCAATCTGGCCAGCGCCCTGCTCGACCGTGGGGAGCAAGTCACCGTAGTGGACGACCTTTCGCGCGGTACGGTCGGCAACATGGAGGCCATCGCCAGGCGCAACGGCTTCGCCTTCATCAAGGCCGATTGCAGCGACCCGCAACTGCTGGATGACGCGCTTGGCAACCTTGTGGTTGACGAAATCTGGCACATGGCCGCCAATTCGGACATCCCCGCTGGCGTTGCCGATTACCGTGTCGACCTGCAGCAAACCTTCATGACCACGGTTGCGATCCTCGACGTGATGAAGCGGCGCGCCATCCCGGTGATCCATTTCGCGTCAAGTTCGGCCATTTATGGCGATCACGGGGACAACCGCATCCACGAAAACATCGGCCCGCTGCTGCCGATTTCGAACTACGGTGCGATGAAGCTGGCCTCGGAAGCGCAGTTGCGCGCGGCCAAGGAAGCGTACATCGACCGCGTATCGGTGTTCCGCTTCCCCAACGTGATCGGCGTTCCGGCGACACACGGGGTGATCCTCGACTTCGTGCGCAAGCTCCAGGCCACGCCCGATGTGCTGGACGTGCTTGGCAACGGTACGCAGCAGAAGTCCTACCTTCACGTATCCGACCTCGTCGCCGGGATGCTGCACATTGCCGACCGCAAGGAAACCTTTGCGTTCTACAATATCGGGCCGACCGACGAAGGCGTGACCGTCCGCTTCATTGCGGAAACGGTACGGGATGCCTGCAAGCCCGCCGCACGCATCCAGTTCGGCGAAGGCAATCGCGGCTGGGTCGGGGATGTGCCGAAGTTCAGCTATTCGGTCGACAAGCTGCTCGCCACCGGATGGGCGCCGCGGCTCTCCTCGCAGGAAGCTGTGGCAAAGGCTGTGCAGGAAATCATCGCCGGTGAAGCCGCCTGATGGTCCAGGCGATCATCCTTGCAGGCGGGAAGGGAACCCGGCTGGCCAGTCGGCTGAACGGCAAGCCCAAACCGCTGGTCGATGTTGATGGCACGCCGCTGCTGCGGCGCCAGATCGAAGCCCTTGTGCAATCGGGGTGCGATGACATCGTCCTGCTCGTCAACCACGCGGCCGACCAGATCGAGGCGTTTGTCGCGCAGCTTGACCTGCCGGTAAAGGTCACGCTGATCGACGATGGCGACCCGCGCGGAACCGCCGGGGCAACACTGGCCTGCCTTGACCGGCTGCACGACCGTTTCATCGTGGTCTATGGCGATACGCTGTTCGATCTCGATATTGCCCACATGCTTGCCGACCATGCGCGCAGCGGAGCGCAGGCAACGCTGCTGCTCCACCCCAACGACCACCCTGCAGACTCGGACCTTGTGGAAATCGATGAGGCGGGCTGGGTTCGCGCCTTTCATTCCTACCCCCACCCGCCCGGCGCATGGCTGCGCAACCTCGTCAACGCCGCATTCTACGTGGTCGACCGGTCTCTGCTGGAACCGTGGGTCGGGCGAATGCAGGCGGGCGATTTCGCCAAGGATCTGTTCCCCGCGCTGGTCGCAGAAGGCGCCCGAATCCGCGGCTATGTCAGCTTCGAATACATCAAGGACATCGGCACCCCGGCCAGGCTCGACAAGGCCGAGAATCATCTGCGCAGCGGCGTGGTGGCACGGGCCAGACGCTGTACGCCGCAGCGCGCCGTCTTTCTCGACCGCGACGGGACGCTCAACCATCTGCGCGGCCACCTTTCGCGCGCGGAGGATCTCGAACTGATCGAAGGGGCCGGCGAAGCGGTGCGGCGGCTGAACGAAGCGGAATACCGCGTCGTGCTCATCACCAACCAGCCGGTGCTGGCGCGCGGCGAAGTGGACGAAGCGGGGCTGGCACGCATCCACGCACGGCTGGAAAGCGAGCTGGGCAAGGCCGGTGCCTATCTCGATGCGATCCACTACTGCCCGCACCATCCCCATGCGGGCTATCCCGGCGAAGTGCCCGCGCTCAAGCGTGAATGCGATTGCCGAAAGCCCGCAACCGGCATGGTCATGGCCGCCGCCGAAGCCATGAACATCGACCTGGCGCAGTCGTGGATGATCGGTGACAGCACGGCAGACATCGCCATGGCACAGGCCGCCGGGCTTCGCTCCGTCCTCGTCGATACCGGTGAGCGGGGCGCCGATGGCAAACACCCCGCCGAACCGACCATGCGCGCACGCTCCATCACGGATGCCGTTGACCACGTGATCGCCGCAGCCCGCTCCCCGGCAACCCCCTCGCAGGAACAGCCCGCGTGATTATCAGCCAGACCCCGTTGCGCATGAGTTTTGTCGGAGGTGGCAGCGATCTGCCCGCATTCTACCGTGAGCACGGCGGTGCGGTGCTCAGCACCGCCATCGACAAGTACGTCTACGTCAGCATCAACCGCAAGTTCGACGGCGGCATTCGCCTTGCCTATTCGCGCACCGAAGAAGTCACCTCGATCGACGAGATCGACCACGAACTGGTGCGCGCCGCGTTCGATCTGCGCGGGATGCGGGGCGGGGTGGAAATCACCACGACTGCCGATATCCCGTCGCGCGGGACGGGGCTGGGTTCGTCTTCCACCTTCACCGTGGGCCTGCTCAACGTGCTCAGCGCCTATCAGGGCGCGCACGTTTCTGCCGAATATCTCGCGCGCGGCAGTTGCGAGATCGAAATCGAACGCTGTGGCCAGCCGATCGGCAAGCAGGACCAGTATGCCGCGGCCTATGGCGGCATGAACCTGATCGAGTTCCACCAGGATGATCGCGTTTCGGTCAGCCCGGTCATCATGCGCCGCGATCTGCAGCAACTGCTCGAACAGCGGATCATCGTCTTCTATACCGGCATCACCCGCAGTGCCTCGGCCATTCTCGCCAACCAATCCGCCGAAACCGGCAGTGACCTGGCAAAGCAGGCCGCGCTCAAGCGCATGGTCGAACTGACCTATCTGCTGCGCGATGAACTGGGCCGGGGCAACATCGACAGTTTCGGGCATATTCTCGATGAAAACTGGGCGCTCAAGAAAACGCTGACCGCCGGTATCTCCAGCAGCGCAATCGACGCATGGTACGATGCCGCGATCGGCGCAGGCGCGCTGGGCGGCAAACTGCTGGGCGCTGGCGAAGGCGGGTTCATGATGTTCTACGCACCGCGCGAACGGCATGAAGACATCGCCAACGCCATCGGCCTGCGCCAGGTGAAGTTCGGGTTCGAACCGCTTGGCAGCCGCATCCTGTTCTACAGCCCCCGCTGACCGGAGGACCATTCGCGTGCCCTATTTTCCCGACCGCCTGATCGAAGGCGCCGGCAATTACGCCGGGGAATACTTCACCCTCATGGCCGCTGCCGCCGCCACCATAGACCCGGCGGCCATCACTGCCGCGGGCGAATTGATCGCGCAAACGACAAAGGCAGGCGGCCGCATCTATTCCTGCGGCAACGGCGGGTCTGCGGCAATTGCCAACCACCTGGTGTGCGACTGCCTGAAAGGCATCCGCACCGACACCGCGCTGCGCCCCAAGGTCTACAGCCTGTCCACGACCGTGGAGCTCATCACCGCCATCGTCAACGACATCGGCAGCGAGGAAATGTTCACCTTCCAGCTCGATTCGCTGGGGGAACCGGGCGACCTGCTCATCGCCATAAGCTCCTCCGGGGCATCACCCAACATCGTGCGCGTGCTGGAACTGGCAAGGGCAAAGGGTATCCGCACCATCGCCATGACCGGCTTTGCCGGTGCGCCTTCGCGCCACCTGGCCGATGTCAGCCTGCATGTCGATTGCCAGAACTACGGCGTGGTCGAAGATCTCCACCAGTCGCTGATGCACATTCTCGCTCAGTACACCCGCCACAGTCACCTCGATCACCCGGAGAAGCTCGGTGAATTGAAGTTCTAATTCGATGCTTTATAATTTTTTGAAATATATCCGACCTCCAAAGATAGTTTGGAGCCTATCATGAATGACGGACCGATCGCTAAAACAACCGAGGATATTGTTGAACAGCCACTGAATCTTGAAAAAGATGTATCCTGCACTGTTTGCCGAGAATCCAAAAATCTTGCGCGGCATGAATTACGGGCAGACGTTGACGGAAGAATTGTAGAACTATGGCAGTGCATGAAATGCCATGCAATTCTAAACATGACCGACCTAAAGCGCGTAATTTCTGGAGATGATGACCGGTCAATTCAAGCTATGTCATCAGATGATTTTTATGCTTTAACACCTGAATACATCAAGGATATAGATTCAAAAGTATCCGAAAATAAGATGATAGATTTTCTGATCGAGCAAGTTCCAGACCTGAATACTGGTTCATTGATCGATTTTGGGGCTGGTAGAGGCATTACGGCTGCCGCCGCCGCCCGGTCATTTGATAGAATATATGCTGTTGAACTTACCCTTAATGTTCTTTCGGAAGTTCACAGCCATATGCCTTTAAGGCATAAGGTTTCATTACATGACAGCCTTGCTTCAGTGCCTCCTGGCTATGACGCCATTGCATCAATGCATGTCCTTGAACATCTTCCAAATATGCGAGACTTATTAGAAGAACTAATTAATGACCTTAATGAAGGTGGAGTGTTATTTTTCCAAGTTCCTATGCTTAGAGTCGGTTTCGAAACTCACGCTGACCGAGCCAATCGGCGTAACATGAGCATGGCGGCGGCGGCGTAGAGGAAGGCTGCGGCGGATTTGAGGGTGGCTTCCACGTCCTTGGCGAGACGCCGGT
>JBHSCB010000035.1:0-33140 GCA_042650965.1 Novosphingobium lubricantis | reverse complement strand
GTCATCCTATGTGGCAATGAGGAGATCGCCAGACATCCGCGCTGTTATGGTGAGGCCATGTTCGTGGCGAACCCGCTGCATTATCTGGCGCTGATCGAGACCAAGCCCAATGCGCTCGATCAGGCCGCCGCGTTGCAGGACTGGGCCCTTCCGCAAGCGTTCCAGCATATGCGTCACCTCCTTGAGGCGCGTATGGGCAACAAGGGCAAGCGCGAGTTCATCCAGATCCTGCGCCTGTTGGAGGCGATACCGATGGAGATCGTCACCTTCGCGGTGAACGAGGCGATCTGTATCGGTGCAATCGGCTTCGATGCGGTCAAGCAGATCGCGCTGGCGCGCATCGAACGGCGGCCCGCCCGCCTGGACCTGGCAGCCTATCCCCACCTGCCGAAAATGGACGTGAAGACGACGCGTGCCGCCGACTATGCCGCGCTCGTGCCCCAAACATCTCAGGAGTTGGCGGCATGAACCGGGGCACAGAGGACAAGATGCCCACCGGCACTATGGCGGGGACGCCGCAGGTTCTGCTCGCGCATCATCTCAAGCAGCTCAAACTGCCTACGGTGCTACGGGAATATGAGAAGCTGGCGCGTGAATGTGCACGCGACGGGGTCGATCATAGCCGATACCTGCTTCGCCTCATCGAACTTGAGCTGATCGATCGTGAGCGCCGCACCGTGGAGCGCCGGATCCGGGCTGCGCGGTTCCCGGCGGTGAAAAGCTTCGACACGTTCGACTTTACGGCCATTCCAGGCCTCAACAAAATGCTCGTGCTGGAGCTGGCACGCTGCGAATACATCCTGCGGCGGGAAAATATCATCGCGCTGGGCAATAGCGGCACCGGCAAGACACATGTAGCGCTCGCGCTGGGACTGGCGGCTTGCCAGAAAGGCTTCAAGGTCGCGTTCACGACCGCCGCTGCCCTGGTCAACCAGCTGATGGAGGCGAGGGACGAAAAGCGACTGCTCAAAATGCAGCGCGATCTTGCGGCGGTGAAGCTGCTGATCGTCGATGAACTGGGCTATGTTCCTCTCTCGCCCACAGGCGCTGAGCTGCTGTTCGAAACCTTCTCGCAGCGCTATGAGCGGGGATCAACGATCGTCACATCCAACCTGCCGTTCGAGGACTGGACGCAGGTCCTGGGATCCGAGCGGCTCACCGGCGCGCTGCTCGATCGGCTCACGCACCACGTCAGCATCCTGGCCATGAACGGCGATAGCTACCGCCTCAAGCAGTCCGCCCGCCACCGTGCTGCCGGTGCGGAGCAAAACCAGGCCACCCAGGTTGTCGACCCGGACACTGGCGAGATCACCGCCACCTGATCAATGATGACAACGATATGAAGAGGGCCCCGATCGGGGCCCTCTTCATATCGTCAGGCCCGCATCAACAGTGGCCTGCTTTTACTCCGCCCCGCTGGCCTAAAATCTGACCGCCGTTGACAAAGGAGACGAGGCGGTCGCGATGTCGTGGCGTCCATCAGACGTCCAGCACCTGATTGATCAGCACGCCAGCCTGCACGGAGAGAAATGATGCAGATAGACCTCAAGACCATCCAGATCGAACCGAAGCGCAAGACGTTCGATAATATCGTCCGCCGCTTTGGAGACAAGCCAGCCTCTCGCTATCAGGAAGGCTCCTATGACATTCAGGCCAAGGAGAACCTGCATTACCGCCCAACCTGGGCGCCCGAACAGCAACTCTATGATCCTGGCCTGTCGCTGGTGAAAATGGCCGATTGGGACGCATTCAAGGACCCGCGACAATATTTTTACAGCACCTATACGCTGGCTCGGGCGCGTCAGCAGGAAGCGGTCGAAGGAGCTTTCACCTTTGTCGAAAGCCGCAAGCTGCATCTCTCCGTGCCGGCAGACGTCCTTGAACAGGCGCTCGCCATCCTGATCCCATTGCGCCACGCGGCATGGGCGTCGAACCAGAACAACGTGCTGATCGCAGGCTATGGCTACGGCACCACCTTCACCCAACCATGTCTCTATCAGGGCATGGATGCGCTGGCGATCGCGCAATATCTCTCGCGCGCCGGCCTTCTGTTCGGAGGCGCGGACGCGCTGACCGTTGGCCGTACCGCGTGGCTCGAGGCGGACGTTTGGCAGCCGCTGCGGCGGCTGGCAGAGGACACCATGATTATCCGCGATCCTGTCGAATTGTTCGTCGCGCAGAATTTCGCGATCGACGGCTTGCTCTACCCGGTGATCTACGACGCGGCGATCGATGGTGTTCTATCCGCACGCGGCGGCTCCGCGATCAGTATGGTCACCCAGTTTCAGGTGGAGTGGTATGACGAAGCCGCCAAGTGGGTCGACAGCGTTCTCAAGATCGCGGCCGGCGAAAGCGCGGAGAACACGGCGGTTCTGGCTGCCTGGTTCGATAGCTGGAGTGCGCGCGCTGCCTCGGCCCTCTTGCCGGTAGCTGAACTGGTGTTGGGTGACAGCGCGGACGAGACGATTGCCCAGGCCCAGGACGCGCTTCGCAAGCGCGCCGTCAAGGCCGGCCTTTCCCTCTGAGGAGATATTCGATGTCGACCGTATTCATCGCCTTCCAGGCCAATGAGGAAACCCGCCCGATCGTCGAGGCGATCCTGCAGGACAATGCCGCGGCGGAAGCCGAGTATCAGCCCGCCATGGTGCGCATCACCGCGCCTGATGAGCTGACGATCAAGCGGGAAACGATCGAGGAAATGCTCGGCCGTCGCTTCGACCTTCAGGAACTGCACATCAACCTCGTCACCCTGTCCGGCCATGTGGACGAGGATGACGACCGGCTCGTTCTGAGCTGGGCGAATTGAGAGGATATCGATCATGGACATGCAGACCCTCGCGCCAAAGCTCGGCATCAAGGAACGTTACCGGCTGCTCACCCGCGATCTCGGATGGGCCCCCTCCTACCAGCCGAAGGAAGCGCTTTTTCCCTATACCCGGTACGAAGGCATCAAGATCCACGACTGGGACAAGTGGGAAGATCCATTCCGCCTGACGATGGACGCCTACTGGAAATATCAGGCCGAGAAGGAGCGCAAATACTATGCGATCCTCGACGCGCACGCACAGAATAATGGCCACCTCAACATCACCGACGGGAGGTATCTCACTGCGCTCAAGCTCTTCATCCAGGCGATCAGTCCGGGCGAATATGCCGCGCACAAGGGTTTTGCACGTATCGGCCGCGAGTTCGAAGGCGTCGGCACACAAATCGCATGTCAGATGCAGTCGCTGGACGAAATCCGTCACGCCCAGACCCAGATCCACGCCGCGTCGAACTACAACAAGTTCTACAACGGGTTCCACGCTTTCGCGGACGGTCGTGACCGTATCTGGTACACGTCGGTGCCACGCTCGTTCTTCGACGATGCGATGTCGGGCGGCCCGTTCGAGTTTATCACTGCGATCGGCTTCGCCTTCGAATATGTGCTGACGAACCTGTTGTTCGTCCCGTTCATGTCCGGCGCTGCATATAATGGCGATATGGCCACGGTGACGTTCGGCTTTTCAGCGCAGTCGGACGAAGCTCGCCACATGACGCTTGGTCTCGAGTGCATCAAGTTCATGCTCGAGCAGGATCCGGACAATCTGCCCATCGTCCAGGGCTGGCTGGATAAATGGTTCTGGCGCGGAATGCGGATGCTGACGCTGGTCGGCGCCATGATGGACTATATGCTGCCCAAACGGGTGATGAGCTGGAAAGAAGCCTGGGAAATCTACGGCGTGGAAAATGGCGGCGCGCTGTTCCGCGACCTCGCCCGCTACGGCATTCGCGTTCCGAAGGGCTGGGAGGTCGCGACTGAGGCGGCCGATCATGTATCGCACCAGCTCATGCTCGGGCTTTATCAGTGGAGCTACGGAACGGCCTTCCATGCCTGGATCCCATCGGATGAGGACATGGCCTGGCTGTCGAAGAAATACCCCGACACCTTCGATCGCTATTACCGGCCGCGCTGGGAACACATTAAGGCGATGGAGCAGGCCGGAACGCCTTACGCGAATTTCGGACTCGCGAAACTCTGTCAGACCTGCCAGCTGCCCGAGGTATTCACCGAGCCCGGCGATCCCACCCGGCATTGCTACCGCGATACGCTGTACCGGGGGGAGAAATTCCACTTCTGCTCGGATGGCTGCAAGGACATCTTTCTCGCTGAGCCGGAAAAATTTGCGCAGGCTTGGCTGCCCATGAATCAGCTCTTCGCTGCGCCCAACTTCGGCGATCTTGCCAAGTGGATGGAATGGGTCGGCCTGCAGCCCGGCGTCGACAATGGCGATTACTCCGTCTCCGAGGATCGCGCCAACTTCGAGGCTTGGCGGCACAAGGCTTCCGCCTGACCGCGCGAGGCGGCGCTTGCGGCGTCGCCCGCCCCACCAACCCCTGTTTGGGAAAGGACCAGCCATGTCAGTCAAGGCTATCGGCAGCTACGAATTCCCCTCCCGCGATCGTGCGGAAGTCTTCGGCGACAATCTCATCGTGTATTTCGGGTGGGAACAGCATTTGCTGTTCGCGGCGCCCTTCCTCCTCTTTACGCCGAGGAACACCACCTTCGGCGAAATGATAGAAGAGCGGGTCAAGCCGCTGCTCGCGCCTGATCCTCAGGCCAGCGCAATCGATTGGCAAGCCGTTGAGTGGCTGAATGGCGACACGCCGTTCGAGCCCGACTTCGCGGCAACGCTGGAAGTCAATGGCATCGGGCACAAGGATCATATTCGCATGATCACGCCGTTTCCCAGCGCCTTGTTCCCGAATCCCTGAATGCCATGGCCCACGAACTGACGATAGAGCCGCTCGGCGCGAGCGTACCGATCGAGGAGGGGCAGACCATTCTCGATGCGGCCCTCCGCGCCGGCATTTACCTTCCCCATGCCTGCGGTCATGGCCTGTGCGCCACCTGCAAGGTGCGCGTGCTCGACGGGGAAGTGGATCATGGCGGCGCCTCCAGCTTCGCGCTCATGGATTTCGAGCGCGAAGAGGGGAATACGCTGGCATGTTGCGCCACAGTCGAGGACGATATCACGATCGAAGCTGACATCGACGAGGATCCCGACGCCGAGGTCATTCCGATCCGCGACTTCGCTGGCAGCGTCACACGGATCGAAAGTCTGACGCCTACCATCAAGGGTCTTTGGATCGATCTTGGACAACCGATCCACTTCCAGGCAGGCCAATATATCAACCTCGCACTGCCGAACGGAATCGGGACGCGCGCTTTCTCGATCGCCAGTCCACCGGGAAATGGGCAGGTAATCGAGCTCAACATCAAACTGGTACCCGGTGGCGCCGGGACCGCCTACGTACATGAGAACCTGCGCGAAGGCGATCCAATCAAGATCACGGGACCCTATGGCCGCTTCTTCGTGCGCAAATCCGCACGAACGCCGATGCTGTTCTTGGCTGGCGGCTCGGGCCTGTCGAGCCCGCGATCGATGATCCTGGATTTGCTGGGGCATGGCTGCGATCTCCCCATGACATTGATCTGCGGGCAGCGCAGCCGCGAGGAGCTCTATTATCACGACGAGTTTCTCGCGCTCGCCGCCAGCCACACCAATTTCTCCTATCTTCCGATATTGTCGCACGAGCCGGAAAACAGTGCCTGGTCGGGCGAACGCGGCTTCGTGCACGAACTGGCGCAAAGGTGCTTCGAAGGCGACTTCAGGGGTACAAAGCCTATCTATGCGGCCCGCCGCTGATGATCGAGGCCTGCCTCTCGACATTAATGCAGGGCCGTCTGTTCGAACGGGACATCTATACCGAAAAGTTCATTTCGGCCGCTGACGCGCAGCAGGTCCGTTCGCCTTTGTTCAAGTCGATTTGATCATGGCGGAGGGACAAAGGAATGAGGGCGGAAGCGGCAATGGCTTCGCCGCACTCCCTGCGGTGTCCGCAAACGCGCTGGAACATGCGCTTGCAGCAGCTCGCGCGGAGGCAAATCGTCTCGGGGTTCGGGCCTGCATAGCGCTGGTCGATTCCGCCGGGGCACTGATAGCCTTCCTCAGGCTGCCCGGCGCGTTTCTCATCTCGACTGATCTCGCGATCGACAAGGCCTGGACAGCGGCCGGGTTTTCCCTGTCAACGCGTGGTCTTGGCGAGATGTTGGCGCAAACAGAGGAAAATGTTCGCAACGGCCTCCTGCGTCGCCCCCGCCTTACCGTGGTTCCGGGCGGTATCCCTATTTTCCACGAAGCGCACTGTCTGGGAGCGATCGGGGTTTCCGGCGGAACGGCGGAAGAGGACGAGCAGATTGCTGCTGCGGGCTTGCAGTGCGCAAGCGGGTCTATGGATACGCAGGCCGTATCACCGATCACACGCTAAGGTATTGGAAGGTATCGTCAAGGGGCAGTAACCCAAGAGTCGGGAGAAGGAATAATTCGATGGCATCGGGATTCGCCAGCGTGGCGGCAGCGCAAGAGATGATCGATCATCCGGCCGAAGAGGCCGGGCAAGCCCATCTTGTGCGCGTAACCGGGACATCGCTTCAATTCCCGTCGGCGACCGGAATTCCTTTGCTTCATGGTATGATCGCCGCAAGGGCGGCCGCTGTAACCGTCGGATGCCGGGGCGGGGGATGCGGGATTTGCCGAATCCGCGTGATCAAAGGCTCTTACCAAGTGCTGCCCATGAGTCGCAGCCGCATCTCTGAGGCCGACGAGGCGGCGGGTATCGTGCTTGCCTGCCGGATCATTCCCCGAGGCAATCTCGAGATCGAACCGCTTCCGCTGAACGTCTTGCGGAAGACAGAAACCAAGGGTGTCGACAAGACACCCGAATATCCTGGAGAAAATTGATGGCGATCCACGGTGTCCTGAGGCTGGGCGAAATCTGCGTACGGGTTCTCGATATCGAGGCCGCGCGGCGCCATTACGGCGAATATCTGGGCCTGATCGAGACGGGCCGGGATGACGATGGCAAGACCTACTACAAGGCGTGGGACGAGCATGATTGCCACTCGGTTGTCATCCGTCAGGCTGACCAGTGCGGCGTCGACTATGTCGCCTTCAAGGTTCTGGATGACGATACGCTGTCCGCGCTGGATCAACGGTTGCAGGACTATGGCGTCGAAACCCGTCAGATACCGTCTGGAACCTACGCCCGCAGCGGACGGCGCGTCGAGTTCACGCTTCCCACCGGCCATGTCTGCCAGCTCTATGCCTTCAAGGAGCAGGTCGGGAACGGTATGGATGCGGCCAATCCGGGAACGATCCCAGATGACGGTTACATCAAGGGCATGCGCATCATCCGCCTGGACCATTGCCTGCTCGGCGGGCGGGACATCGCCGCATCGCGCGATCTGTTCATCAAGGTATTCGGGTTCAACCTCACCGAGGAATTGCAGGATCACGAGTCCCGCGCACCGCTGGCGACCTTCGTGTCATGTTCGAACAAGCCGCATGATATCGCTTTCGTTGCCCAACCGGAGGACGGCAAGCTGCACCATATGTCGTTCCTCCTGGAATCGGTAAACGATCTCTATCACGCCGCCGATCGCATGGGGAAATATGACATACCCATCGATTTCGGACCGAACCGGCACGGCGTGACCCGCGGCGCCACGGTCTATTTCTTCGATCCCTCGGGCAACCGCAACGAGGTCTTCACCGGCGGCTACGTCTACTATCCAGACAATCCGGCGCTGATCTGGGACACCTCGAAATTCGGGAACGCGCTGTTCAGCCAGGGTAATGTGGTCGTTCCCAGCTTCCTCAATGTGTTGACCTGAGCGATGCGCGATCAAGCCATCGTCGTCGGTGCCGGCGGCGCGCTCGGACAGGCCATTGTGACGGACCTTGTCGCGGCAGGCATCGATGTTCTGGGCGTCGCCCGAAACCCGGCCTCGCTCGCCGCGCTTGGCGAAAGGCATGGAGACAGGTTTCGGGCCGTGATCGCCGATATGGCCGATGACACGGCGATCAAGGCGATCGGCGCGGCGATCACGGCGCCGGTGTCCATCGTGGTCCATGCCCCAGGGGTGCCGGTGGCCGGCGGAGTGCGCGCGGCGCCAATTTCTGCGCTGGTCGAAGCCTGCAATATCAAGGTCGGAGGCTTCGTTCGCCTGGTGCGGGCCGCCGAGCCGCACCTGCGGCGCGGATCGCGTCTCGTCGCGATTGGCGGGCATTATGGCTTCGAGCCGACAGCCTATGCCGCGACCGCGGGTGTCGCCAATGCGGCGCTCGCCAACCTCGTGCGGCAGATGAGCTGGGCCTATGGCGAACTCGGCGTAACGGCGCATCTCGTCGCCCCGGGGCCAGCGGACACCGAACGATTGCACGGCATCGCCCGGGCACGCGCCGAGAAGGAGGGCGTGAGCTTCGACACCATGCTCGATCGCATGCGCGCGGACTCGGCGATCGGGGCGTTCACTTCGGTCGAGTCCGTGGCCTGGGCGATCGCTTTGCTTCTCGACCCCCGTGCCGATGCATTCGCCGGCTCGACTCTGATGCTGGATGCGGGGCGTCGCCACGCCATTCCCTGAGGAGACGAAATGCCCATTGTCGAGTTCCATCTGACCGAAGGACGGCAATCCGACGACGAAATCGGCGCGCTGCTCGAGCAGGCGACCGATTTCTATGTCCGGACGCTTTATCCTGCCGTCGATCCGCTGCCTCTGGACCGTGTCAGGGCTTTCGTTTCTCTGCATCGGCCGCAGCATTGGGCGACCGCAGGCGTGCTGGCGTCGGACGGGGGAGCGGATGCGCCCTATTTTACATGCCTCGCGCTGGCGGGAAGGCCGCAGGAGCAGCTTCATGCCTTGTTGCGCGGATTTACCGATCTCATCGTCGCGCATTGCCGCTGCGAACGCCGCAATGTGCGTGGGCAGGTGATCTCGATTGCGCCGGAGAACTGGTGCATCGCCGGGGAGCCCGCCAGCATGGTGCGCGCCAGCGAAGCAGAGCGGCGCATTCGGGGAACATGAGCGGTCCGCGCGATCTCCCGGAATCCACCAAGGGCGGCAGTCGCGGGAGGGATAGGGAGTGATGAGCTGGCAAGGCGTGGTGCGCTTGGGCGCAGGGTGGTTGGCGCGGGGGCTTGAAGCCTATGGCTGCATCCATCTTCGGGCTTTTGGCGATGGCGGGGAGGCGTCGCACTTTTGGAATGCCGGCGCCAAGCGTGGGACGATCGTCAACCGGGAAAATCCCGGTTCAAGCCATCCGGCTGAGAGCCTTTCTCGCTGACATGCAGGCATCGCGACGAAGCGGAGGATCGGAAATCAGGATATGTCCGGAACAGCACTCATCGTTCATGCGCATTCGGAAGCGGATTCGTTCGTTACGGCGATGCGCGACACAATTGCCGCGCGCCTGGCCGCCGACGGGTGGGAGGTCACGCAGTCCGACCTCTATGCGATGGGCTTCAATCCCGTCCTGTCGCCGGCGGATTTTTCTGCCCGTAAGGATCCCGAGCATCTGGTTTACGCCCTGGAGCAGCGCCATGCCTATGAAACCGGAACCATCGCTCACGACATCAGCCTCGAAATATCCAAGATTCTGGCTGCCGACCTCGTTGTCTTCACCTTCCCGCTGTTCTGGTTCGGTGTTCCGGCGATTTTGAAGGGGTGGATCGACCGGGTCTTCGTATCGGGGACGTTCTACCGGGGAAGACACATTTATGGCTCGGGCGGAATGGCCGGCAAGAGGGCTTTCGCGGCTTTCAGCCTTGGCGGCCGCGAGCATATGTTCGGACCTGGAGCGATCCACGGTGAGCTCGTGACCGGGATGCTGCGCCCTTTCTTCCAAGGGGCGCTGGGCTATGTCGGCTTCGACGTGATCGAGCCGTTTGTCGCTTATCACGTCCCCTATCTGAGCCTCGAGGGTCGCCAGGCGATTCTGGCGTCCCTCGAATCCGTCGTCGCTCATCTGGGCGAGCGCAAGCTGTTGGAGAAGCCCGATCTGGCTGCCTTCGATGCGCAATTCTCGCCTTTGCCTCTCGCTTGAGGAAAAGCAAAGGGCGCAAGAGCAAGGGCTTGCATCGGCCGAGCGATACGGAAAAGGTAACCAATTGGTTGGAAAATGGTATTTGCTCGCAACGCGGGCGACGCTTAATTGCGCGGGAGCAAAACAGTTGACGCCCGGGGACTTGATCTGTATCCGTCATCCCAGACCCACGTGGCGGAAACGTGCCGGTCAAGCGTCTTAAGAGGGGGCGTTGCGCCCGGCGATCTTGGGGAAGTGCCAGGGCATGAGGGAATCGAGGTCCTTGTTGCTATGACCGTTGGCAAGCTTGGTGGTAAGCGGTAAAAATCCCCCACGGGGCGGCTGAGCAACCACGGCGAGATCGGCGGTGTAATTTCAGCGATCAGGCGGCGCTGGCGAGATTGCTGATCTCGAACGCGGTTTGTGCGGCGTTGGTATCGACCCAGTTGTATGGTATCCGTCATCCCAGGCCCACGTGGCGGAAACGTGCCGGTCAAGCGTCTTAAGAGGGGGCGTTGCGCCCGGCGATCTTGGGGGAGTGCCAGGGCATGAGGGAATCGAGGTCCTTGTTGCTATGACCGTTGGCAAGCTTGGTGAGGGTGGCGGTGAGCCAGGCGAGCGGATCGACGTCCGAGAGTTTGCACGTTTCGAGAAGGCTGGCGAGCACCGCCCAATTGTCTGCCCCGGCATCGCTGCCGGCGAACAACGAGTTGCGGCGCGACAGGGCAATCGGGCGGATGCTTCTTTCGACCGTGTTGGTATCGAGCTCGACGCGGCCGTCGAGCAGGCAATAGGTGAGCTGCTGCCAGTGGTTGAGCATATAGTTGATCGCTTCGGCCATCTTGCCCTTGGCGCTGAACCGGCCGAGGTTCTTCGAGAGATAGTCGCGCAGGTTATCGAACAGCGGCTTCAGCATCAGCTGCCGCCCTTCGAACCGCGCCTCGGGCGAGGTGTCCCTGAGCGTCGCCTCGATCTTGTAGATCGCCGAGAAGCGACGGAGCACCTCGTCGGCAACGGGCTCCTTTTCGCGGAAATCGTAGAACTTGCGCCGCGCGTGAAGCAGGCAGAATGCGAGGGTGACGCCATTGCGGCGCTTGATCTCATTGTAGCCGGCATAGCCGTCCACCTGGAGCACCCCGGCGAAGTCGCCGAGATGGTCGATCGGATGCATGCCGCCGCGGCCGGTGGCGTACATGTAGACGACGGCGGGCGGCGCGAGTCCGCCCCATGGCCGATCGTCGCGGGCATAGGCCCACAGCTGGCCGCTCTTGGTCTTGCCGGTCCCGGGCGCCAGCACGGGCATGCGCGTCTCGTCGGCGAACAGCTTCACCGAACTTCGCAGCTCGGCGAGCAGATGCTGCCTGAGCGGAGTCAGCCACCATCCGACGCGCCCGACCCAGTCGGCGAGCGTTGCCCGGTCGAGATCGATCCCCTGGCGGGCGTAGATCTGGGCTTGCCGGTAAAGCGGAAGGTGATCGGCGTAGCGCGCGACGATGACCTGGGCGACGAGCGCGTCGGTGGGCAGGCCCTGATCGACGATGAAGCTTGGCGCCGGCGCCTGGGTGACGCCGCCCTCGTCGCAGCCGCGGCAGCCATAGCGCGGACGGCGGGTGACCAGCACGCGGAAGATGGTGGGCACGACGTCGAGGCGCTCGGTGACGTCCTCGCCGATGACATGAAGATCGTTGCCGCAGCAGGCACACTGCTTGTCTTCGATGTCGACGACCTGCTCGATACGCTCGAGATGGGCGGGCAGCGCTCCACGGTTGTTGCGGCGGCGGCGCTTTGTCTCGCCGGTCGCGTCAGCCTGGTCGATCAGCGCTTCGAGCCCGGCCTCGGCGCGCGACAAGGCAGCTTCGAGCTCTTCGAGCACGAGCTGGTACTGGTCGGGATCGAGCCGCTCGGCGCTCTGGCCGAAACGGTGGCGCTTGAACTGGTCGAGAATGTCGTTGAGGCGCTTGACCTCATCGCGGGCGGCCGCGAGCGCGTCCTCCATCTCGGCGGCCTTCGCCTCGGCGATGACGGCGGCGTGTTCGGCCGCTTTCGCGGTGGCGAGCGCGATGATCTCGCGCGCCTCAGCTTGGGCCGCAGCGCGGGCGAGCGCCTCGTTCTCGGCGTTGATGCGAACGATCTGCTGGTCGCGTTCGGCCGCCTCGGCGGTCAGCTTCGCGATGGTCGCGAGCAGCGCAACTGGGTCTTTGCAGGAGGCCGTCAGCGGGTCCATGGCAGGCATCGAATCACATGCGTAACGACGCGTCCAGCGCAGTTGACTCGGCCTGTCGCGACTATCTCACGCATCAGCGAAACCCTCGATTTTAGGCGGATTTACGCGCCTTGGCGCGCGGTGCCGACGCCAGTCCATGCCCGAGGTGAGTGCTGCCATCTGCGCCGCCGTGATCGAAAAACTGCCATCGACCGCCGGCGGCCAGGCGAATCCTTCGGCGGCCTCGGCGCGCTTGGTCATCAGCCAGATGCCGGTGCCGTCGAACCACAGAATCTTCAGCCTGTCCTTCCTCTTGGAACGAAAAATATAGGCGACTCCGCGCCACGGATCCTGGCTCAACTCGTGCTGGACCTTGGCCACCAGCGTGTCGATGCCGCAGCGGAAATCGATCGGCTTGGTGTAGATCAGCACCTTGGCGTCGCTGCCCGGCCCGATCATCGCGCCCTCAGCAGCGCTGCGATTACCGAGGCGACCAGCGTCGAACTTGCGCCGTGGGCGACCATCACTGGCACGCCGCGCACTTCCATTGCGACCTGCACCACCGCGTCCGGCAGCAGCCGCGCGTTCGCGGCCTCCGGTTCGAGCAGCACCGCCGGCACCGATGTCGGCTCGATGACCGCCGGCAGGAACATCGCCCTGTCCTCGCGCGCCGCGTCCTCCGCCATCTCGCGCAACTCGCGGCGCCAGGCATATATCTGGGCCGGAAGGACATCGAAACACGCGGCCACCTCCGCCATGCTGCACGCCGGATCGAGCGACAGCTCCACCACCGCGCGCTTCTCTTCCAGCGTCCAGCGCCGTCGGCGCCCGTTCTCCACGCCGCCACTGCCGTCGATCTCTTGCTCCACAGTCACCCCGCCGAATCAAATTACGCGATATGCACGCGGGACACTCAAAGCTCATGGCCATCTACGCCACGTGGGTCTGGGATGACGGATACCTGCCATCGCTGCCGGGGTATGGATTTTCAGGCAAGCCGACGCAGGCAGGCTGGAAGGTGCAGCGCATTGCCCAGGCGTGGTCGATACTGATGCGACGCTTGGGATATACGCGCTATGTCGCGCAAGGCGGCGACTGGGGCGCAGGAATCACAACCGCGCTGGGTGCCCAAAGGCCGGAGGGCTTGGCCGGCGTTCATGTCAATCTACCGATGGTGCTGCCGCGTGACATACCAGCGGAGCTCTCGACCGAAGAGAAGGCCATGTTGGATGCATTAGCTCACTACAATGCATGGGAGTCCGGTTATTCGATCCAGCAGGCAACGCGGCCACAAACGCTTGGTTATGGCCTTGCCGATTCGCCGGTGGCGCAAGCCGCATGGATCATCGAGAAATTCCATGCCTGGACCGATCATGACGGCAATCTGCCTGCCACCCTCACGCGCGATGACATGCTCGACAATGTGATGCTCTATTGGCTGACAAACAGCGGCACATCCTCTGCACGACTCTATTGGGAAAGTTCTGTGGGTGCCTTTTCCGGCGCACGGATCGAACTGCCTGCCGGATGCAGTGTGTTCCCTAATGAGCTTTACCGTGCGCCGCGCAGCTGGTGCGAAAGCCACATGCCCAACCTTATCCACTGGAACGAGTTGGACAGGGGCGGGCATTTCGCCGCGTTCGAAGTGCCTGATCTGTTCATCAGCGAAGTGCGCAGTTGCTTTGGTAAGTTGCGCAGTTCCGGATTCGCCGCATAATGAGACCTGTGCGCGGGTGGGTGTAGACATCGGTATTGATTGTTGATTCTATGGGCTTTCTGAAAAGGAGGGCCGGACGTGGCGCATCGTTCGATTGGTCAGGAGCGGTTCGGTTTTGCTGGGAGCATACGGTCCGTATCATCGCGCAACGCGGCCTTCAGACCACGCTAGCTGGCCTGCTGCCCCTTCTCGGTTGCATTTAAATCCGTATGGGCGATGTTTTCTTCCGGCATTTAAAATCATCACGATCTTCTGGCCGCCATATCGAGCGCGACATCGATGATCATATCCTCCTGACCCCCGACCAACTTGCGCTTGCCGAGTTCGACCAGGATCGCACGCCAGGGTTCCTTCCAGAAGCGAGACTCTCAAGTTCTTTGGTGCCGATCGAAGCTCACGCCCACCCCAGGCGGCGCGCATCGTCGAGATCGGCGGGCGTGTCGAGATCGAAGGCGAGTCCGGGATGATCGCGAATAATTGCGGCACCTTGTGCCGCGGCGAGATGCCGGGCGAAGCTCCGTTCACCGAACGAAAAGGCAAACGGCCGGGCATCGTGCAGGGCGATCGCATTCGTGCCCTGGCCATGCCGGTCGGGCGCGATGGCAACGCCTTGTTCCCCGGCGCTGGCGAGAAGCAAGCGGACGTCGCCGGCGGTCAACAGAGGCAGGTCGCCGCTTATGGCCAGCAGCGGCGTATAAGCTAGCGCCGCCCGCACCCGATCCAACTCAGCGTTGAGTCCTGCGCCATAGTCCGGCTCCCATGGCAAGCCGGCCCAAGGCACCGGCGACAACACGCGCGTTGGAATGCCTGCCTCATCCAATGCGGCGAGGACCCGCGCTGCCATGCGGTCGCTCAGCGTTTGGCGCTCCTGCAGTGACATGCAGGAAGCAAGACGCGACTTTCTCAGTGCGCGCAGTTTCAGCGGGACGATCGCGGTCCAGATCATCGCGATCCGATCGACGTAGCCAGCATCAGTGCCACCTCTGCGACGCGCATCTTGTCTCGGTCGTCGCGCATCATCGTGTCCGTTTGCGCGAGTTCGACACCCTCCGCAGCATCGTCGCCGTTATGGATCACCAGGCCATCGATCAGGCCGTGATAATGGGCGGCAATGCCGGCGTTGCTCACCTCCAGACCCAGCTCGCGCATGAGTTTTGCGGTCGGCCCCTTGACCGCCACGCCACCGACGATCGGCGAGACCGCCACGACCGGCGCGCGCGCTTTGCCCAATGCCGCGCGAAGGCCAGGAACGGCAAGCAGCGGATCGATGCTCAGGAAGAGATTGGACGGGGCGATCAGGATAGCATCGGCCGCATGGATCGCCTCGATCACGCCAGGCGCCGGGCGCGCCGTCTCCGCCCCCTCGAACCGGATTGCCTGCACCGCCGGCTCGCAGCGTCGCTCGACGAAGTAGCGCTGGAAGGCGAGCGGGCCTTCCCCGGTCTGGACGACAGTCGCCACCGGATCGTCGCTCATCGGCAGGATCGCCGCGCCTATCCCCCAGGCACGCGCAAAATCCGCTGTGATCGCCGACAATGGCTCGCCCGCCGCGCGCCGCGCAGTCCGAAGGACATGTAGCGCAAGGTCGCCGTCGCCGAGCGCGAACCAGTCTTCGCCGCCGAGCGAGCGGAGCGCCGCCAGGAAGCTCCAGGTCTCGCCCTCGCGGCCCCAGCCCTGCGCGGCATTGGCCTTGCCGGCCAGCGTGTAGAGCAACGTGTCGATATCGGGCGATATGGCAAGGCCGAGATGGGTGAAGTCGTCGCCGGTGTTGACGATCGCCGTCACCTCTCCGGGCAGAAGGGTATGGATCAGACCGAGCACCAGCTTGGCGCCGCCGACGCCGCCGGTCAGCACCACTATGCTCACTGGAACAGATCCTCGGCGAGCGGGCGGACGAGGGCGGTGGCGCGCGCATCGGGCGCTTGCGTCGCCGGCACGCCGCGCACGATCACGGCGGGTATGCTCTCCGCACCCTCCCCGGTCGCGATGCCGGCGGCGCTCGCGATCATGTCGGCGAGCGCGACCTGGGTGACCTCCAGCCTGCGCCCCTCGCGATCGAGTTCGCCGCGCCGGTCGATCAGCGCGGGCAGCCCGCTCGCCCCGATCGCCACATTGACGACGCCGTAGCGCCAGGGACGGCCAAAGCTGTCCGAGATGAGAACACCCGGCACCTGTGGCCAGAGCGCCGCCAGCGCCCCGCGGATCCGCGCCGCCGAGGCATCGGCGTCGAGGGGCAACAGCAGGACGGCATCGTCGCGCCCCGGCCCCAGATTGGATCGGTCGATCCCCGCATTGGCCATCACCAGCCCGGAGCGGTGGCGCGTGATTAGCACATTGGGGGCAGCGCGAACCACCGCGACGCTCTCCGCCAGCACCAGCTCGACCAGGCGCGCATCCTTGCGGGTAATCTCCGCCAGCTCCAGCGCCCGCACGCCGGGCGTCATGCTTGCCAGATCGACAAAGCGCGCCTCGGCTTTCGAGACGATTTTCTGCGTGACGACC
Organism: Novosphingobium lubricantis; assembly: GCA_042650965.1. Taxonomy (GTDB): domain Bacteria; phylum Pseudomonadota; class Alphaproteobacteria; order Sphingomonadales; family Sphingomonadaceae; genus Novosphingobium; species Novosphingobium lubricantis. The sequence goes on along the minus strand of JBHSCB010000035.1, from coordinate 16,810 downwards.
AGGATGTCGGCTGCGTCGGGGACGATCCCGGCTGCCCGCGCCGCCGCCGCAAGGACGCCAGCGAGATCGGCGCCCGGCTCGATCTCGCCGATGCCGTCCAAGGGGAAGATCTGGATCATGCCGCGAGGACGACCCTCAGTCCGTCGGTTCGATCAGCGTCCCGGTGATCCGGATGCCGGCGCCGTCGACCTGATAGGTTTTGTTGAGGAAGATAAGCACCGAGGTCAGTGCCTCGGCCGCGGCCGCATTGACGAGCGCGCCGCCGTGCAGCCCGCGCAGGCCCATCTGTTCTGCCAGACCGATCACCTCGGCGCGTGCGGCCTTGTCGTCGCCGAACACCAGCACGTCGCAGTCGACATCCGCATCGGTGATGAGCGTGTGCGCGGCGACATTATGGAAGGCGGAGACCAGCGTCACCCCCTCGCCCAGCAGCGACTGCGCGCGCATGGCGGCGCTTCCTTCGACGGGAAGCTGGACGCGCATCACCTTGGGCGGCACCAGCGGCACCGTCGTGTCGATGACGATCTTGCCCGCGACATGCGGCGCGATCCCGGCCAGCGTCGCTCCTTGCGCCGCGAACGGCACGGTGACGATGACAATGTCGCAGGCGGCGGCCGCATCGGCATTGGCCGCCCCCGTCAGATCGAAGCCCAGCTCCTCCGCCGCTTTCGCCGCGCTCTCCGACGAACGCGAACCGATGACGACCCGGCGCCCCGCCTTCGCTAGCCGCCGCGCGATCGCCGCGCCCAGATTGCCGGTGCCGCCGACAACGGCAACGCTCTTCAGATCGGTCATCCTATTCTCCTGCAGGGATTTGTGTATCGGCCCGCACGGGCGCGTAGAGGGTCGTGCGCTGGCGGGCGTGGCGTCCGGCCAACGCGGCCAGCGCCGCCATCCGCTCGGGATCGCAGAGCTGCCCGTTCTGGCCGCCCGCCGCGCGGGTGATCGATTCGTCCATCAGCGTGCCGCCCAGATCGTTGGCGCCAGCCCGGAGCGCCGCGACCGCGCCCTCACCGCCGAGCTTGACCCAGCTCGCCTGGATGTTGGGGATCAGCGGATGGAGCGCCAGCCGCGCGACGGCGTGCATCAGCAGCGTCTCGCGCGCACTCGGGCCGGAGCGGGCGCGACCCTTGCGCCAGATCGGCGCCTCCATGTGGACGAAGGGCAGCGGTACGAACTCGGTGAAGCCGCCTGTCTCCTCCTGAAGGTCACGGACGAGCAGCAGATGGCGCGCCCAATGCTCGTAACCCTCAACATGGCCGAACATGATCGTCGCGGTCGTGCGCAGGCCGACGCGGTGGGCCGTCCGCATCACCTCCAGCCACTGGGCGGTATCGACCTTGTCTGGGCAGATGATCGCCCGAACCTCGTCGTCGAGGATCTCGGCGGCGGTGCCGGGCAGGGTGGAGAGTCCGGCCTGCTTCAGCCGCGTCAGATAATCCTCCAGCGGCAGGCCGAGCGTCGCGGCGCCATGCGTCACTTCCAGCGGCGAGAAGGCGTGGATGTGGATCGACGGTGCCGCCGCGCCCACCGCGCGGAGCACGTCGAGATAAGTGTTGCCATCATAATCGGGGTGGATGCCGCCCTGCAGACACACCTCGGTCGCATCGCGCTCGACCGCCTCGGCCGCGCGGCGGCCCACTTCCTCCAGGTCCAGGCGATAGGCCGGTCCGCGCTCGGCCTTGGTGCTGCCCTTGGAGAAGGCGCAGAAGCCGCATTTGTAGAGACAGATGTTGGTGTAGTTGATGTTGCGGTTGATGACGAAACTCACCGCTTCGCCCGCCACTTCGCGGCGCAAGGCATCGGCGGCATCGGCGACCAGTGCGACATCCGGCCCATCCGCCTCGAACAGCCGCACGATATCGGCGGAGGCAAGACGGTCGCCCGCCGTTGCGCGGCTCAGGATAGCGCGCAGACTGTCTGAGCGCACGGTTTTACCCGAGACGCGCTCCACTGGCATCGGCTCGCCGGTACCGGGGTGCCAGCCATCGACGACCGGTAGCCCGCGCGCATCGACCGAACGCCGCACCACCCTGGCCAGCGCCGGATCGAGCCAGCGATCGGGATCGCGCGCGAAGGCGGGACCGATCGCCAGCCGCTCACGCAGCACCCGCCCGGCGGCGGCGGTCGCTTCTTCCAGCGCATCCAGATGCGGCCACGGCGCCTCAGGGTTCACATGGTCGGGGGTCACCGGCGATACGCCTCCCCAGTCGTTTACGCCCGCGCGCAACAGCGCCGCCAAATCCTCGGGCCCGTGGAGGTTGGGCGGCGCCTGGATGGTCATCTGCGGCCCCAGGATCAGCCGGGCAACCGCGATCGTCCAGAGATGTTCCTCGAGCGAGGGCTCGGGATGCTGGGCCATCCGCGTGCCGGGCTTGGCCCGGAAGTTCTGGATGATCACTTCCTGGATATGGCCAGGCGTGCGCTGCAGGTCACGGATCGCGACCAGCGCCTCGACACGCTCGGCGCGGGTCTCGCCGATGCCGATCAGCAGCCCGGTGGTGAACGGCACGCCAGCCCGCCCCGCCGCCGCGATCGCCGCCAGCCGGCGTGCCGGCAGCTTGTCCGGCGAGCCATGGTGGGGTCCGCCCTTTGCCGACAAGCGATCCGAGGTCGTCTCAAGCATCAGCCCCATCGAGGCGGAGACCGGGCGGAGCGCGGCATAGTCCGCATCGTCCATCAGCCCCGGGTTGAGGTGCGGCAGCAGGCCGGTCTCCGTCAGCACGGCTTCGGCCATCTCGCGCAGATAGGACAAGGTGGTCGGATGGCCCAGCCCGGTCAGCGCCGCCCGCGCAGCGCCGTAGCGCGCCTCCGGCCGGTCCCCCAGAGTGAACAGTGCCTCCCGGCATCCCGCTGCCACCCCTGCGCGTGCGATCGCCAGCACCTCGTCGCGCGATAGATAGGCCTGGCCGATCTTCCGAGGCGTCGCAGCGAAGGTGCAATAATGGCAAACGTCCCGGCACAAATGCGTCAGCGGGATGAACACCTTGCGCGAATAGGTGACGATAGCACCTGGCCCAGCCAAGGTCATTTCGCTCGATCGTTGCATTAGATCAGAGAGACTTAGATCGAGGAAATTTATTGTCATAATAGATATTTTACCGCTTTCAGCTTATGCGCATCTGAATTTCCGGATGGCAGTGGGCTCAGATGGAGTGGCGGCCGTTTAAAGCCTGCATCCTGATGCCGGATCACTGTGGTTCGACCTTCTGAGTTGTTGTTCGATCTGTGACGGAAACTCTTAGACAGTAGGGGCAATATTGCTTGAGAAACGCCCAATCAAGCCCGTTCCGCCGGCGGCACGGCTGAAACCTCGGACGCCGATACCGCCGTCGAAGTTAAGAAGTGCACCCGTTGCCGGAATGTTATCGCGCCTGGAAGCAAAGAACACAAAGGCCCCAGCGTAGTCTTCCGCGCTCGCTACTGCCTCAAGCGGCAGCACTTTTGAGAGAAGTTCTGCTAGCGGAATGCTAGAGATGCTGGTAGCGTCGAGGTCGAGCGATGCGGGACCGCGCAGGTCGCTCCCTCCTATGCCCCCAGGCGCCACGCCGTTTACGCGTATTGTCGGAGCGAGTTCGAAGGCCAGCTGACGGACCAGTCCAACGACCGCGTGCTTCGTGGCCGTGTAGAGTGGGCCACCGCCGTCAGGATAGAAGCCAGCATTCGAAATGGTGAAAATCATGCTGCCTCGGCTCTGAACCAGCGCCGGAAGACAGGCCTTTGCTGCGAGAAGATAGCCCTTCACATTAATCTGAAACATCTCATCAAACGCAGAATCAATGCGATCTTCAGGTAAATCTACGAGCGCCGTGCCGTAATCCCATATGCCTGCGTTATTGATCAGGCAATCAAGCTTTCCGAAGCGAGATAGGCAGATTTCAACTGCGCGCTTGTGATCGCTGAGCGTACGCACATCCCCAACAACTCCTATCACGCGTTCCGGGTAGCTCGCCTCCAGTTCACGCAATCTGTCGAGCGACCGATCCAAAACGAGGGCGCAAGCGCCTTCGGCCACGAAACGATCAACGATCGCACGACCGAGGCCCGATGCCCCGCCGGTTATGAAGGCCACTTCGCCCTTTAGCTGCATAATCTTGTCCTTGGTCTCTAGATGCAGCGCTCGCAAACATGCAGGCGCGTGATGAGCAGCGACGTATTACTCTGCCAGGGTGGCACCGCCATCGAAGTCGATGAGAACGTCATCGCCTTCGATACGTACCGGAAACGTCTTAAGCGGCTCCCAAGCAGGAGCGGCCAAGGCCCTTCCGGTACGCACGCAAAATTTTGCCCAATGAAGTGTGCATTCGACGACCTCTCCATCGAGATAGCCATCAGCAAGGGACCAGTCCCCGTGCGTGCAGCGATCCTGCGTGGCGAAAATCTCGCCTCCGACTTTATACAATGCGACCGCCTCAGGTTCAGCGTCAATTTTGCGCGCCTCTCCCTCGGGCACGTCCACGTAAGCACAGACTCTAATAAACGGCATCTTTCCGACCTTTAGAACAGTATAGAGAGATTATTTGAGTTGATCGTGCTCTGATCGATCAGAATGATACGCTTTCCAATTCCGAAGCCGATCCCACCTGCACGTCGTCGCAGAACGTCCCGGCGCTCGCCGGCGAACACATCCACCTGGCTCTCCAGTCTATTGCGATAGAGAAGGAAGGCGGAACTCACCTCGTAAACGTCATCAGAATCCAAGGTGTTCACAATGACATTAGAGACGATATGTCTCGTACGGGAGGCCGGATTTTCTGACCAGCCCACGTCCGAAAGCAACTTGCGAAGACGCCCTTTCATCGTTTTAATATCGTCGTCGAAGTGCGCGAATTCATTGTCTCCCGAGAATTCGAGAGCACGCTCGCGCTGTAGACGATTCGTGCGAAGCGGCATAAAGTAGCGAATATCATCATCCAATAACGCGAACCAATCCTTGAATTTTCTATTATCGAGAAGCCAAGACTCTCGGTAATAGAACTGTTCAATCTCGTGCTGAACCCGAACGTCTACATTCGAGATTTTAGGGAAAAATTGCATGCCTTGACCATTATTCCGGTCATTTTTACTGAGATCGGCTGCCTCGGTGGTCGCTTTCATTTCGCCACCTCGATCGATTTGTCGCATTGGCCCTGGGCGGTCAATCCGCCCCGCCTATGCGAAACGGCCGACATGTCGGAGCGTGTCATCATATCAGACCAGTGCCGATAGAAGCCGCGCGCGGCCTCCTCACTGTAGACGTGACTGATGCGGCCGGGGTAGTCGGGATGGTCGGTGCGCCATTGACCCAACCCAAGTTGAGCATTCAAGCTCTGGTTCCGAGCCATATGCCCGCGGAGCACGCGCTGAATTTCAACCCAGTTCTCACCGTCGTCTTGTTCAAACACCCCGCCCGCCGAGAACGTCCGGATCGTCTGTCTCCGATACTCATCCTTGATCTCATCAGGCGCGTCGGCATCGACGACTGTAAATGCCCAAACCTCAATCTCTCCGGGACCGCGGGGATGCCATGTTCGCACGGTGTTGATGCCGGGCAAAAAGGAGCAGGTCGGAAAGATCGTCATATGTTGAGCCATCAGCTTGCAAGCGCGTTCTGCTGACCCCAATCGACTTTCGGCGGCCTGGGCGGCTGGACTATCGGTCCAATATTCCGTGACGCGCGGGCCCATGATCGCCTGAAGCATGGCCGGTTCCGCAACATAGAAGCCCGTTCCATGCCCTCCCCCGTCCGAGCGAAACTGGAAACCGGAGGTGGGGATCTGGACGTCCCCAAGCTCGACATCCTCTGGCAAGCCGGCCAATATTCCAGATAAATGTGATACCGTACCCGCATGATACATGTCGCTACAGAACTGCTCCGCCGCAAACTTCCAGTTACACGGAATTACCCATTTCTGGATACCCCCTATCGCTTCTGTACCCGCTGCACACCGGTCGAGCATATGATCCATATAAAAGGCCGCGTCGCCTAGATAGGCATCCAATTCGCTCGCCTCGTCATCCCAGTTTGCGAAGACCAACCCCTTGTACGTCGCAACCCGTGCTTGGAGAGGACTCCATTTTTCCTTATCAAGCACGCCATAACCTTGGCTTTCGAAGGGGACATTCACGAGCTTTCCACTAATATCGTAAGCCCAGCCGTGATAGCTGCATGTAAATGCCCGAGCATTGCCAGCGTCCGCTCGGCAAATACGCATGCTCCGGTGACGGCATTGATTTAAAAACACCCGTAAGCTTGCATCCTTCTGGCGCACAAGGATGACAGGGTCCTCACCCATATAAGTGGCAAGATAATCGCCCGGCTTTGGAACATGCGACTCGTGGCCGAGTAGCAACCACGACCGACTAAATATCCGATCAAGCTCGCGTTCATATAGGTGCGTGTCGGTATAAATACGTGGGTCGATGAGGCCTCGCTCATCGTCAAAAAGCGATCTGATTTGTTCGTCTGTCCAGTCGCCGACCACGTTTTCGCTAGATTTACCACTCACGTACTCTCTCCTTCGTGTCGGTCTCTTTTACTCGTTGCGGTCAATGATGGGGCCGGTCTTTGGCCGCATGGTGCTGTCACGTGGACGCGCATGTCCGTCCTGCCGCTCCCGTTTTTCGGTCGGCAACAAGGCACCGTCGCGCATAAAAGAATAGGATGAGAATATATGCTGCTCCAGCGCTAGCACAGCGCGGTCCGCATCACGTGCTAATGCCGCATTGAAAATCTCGCTGTGCTCGTCGTGAACAACACGCCCAGGGTTCGGGCGCTCGTTCGCTAGAATACGGCGATAGCGCTCAGATTGGAGATAAAGGACGCTGTCGAAACGACGAAACCACGACGAAGGGTACGCGGCAACGAGCGCTTCGTGAAACTCCCGATTGCGGCCCTCCCAATCATGAAATGCACCAGACGGGTCCGCCTGAAGGCGCTGCTCCGCCAGGGTCAACCTATGAAACGTGTCGACAACGCGCCCCTCCCATAGGTCGTCGCCATGTTCTATCGAATATCGAAGCGCGGCACCCTCGAGCAGCATTCTCAGTCTGGTTAGATCACCCAAATCGCTTAACGAAAGAGGAGTAACGCGAAAACCGCGCTGAGACTCCAGCACAACGAGCCCGTCCGAAACGAGTAGGGATAGTGCCTCGCGGATCGTCCCGACGCTCACGCGATACATCTCGCTTAAGGTATGGAGTCGAAGCTTGGCACCCGACTCATGACGCGCATGAACGATATCAACTCGGAGCTTCCGGTAGATCGACTCAATAGAGCTACGCGGAAGCGGCTCATCGCTACCTATCGCCGAAGCGTCGGCATTCACCGCTTGCATTGCCCGAAGGCGTGCGTCCGGTTCGAACGGGAATGTCTTCATGCCATCCTTGTAATAATTTCGGACGATTCCTGCAAGGTCAAAGTTTTGCCAATAATATCAAAATTTCCATTGACAATCTACATTCCTCAGAATAGTGGGATGGACAATCCTGCTCGGGCTTTTGATTCGGTAGAGGAGCCTGAGGCGCTTCAGTGACGGCGACGAAACGGGATAGCTTCATGAAGAATGGCCGCCATGGCCGTAAGGTTAGCTTGGTCGCTTTATGTGAACGGGTCAGACAACTTCTCCGGTCAATAGCAATTTGATCGTGACTATTTTGCAGTGCGGCTCGCGCCGCAAAGTTATAAAAACAGAGGGGAAGCTATGATGAAGATGACAGGTGCACTTGCTTTCAAAGTTCTGCGGATTTCACCGTTGGCGTTTGCGCTCGTCTCCGCAGCCCGTGTTGACGCACAGGTGGCGGTGCCAGCACCTCAGGATCCCGGACAGCCTCAAGCATCTGCCCCAGATGATTCCGGCGCACTTGGCGAAATAGTTGTTACGGCTCAGAAAAGAGAACAGTCTCTAAAAGACGTACCGATGTCAATATCCGCGCTATCTGGAGATGAACTTACGAAGTCCGGAGCCTCGGACATACGAGACTTGGTGAAGCTGGTTCCAGGATTTAATTACACGGAGAGTGCTTTTGGCACCCCAGTCTATACGCTGCGTGGGGTGGGTTTCTACGAGACCTCGCTGGGCGCCAAGCCGACTGTTAGCGTCTACGTTGACGAGGTGCCGCTTCCATTTTCTATTCTAACTCGGGGTGCCACGCTGGACCTGCAGCGGGTGGAGGTGCTGAAAGGGCCTCAAGGAACACTATTCGGGCAAAACGCAACGGGAGGGGCAATAAATTACGTTGCCGCCAAGCCAACCTCGAGTTTCGAAGCGGGCGTCGATGGCAGCTATGGGCGCTTCAACGCGGTCGATCTCGGCGGCTTCATAAGCGGGCCCCTCAGCGACACCCTTTCGGCCCGGCTTTCCGTGAAGACAGAGCAGGGTGGCGCCTGGCAGCGCAGCTACACGAGGGATGACAAACTCGGTGATCGAAACTTTACTACCGCCAGACTTCTTTTTGACTTCCGCCCGAGCGATACCCTGCGATTCGAGCTGAATCTCAACGGCTTTTTGGACAAAAGCGATGAGGTGGCGGCTCAACTCCTGCAGGTGATTCCCTTCACCCCCGCTGTCGCGCCGTTGGTGCCGCCAGAACTCTATGCATATCCAGTGGCGCCCCACGACAATAGGGCTGCAGATTGGACGCCCGCCGTGGACCCAAGGCGCAACCATCGCTTCTTGCAGGCGTCTCTACGCAGCGAAGTTGACCTGACCGACGATCTAAAGGTCACCTCAATCACCGCATATTCCGACTATCGGCATCGCCAGAGCATCGATCCAGACGGGGTGTCTCTGAGAAATTACAGCTACAGAACAACGGGTGATATTACCTCCTTCTCACAGGAATTGCGGGTTGAAGGTAAAATTACAGATAATCTGAACGTTATCGTTGGCGCCAACTATAATCGCGAGAATGTATTCCAGCGCGACAACGAGGGGCCATATGATCAAAGCGGGCCGGCGTTTCAGCTCACCGCTTTTCCAGGAGTTCCGCCGTTCTTCACCTACTACCAGCAGTCAAAGCAGAAATTCCGGACAGCTGCGGCATTCGCGAATCTGGACTTCGACGTAACGAGCACAATCACGTTGCACGCGGGCGCGCGGTATACGGACGCTCGAATAGGCTTCAATGGATGCACGTATGACGACGGAACGGTCGACGGAGCTGGGCTGCGCCTGGGCGTTCAGGCACTTGCCAATCTGATCCGCGGAAGCGTCGGATTGCCGTCGATCGTTGTCCCCGTCGGCGGTTGTATCGTTCTAGATGGAAATACGCTGACTCCAGTAGACCAGGTCCGTAACCAGTTGAATCAAAACAACGTTTCTTGGCGTGGGGGTATCGATTACAAGCCGAACAACAACACACTGATGTACTTCAATGTGAGCCGCGGCTATAAATCCGGAAGCTTCCCGCTGCTTTCGGCGACGGACGTGAACCAGTTCAACCCTGTTTCCCAGGAGTCGGTTACGGCGTACGAGCTTGGCGGCAAGTTAACTCTGTTCGATCACAAAGCGCAGGTTAACGCAGCGGTATTCTACTATGACTATAGGAACAAGCAGCTCAAGGGACGGGTGGTAGCCACGCCAAACGTGTTTGGACCGCTCGAAGCGCTTATCAATGTTCCGAAATCGTCCATAAAAGGTGCCGAGGTGCAAATATTGCTCGCCCCTGTGCGAGGTGTTCGGATCAACTTAGGCGGTACTTATATAGACAGCAAAATCAAGGGCGATTTTCTCAACATAACCTCGTACGGCGACGCGGGGAACTTCGGTGGCGAGCCGTTCCCCTACACTCCAAAGTACCAGCTAAGCTCGGATTTCGAATATCGGTGGTCGGTCGGTCAAAGGCTCGAAGCGTGGCTGGGCGCCAATGTCGCATACCAGGGCAAGACCAATGCGGCTTTCGGGCAATTGCCTGTGTTGGCTATCGATGCTTACACGTTAGTTGACTTCAGGGCTGGAATTTCGAGCGAGCAAGGAAAATGGTCGGCAAGCGCCTTCCTGCGAAACGCTTTCGACGAGTACTACTGGAGCAACGCAACTAAGATACTCGATACAACGGTGCGTTACGCCGGCCGGCCGCGAACCTTTGGGGTCAGCCTATCGTACCGCTATTGACGTAAGCCGATCCGTATTACTCGTCATCTATCATAAAAGGCAGGAGTACTTCCGTGCAGCCAAGCATCGATCTTCGCTTAAGAGCAATGATCAAATCCATGAAGGAAACGATCACTCCAGCGATCGATCCGTCAAATCAGACAGCTTTGGAGCAAGCCAAAGTTGTGGCTGGCTCGCTGGATCTCATTCGTCAGCAGATTGACTACGTCCATTGGTTCGAGGCAATCGACGTTCTCGCGCACGCCGCTTTGATCGAGGCCTTCACGGAGGTGGATGCAAATAGTGTGTCTGCGGAGATCCTGGCCGACGCGGCTGCCGCGAAGACGCTGCCAGTTCGTTGGCAATGTTCGCTTGCGGCACTCCGCGACGTAAACAACGGGTTACGAGAGGCGATTGCGGAGCTGACGGCTGATTTTGCTGCCCGCGAAGACGCTGACGTACGTCTCCGCGTCGCCGAGATCATAATCAGACATGAAGAGGATCAGCTCCGTCGTGAACGGGCGTTTGTCGCGGCCACCGGCTTCGATGTGTTTCCCGACAGCTTGCTACCGTTGGAGGACGCTCTCGATAAACCCAGACAATTTAGCGTTCAGGCTGAACAATATAACTGATTGGCGAGGTCTTGGAGATACTGATGATCGACATTCGAAATTCGCCACCTGCTGACTGGATTGCCAGCATCCGGGCTCGCTTCCCGACCGAGCGAACAGTGGACAGCGCACTGACCCGAAAGCTTGAGCAGCGGACCTGCCAGAGTGAGGATTGGACACGCGAAAGGGATATTGCGACGGGACTGCGGGATCTAATTTCCAGGCACACCCAAGATCCATTTACCATCCGGGGGCTTCGCCCCCTCTCTGGCGGCGCCTCCAAGGAACAGTATGTTTTCGAGTTAGATTGGACTTACCATGGTGAACGCCGCACTGGCGAACGGATGGTGCTCGGCCGCGACCCTGTCGAATCCATCGTCATCACCGAAAGGACGCGTGAGTTTCAGTTGCTCAACGCAGTTAAGAGCGACGTTCCGGTTCCTCCTCCATATTGGGAAGATAGTGCAGGAGCACATCTGGGGCGACCCTCGATCGTCTGTGGCTTCGTTGAAGGCGTGCAGAAGCCGCCGACGGGCACCAGCAATGTGACGGGCATTGGAGTACAGTTTGACGCGGAACATCGAGCTGCACTCGGTCCGCAGTTTATAGATTATCTGGCCCGTATCCATACACTGGATGTCCAAGGGGCCGATTTATCATCCTTTGACATTCCGAGTGCAGGCACGACCGAGGACATCGATCGGCAGATAAATTGGTGGGCTCGGGTTTGGGAGGAAGACCGGCTCGAGGCTGTTCCGCTCATGAACCTCGCGGAACAATGGCTGAGGCGTAATCGCAAGCCGCTGGACTTTGTTTCTCTGGTACACGGTGACTATAGAACAGGAAATTTCCTTTTCGATCCGGTGAGTAAGCGCATTACAACGATTCTCGATTGGGAATTGGGTTTCTTTGGAGATCGGCATTTTGATTTAGCGTGGGCTACAATGCCTTTGTTTTGCACTCCCGATGAGAGCGGTGCTCCGCTGTGTTCGTCCTTATACGCTCGCGATGATTTTTTACGGAATTATGAGCGTGCCAGTGGCATTCCTATCGATGAGGAGCGGTTTGAATACTACCGAATATTCGCACATTGGCGTGCAATCACCATGACGCTAGGCGCCGGACTTCGTGCTGCCGATGGATCAAAAACACATCAAGATGTCGTTCTGGCATGGTTCGGGAGCATTAGTTATCCGTTCTTGGAGTCATTACGACAACTTCTTGAAAATGTTCACTGTGTTTCGTCAGTGAGCGGTCAATTTGAAGATAAATTAGTTAAAGACTGGGTTTCTGCTCCCTAAAACGAGAATATTGTCTAATATTATGGCAAATTCGGTGAAGAGATAAGACAATGGCTGACATGAGCACAGACGTATTAAACGCCTATATCCTGCCTGGGCGCGCCTCGGATGCGCGTGTGGGCCTCACGCAGGCGCAAGAAGGGGAGAGAATTGGGCTTGGCGGGATTTGCTTGTCAGAGCGCTGGGACACCAAAGAACTTGGATCTGTAATGGGGGCCCTGACGCAGGTCACCGACCGGGTGCAACTGATCGCAGGAATCACGCATTTTGGAACCCGGCATCCTCTTGTGCAAGCTGGAATGAGCGCCACGTTACAAACACTCAGCGGCGGTCGCTTTGTTTTAGGATTTGGGCGGTCATTTCCACCTCTTTTCCGTAAAATGGGCATACCTGTTCTCAATAATGCGGGAATGGCAGATCACGTCGGTATCCTTCGACAGCTCTGGGCTGGCAAGACGGTGTCCTATGAGGGCCCAGCGGGAAATTTTCCCGAGATGCAACTTCCTCAGGCATGTGATAATCCGCCTCCAGTCATTCTGGGAGCCGTCGGTCCCCAGACGCTCGCGCTGGCAGGCGCGCATTTCGACGGAGTGGTCCTGCATCCGTTTTTAACTACGGAAGGTGTCGCTCGTTCGATACGGATTGTCCGTGAGGCGGCGGAGCAGGCTGGACGTGATCCACATAAGATCACCGTCTATGCGATTGTGGTAGCGGCGCCCGACACGCTATCCCCTGAAGAGCGCTCCAACGTTCTCGAGGCGCGTGCCGTGTCTTACTTCATGCATCACGAAATCGGTTTGCCCATTGTCAAGATGAACGGCTGGGACCAAGCGCCTATAGATCAAATTGCCGCGACAGGTCTAAGTCGATTGGAATTTGGCCAGAGCGACGTTGCGGAATCGCGCCGGCTCCTTGGCGAGGCCGCCAGTTTGATCCCCCGGCACTGGTTCGCCAGCGGAGCCGCCATCGGAAATGTTGACCAATGCGCAACCCGTCTCGGGGAGTACCTCGCTGCGGGCGCCGATCAAATCTTGCTCCATGGCACCACTCCCGACCAACAGGGGCCACTCGTGGCAGCATTTGGGTCGCTACGGCGAAGCGCAAGTAGCTGAGGGCTCGCTCGCGGATCTCGGAGGAGGACTCTCCGGTATCAGATGGCCCTGAGCTGCATACTAGGCTCGAAGGAGAAAAAAGATGGCGATCAGAACGGGGTATTTCGGGCTTGAGGTAACTAGCTTGGATTCGTGGGAGCGTTATGCGGGGTTAGTCGGTCTTGGCGTCGAGCGGTCGAGGGGCGGGCTGTTCTGCCGGATTGACGAGAAGGCTCGGCGCTTCCACTTTGTGGAAGGACCAGCGGACGATATTGCCTGGGTCGGTTGGGACGCCGGTAACCAGGAGCGCTTCGATCAGCTGCGCTCGCACCTCGAGAGCCTTGGTATTGCCACGCGGGATGGCGACGAAGCCTCCGCCCGGCTGCGGAGCGTGGACCGGTTTTTCCATTTCGTGGGGCCTGTCGGAGCCCGGCACGAGATCGCGCTGGGTCTGGAAGACGCGGGCTCTCCGTTCGTTTCGGACAAGGTCCCGCATGGTTTCGTGACGGGCGACCAGGGCATCGGCCACGTCGCCTTCAACTCGAAAGACCACAAGGGCGACGAGAAGTTCATGCGCGAGGCGCTGTTCGCGCAGCTTTCCGATTATATCTACCAGCCGATGCCCGATGGCAGCACGATGCATGCCTCGTTCCTGCATACCGGCCCGCGCCATCATTCGATCGCCTTCGCCGAGGGGCTGGGAGGAGAGAGCAAACTCCATCATTTAGAGCTGGAGATGAGTAAGTTGGAGGATGTCGAGAGGGCGTATGAACGCGTGCAGGCCGCCGGCATCGCCATCGGACTGACGCTGGGCCAGCATTCGAACGACCGGATCGTGTCCTTCTACGCGTACACGCCTTCCAAATTCATGATGGAAATAGGCTATGGCGGCCTCAGGATCGATGACGAGGATAGCTGGGAGCCGGTGATCCACGACCGCATCAGCGAATGGGGCCATGAGTTCCAGGCCGTCTGAATGTGCGAGGAGAAGGACGTGATGCCCGGCTTGATGCAGAATGCTCCCCTGAATATCGCCGACATTTTGCGCTTTGCATCAGTGGCGCATGGCGGCCGGGAGATCGTGTCAAAAAATATCGATGAGCCGATATGGCGATATAATTATGCGCGGGCCTGGACACGCGCGGCGCGGGCGGCGCAGGCGCTGTCGCGGCTGGGCGTGGCGCCTGGCGACCGGGTGAGTTCGCTGGCGTGGAACACGCATCGGCATTTCGAGCTGTTCTTCGCGGTGCCGGGCATGGGCGCGGTGCTGCATACCGCCAATCCGCGGCTCCCCGACGAGCATCTCGTCTTCACCATCAACCATGCGGGCAGCAAGGTGCTGCTGCTCGATCGCAACATGGTCGAGATCGTCGATCGGATCCGGGACCGGCTGGAGACGGTCGAGCACTATGTCCTGCTGAGCGACGCCGATCGCACGATCGATGGTTGGGGCTGCTATGAGCGCCTGATGGCCAGCGAGGCCGGAGATTTTGACTGGCCCCGGCTCGACGAGAATGCGGGCGCGTTCCTGTGCTACACGTCGGGCACGACGGGCGATCCCAAGGGCGTGCTCTATTCGCACCGTTCGGTCGTGCTGCACGCTCTTGCGGCGGGCCTGAGCGGTGCCCTCAACTTCTCTGCCTTCGACGTGGTCATGCCGTGCCAGTCGCTCTATCATGCAACGGCTTGGGGCCTGCCCTTTGCCGGCGCGATCAATGGCGTGAAGTTCGTCTTTCCTGGCGACAGATTCGACGGCGCCAGCCTTCAGCAGCTCATTGTGGACGAAGGCGTCACATTCTCGGGCGGCGTGCCGACGATCTGGACCCTGTATCTCGATCATCTGGCGCGGACGGGAGAGACGCCGGGCGGCCTGCAGCGGGTGATCATCGGCGGTTCGGCCGTGCCGCGCGACATGGCGGTCACGTTCGACAGGCTCGGTGTCGTGGTGCAGCAGATCTGGGGGATGACCGAGACCAGTCCACTCGGCGTCGTCTCCACTCCCACGCCCGCGCTCGCCGCGCTCGGCAAAGACGAGGAGAATGAGGCAATCTGGACCCGCCAAGGCCGGATGATGTTCGGCATCGAAATGAAGATCGTCGATGAGGACGGGCGAGACCTACCGCATGATGGCGAGCAATCCGGCGCGTTGATGGTCCGCGGACCCTGGGTGCTAGACAGCTATTACCGCTCCGATGCACCCGCGATCAATGCCGATGGTTGGTTCGACACAGGGGACATCTCCACCATCGACCGGTTCGGTTTCATGCGGATCACGGACCGCAAGAAGGACGTGATCAAATCGGGCGGCGAATGGATCAGCTCGATCGATCTGGAGAATATCGCGGCGGGGTGTCCCGGTGTGAAGGTTGCCGCCGTGGCTGGGGTCCACCATCCCAAATGGGAAGAGCGTCCGATCCTGCTGGTCGAACCGCATGCAGGCAGCAATATGACCGGCGAAGACATGACGGCGTGGTTGGAACCGCGCATTGTCAAATGGTGGATGCCCGACCGCATCATCATCGACACTGTCCCGCTCACCGCCACCGGCAAGATCGACAAAAAAGCGATCCGCGACCGATATGGCCGCGTGCTTGCCGAGCCGGCCGCATAGACCTGATCAGCCGCGCCGCAGCTTTCACACGTGATCGAACAGGAGACGATAATGACCGATACCGTGGCGCCCGAAAGCCGGTTCGCCGATGCCGCCGATGGCCGCGTCCATTACCATAGCTGGGGCGACGGCCCGGCGATCATCCTGATCCACGGCGGCGGGCCGGGTGCCTATGGTTACAGCAATTATCGCAAGAATGTGAAGCCCCTCTCCCGTCGCAACCGGGTGATCGTGCTCGATCTCCCGGGCTATGGCCAGTCCGCGCCGCGCGCCCAGCCTGACGGGCTCATCGTGTCGCTCGCCAATGCCGTGCGCGATGTCATGGATCATGCCGGCATAGAGAGCGCGAGCCTCGTCGGTAACTCGCTGGGCGGCATGACCTCGCTGCGCTTCGCGCTCGACACGCCCGAACGGGTCGACATGTTGGTGCTGATGGGGCCTGGCGGCGGCTTACCGACCTTGTCGCCATTCCCAACCGAGGGGTTGCAGCGGATGCTCGACTTTTACGGCGAGGAAGGACCGACGCTCGAAAAGCTCGCGCGGGTCACCGACCTTTTGGTCTATGACCGTTCATCGATCACGCAGGATCTGCTGGAGGAACGCCTGAAGATCGCCTCGCTGCCCGAAACAGCCGCCAACCCGCCGCTGCGCACCTTGATGGCGCACCCCAATGACCATCTGTGGAACCAGGGCCTCGACAGGATCGCAAGCCCCACGCTCATCATCTGGGGTGCCGAGGATCGCGTCCTGCCGCTCGATGCCGGGTTCGTCCTGCGCAAGCTCATCCCCAATGCTGACATGCATATCTTCGCCAAATGCGGCCACTGGGCTCAATGGGAAAGGCCCGAGGAGTTCAATATACTGGTAGATGAGTTCGTAAATCGGCAATAGCTGATTTACGTTGATCACGCCCTAGCCGGCGTGATCAATCGCCATACAATGTATTTCCGATACATCAGTCCCATTTATATCATGTCGGTGAGCCGGTGATTGAGTGTATCCGTCATCCCAGACCCACGTGGCGTAGATGGCCATGAGCTTTGAGTGTCCCGCGTGCATATCGCGTAATTTGATTCGGCGGGGTGACTGTGGAGCAAGAGATCGACGGCAGTGGCGGCGTGGA
>JBHSCB010000034.1:0-35658 GCA_042650965.1 Novosphingobium lubricantis | reverse complement strand
CTGGTCGGCTGTCGAGACCCTGGCGTAGATGGCGGCGCGCTGTCCCAATTGAACCCTTCTGGAATTAGGCCTCGAAAAGCCTTGATCTGCGTGGGGTCAGTGTTGTCCAAAACAGACTTCTGTTCAATAGGGACAAGCCGTGCATGCCGAGACGCCATATCCTCAGCGCCCGACAGCGTTCGGCCCTACTCGACCTGCCGACTGACGAAGCGGCGCTGCTGCGGCATTATATTCTGGCAGCCGATGACCTGATCCATATCGACCGGCGGCGCCGACCGGAGAACCGCATCGGGTTCGCCCTGCAGTTGTGTGCGCTGCGATATCCAGGTCGGACGCTTGCTCCCGGCGAACTGATCCCCCACGCCGTGTCCGCCTTTCTAGGTGCCCAGCTTGGCATCGCTGGCGACACGCTCGCGTCCTATGCCGTTCGACGCCAAACCCGGCACCAGCACATGGAGGCGCTGCGCCGCATCTACGGATACAGGATGTTCCCCGGACAGGGACCGCATGCCAGGGCGTTCCGGGATTGGCTTCTCGCCGAAGCCGAGCAGGCACGCTCAAACGACGACCTTGCCCGGCGCTTCATTGCCCGCTGCCGTGAAACCATGACCATCCTGCCAGCGATCACGACAATCGAGCGGTTGTGCGCGGACGCGCTCGTCGCCGCCGAACGCCAGATCGAGAAGCGGATCGCAGCCCGTCTCGATCCCGTCGCCTGTGATGGGCTCGACCGACTGACTAACGAGATGCTGCCGGGGGCGATCAGCCGCTTCATCTGGCTGCGCCGGATTGAGCCGGGCAACAACTCCGCCGCGGCGAACCGGCTGCTCGACCGGCTCGAGTTCCTGCGCGCGATGAACCTCAATGATGGTTTACTTGCCGGTGTTCCACCGCATCGCGTCGCCCGGCTACGCCGGCAGGGCGAGCGCTACTTCGCCGATGGCCTGCGCGATCTCGGCGCCGATCGGCGCCGCGCTATCATGGCGGTTTGCGTCATTGAATGGGCCACTGCGACGGCGGATGCGGTGATCGAAACACATGACCGGATCGTTGGCCGCACCTGGCGCGACGCGAAGCAACTGCATGACGCGCGGGTCGTAGAAACCAGAGGCGCTACCACTGCGACTTTGAACGGCTTCACTGCACTCGGTCAATCATTGCTCGAAGCGCATGGCGACGGCGCGTCGCTGGAAGATGCGGTCGCGCGCGGGGCGGGATGGGAACGGCTCACCAGTCTCGTCGCTACGGCCAAGACGTTGACGGACACCTTGGGCGACGATCCGCTGGCCTATGTTGATCAGGGGTATCACCGCTTCCGTCGGTATGCCCCGCGCATGCTGCGATGCCTCGACCTCAAAGCTGCGGCGGTTGCACGGCCTTTGCTGGACGCGGCTACCGCCATCGCTACCAGGGGCGCAGTTCCGGCGGCCGACGATTTCTTGCGCCCGCATTCCAAATGGCGGCGACAGTTGCGGGCGAAGGGCGATGATGATGCCCGCCTCCGGGAAGTCGCGGTCATGTTCCACCTGCGCGACGCGCTGCGCTCGGGCGACATCTGGTTCGACCGCTCGCATCGGTATGGTGACCTGCGCCACGTCCTCGTGCCGATGGCGGTCGCGCATGCCGCGAAGCTAGCGGTCCCGTCCGACCCGCATGTCTGGCTGGCTGACCGCAAGGTGCGTCTCGCCGATGGCCTTGCCCGGCTCGGTCGCGCCGCGCGCAGCGGTACAATTCCGAAAGGCAGCATCGAAGACGGCACGCTGCGCATTGATCGCCTCACCGCCGACGCGCCGGATGGGATCGAGGATCTGATGCTCGATCTGTATCGCCGCCTGCCGCCCGTCCGCATCACCGATCTGCTGCTCGAAGTCGATACCACGCTGGGTTTCACCGATGCCTTCACGCATCTGCGCACCGGCGTGCCGTGCGGCGACCGAATTGGTCTGCTCAACGTCCTGCTCGCCGAGGGCCTGAATTTGGGCCTGCGTAAGATGGCAGAGGCTTCCAACACCCACGACTATTGGCAACTCTCCCGTCTCGCGCGCTGGCACGTCGAAAGCGAGGCGATCGACCAGGCGCTGGCCAACGTGGTCGCGGCGCAAGGGGCGCTGCCGATGGCCCAGGTGTGGGGTATGGGTAGAGCCGCATCGGCCGATGGCCAGTTCTTCCCCGCAGCACGGCAGGGCGAGGCGATGAACACGATCAACGCCCGCTACGGCAACGATCCCGGAATCAAGGCCTATACTCACGTCAACGACCGCTTCGCGCCGTTTGCATCGCGGACTATTCCAGCCACAGTCAGCGAAGCACCTTACCTGCTCGACGGGCTGACGATGAATGAGGCAGGGCGACGGATCGAAGAGCAATACGCCGACACTGGCGGGTTCACCGATCATCTGTTCGGGATCAGCGCCATGCTCGGCTACCGCCTTGTGCTGCGCATCCGCGACCTCCCATCCAAACGACTGTACGTATTCGACCCTGCCACCACGCCGAGCGAGCTGCGCCCGCTGGTGGGCGGCAAGGTTCGTGAGGCGCTGATCGTTTCCAACTGGCCCGACCTGTTCCGCTGCGCCGCCACCATGAGCGCGGGGCAGGTCGCGCCGAGCAGCATCTTGCGCAAGCTCGCCGCCTATCCGCGCCAGAACGATCTTGCAGCCGCGCTGCGCGAGGTGGGCCGGATCGAGCGGACGTTATTCATCGTCGAATGGATTCTCGACGCCGGTATGCAGCGCCGTGCACAGGTGGGCCTCAACAAAGGTGAGGCACATCATGCGTTGAAAAATGCCCTGCGCATTGGCCGTCAGGGCGAAATCCGCGACCGCACGACGGAGGGTCAGCATTACCGGATCGCTGGCCTCAACCTACTGACCGCCATCATCGTCTACTGGAACACCCTGCATCTCGGCCATGCCGTCGAAGCTCGCCGCCGCGAAGGGCTCGATACCCCCGACCATCTTCTCGCCCATATCTCGCCGCTCGGGTGGGCCCACATCCTTCTCACTGGTGAGTACCTTTGGCCCAAGGACTCCGCCGCTTAGGGTGTCATTCCGCCCTCAGCCAGAACTGACCCCACAGTGCGAGCTTCCTCGATCAGACGTTCAGCGAGCGCGCGACCAAGATGCCGTCCCTGAGCCTGGGGACGAACATATAGTCGTTTCATCTCGCATATCTCGTGTGTGACTTGGCGCATCGCTACGCAGCCTTCGATTTCCCCCTCCCGGTCCGCAAGCAGCACGCATCCTTTGGGCGCCGCATACTTCCCAGGCAAGTTTGCAAACTCAGCGTCATTATTCTGATAGTCGAGATTGACCGGCGAATTAGCGATGAACTCACGCCAGATGCCCAGCACCGAAGCTGTGTCACGAGGAAAGATCGCGTGCCTAATAACTACCATAGCGTGATTGCTTCGCCGAAAATCGTGGCGGCAATAGGACAGTGTCATGGCGTTAACTGCCATGTTTGCATGTGAACATGACGACATTGAGTTTAACTTCGGCCCAGGCTCCTTCCGATCAACCAAAGCTGGAAAACATGGGCCGCCACGAACGCGCCTCCAATAAAGATCGGGGACGGTAACAGCATCCCCTCCTGCCCCGGCCTCGGCGTTAGGGTCATCGCGGTAACATTGAACAGCCCCAGCACACAGATCGCAAGGAAGGGCGTGAAGCTGAGAGCTAGAACGCGAGGTGCGGACCAATTCACCAAATTGGAAAGCGGCTCTGATCGTGAAAGCCGCCATTGCATCGGCAGTTTCCTTTCCTGCCGGAAACGGGCGTTTGCCCGGATGGACAATCCGATCATCACCAGTGCGAAGATGGCGGACACGATTAGCACGTCCATGAGTTTTCCCCTAAGCTATATGTTTGCATGTGAACATGCTCACTTGCCTACAGGACTTTCCCCCATCTTTCGGAGCCAGTCGTTGAACGCCTCGGCCATCGCGTCCTGCAAGCTCATGCCGTGCTTGCGGGCGGTCATGTGCATGGCGAACGACATTTCCGGGCTGAAATAGCCCGTCATCGCCTTCTTGCCCTGACGGCTCGGCGCAACCGGGCTGCTGCTCGAACTGCTGCCGGTGCCTACGCCAGTGCTGCGGGCGATCGGCGCGGCCGCCCTTCCCTCCGGCTCGGCCGTCGCCGGCGTCGGCGCTGCGTCCCGATCCCGCAATGCAAGCAATGATCCCTTCCGGCTCATGCGCTGGCCCTCCGCTTCCTATCTGCTGGCATGTTTACATGTTCACATGCCCACTTGTAAAGCTGACGCACCTCATCGGCCGCCTTGCCATTCGGTTCGATCTCCATCACGGTTTTTCCCTCGGTCGCCGCATGGCGGAACGCGGCGCGATCCGCGACATGCAGCGGGCAGGCGTCCAGCCCGTAACCCTGCACGAGCTGCGCCGCCTCGTCATACATGCGTGGCGCGGTCGGGCTTCCCGCCGTGAAGATCACGAAAGCGGGCTTGCCGCGCATCTTCACAAGGCTGGCCGTGGTCTTGATCGCGGCCAGGTCGAACGCGCTCGGCCGACAAGGTATCAACACCAGGTCGGCCGCCTCGACGGCGGCGCTGGCGGCGCTGTCGGCATGGGGCGGGGTGTCGATCACGATGAACTCCGCGCCCTGCGCCGTCGCTTGCTCGATCTTGGCGGCAAGGCGAGGGGGGGCGCTGTCGATCACGACCGGGGGCGCGTCCTGCCGCCATGCCGCCCATTGGCTCGCCGTCGCCTGCGGGTCGAGGTCGATCACCAGCGCGGTATGCCCGGAATCCTCGGCGGCTGCGGCCAGGTGCAAGGCGAGGGTGGTCTTGCCCGCGCCCCCCTTCTGGCTGATGATCGCGATTGTTGGCATGTGAATATCCTTACATGAACTCATGTTTGCATGTGGTCATAGCGCAAACGGCTATCGGATGAAAGGGCAGGGCGTCTAGCCGTCCTCGCCGCCCTCATCCTCGCTGTCATCGTCCAGCGCCTCATGGCTCATCTGGCCGTGATCCTCGATCGGGCAAAGCGGCGCTCCGGCCTGCTCAAGCCATTTGCGCGCGGTCCTCGCGGTATAGCCGCACGTCGCGCACTCGCATTTCAGCATCCGGGTTTTCTGCTTCTTGGGCGCGGTCGACTCCCCGTCCGTGTCGAGACGGGCATGGGGGAGGGGGCCAGCGGCATCGAGGATCGGTGCGACGGCCGCAAGGAACGCCTCGCCGGGGGTGGTGGCGCGCATAGGCCCGACCAACCCCAGCCCCAGCGCGACCCGTTTAAACGCCTTCCCATGCCCTGCCGGGATGCCGACGGCGGCATGGACCAGCTCATGCGCGAGGATGGCCGCGATCTGCGCCGGCATCGCATCGGGCGCGTGCGCTAGGTCCGGGCGAATGAAGATTTCAAAATGCCCGTCCGCGCTAAGTCGGTTGTCCCAGCACTCACCGATCGCCTTGCCCTTCGCGCCTCTGCTGGTGAAGCCGATCGCCACGCGTACGCGGTCGGGCAGGGGGGCGTCCAGCGCCTCGAACAGCAGAGCCATGCCCTGCGCCACGGCATTGAGCCAGCTTTCGCGGGTTTCGTGGGTCATCGTCTTTACTCCCTTCAAATCGCCTGTCCGGCGATGGCCATGCCATCGGCCGGAACACGGACGCCCAAGAACGCCGGCGAGAGAGGGGGGCAGCGGGAATCTGCGGGAGTGGTGCGCGGCGCAGGGAGGCGCAGCCGAGTGAGCCACGGTCCCGCTGATTGCCGTTGCGGGGGAGAGGCGGCCGGGACCGCCTTTCCCCCGGCGCTGCTGCGCGAGATCCGCGCAGCGATCTCGCTTCCGCCATGTGGATCGTTACCTTGGGCCAAGACCGCTTGCGGGCTTGGGGAGCGTGAGCGACTAGAGCCACGGTGCCGCGCCAGCGGCAGGCGCATAATCACCGCACCCATTGCCAAAATCAGATTCTGTGACTACATTGGGACTACGTTTTCAGAAGGAAATCCCAATGGCTGTTTCCGACACCTATGTCCGCGCCAGGATCGACAATACGACGAAGGAACGCGCCACCGCCGCGCTGGGCGCGATGGGCCTTTCGATCTCCGACGCTATCCGGCTGCTGATGCTGCGTATCGCCGACGAACGGCGCTTGCCTTTCGAGGTCAAGGTTCCGAACGCCGCGACACGCGAGGCAATGGCAGAGCTGGCGGCGGGGAAGGGGACCAAGTTCGCCAGCGTCGATGCGCTGATGGCGGACCTCCATGCGGACGATTGATCGTTCGACCCGGTTCAAGCGCGACTACAAGCGGGAATCAAAGGGCCGGCATCGAGCGACCCTCGATGCCGATCTTCTGCCCGTCCTGGCCGCGCTCGCGACCGACACGCCGCTTGATCCCAAATACCGCGACCATGATCTGAGCGGCGATTGGGCGGGCTACCGCGATTGCCACGTCAAGCCCGATCTGGTGCTGATCTACGCCAAGCCCGACGACGAAACGCTGCGCCTCGCGCGCCTTGGCTCGCATAGCGAGGTATTCGGATAGATGACGCATATGCGGGCGATCTTCATCCGCCACGGCGAATCTACAGGCAACGCCGGCGTGCCGTGTCGCGATCTCGCGACGATCGAGCTGATGGAGCACGGCCACGAACAAGCGCGCCAGGTCGCGGCGAGCTGGACGCAAGCGCCCGCGCTCATCGTCACGTCGCCCTATACCCGCACCCGGCAGACGGCCGCGCCGACGATCGCGCGCTTCCCCGGCGTCCCGGTCGAAGTCTGGCCGATAGAAGAGTTCACCTATCTGCAACCGGCGCGCTGGAACGGCACGCGCAGCGCCGAGCGGATGCCGCACCTCGAACGCTATTGGAGCGAGGCCGATCCTGATTATTGCGACGGGGAGGGGGCGGAGAGCTTCGCCAATCTGCTCCGGCGCTGCGAGGCGGCGCTTGCCCGCCTCGCCGCCATGTCGGCCGCTTCGCTGGTCTATGTGTTCGGGCATGGGCAATTCATCCAGGCCGCGCGCGCGATCGTCGCCGACGCTCATCTGGACGATCGGGGCAAGATGCTCGGTTTCTGGCACAAGGGCGAGCCGCCCGCGATCAGCAACGCGCAGCAGGTAGGGTTCCATTGGCAGGGCGGGCGCTGGGGATGTGCGCCAGCGATCGCCGCCTAGATCAACACCCGCTCCACCTCGTCCAGCGTCACGTCATCGGGCCGGCGGTCATAGAGCTGAGTCGTGCGGGTAGAGCTGTGGTTCGCCATCGTCGCCGCCGTCTCCAACGTGCCGCCGTTTTTCAGATAGGTGGTGATTCCGGTCGCGCGGAACGAATGGTTGCCGATCGCCGTCCCGATCTCGGCCGCGCCTGCGCGCCGGCGCACCATCGCGAAGGCATTGGCTTGGGGCAGGGGGGTATCGCTTAGTCGCTTAGTCCCGCGTGCGATCGTGCGGAACAGCGATCCCTTGCGATCCTCACGCAGCGCGCACCCGTCGATATAGGCGGTCAGATAATCCTCTAGATTGTGATGGCAGGGCATTTCATGGCGCTTGCCGCCTTTCTCGTGCAGTCGGACCCATAGCCGCCTGTTCTGCATGAACACGTCCTCGACCCGCATCGCCAGCGCCGCGCCGATCCGCGCGAAACTATAGACCATCAACCCGATCAGGGCGCGGTCGCGCAGGCCCGCATGGGTGGTCACGTCGATGCTGTCGAGCAACCGCCGCGCCTCGTCCGGGGCCAGCACCGGCGTCTTGCCGCGCCGCTGGCTATGCGCCGGCCCGCGCACCGATCCGGCAGGGTTCACCGGCACGATATGGCCCGTCACCAGCCAGTCGAACAGGTGGCGCACGCCGGCGAGCTGCTGCTTGACGCTGGGCGCGGCCAGCTCGCGCCCCAGCGCCTCGACCCAGGCCGCGACGTGGAGCGGTTGCACGGCCTCAAGCGAGGCGACGCCGCGCGCCTCACACCAGGCCAGGAAGTCGCCGGCCGCGCGCATATAGGCGCGGCGCGTATGCGGGTTGCGAATGGTGACGGCGAAGAACTCAAGGAAGCGCAGCCGCGTGGCGTCGTCGGCCGCCGCGATCAAGGCCGGCAACGCCAGCGCCGGCGAGGGCAGGGGGGCGAGCTGGTTCATCGTGCGATCTTCTGCCAACGGGCCGGCTCGGGGCGAGGCTTCGCCAGCTCCCGGCGCAATTCGTCAAACATCTCATCAGCGGGACGAACGCGGCCCGCCTTCACGTCCTCAAGCCCGCGCGCAACCGACTCGTCTAATATCCGGCGTAGCAGCTCGTCGCGCAAATCGCGGTGCGGCTCCATGTCGATAAAGTTCTTGACGATCGCGAACACCGCCTCGGACGGATCAACGAAATGGCCCCCCTCGACCTGCGCCAACAGCCAATCGGCCATGTCGCCGGGTAGATACGCCTCGAAACGCAACCCGCCCGCGCGCGCCTGCTCGCACAGCGCCTTGGCTTGGTCGCGCTCGGCGTAGTTGTCGGCAAAAGCCTCGTCGTCATTTTCGATCATGCCGGCATCCCTTTTTGCGGTGGATCTTCGGAGGCGTTTAAACGCTCTCTGCGGGGTCGCCGCGATAGCGCACCCAAAGGTCGCCCATCGCGTCGCGGTAGCCCCAGGCATCGGCGTAGGTGGTCGACTCCTGCGCCAGATAGGCCATGACCGTAAGCATATCCTCGGCAATGACGGCATCGACGTTGCACAAGTGGATGATCGGGAAATGCCCGCACTCGTCGCCGTTCCACCAGGCCAGCAGGAAATCCGCGACCTTGCCGGATGCGCCGGTTTCGGCCGCGCGTGTGGGCGGCCGCGCGATCGGCAGCAAGCGGCCGATCGCCGCGCCGGCCTCATCGAAACTGACGGCCCGGATGACGGGGCGACGTTGCGGGGGTGTCGTGGCGGCCGTCCCGGTCATGCGATCATGGTCCCTAGAGTGTGTGATAAAGGACATTATCATATGTAGAGCGAGCTGTGAATCCTTCCTCGGAGCGAGGGGCAGATTTGAGATACGCCACAACTCGATCAAGACAGCTCAGTCGCGATCGGCGGGGCTCTCCCACAATCGACCGTTCGCGGGCGAGACGCGCGATGGTAAGGCTGGCGCGTGCTCGCCTGCGTCTTATTCACAAGCTTACATGCGAAGCGACACGCCAAGACGCACCGTGCGCGGAACGCCCGGCAAGATGCCGCGCGAACGATCAACGATTGTCAATCGGTCAAAAACGTTATGCGCGCTGGCAAAAATCTCCCATTTGCCCTTGGGAGGGCCATAGCTGAGTGCGAGGTTTGCCGTCGTCCAGCCGGATATGCGTCCGCGCTGGCCGTCGGGCGTCACGGCCAAAAGATTGACGTCATCAGCGAACATTGCTGATTGACCAACGACCTCGATCTGGCCGGTAAAGCCCTGACGGGCAATGCCGACCGCTGCGCTCAACAGAACGCGAGGACTATAGGGAAGCCGGTTGCCCTGCACGTTACGGGCGAGCCCACACGCCACAGGTCCGCTGCCTGTCGCCACCATCGTTCCCACCGCCCCGCCGTCAAGGCACGGTGCCGTGGCGATACGGGTCGATGCATAGCGCGCTGTCGGCACCCAGGTCGCAGCCATACGAGCAAAGAAATCGGTCTCGCTGGTCAGTCCCGCATCCGAACTCGACGCTTTTAACGAGAACTCGCCACCGCGATGCAACGTGCGGCCTGCCGACGTCAACGTGGCCCCGGTTCCCCCGGCGACAGATTGAGGCACAATCTGATTTTCAAAGTCCATCACGAAGAAGGTTGCGTCCGCGTACAGTCCACGAACCAGCGTCCCGCGCATGCCTAGTTCCCAGTTCCAGCTCAACTCTGCGTCGAGATCGACAGAACCTCCGGCGCTTGTGATGACATCTTCCACCCGCGGTGGCGCGAAACCGCGATGGACGCCGCCATAAGCAATGATGCCATCGGCAATATCGAATGTCGCCCCGATCCCGGGGATGATCTTTTGCAACTTGCTTGTGCCGGCGGTCTCGGTCGTCAGCCCGCCCGACGGCCTGCCACCGATCAGAACGTCAATGGGCAAGTTGCGGCGACGAAAATCGATTGCTTCAACCCTCGCGCCCGGGATGATCGCAAGCTTTCCGAACTCAAGTGTGGACTGCACGAATCCCGACCATGCGGACGCATTGCGAAGCTGATTTTCGCGCAGGCCGGCATTGACGCCACTCCCAGCCACTCGGGAAGCGGCGGTGTCGCCGTTTACCTGGCGACGGCGCTGTCGTTCATCATGATAGCGGATGCCGATTTCGGTCTGTCCGCCAAAGCCGAGCCCCAGCCCGTCGCGATGCCCCAGCGAGATTCGCGTTTCGACCCCCCAGGTATCGTAGTTTCGAAGCCTTCCCTCGTTGCCGCACCCGGTCAACAGGTTGGCCATGCCGCCACATAGCGGATCCGACGCATCGGAGGGGCGCTGTGTGGAGTTCGAGGACTGTCGCCACCAGTCGCGATCAAACCGTTGCCAATAAGCCACCGTGCGCAGACTGATTCCAGTAGCGAGTGTCCAGCGATGGGCTGCCGAAAGGCCATAGCGATCAGCAGAAAATGTGTCACTGCCGCGCGGGAACGGATTGCCGCGTGGCGCGGCCGCGAATTCTGCGCGCGTTACCCCTGAATAGGTGATATCTGACCGCTCACGGAACCAACTTGCCTTTACAACTAGCTGCTGATCTGGCGACAAATCCCATTCGCCCTTGGCGAACAGGTCGGTGAACCGGAGCAACTGATTGTCCCTGCTCCCCGCAGCCTGGCGATGATCGGCGGTGACGAAAGCGCGTCCGCCCAGAACCGGCCCGCCGATCTGCGCGTCCGCGCCGAGGCCATTTCGGTTGCCCCCCTGCAGCGACAGCTTGCCCTCGAACGTCTCTGGAGCGCGCGGCGTGATATAGTTGATGACGCCGCCTATCGTCTGCGGTCCGAACCGCACCTGCGAAGCGCCCTTCAAAACTTCGATGCGATCAAACCGGCTCAGCGGCGGATGATAATAGCTGGCGTTGTCGCCATATGGTGCGAAGGCCAGTGGGATCCCGTCTTCGAGTAACAGAACCTTGGAAGACCTAGTCGGGTTCAATCCCCTTATCCCGATGTTGGGCCGCGCCCCCGTCCCCTCCTCGTCCCGTGGAAAGACGCCAGCGACTTGGCGCAACGCATCGTTGACCGTCAGGACGCGGCTCCGATCTAGATCCTCGCGCGTGACAATCGAACCTGAACCCGCGATGTCGAGCAGGCTCTCAGCGTTTCCGATCACGATGATTTCCGGTGCTTTTACGTCGGCGACATTATCGTCGGCGACATTTTGGGCGAGCACCGGCGACGAGATGGTCACAGCGATTGCAGCCAGCGGCACGGCATTTATAAAGTTAACCAACGTACGTCCCCTGAAATTATCTGCGAGTAGTTCGCATTAGCGATTAAAGTCTGTTGCTAAAAAAAGCAAACTGCTTCGCCGGGCGTGTGCGCCAGAGGCCCGGAGGCTTCTCCACGGGCTGCCCTCGGGCCTGCCTTGCGCGTCGGTTGCACCGACGACCGCCGCGACGTTGGCCCCGCCCAGACGTCGCGAGCGATGCCGCATGCCTTGCGGACCGATCGCCCGGGCGGCGCTGAGTACGCACCAGGGGCTCGGGATGAAAATGCGTGGCGAAGGCGTGCGGCCGGTCTGCCCGTTACTGCCTCACCGCGCCGAAGGAGGGGCCCAAGTGTCGGGCGACCGCACGCTCGCGCACTTCGCCAGATAGCCATGACCAGTGCATCGTTGACCAGTTGCGCCGTTATCGCAACGCTCATCGACTAACTGACGATGCAGCGTGAGAACAGGTCGATGACAGCCGCTAAGTACAGCCAGTCTTCGGCGGGTCCAGATATAGGTGAAGTCTGCCACCCGCTTTTTTGTTTCGGGCCGTTGGCGGTTAACTGACAATGAGCACGTTGCCGGCGATGATCGGCGACCGGATGTTCCTCATATTTCTTTCGAACACTATTCAGGACTATAGGGACCCGCCAAAATCTGTTGCAGCAAGCTTATTGAATAGCTGCGACCCTATCCGGGCAAATCGTCGATCCTCCCCACATATTTTATACAAGGCTATGGCCATCGCGCTGACGCAGGTCGTTGTGAAGCGTTGTCGCGGCGATCGCAGCATGGCCCATCGCAACGCTGATCTGGTCGAGCGACATGACGATGTCGCCGGCGGCATAGATCCCTGCGGCGCTGGACCGCTGCTTGGGATCGACCACGATGCAGCGATCGTCACTCAGCGTCAGGCCGAGGGACTTGGCGAGCGCGTTGTTGCTGTCCGAACCAAGAGCGGGATAGATGGTGTCGAACCGGTAGAGGCCGCCGTCGCGTAGTCGAACCACTGCCGCGTCGGCGAACTCGAGCGCGTCGATTGGACTCTCCTGCACGTTGATGCCGGCACTCGACAGGCTGATGCGATCCGTTTCGGAAAGTTCAACCGACTCGTGGGTCAGGAGCGTTACATCGTCCGAGAAAGTGCGCAGAAACAGCGCCTCCGCAACGCCGTGATGGTCGGCGCCGATCACACCGATCGCCTGTCCAGTTACCTCGTAGCCATCACATACGGGGCAGTAGCGCAGCAATCCTCGGTCGAGGGCGTCGCGATGCGTTGCTGCATCCATCGCCGGACGTCGGTTTTCCACGCCTGTCGCCAGAACGACAGCGCGAGCGGTAAAAGCGATACCCGCGCCGCGTGCCTCGAAGGAGTCTATCCCGCCTTCCAGCTCTTCGATGAGGCCCGTGACGATCGTCGTGCCGAAACGCTCGGCCTGCTCGCGCATCCGGCCTAGCAGATCCTCGCCGTTGATCCCGTCCGGAAACCCGGCATGATTGTGCGAGCGCGGAATCCACTTTGCGCGGCTGTGGCCTGCATCGACCACGATCACGCGGCGATGATAGCGGGAAAGGTAAATGGCTGCGGTCAGGCCGGCAGGTCCGCCGCCTACGATCAGAACATCGCACTGCTCGGACATCATGCCTCTTTCACCGGATCGCGATAAGCAGGCACCCCCATCGTGGTGCGCCCGCGCTCGATCCACCCCATTAAGGTGCGGACTTTCCTCACACCGTCAGATAAAGCTCTGGGGCCTTCGCGCCGAAACTGAGCACCTTGAACGGCGCGACCTTCCGCCCGCTCATGCCAGGGGAGCCAGCAGGCATTCCCGGAAGCGCGATGCCTCGGATGCGCGGCTTTTCCTTAAGCATTTTCTGCACTGCCGCTACCGGCACGTGGCCTTCGATCGCATATTTCCCGATGATGGTCGTATGGCACCCCGCCAGCTCCGCTGGCACGCCGAAACGCGACTTCACCGCTTCGAGATCGCTCACCGGAACGACCCGCACTTGTATGCCCGCTGAGCGCAACGCAGCGGCATGGCCATCACAACATTCGCAACCTGGGTTCTTGTACATGACGGCGGTAACCGCCGACGGCGGACCTGCCGTTGCCGGAGCAACAAAGATAGCTGCTGAAAGCATAAGCCCGGCTATTTTCATCAACATGGTCTTTCCTCCTGACGAAATATCAATCCAGTGACGCACCGTAGTCGCTCGGCACGCGATTGCGGCCATGCCGCTTGCAGAACCCGAAGCGCGGAGCGGAATAGCAACATGGCGACGAAAGTGCCGAAGAGAAACATCGTACTTGCGACGGCGTAACGCCGCTGATCAGCTTCGGCGCTGCCTCGATCACAACCAAAGTCCCGAGCGCCGCGATGAACGCGCCCTGGCGACCGCGCACTAAGATATAGGCCGTACGCCCCAGAGAGCCTAACTTTTATCGATAGAGCTCAAAGCGGTTCGCCCGTACAGCTCATTCATGAACATAAGAAGGTCCGCCAAGGCCGAGCGCGCGAGGCTCCGTTTTCATGATGTGCTTCTCCGGCCCGACCCGTCGCGCACTGTGGTCCGGCCGTTCGAACCTGGCTATCCGCCTAGCTTCGATAGCGGCAAGACGCGTACGCAGGAGACGGTCGATTTCATCCTTGCGCTCGACGAGCCCGAACTGACCCGCCAGCTGGAAGGCGTGACTGCATCGCTCGACGAGAACCACCGGGATGTCGATGCGTTTCTCCGACGACGCTTCGATGAAATGGCCGACCGTTTCGACGGAGCCAATCGATGCAACGACGCACAACGCCGACTGATCGGGGCGTATTTCAGTCAGGAGTACGCCTATGAGGGAGCGGCGCTGTTCAATCCCAGCGCGGTACTCCATCCCGACCAAGTCGATGTGGCCAAGGGCGAGGTCCGCTTTATTCTGTCGCTGCGCGGGATCGGCGAAGGCCACCTTTCCTCCGTGACCTTCCGCACCGGCCGGTGGACGCCGGGCGGCTCGCCGACCATCGACGATCCGGGGTCCGTGTCGGTGCCGCCAATCATTGATCAGGCCGATACGGCCAACGCTTCTGTTCGGCTCCATTGCGGCGGCAGTCGGACCCTTTCGGAGACGGTTCTGTTCCCGGTGCTGGCGAGCCAGCGCCAAGGCATCGAGGATTTGCGCCTCGTCCGGTTCGACGAGGGCGATGGCGTCTTCGCTTATCACGGCACCTATACCGCGTTCAGCGGTTCGGCCGCGCGGTCGGAGTTGCTGACTACCACCGATTTCACCACCTTCGAGATGCGCGCGCTGACCGGCGATGCCGCCGGCGGCAAGGGAATGGCGCTGTTCCCGCGCCGGATCGACGGCCGCTTCGCGATGCTCGGTCGCCAGGACAATAAGAACATCTGGCTGCTGACATCGGAAGACATCCTGGCGTGGAATGGTGGCTCCAAGCTGATCGAGCCGCGCTATCCGTGGGAATTCGTCCAAATGGGCAATTGCGGCTCGCCGATCGAGCTGGATGAGGGTTGGCTGGTCCTGACGCACGGCGTCGGCACGGTACGCAACTACTGCATCGGCGCGTGCCTGCTGGACAAGGACGATCCGTCCAAGCTGCTGGCGCGCACGCCGCGTCCGGTCCTGGCGCCCAGCCCCAAGGAACGCGACGGTTACGTCCCCAACGTCGTCTATAGCTGCGGTGCGCTCGCGGTCGGCCGCGACCTGCTGCTTCCCTATGCGGTAGCCGACAGCTTCACCGCGTTCGCGACGGCGTCGATCGACGACCTGCTCGCCGTGATGGAATAATCCTGACACGGGTACCGGAGAGGATCGCACCCGATCTAACGAGCGCACCGTAAAAGAGCTAGATGATAAGGTAGTGGTCTTGAACGTGCAGGATCGCTAAGGACGGTCGGAATGAGCCGCCTGCTTCCTTTTGTCATCGGCTTGCTGTTTGCCTCGCTTTTGGGGCTGACTTCGGCTTTCTATCTAAGTGACGAAAGCTCGAATATGAGCCGCTTCGGCACGCCCGGCTTAGCCCTTTCGATGGCGAGCGTGAGCGAGCCTCCAAGCGACGAGGTGCCCGGAGACGTTGCCGGACGCTTCCCTCATGCGCATAGTGAATGCCACGGCGATCACATGAAGGTGCCTGCCATGGCGATCATCTCGCAGATGGAGCCTGAGGAGGTTTATTCGACGTCCGGGCAGCGGATTAGCGAAGGGGTGATTGTCGCCCCGACATTGAGACCCCCAAAACTCTAAGCTACGGCAACGGCCGACAGTGCCTCTGAGTAGAGCATGGTCGCTGTAACGGGTGACTTCGTCACGCGGCCCGGGCCCACTTGCGAACGCCGCGGCGATCCGCCGCTTTGAAAAAAGCGGCAACCCTGCTTTGCTCGCCGCTCACCAAATCCTGCATACAGTTATGGAGACCCTTGTGTCCTCTTCGAAACAACCTCTTGCGTCGTTGCGGACAGATCTGCCCGCATCCATCGTCGTTGCGCTCGTTGCGCTCCCGCTCTGTCTGGGCGTCGCCCTTGCGTCAGGAGCGCCCCTATTTTCTGGCCTGATAGCAGGTATCGTCGGCGGCATTGTAGTTGGCGGCCTGTCCCGGTCTCCGTTGTCCGTCAGCGGTCCTGCCGCGGGCCTTACGGTTATCGTGCTCGACACCATCAATTCCCTACCGAGCTATCCGATCTTTTTGTCGGTAGTGGTTTTGGCGGGCGCGTTGCAGTTGGCATTTTCTACGGCTCGCGCGGGAATCCTGAGCGAATTTATCCCGTCCTCAGTGATCACGGGGATGTTGGCATCGATCGGACTTATTCTTGTTCTCAAACAGATTCCGTTCGCGATCGGCTATGAGGTCGAGGCTGAGGGTAGCTTTCAATTCTCTTCTGGTGACGGGAACACGTTCACCAACCTTTTCGTGTTCCTGAGGCGCAAATTTGAGCCGGGTGCGCTGATCATCAGCCTCGCGGGCCTTGCTTTCCTGTTCTGGTGGAACAGCGCGAAACCCAAGCAGGGTCCGCTCCGTTTCTTGCCAGGCCCCTTGGTGGCCGTCCTGATCGGCGTCATCGGCAATGCGCTGCTCGGGGCGTTTCTACCTTCCTGGAAGATTGGCACGGAGCATCTTGTTCAGGTGCCAGTCTCCAAAAGCCCGGCCGAATTTGCTCAGCTTTTCTCCCTTCCCGATTTTTCGGGTATCGGGAGCAGTGCCGTCTGGATCGCAGCAGCCACGATTGCCATCGTCGCTAGCCTGGAGTCGATGCTCAGCATCAAGGCCATCGACGAGCTCGACCCGCAACGACGCACCACTGACAAGAACTGGGAACTGATGGCCCAGGGTGGCGGCAACATCGTGTCGGGACTGCTGGGAGGGCTGCCAGTCACCTCGGTGATCGTGCGTTCCTCGGCCAACGTCGGTGCGGGCGCGCAGAGCAAGGCGTCGACGATGCTGCATGGGCTATGGCTGCTGTTGTCGGTCGCGTTGATCCCCATGGTGCTCAACCTCATCCCGCTAGCGGCACTCGCGGCGGTGCTGATCGCAACCGGCTACAAGCTTTGCACGCCCCAGCTTTTCCTGGACCGCTACCGACAAGGCTGGACCCAGTTCATCCCGTTCGTAGTAACCGTGATCGCGATCATGTTCACCAACTTGCTCGAAGGCGTCCTGATCGGCCTTGTGATTGGGTTCGTGTTCGTCATAGCGCGTAATTTTCGATCTGCCGTAACGTTTGCATGCGAGGGCAATGATTGCCTCATCCGTGCACGGCGTAACCTGTATTTTATCCACAAATATGAACTTCAGAAGCAACTAAACCGCGTTCCCGAAAATAGCCGGCTTCTGATTGATCTTTCCGCGACGAGCTATGTTGATCTCGATAATGTCGAGATTATTAACTCCTTTATCAAAGCCGCTCGATTCAAGTCGGTAGATGTGGTCGTTCGTGGCGATCTTGCCGAACGGACATCTCCTTTGATCAACGCCCCCGTAGTTGGAGTAAGATTCGCATGAGAGAATATCGACAGCTTCTTCTCGCCAACCGGGCTTGGTCGCAGGAACTTATCGACGAGCGCGCGGACTTCTTCACGCGACAAGCCGATGGCCAGAAGCCAGCGTTCTTGTGGATCGGTTGCTCGGACAGCCGGGTCAGCCCTGAACAGATGACCATGACTCCTCCGGGAGGTATGTTCATTCACCGCAACGTCGCCAACCTTGTTAATCCGAGCGATCTCAACCTGATGGCGGCGCTGCAATATGCAGTCCAGGTGCTCAAGGTTCCGCACATCATTGTGTGCGGTCATTATGGGTGTGGTGGCATCAGGGGGGCATTCGCAGGAGGAGCTACCGGTCAACTCAGGCAGTGGCTCGATCATGCGAGTAGCGTTGTGCGCGATCATGCCGATGAACTTGCAGCGTTGGATGGTGAGGAAGCCAAGCTCAACAGACTCGTTGAAATGAATGTCAGGGATCAGCTGATCAACTTGGCAAGAACCGATATAGTTGAAAGCGCGTGGAAAGACGGCCAACCGCTTTGGTTGCATGGCTGGATTTACGACATTCGCGACGGTCATATCAAACCGCTGATGGAACTGGATGCAGACGCTTCCTTGGAAGAGGTCGGCCGCCCAGATAGCGTCCTTTTCTCGCATCCCGATCATACCAAAAACAGCATCTCTTTGGATTAGGACAAAGGACGCTTATAGAAAGTGTCATTAGTAACACGAGCATCGGCGCGCCACCGTCTTTTCAGGACGCACGTGTGATCGAGTGTTTCATCAAGTAGGAGGCAACGAGCCATGCGTATTGTGAACTGTTTGATGCTCACCGTGTTACCCGGCGGGCTCGCGGCCTGCACGCTCCCGTTCTCGCAAAAGCCTGTCATCAGCACTCCCGTCTATGATCACGTGCCGTGCCGCACCCCAGGGGCCCGGCTCGAAGAGCCGGTCGAATTCGGCGCGGCTTCTCGAGGATCTGATCGACCTGACGCCCAGTCAGGCTCGGCAAGGCCCAAAACGCCGACTTGCGTAGTCGAACGAGGGCCGAAATACCGATCGCGATGATATCTGACGACCCGCTCAAGGAACTTTCTATGTCGGATGATGAGTTTCTATATTTCGAACACAGAGCGCAGGTTGAGGTCGAGCTTGCCGAGAACTCTACCAAACCAGAAGTGATCGACGCCCATCGCAAAATGGCTAACGCTTATTTTGAAAGGCTGGTCGAGCTGAGATTGTCGAGAGTTAAACAGGACCGCGCGCCTCTCTAGTTCCTCCGTATCTCCGTCACAATCAAACAAAGGGTGATCACTATTGACCTTGGTTACCAGTAGTTTCTCAGAAGCCTTATGGCACCTTCTCAGTCTTCTGATCGCCTATGTTCTGGCTCTTCCGATTGGCTGGGATCGAGAAAAAGAGGAGCGAAGCGCCGGCATTCGCACCTTTCCACTCGTTGCCGTCGCCAGCTGTGGCTTTGTGCTCATAGCGATAGCCGTTCTTGGTCGGGAGTCGCTTGGTCAGGCTCGCATCCTTGAAGGCCTGATCACCGGCGTCGGGTTCATCGGCGGCGGAGCGATCCTGAAGCAAGGGAGTCGAACATCAGGGACGGCCACGGCGGCGAGCCTGTGGGCGACAGGGGCCGTTGGTGCCGCGGTCGGATATTCGCTGTACGATATCGCCATCATCATCAGCGCTGTCACCTTCCTGACTCTTCGACTTTCACGTCCACTCAAGAAAACCGCGGGCGAACAGGGCGACAACGTGGATAGCGCACCGGCACTGCCAGGCGGGGCCAACGCCCGACCGGAACCGGATTCAGGATAGTCGATTGCTGCGCGGATCGGATTAAGGTCGGGCGCTACGCGACGACAAATGGTTTCGACCCACATAAGAGTAACCGATGCTCTCAGGCCACAGCGATCCAGGGCATGAGAGGGCATAGCGTGGAAAGTACGCTAAACAACGCTAAGCGAGAACGCATGGCGAACGCTCGATGCGAACGGACGGGCGCTTAATCAGGCGGGCCGTTCGATTCCCATCCTACGCATTTCGCGATAAATGGTCGATCGGCCGATGCCGAGTTGCCGCGCTGCTTCGGTAGGCGAGATACGAGCTTCGACCAGCTTGATGGCCGCATCCACTTTGGACATGTCCAGCGGCTGACGGCCAGGCTGTTTGCCCTTAGCACGGGCGGCGGCAATACCATCTCTGGTTCGCTCAGAAATCAGCCGTCGCTCAAAATGGGCGATGGCCCCAAACACATGGAAGATGAGCTCGCCGGCAGCTGACGAAGTGTCGATCTTTTCTTCAAGGCTCAGGAGCGCGATGCCCTGACCGCGTAGCGTCTCAACCGTGGTGAGAAGTTCGGCAAGCGAGCGCCCAAGCCGATCGAGGCGGACCACCGCCAGCGTGTCACCCTTGCGGGCATAGGCGATTAGCTCAGCCAGACCGGGCCGTTCCATGCTCTTACCTGAAATGACATCGGTGAAGATTTTGATGGCGCCAGCCTTCTCCAGACGCATGGTCTGGCCCGCAACGTCCTGATCGCCGGTGCTGACGCGGGCATAGCCCAGAATATCACCCATGCCGCACGTCTCCCAAACGGTCGTTCTGTGGACGCTATGGAGGGCAGCCGCTGCGCCCCACCCATATCCGTCCACATACTATGTCTCTTTACTCCTCGCTGTCCATAGGCCCAGATGACCTTTTGTGGACAGGAAACGGCATGACGAAGCGCAAGCATCAACTCCTGACCGAGAGCGAACGCGATCAGATACTCGCCATCCCGACCGATCGCGACCATTTGGCCCGGCTCTATACCTTCGAGCCTTCCGATATCGAGATCATCGGCGCGCGACGGGAGCGACGGAACCAGTTGGGCGTGGCGCTGCAACTCGCGCTCCTGCGGCACCCGGGCATCACGCTTGCGCAGTTGATACAGGACAGGGGAGCAATACCCCATGATCTCGCCGCTTTCGTCGCGGAGCAACTTGGTCTGCACGTAACCGAGCTGGCCAACTATGCGGCGCGGGATCAGACAATGACGGATCATGCCCGTGAGCTGGCGGCGCGTTTGGGGCTTCGGGGGCCAACCCGGGCCGATATTCCCTTCATGGTCGAGGCGGCCGCGAGAACGGCATGGGCGACCGACAAGGGGATGACGATTGCGATGGGCGTGGTCACCGCCCTGCGCGAGGCCCGGATTTTGCTGCCGTCCATCTCCACCATCGAACGCGCCAGCAGCGCGGGACGTGCCCGCGCGCGCAAGCAGGCCGCCCACGCCCTGATCGCCGATCTCAGCGCCGAACAGGTCCAGGCCCTCGATCAGCTCTTCGACGCCGCCGGCGGCATGAGCCATCTCGCCTTGCTTAAGACCATCCCCGTCGCGGCCAAGCCCGATCACGTCCGCCAGATCCTCGACCGTCTGAGGCAGGTGCGGAAGATCGGCATTTCCCCCGACGTCGCGGGCCGCATCCACGCGGACCGATTTCGGCAATATGTCAGGGAAGGCCGTGCGTCGCCTGCCTATATGATCGAGCGCTATATTCCCTCCCGGCGACGCGCCACGCTCGTTGCCTTCCTGCTCGATCTTGAAGAACGGCTGACGGACAGCGCCCTGGAGATGGCGGACAAGCTGATCGGCGGCATCTTCACCCGCGCGAAGAACGCCCAGGCGCGCAGCTATGCCGCCACGTCGAAGAACGTGGCCCGGCTGATGCTGATCTTCCGCAGGACGATCGACGCGCTCACCGATGCAGTCGATACTGGCGAAGATCCTATGGAGGTCCTGGATGCCTCAGTAGGATGGCACACCCTCCTGAAGGCCAGACCGGAAGTGGCGACGATCGCGGAAACCGCCAATCTTGATCCGCTGAGGGTCGCGGCCGACCGCTATGCGACGTTGCGCAAGTTCGCCCCTGATCTGCTTGAAGCGCTGCAGTTCAGGGCCGGAAAGGGCAGCGCGAAAACGATTGCCGCTATCGAGATGCTGCGCGACCTCAATAGGTCGGGCAAGCGCGATCTGCCTGCCGACGCTCCGATGCCCTTCCGCAAGGAATGGCAGAAAATCGTCATGGGCGATGACGGCAAGATCAATCGGCGGCTCTGGGAAATCGCGACTATCGCGCATCTGCGCAACAAGCTGCGCTCCGGTGATGTCTGGGTGGAACGATCGACGGGATACCGCCAGTTCGACAGCTACCTGCTAAGCGAACCGAAGGCCAAGCCGATCGTGTCGGCTCTTGGTCTGCCACCCACAGCCGGCGAATGGCTCGAACAGCGGGGCCGCGAACTGGACTGGCGGCTGAAGAAATTCGCCCGGAGCCTGAAGCGCGACGCTCTGGAGGGTGTGCGATACCGCGACGGCCGCCTCCAGATATCCCCCGTTCGCACGATCGCAACGCCCGACGCCGAAGCCCTGGCCGACCGGCTCGATGCGATGATGCCACGCATCCGTATCACCGAACTGCTACATGAGGTGGCGCAGGAAACTGGCTTTCTTTCGGCGTTCACCAACCTGCGCACCGGCGAGCTATGTCCCAATGAAAATGCGCTGCTCGCCACGATCCTCGCCGACGCCACCAATCTCGGCCTGTCGCGCATGGCCGCCGCGAGCCAGGGCGTCACGCGCGATCAACTCCTATGGACCCATGACGCCTATATCCGCGACGAGAGCTACCGCGCGGCGCTCGCCGTCCTCATCAACGCGCACCACCGCCTGCCATTCTCGCGGGTATGGGGCGACGGCACAACGTCCAGTTCCGATGGTCAGTTCTTCAGGGGCGCGAAGCGCGGCGCATCGGGCGGCGACATCAACGCCCGCTATGGCGTCGATCATGGCTTCAGCTTCTACACCCATGTTTCCGATCAGCGCGGGCCCTACCACGTCAATGTGATCTCGGCCGCCACGCATGAAGCGCCCTATGTCCTCGACGGCCTCATCAGCCATGGCACCGATCTCAGGATCGTCGAGCATTACACCGACACCGGCGGAGCGACCGATCATGTCTTCGCCCTGTGCGCGATGCTGGGATTTCGCTTCTGCCCGCGCCTGCGCGACTTTCCGGACAGGCGGCTTGCGCCGATCGCGCCGGTTTCGGCCTATCCGTCCATCGCCCCGTTGTTGGGCAAGCGTATCCGCACCGACATCATCAATGAACAATGGGACGACGTGCTGCGCCTCGTGGGGTCGATCAAGGCTGGCCACGTCGCGCCGTCGGTCATGCTGCGAAAGCTCGCCGCCTACGAACGGCAGAACCAGCTCGACGTCGCACTACAGGAGATCGGCAAGATCGAACGGACCCTGTTCATGCTGGACTGGCTTGAAAATCCCGATCTGCGCCGGCGATGCCATGCCGGCCTTAACAACAGCGAGCAGCGCCATGCCCTGACGCAAGCGATCTACACCTTCCGCCAGGGCCGCATCATCGACCGCAGCCATGAAGCTCAACAATATCGGGCATCAGGCCTCAACCTAGTCATCGCGGCGATCGTCTATTGGAACACGATCTACATGGCCGACGCCGCCCAGCATCTGCGATCGGCAGCGGCCCCGGTCCCCGATGATCTGCTTGTCCATACGTCGCCGGTTGGCTGGGAGCATATTGCCTTTTCCGGCGATTTCCTCTGGGATCGAGCCGCCGCTTCCGCTGGCCGCAAGGCCCTCAATCTTCCGCCGGACAGCCGCGCCGCCTAAGCGTTCCTCGGTTGTTCTCCCTTAGCGTTGTTTAGCGTACCTTCCACGCTATGCCCTCAAAAGCGCATTGGAGCAATGGTG
This sequence comes from Novosphingobium lubricantis, assembly GCA_042650965.1. Classification (GTDB taxonomy): domain Bacteria; phylum Pseudomonadota; class Alphaproteobacteria; order Sphingomonadales; family Sphingomonadaceae; genus Novosphingobium; species Novosphingobium lubricantis. The sequence continues at coordinate 12,544 of JBHSCB010000034.1, read as the reverse complement.
CCGGAGTGTCGGGATCGATGTTCAGGGCTAGACGGCGGCTTTCATCGGGCGAGCAGGGAAGGAGCGGGACAGCGTGAAGACCGCGCAGATCATGGCTGTGTTCCTTGCAGCAACGACAGCAGGCAGACCGTCGTTTGCTTCGTCGCCGGCAAACGATCCGAAACTGTTTGCGGCGCCGTGGATCGACGGGAGCAATCCGGGCGAGCCCGCGATGCAGGTCCAGCAGCTTGATGCGGACACCTTCGTGCTGCGCCAGTCGTTGCGGACGAATTTCGAGGGACCGTTTCTCTACCTGTTGTTCGGCAAAGATCGCGCGCTGCTGGTCGATACCGGCACCGGCGGGATCGCGGTTCGGTCGGTCGTCGATCGGCTGATCGCGGGATGGCTGGCCGGACGCGGGCGCGCATCGATCCCGCTGGTCGTCGCGCACAGTCATTCACATCGCGATCATGTTGCCGGCGATGCCGAGTTTCGCGACCGCCCGGAGACCACCCTTGTCGGCCTCCGGCCCGAGGATGTCGCCGGCTTCTTCGGCATTGGCTCCTGGCCGGACGGAACCGGATCGCTCGATCTGGGAGGGCGAAGGCTGACGATCCTGCCGACGCCCGGGCATCAGATCGCCCATGTCATGATTTATGATCCGCGCCTCCGTATCATGGTGTCGGGCGACGCGCTCTATCCCGGCCGTATCTATGTTCCCGTCAATCACCTGGGCGACATGCGCAGGAGCATCGCCCGCGTCGCGTCCTTCGTCCGACGGAACCCGGTGCGCGCGGTGCTGGGCGCGCATATCGAACTGGATCGGCGCGGCGAGGATTATGTGCAATCCGTCACGCGCCACCCGAACGAGCGCCGTCTCGAACTGGCGCCGCGGGCTTTCGAGGATCTCAGGCTCGGCCTCGCCGCAGATGTGAGTGTGCCTATGACGCGGGTCGCGCGGGACAGCTTCATCATCCTGTCGATGCCGACGCGCCCGGATTGATCGGGGCCGGCGATCGGATCGGGTAGTCGCGCATGATGTGGGGAACGGGATGATGTTAATGGTTGTGCGGATCGAGCTTGCCGGTTCCGACATGGCGCTGTTCGAAGCCTATGAGCACCATGTTCTGGCATTGCTGCCCCGACATGGCGCCAGGCTGGTCGAGCGATTGCGCGCGAAGGACGGATCGAGCGAAATTCATCTGCTCCAGTTTCCGGACGCGGCGGCGCTGGATGCCTTCCGTGCCGATCCGGCGCGCACGGCAGTCCAGGACATGTGGCGCGCCTGCGGCGCCAGTGCGACGATCACCGAGGTGGAGCGGTGGGATGACCGCACCGGCGGCCTGCGCTTCTTCAGTCAGGCCTGAAGCGCCCGCCGCGTTTCCTCATCGGCCGGATAGAAGCATTCGAGCGTCAATTCGGCGAGCGTCACGTCCACCGCGCTTCCGAACACCGTGGTAGTCGAGAGAAACGACAGGACCGTATCTTTGCCGGGAAGGCGCACGCTAAGCGGCACCGCGATCCGCGCGGTCGGACCTGGAGGGTGCCGGCTGGCCGGTGCGGGGAGCGCGCGAAGTTCATCGTAGAGCGCGATGAGCACCGGATCGGCCGAGCGGTTGGCATCGTCGCGCAGGCGCGCCAGCAGATGATGCCGCCATTCCGCGAGGTTGACGATGCGCGGCGCAAGACCGTCCGGATGCAGGCTGATGCGCAGCACGTTGGCGGGTGGGGCGAGCAAAGCCGGCGCGACCCCGTCCAGCAGCATGGCCACCGAGTCGTTGGCCAGCACGAGATTCCAGTGCCGATCGACCGCCAGCGCCGGAAAGGGTTGCTGGCTCCGCAGCACGGCCTCCACGGTTTGTCTGGCCGCCGCCATCTCGGGCGCGTCGAACGGCTGTTCCGAATGCAACGGCGCGAAGCCGCCTGCGAGAAGAAGCCGGTTACGCTCGCGCAAGGGAAGCGCCAACGGCTCGGCCAGTCGCATCAGCAGGTCGCGGCTCGGCGCAGCGCGGCCGCTTTCGACGAAGCTCAGATGGCGGGTGGAAACCTCCGCCTCGCCGGCCAGGTCGAGCTGGCTCAGCCGCCGGCGCGCACGCCAGTCACGCAGGATGGTTCCGACGGTGTGCATCTGTGTCGCCATGTCGATCACTCTATCAGTTCCACACGGCAAAGATATTACCTGACAGGTAATCGCCTGACGAACGGTGAACGGTCATCTTGCCGCGACAGCAAAGGAGACTGATGATGACCGATCCGAAAAGCATTGCCGAAAACTACCTCGCTCTCTGGAACGAGGCGGACGAGACCGCGCGTCGGGGGCGCCTGACGACCGGGTGGAGCGCGGATGCGCATTATGTCGATCCGATGATGTCGGGCGCGGGCCATGACGGCATCGCCGCGATGATCGCCGGCGCACGCGCCCAGTTTCCGGGACACGGCTTCACGCTGGCCGGCACACCAGACGGGCATGTCGATTTCGTTCGCTTTTCCTGGACGCTGGCGCCTGTGGATGGCGCCCCGGTCGCGGCCGGCACCGATGTCGTCCGGCTGGATGACATGGGCCGCATCACCGAAGTGATCGGCTTTCTCGACGGGGGCGCGGCATGAGCCCGGCCTATGTTGAGCGCGGCGCCGGCCATGCCCTGTTTGTTCGTGACTGGGGCAGCGGTTCCCCGGTCCTCCTGATGGCCGGCTGGGGTATGGACTCGCGCATCTGCGGCGAAACCATGATGGCGCTGAACGACGCCGGCCTGCGTACCATCGCCTACGACCGACGCGGCCATGGTCGCTCGACCGACTGGGGCGGCCATGACTATGATTCACTGGCCGACGACCTCGCCGCGGTGATCGAGGCGTTGGATCTGACAGACATCACCCTGGTCGCGCATTCGGGATCGGGCGGCGAGGCGATCCGCTATCTTTCGCGTTACGGTCGCGAGCGCGTGGCGCGGCTTGTGCTGGTCGGCGCGACCGGCCTGCGCGTGATGGCGGCACCTGGCGAGGACGGCGTGACCCCGCCGATGCTCGATGCGCTATGCGCGCGGCTGGCGGAGGACCTGTCGGGCTGGATCGACGAGAATATCGAGCCCTTCGCCCCAGGCACGCCTGCGCGCGTCAACGAATGGATGGCGGCGATGCTCATGGACTGCTCGCGGCGTGCTGTGGTGGCGTTCCAGCGCACGATCGCCGAAGCCGACCTGACGGCGGAAGCGGCCGCGCTCGACCTGCCCGTGCTCATCGTCCACGGCGATCGCGACGTCTCCGCGCCGATCGACGCCAGTGCGCGCCGCTATGCCGCCATCGTGCCGCAGGCCGAACTGCTCGTCTATGAAGGCATGGCCCACGGCATCATGGTCACCGCTCCCGCCCGGCTCGCTGCGGATATCGCGCGGAGGATCCAGAGGTGAGCGAAACCTATGTCATCACCTTTCACGTCAGAGCCGGGCAGCGCTCCCGCTTTCTTGCGCTGCTGACACCCGTGCTCGATGCGATGCGGCATGAGGACACCTTCATCCACGCCGCGCTCCATGTCGATCCCGACTGTCCGGACCGCTTCCAGCTGCACGAGACATGGGCGGACCGCGATGATGTCCTGAACGTCCAGTTGAACCGCCCTTACAGGTCGGCCTGGCATGCCGCGCTCGCCGATCTGCTCGAACGTCCGCGCAATGTCGCAATCTGGAAGCCGGTCTGGTCAGGGGATTGAATTTAAAATCGGCTGTGTGAGGATCAAGCTATTGTCCAGAACGGTCTAATTGAGTCCGCTTCTACAGACGGGTCTCATGAGTATGCCGTTTACAAAGTCCCTTGTTTATATGGGTCAGAAGGTTGACCAAAGCAGCTTGCGATCGGTGCAGCCGGACCTGCTCGTTTGGAATCGAGCGACTAACTGCCGCAGAACGATCAGCGACGCCGTAGTACGGTGCCTGTCGGCAGGCGGTGTGCCGCGATGGTTCTATAGCAATACAAACCGCGACACACATTCGTTATGTTCTCGGCTTCTTCGATCGCGTCCAACAAGGCACCACGCGCCTGTAATCGGCTTCTTCTTCCGTGGTGAGATCAGCGATAGGGTCGATCGCAGGAGCAATTGCAGGCCGAGCCGGTGTTCCAGCCTCCCGAGGTTCTTGGAGACGGCAGAGGGCGTGACACCGATCAGCCGACCGGCCTGGGCAAAGGATCCGGCCTGGACGGACCGCACAAACGCCACCAGGCCGGTGGTCAAGGATGACGATCGCGCTCGCTTTTTACGAAATGAGGGAAAGATCAGGATGTGGGACTGACCGATGAAACGGTACCAATATCGGATCACTAGACCGGCGGTCAGGCGCCTTCGGGGCCATTCCTTGTCTGCCATTGACACCGGACAGCACGGTCCATAGCCAGCGCGCGTCCGGTGCTGCGCGATGCATTGTTGGGCAGAGGCGGTTAGCGTCTTGGCAGGCAGCCGAAATATTGACGGAACTGGCTCCCCATTCATCTAACAGTGCGTTGGCATGCTCTATCGGGGAGGGAAGAGGGCGGCATGTCACCGTGACCAGCGTGTCCCACCAGTAACTGTCGAGCATGCTGTCGGCGAAGACTCGTCTGCTGCCGATCGCTTGGTGGAGCTCTGCTAGAACCGTGTCGGGCGGATGCCCCTCGGCATTCAATTGGGCGCGCGATATTCCATGGAGAGCGAAGGCTTCATCGGTCCAATCCCAATCCCGCCATCGTGCATCTGGTTTGATAAGCCAGGACCGCACGCCGTTGGCGCTCGCGATGCCGACTTCGATCGGGAAGGATCGACCATGACGGGGGAGGCAGCTAGCTTCGAAATCGATAGCGACAAGATCCATGAGCGTCATCTCCTGCCGCGCATCGCGGCCATGCAATGACCACCTCCGATGAGGTTGGCCGACGCCCCCTTGCTTGTCCTCGAAACTCCCTGCTTCGCGTTTGGGCAAATAGCCCGCGCCATGTTTCGAACCCATCGCCGAAAGCGTGCGCAACAAGCGCTGCTTCGCGTAGGCTTGCTTACCTTAGCTGGCTAATCCCGCCACGCATAGATGTTCTTCACGTCTTGGGTGACAGGAGTGCCAGGGCCCTGGGGCGGAGCATGGGCGACAGGTGCGAACGCACCCTTCGGTCCGACGATTGTTGGTTGCCGACCGACTTCAGTTTCGAAATCCATTTGCGGACCTGCGAAGGCGGTTTGAGCACCTTCCGCCTTCCGCGAGGATAGCCGGTGAAGGCAGCGCGAGGCCGGTCGTTGTTCCCTCGCGAAAAACATCCATTGCAGAGATGCCTTGGGCCTGGCACCCGATGTAGTGGTACGGATCATTAATCTGGTCGGAGCAGCGCCCTTGCAACAAGATGATAGCTTGAAGGGTGGATCCGATCGCGCGTTGGAAAGCGCAGTAAGTCGAGTGTTTCATCGTTGTAGGTCGCGGCGACCGAACTGACGATGGTGGCGCGTTGCCGATCATAGGGCAGTAGCCAGATCACACGGCGCGCGATGATTCGTGCACGGATGTTTCGCAGTTTTTTCGTGAGGTCTGGCGAAGCGGCATCGTTCGAGCCGATTGCGAATACGGATGCCCCATAGCGCTTGGGCGGGATTTGCCAGCGCAAAATCTGATCTGCGTTCGCTCTTTCGGCTGCACGGACGTCACACCGGGCGGCATAAAGAGCGTTTACTGCGCGGGCAGTTCCCAGCCCAATACTATCTCCTAGGATGAGGCACTCGAACATAATATCTAGTCCTCGCATGCTGAACACCGGTCATCTCAAACGGAAGATTTCGGTCCTGAGATGTTCCTGTTCGCCCTCGTCGATCTCGCGGCTTACCTGTGATAAATCGGCTCTGGCGATCAGGTAGATGCCTTCGTCTTTGAAGAAGGCGGTGATCCGCGTCGTCTCGTCCTCTGGTGGAATCTGTGAACCGAAGCGATGAGACCACCGCCTGTCCACGAAGCGGATGAGCCTTTTCCAAGCATCGATCTCGCTCCGGTGAACCTCGAGTGTCTCGTGATCTTCGAGGAGTATGACAAGAATCGAGGCATGCATGATGCTGTCCATCAAGAAGGATCAGGGCCATCGGGGCGGGGAGGGCTGACTAGCTTCGATTTTCTGATTCCTCTCAATAAGTATTTTTCCGAATCTTGATTTATTCGTTTCGGCTCACATGAGGGATTTGGAAGCCATCCTCGATTACATCCAAAATGGAGATGAATTTGAGCGATTAGGCGTATAGCTATTCCCACGATCAGCGGGTCGTAGAGATTATCAGACCGCTTCTCTCTATCGCTCAAAAGTTCGCGCGGTATTTTCTCCCTACGGGGATTGCGATCTAGCAACATGGTTAACTCACGCTTTCCCGTGCACTCCCGCTGCGGTTCGGTCGACACAGGACGGCGCGGTTGCTGCGTTTTCCCTGGTGCACTGCAGCGAAGCTGAATGGTTTCGTGGCTAGAGAGTAGTGGCGGCGATCTGAGGCACCAGGATGCCCGACCCTTAAAGCGACTGGGCTTTCTTGGTGCGTTTCGGGTATACAATTTTCGGAATGCAACAACTGACCGCGATCGAACTGGCAAACTGGATGGCGCTCTACCTCGCGGCAAGCATCTGCTGCGTCATCGCCTTGGTGTTATCCTGCGCCACGGTGGTGGTCGAATTGTACCGAGAGCGGTGCTGGGCAACTGTAACCTCCGTGCGAGCGGCCGTTCTGTTCGTGCCGCGGACATGGTGGCGATGGCAGAAGCACTATCTGACGTCGATGCCGGTGACACTGGGCGTCGTCATCCTTTTTGCCGGGTCGATGAACTGGAGTTAGGCAGAAGCTCGGCTGGCTTGGGGACGCGATTCGGATAGCACCGCTGTCTGAGCGTTCATCGTTGCCCTTGGATATTCTTCCCAGGCCACATCCTCATCATGGCGGATGTATCAGGGACTGGATGTCGGGGTTGTGCGTCAATCAGGCAAATACCCTGGGTGGGTGTTGCGCCCGTTCAATTGAGCGAATGCAGCAGGATATGAGCGTCGCGCCGAGTGCATTGATCGCGAGGCCGCGCACGAGGAACAGCGAGAAGCTGGTCAGGGGCGTCAGTTGGATCGAGCAGCGTGCGTTTCTGCTTTTTCCTCGTGCGCTGTTGGCAACGCGTCCGGTTCGTGCCTTGGCCGTAGCCATAGGCTGGCCACGAACCAAGCAAGCGCGAGCGCGCCGATCGAGAAAACGACGTCCCCTGGAACACGCATCCAGACGAGGAGGTCGACCAGCGGCTGCTGCATGAACTCTGCGGAGCGCGCATACCAATACCCCTTGTCGATGGCAGCGATAAGCTGGATGGTCCCGAGTGGCAGGAGAGTCAGCAGGGCCATTAGGGCCAAGCCGATGTTGAAGCACCAAAAGCTGATTCTCAGCGCCCGCTCGTCCCAGACCAGATTGGGCAACATTCCCCGCAGACAGAACAGAACCAGTCCGACACCGAGCATGCCGTAAACGCCGAACAGGGCGGTGTGGCCGTGCAGCGGGGTCAGGTTGAGCCCTTGCATGTAGTACAGGGAGAGCGGAGGATTGATGAGGAAACCGAACAGGCCGGCACCCACCAGGTTCCAGAAGGACACGGCAAGGAAGAACCTGACTGGCCATTTGTAGCGCTGCATCCAGGGCGTGGCGCTGCTCAGCTTCCAGTGCGCATAGCCCTCATAGCCGATATAGGCCAGCGGCACGACTTCCAGCGCCGAGAAGCTGGCGCCGAGCGCAAGCACCGAGATCGAGGTGCCGGCAAAATAGAGGTGATGGAGGGTGCCGAGAACGCCGCCAGCCATGAAGATGATCGTGGCGAACAGCACCGCGACCGTCGCTGTCGGGATCGGTATCAGTCCGAGGCGGGTGAAAAGGAAGGCGATCACTGCGGTCGCAAAGACCTCGAAGAAGCCCTCGACCCACAGATGAACTACCCACCAGCGCCAATATTCGATCATAGAAAGCGCGCTGTGCTCGTTCCACAGGAGGGCTGCGCCATAGAACAGGCCGATGGCGACGGTGGACAGGAAGAAGAGCATGGTGATGTGCTTGGATTCGGAGTTCGTCCGAAGCGCCGGCCAGAGTGCGCGACCCACCAGCACGAGCCAGATCATCAGGCCAATGAATAGGAACCATTGCCAGAACCGGCCCATGTCGACATATTCAAAGCCCTGGTGCCCGAACCAGAAGTTCCGCTCCAGGCCCAATTCCTGCATTACTGCCAGCCATTGCCCGGCGAAGGAACCGATGACAATGATAAGGAGGCAGGCCCAGAGGATGTTGACGCCAAACGCCTGGAATCGGGGTTCATAGCCGGAAATGGCGGGGGCGATATAGAGGCCCGTACCCAGCCAGGCGGTCGCGATCCACAGCACAGCGAGCTGGGTATGCCAGGTCCGGGTGATCGAATAGGGCAGGATCTCTGCCGCCTCGTAACCGTAAACAAGTTGGCCCTCGACCTGATAGTGCGCCGTCATTGCGCCCAGGAAGATCTGCACCAGGAACAGCGCGAGTACGACCCAGAAATATTTGGCGGTCGCGCGCATCGATGGCGTTACCACGACGTCGCGCAGCGGATCACTCGCGGGTAAGTCATGCGGGGTTTCCCGGCGGCCATGCGTCACTGCATGATGCCAGCCCAGCAGCGCGATGCCGGCGAGCAGGAAAGTGACGCTAAACGCAGACCAGATGAAAGTTGTCGAAGGTGGCCGGTTGCCGACCAAGGGTTCGCTTGGCCAATTGTTGGTGTAGGTTGTCTCGCGCTCAGGCCGTTCAGTGGTTGCGGCCCAAGCGGTCCACCAGAAGAAGCGGGTCATCGCGGTACGGTAGGCTTCGTCCGGAACCGTGTTGTTCTTCATCGCATAGTTTTCGCGCAACTCTGCGGTTGCCGGGTCATTGCCGAAAAGGCTGACATAATGACCAGCGACGGTATTAATCGCTGCCGCGCGGTCATCGCTGACCGTGATCGTTTCTGTCTGCGGGTCGTAACTGTTGGTGCGCATCTCGGTCTGCAGGCGCCGCTGGAGGCCCGCCTGATGCTCCGGCCCAAGGTTGTCATAGCCCTGTCCGAAATCGCGCCGCGCCCACAGGTCGAGAAGCGCGATCGACTCGCGATGCAGCCAATCGGCCGACCAGTCCGGAGCAACATAACCCCCATGCCCCCAAATCGAGCCGAGCTGCATGCCGCCCATCGATTGCCAGACCTGCCGGCCGCGCTGCATGTCGGCGCGTGTAAACAAGGTCTGGCCGCTTTGCGTGACGACGCGTTCGGGCAATGGGGGTGCCTGAATGCTGATATCGCGCCCCACCAGCAGCAGAACGGCGAACGATGTCGCAAGCAGTGCGAAGAGCCAAATCCAGAGTTTGCGCGTATTGCTCATGGAATTCCCCCTTGTCGGCTATCCTGTTCGAAGCGATACAATCTTGGGCTGGGACCTGTCCTTCAACCTGTTGGCGACGGAACGGCGCACTGCTTGCGCGCCCAGGTGCCGAAGTATATCAAGTGTGTGTTGCGGGAAGAAGAACCGCAGGAAGACGCTATCCGTGCGCTAATCCTGACTGATCGACGCACCTGCCGGCTCACCAATACTCACATCGGCAGGCGGAAAAAGGATTGTCAACAGCAGCACGGAATCTTCGAGACCCTTTACCGAATGGGGTGCACCGCCTTCGAGATAGACCCACTGATGCGCCGCCAACTGGGTCACTGTTTCGCCGAGCCCCAATTGCACGCATCCTTCAAGGCAGTGTAGGGTTATGCTGCCGGGAACCTGATGCCGCGGCATGTCTGTCCCACGCGGGATCAAGAGGCGAATGGCTTCGAACTGGGCGGTTTTGACGATCGCCGTCGAGTGTTCGGTTTCGGCTGAAAGCGGCATCAATGAAAGGTCAACGACCTCGCCGGCTGTCGCGTGATGCAGAGCCATTATTCGGATTTCTCCCTTACGATGCGATGATGGCAATGTTCGCGTGGACCGATGCGGCCGACGATCCGGCGGAACTGCGCCGCGATCCCCGCGAACAGGCCTATTGACTGGCGACGAGGGTCGAACGGCGAAGGATCGACCGGCTGGCCGCATTCAGGGCAGATCATGCCTCAGGCCTCCTTTTCCAATGCCAGTTGCCGACTGCGCTTTCGGACAGGGGGCACCTGAAGCACGCCGACCTCCTGGCGATCGAAGATCGCTGCGATATCTCCTCGTTTGGCAAGCAGGTCGGCGAGCGTATAGCGGTCAAGCACCGCCATGAACGCACCGAGTGCTTCTCTGAACACGCCCGTAAGGCCGCAGGCCGGAGCGACAACGCAGCTTCCGCAATCGACAAGGTCGAAGCCATCTTCTGTGCGACGAACGACCGCGCCGATATTGATCTGCTCTGGTGGCATACCCAGGCGAATGCCCCCGGACCGTCCACGCACACTCTCGACATGACCGCTTCGCACCAGTTCAACGACCACTTTCATCAGGTGGTTCTGTGAGATCCGGTAGGCCTGCGCCACCTCACCGATCGAACAGAGCCGTTCAGACCGGGCGCCTAGATAGAGCAGTGTGCGCATGGCATAATCTGTGAAGAGGGTAAGTTTCACTGCCTTTCCCCCGCATTTGGTCGGCTCACGCTAAAAAACATGCATATCGTTTACATCTTTCTTGCCCCATGTCCAGATGTTTGCTTATCGCTGATGTTCGGTATGATACTTCACCCACATCGAGCGCGGGGACCGTGAGAGCTGGCACCGCTCTTGCGTGCGCCTGGGGTTTCGGCAAATGCGGCAACATTGGACCCCGCCCCGCGCCCTGTTCGTGAGCAAGCGCCACAGGTGCAGTGCGCGATTCTCGACACGATTCTTCAAGCCGCTGTCAACGGGGATCAGCAGCGACAGAAACAGTTCCCTCGGCGGGCTTAGGTCGGGAAAGGGGATCTTTCTTTTTCTGTCCGGCGGAAAGCAAGACGCATTTCATACCATGTAGCAACCCTGTCACACGTCCGGACTAGGGACGCCGCCATGGATGAGAGGCGCACTTCCCGCGTAGCTTGGTTAGCCCAGGAAATCCTTCCGCATGAGGGGGATCTTCGCCGCTGGCTGGCAAGCCGTCTGGCGAGCAGTGAAGTAGCCCCCTAAATCGCCTGACAGGCCCCGCACTTTGATAAGTGTGAGGCATATGACCACCAGTAATCCTAGTCGCTACGTTCATGGTGAGCTGCTCTCCGGTGTCCAGCGCCGGAGGCGCTGGACACCGGAGGAGAAAGTCCGGATCGTCGAGGAGACCTATCTGCCCGGAATGAGCGTCTCGCTCGTCGCCCGTCAGCAAGGTATCGCTCCTAACCAATTGTTCGCTTGGCGCCGCCTGATGACGCAGGGCGCGCTGACCGCGGCGGGCGCCGGCGAGGAAGTCGTACCGGCATCCGATTATCGCGCCCTGGAAGCCCAGGTCCGCGAGCTGCAGCGCATGCTCGGCAAGAAGACGATGGAGAATGAGATCCTGCGCGAAGCAGTCTCCCGGGCCGCAGGCCCAAAAAAACTTCCATTGCGCTCGATCTCGTTGCCCGAGGATGGCCGGTGAGCGCGGTCGCCGAAGCGATCGGCATCACCCGGCCGCACCTGTCCGCGATGGGCAACCGGCCGCCGCCCCGGCCTCGCGGGCGGCCGCCGCTGCCGGATGCCGAACTCGTGGCCGCTATCCGTGCGTTGATCGCCGACCTGCCGACTTACGGCTACCGGCGGGTGCATGCGCTGCTCCGCCGGAAGGCGGAGAGAATCGGCCGCGCGGCTCCCAACGTCAAACGCGTCTACCGCGTCATGAAGCTGCATGGCCTGCTCCTCCAACGGCACAGCAGCCGCGGCGAGGAGCGCCGGCACGACGGCCGGATCGCTGTCGACACCCGCAACACCCGGTGGTGCTCCGACGGTCTCGAGATCGGTTGCGACAACGGTGAAAAGGTGCGCGTCGCCTTCGCGCTCGACTGCTGTGATCGGGAAGCGATGAGCTACGTCGCCACCACCGGCGGCATCACCGCCGAGGACGTGCGCGACCTCATGGTCGCCACCGTCGAGCACCGCTTCGGCCAGGTGAACCGTGTGCCCAGCGCAATCGAATGGCTGACCGATAACGGCAGCTGCTACACCGCGCACGATACTCGCCGCTTCGCGCGCGACATCGGTCTGGTCCCGCGAACCACTCCCGTCGAAAGCCCCCAGAGCAATGGAATGGCCGAGGCGTTCGTCCGAACCCTCAAGCGCGACTACGCTCGCGTCAGCCACAAACCCGACGCCCGCGCCGTGTTCGAACAGCTGCCAATCTGGATCGATCACTATAATCGGGTGCATCCGCACCGCGCTCTCGGCTACAGATCACCCCGCGAGTTTATCGATCGCTCAACCCGCGAGGCCCCGTCAGGCATTTAGGGGGCAACAACAAGCAGCAACATCGACGTGTCCGCCGTCAGCACCAATGGCACAGATTTGAGGTTGTGATTTAAGGAGGATCTGGGCTTCGTCGTAGTGACGAAGGAACGAAGATGAAGCCCAGATCCTCCAATGTAAAATCGCCCGCCAAGGCC
>JBHSCB010000033.1:0-39117 GCA_042650965.1 Novosphingobium lubricantis | reverse complement strand
GATCTGTTCACGCTGGTGCCGGAACTGACCGGGAAGCTTTGAGGGCGCGGGCCATGGGTTGCATTTCCTGCAACTGAAATGCCGTGCTTCGCACTTGCGAGCGATGCCGCCAGACCCCAAAAAGAACGGGCCTTTCAGGCATCCTCTCCCAAACTTTCCAAGGCTGGCCTCCGGGCCAGCCTATTTTTTTGCGCAAGGCACAAACCACAATCACCGCCCGTGCCCCGCCAGGCCAAGCGAATGCAATGGCATGCGCGCGACATGGGAGGTGATGTCCATTGTCAGGCCCCCTGGCTGTGCTTGTTCGCCTTGCGGCGGCCAAAGCGCATGCAGGTTTCCAGCCGGGCGCGAAGCTGGGCGTAATAGGCTTCGAGAAACGCCCGTTCATCGCCTGCGCTCGCGCTCCAGCCGATCTTGCCGCAGATCGTCCGCGCCACCTCGCGCAGCGCCTCTTCGCGGTTGTCGCGCAGCACGCGTTCCAGAACCTGCAGTTCGTATTCACCGTAAACCGCAAGGTCCGCTTCGGAGAAACGGTACTGCGCGCCCGTTTCGGCGGAGCGTCCGCGCGCAGCCTCGCGCGTTGACAGGGCTTGTTCGAGCGTCCGCTTCGGCGCTTCGATCACCCAGGTTCCGGCGATCAGATCGCCGCAGCGCAGCCGGTCGCGGTTGAAGAACGGAAACAGCGCGAAGATCAGGAACCAGACCAGCCCGGCCCATGCCGCCAGTTCCACATCGCCCCCGTCCGCCATGGCCGACATCAGGAAAACCAGCGGCATGAACAGTTCGATGTCGCGCACCAGGTTGCGGGCGATCACCGCCTCGGTGGTAAGCCGCCCGCCGCCGGACCCGCGCGCCCGCGCAGCCACGCGCAGACCGGTGAGGCGTTTGCCGGGGGTGGCTCCGCGCGCGCCCAGTTCGAAGAACAGGAACCATGCGTTGCGGAACAGGAACATCGTGACGATCCACAGCACCAGCAGCGCCTGCACGGCCTGGCCCGCTGGCGTTCCGGTCTGGAAAAGGTTCAGACCCGCCCCGTTGGCGACCATGAACACAAAGACTGTCAACCCGATCATGGCGCCCGCGATCATTGCCAGGTCGATGAACAGCGCCGCCGCGCGCACCCCGCGCGATGCCAGCACGAAGGTGATGGGCACGCCTTCGGGCGTTACTACCACGCGCCGCCGCTTCTCGGCGTGGTCCGGCGCGACCATGGCTGCTTTTGGGGCGTGGCGCCGCAGGGGCAGGGAGAGCGCCATCAGCCGCGCTCGCCCCGGCGGAAGGCAAAGAAATAGCCGGTCCAGAATACCAGCATGAAGCCGCCGACAATCAGGCGCGATGGCGTGGCATCGACCAGTTGCCGAGCGAACCCTTCGAGCACGGCGGCAACGACCAGCATCAGCACGACGCCTGCCATGACCTGCGCCGCGCGCCGCCCGGCCACGGCTGCGGCATCGACGATCGCCATGTTGCCGGGAAAGGCCATTGTCCGCCCGATGTGGATCCCTGCGGCACCGGCCAGCAGGATGGCGAACAGTTCGGTCGTTCCGTGAATCGCCAGCCAGCCAATGAAGTCGACAAGCAGGCCCTGCCCATCATAAAGCCACAGCATAGCGCCCATCAGCGCGGTGTTGTGGATCAGCAGCAGCATGGTTGGCAGGCCGAAGGCAAACCCCAGCGCAAAGCACAGGATCGACACTTGCGCGTTGTTGCTGAACAGCGCGGCGGCGAACACGCCCATTCCATCCCTGCCTTGATGGCCGAACAGCGTGCCGTGCAACACGTCGCGGCTGGCACCGGGTACGCGTTCGTCAGCAAAGCCGCTTGAAACAAGCGCATAGTACCATTCCGGGTTGGCATCCACGAGCAGCCAGCCGACCGCCACCCCGGCCACCATCAGCGCCAGCGCGATCAGGATGTCGGGGCCAAGCGCGCGCACGGCGGCGCTCCACCCGCCGCCCAGAAAATCGCGGAACCACGACCACAGCGATGCGCGCGGACCATAGACCAGGAACCAGGCGCGCTGGGTCAGGGCTTCAAGATAGCCGACCAGCGCGGCATCGAGCGAGGTTTCGCGCGCGATGGCAAGGCTGGAGGCCGCCGTGCGGTACAGCACCGGAAGGGCCAGCAGGTCGTCATCCGAAACGCTGCCGATGCGCCCCTTTTCCATGCGGGTGACAATGGCCTCCAGCCGTCGCCAGTCCATTTCGCGTTCCAGCCGGAATCGGTCCGAGCGCAGGGCGGCCTGCTCTGCGGCGACAGTCTGCACCGGCGGCGTGCTGAACCACGCGCCGATCCGCCCGGCGATGCTGGCGGGACGTGTGTCTGTCGGCGTCGCGGGGCCTTTCATCCGATCCGCCCTTCGCGCTTGATGGCCAGATAGGCGTCCAGCAGGCGCGTGCCGATCTGGTCGTGCCGCGCTTCGACCACGCGCACGCCGAGATGGCGCAGCCGTTGCAGTACCAGCGCGCGCTGGCGTTGCAGGGTGGTTGCGGTCACCGCTTCGGCCAGCCCTTGCATGCCGCGGACGGGGGCGGTGGCAAGGGCGGCCAGTTCGGCATCGGCCATGACGACGAACAGCACAACATGCCGTTCAACCAGCCGCCCCACGCTTTCCAGCATCAGTTCGGCGCTGGTCGGATCGGTAAACTCGGAAAACAGCACGATCAGCGAACGCCGCTGCAAGCGCGCGGCAAGGGTGGACAGCGCGAGGGTGAAGTTCGGTTCGCCAGGGTGATAGTCCAGCCCGGCTGCCGCGCGCTGCAAGCGGCTGAAATCGCGGCTGGCGGTAACAAAGGGCGTGGTCACTTGCGGCCGCGCGGCAAAGCCGAACAGCGCAACGCGATCCTGCGCCTTGAGCGCGACATAGGCCGTGGTCAGCGCCGCCGTCACGGCGCGGTCGATACGCGGCAGCCCGGCGACCGGTTCGCACATCGCCTGCCCGCAATCGAAGGCGAACACGATCTGGTTGTTGCGTTCGACCTCGTACTCCTTGGCGAAGAGGCGCGCGTGGCGGGCAGAGCTTTTCCAGTCGATCCGGCGCCGGTCCATGCCCGGTTCGTATTCGGTCAGCGCCTCGAACTCTGCGCCTTCGCCGCGGATGCGCCGGGCGATCAGGCCGAACTGGGCATCGCGCAGGAAGATCTGCAAGGCGGGGCTGCGCACGGGTGCGATGTTGGGCCAGATGCGCACGTCATGCGCCACCGGACGGCGGACCTGCCGGTGCGCAAGGCCGAGCGGGCCGGTCCAGCGCAGCCAGACGGTTGTGATCGCTCCGGTCCCGCGTCGCACGGGGACGAGCGGGGCGGTCCCGCTCCACACTTCTGCATCCGGGGTCAGCGCCAGCGTGATCCTTCCGCCCGGTGCAAGACGCGGGTCGCAGGCCAGCGCGGCGTGCGGACGGGCGCGGGCGGGCGCTCGCCACAGGTCGGCCAGCACGGTGAGCCGGAAGGCTTCTCCCACTTCGGCGTCGCCGGGGGCGATCACGCGCAGATCGGCCAGCGATCCGGCAAACAGGCCGTCGAGCAGGACCAGCACGAGCAGCGCGCCGCCAAGCGCGGGTGCCACGATCCACGCTGCGGGCGCAGCGGCGGCGATCACCAGCGCAAGCGGGGCCATCCCCGCCACGACCAGCACCGCGCGGCGCGTGGGCAGCAAGGCGGCAGGTGGCCTCACCGTGGGGCTTCCGTGCTTTCGATCAGCGCGGCAACGATGGCTTCGACCTGCCGGCCTTCGATCTCGGCTGCGGGGCTGAGGATCAGGCGGTGGCGCAAGACAGCCGTTGCCAGCGCCTTCACGTCGTCGGGGATGACATAGCCGCGTCCGTCCAGCGCCGCCCGTGCGCGCGCGGCGCCTGCCAGCACGACCGCGGCGCGCGGGCTGGCGCCGGCAACCAGATCGCCGGTTTCGCGCGTGGCACGCACCAGCCGCACGATGTAATCGACGACCGTATCGGCCAGCGTGACCGAAGCCACCACCCCAGCGGCGCGGGCCAGCCCGGCGGCGTCGGTCACGGCAGCGATGCCCAGATCCGCCGGGCGCGGCGCGCCGCGGCCTTCGCCATAGCGGGTGACGATGCGCGCTTCTTCCGCGGCTGAAGGATAAGCGACCAGCAGTTTGAACAGGAAACGGTCAAGCTGCGCTTCGGGCAGGGGATAGACCCCCTGGCTTTCGATCGGGTTCTGCGTGGCGACGACCATGAAGCGGTCCGACAGGGCGTGCGCTTCGCCATCCAGTGTCACGCGCCGCTCCTGCATTGCTTCGAGCAGGGCGGCCTGGGTCTTGGGCGGGGTGCGGTTGATTTCGTCGGCCAGCAGCAGTTCGTGGAAGATCGGCCCGCGCGTCAGGGTAAAGGCGCTGGTCTGGAAGTTGAACAGGTTGGAACCCAGAATATCGCCCGGCATCAGGTCGGGGGTGAACTGGATACGGCCGTAATCCAGCCCCAGCGCAGCGGCGAAGCATTGCGCGAGAAAGGTCTTGGCGGTTCCGGGCGGCCCTTCGAGCAGGACATGCCCTCCGGCGAAGAGCGCGACCAGCAGGTGGTCGAGCACATCGGTTTGCCCGACCACGCCCTTGCCCACTTCGGCGCGGATGCGGCCTGCCAGTGCGCCAAGGTCGTTCAGGGTCATCTCAGGGACGTTCGGGTTCACGTCAGGTCCTTTTCCATCGCGTGGACCACGGCGGCGCGCCGGGTCAGGTCATGGGGTTTGCGCGCGGCGCGCAAATGCGCGGCAGCGGCGGAAAAGCGTGGCCCGGCCAGGCCCAGCCGGTCCTGCGCCGCGTCGATCAGCCGTTCGCGGTCCGCCGCCGATGCGGTGCGAGGCAAGGCCAGCGCCTGCGCAATCCGGTCGCGCGCGGCATCGGCATAGGGCGCGGCGACAAGGTGCACCCGGCCCGCGCGCTGGATCAGGCCCGCCGCGTTGGCGACCAGCGCCGCCTTGCCCGGTGCAATTTCCGGTTCCCCCTGCACCGCCGGGCCAAAGCGATGGAACGCCCGCCACGCCACGGCGAGCGCCGCCAGCAGCAGGCAGGCCGTCGCTGCCAGAAACGGGGGTTCAAACGCCAGTGTCAGCAGGTTGCGGCTGGCGCCGAAACCGTTGAGCGTCATGTCGAACACGATCGGCTGGCTGCGGCTGTCGGCGCTGGCCAGCACAAGGTCGCGGGCGAGCATCGCGGTGCCCCTGTTCGCAAGGCCCCAGTTGTCCAGCAGGTCGGGTTCAAAGACCAGCACCACGGGGTAAAGCTCGCTGTCGTCCCCGCCATGGTTCGGGGCGATACCGGCCATGCGGTTCAGCGCCGGATAGTATCCGTCGTCGTCCAGCCATCCTGCCAGAATGCGCCCGTCGCCGGTGGTAACCAGCGGGATCAGCGAGGGGCCGGAGCCGCTTTCAACCTGCCGGTCATCGGGCAGCCGTCCCCGGCGCGGGCCGATCCGCCAGCCGCCCGCGCCGACGCTTTCGGGCGTACCGATCGTGACGGTCACGGAATCGGCAAAGCCCGTCCATTGCGGTGCCTGCGTCCCGGTCAACTGGACCCAGCCGCGCTTTGCCTGTTTGCCCTCCGCGCCACTTGCCAGCCATTTTGGCGCGATCACCATCGTCGGTCCCAGTCGCCTCCGGGCATCGACGATCTGCGCGATATCCTTGCCATCGGCCTGTGCGGGCGGGGTCAGGATCAGCAGCCCCGCCTGGCTTGAAACCGCTTCGCGGTTGCGGGCACGCGCTACGTCCAGCCCTTCGTTTTCGAGCATGCGCGCCAGCCCGGCAAAGCCATTCAACCCGCGCCCGCCGACGTGCGCGCCACCATCGTTGCCGCTGCCGCCGGTGCCGTTGCCCAGGAACCAGAGCAGAGCCACGAAGGCGAGCGCGCCGACCAGCACGATCCCGGCAACGGTTCCGCGCGCGAAAGGGGCAGGGGCCGGGACGGCGGCAACCGCGGTCATGGCACGCGCTCCAGCCGTTCGAGCGCAAAGCGGGCATAGGCATCGCGCGCCTGCGCCCAGTCCGCAGCGTCAAGCCCGCGCAATGCATAACGCGCCCGTTCTACCAGCCCGGCGATCAGTGCGAAGGCAGCCTGTGCGGCATGCGGCAGTTCACGGATTGCGCCGATCTCGCGCGCGGTGCTGGACGGCGTGAGCCAATCGGGCCTTGCCTTGGCGATCTGGCCGATACTGCGCCGGAGCAGAAGATGCGCGGCTTCGTCGAACCGGCCCAGCGCGGCCAGCCGGTCGGCATCTTCCAGCAGGGCAAGGGCTTCTTCCCGCGCCGGCGTCCATTCCGGCGCCGCCACCGCGATGCGGGCCTTGCGCGCTTGCCAGACTGGCCACAGCAGCGCCCACGCGATCCACAGCGCGCCCAGCACTGCTGCGACCAGCAGGAGCATTTCGACCGTGCTCCAGCTTTTGCCGAGCAGGCTGCCGAGCGGTTCGAGCAGGTTTTGCAGGAAACGGCCCAGCGCCTTGATCCATTCGGGCGTTACCGGCGGTGGTTCGGGCGGGACGGGCGCAAACTGGATGTCGCCCGCGTCGCGCACGGCCCGCCATGCGGCGTCCGCCGTTCCGGCACTTGCGACGCCTGTCTCTGGACCCGATGCCACGCTCACCGCGCCGTGGTTGCACGCGCGCGCCGAACGGGCAAGCCCGGTCGGGCCAAAGCGGTCCTTATTGCCCGCGGATGCGTTCCATCGGATAAGTACCCAGCATCCTCACATGCTTTGCAAAAAAGCGCAGCTCGTCAAATGCGCGGTCGACGGCGGCATCGCCCGGCGCGCCGACGATATCGGCAAAGAACTCGGTGGCGGCAAAGCTCGCGCCGCGCTGGTAGCTTTCCAGCTTGGTCATGTTCACGCCGTTCGTGGCGAAGCCTCCCAGCGCCTTGTACAGCGCAGCGGGGATGTTGCGCACTTCGAACACGAAGGTGGTCATCGCCGGAACGGTGATCGACGCGGGTTCGCGCGGGTTGCGTGCCAGGATCACGAAGCGGGTAGTGTTGTCGTGGGCGTCCTCGATGTTTTCCGCGATCAGCCGCAGGCCATAGAGTTCTGCCGCGATGCGCGGGGCGATAGCCGCCACCGCCGGATCGCGCAGTTCGGCAACATGCGCCGCGGCGCCCGCCGTATCGGCATGGCTCAGCGGCACGATGCCACGTTCGCGCAGGTAGAAGCGCGACTGGCCCAGCGCCTGCGGGTGGGAGAACGCGCTGGTGAACGGCCCCGGACCCGTTGCCATCAGGCAATGGTGGATTTCCATGAAGTGTTCGCCGGTGATCGACAGGCCGCTTTCGGGCAAAAGGAAGTGAATGTCCGCCACGCGCCCGTGCTGGGAGTTCTCGATCGGGATGATCGCCTGGCCCGCGCGGCCTTCCTTCACCGCATCGAGGGCATCTTCGAACGAGAAGCACGGCAGCGGCAGGCAATCGGGCAGGGCTTCCATGGCCGCGCGGTGCGAATTGGCGCCGGGCGCACCCTGAAACGACACCGCGCGTGCCGGATCGGCGGCTGCGGCAGCAGCCATCTGTTCTACAAGGGCGAGCGCGGGGGCCGGATAGCTGGACATGACTTGCGCCGGTTAGGGCGGTCGGACAGCGCGGGCAAGGGGCAATGCGCCACCAATATCGGATGTTCTTGGCGTTTTGATGATCAAACCATCTTGCGCTGCGGCGGGGCGCTGACTAGAGCGAGCCGCAAATCGCGCCGATGGCCATGCGCTGTCCGCGCCCACCACATGAGGCTGGTACATGGACGACCGTTTCAATACCATCGCCGGATGGACCTTGTTCGGGGGCATCGTGGCTCTGGGGCTTTCCAGCCTTTCGGCGCATTATTTTCATGCCGACAAGACCCATCGCCCGGAAACCATGGGTTATGCGATCGAAGGCGTGGAAGCCGAAGCCGAAGGCGGCGCGGCGGCGGAACAGCCCCTGCCAAACCTGCTGGCGGCAGGCGATGTTGCCAAGGGTGAAGGCATTTTTGCCAAGTGCAAGGCGTGCCACACCGCAAACCAGGGCGGCGCGAACGGCATTGGTCCCAATCTTTACGGCATCGTCGGCAAGCCGGTTGGCAAGCATGCCGCCGGGTTTGCCTATTCCGCCGATCTTTCCGGCCATGGTGGCACCTGGGATTTCGCCACGCTTGACGCATGGCTGAAGAACCCCAAGGCTTTTGCTGCTGGTACCAAGATGTCGTTCGCCGGTCTGCCCAAGGGTGAAGACCGCGCCAACGTGATTCTCTATCTCAACTCGCTTGGCTCCAACCTGCCGCTGCCCGCGCCGGTTGCGGAAGCTGCGGCCGAGCCGGCAGCCGATGCTTCGGCACCGGCCGATGCTGCCGCTTCGGATGCTGCGGCGGAGCCTGCTGCGGCAGAATAACCGCACTGCGTTGTGGCGGCCATGAAAAAGGCGGCGGGAGCGATCCTGCCGCCTTTTTCCTTGTCGCCCGGCGGGCTGTGGCCAGGGCGATCAGGTATCGCTGTCTGTCGGCGCCCGCCCCTTGAAGCCCTGGGCGATCACGTACCATTCCGACGAATCCTTGCGGCTGGCCGGTGGCTTGGCGTGTTTCACGGCGGTGAAATTGCGTTTCAGGATGATCAGCAGTTCGGCATCGGTGCCCCCGGCAAAGACCTTGGCGACAAACGCGCCGCCGGGTGCCAGCGTGGTGATGGCAAAGTCGACTGCCGTTTCGACCAGCCCCATCGTGCGCAGGTGATCGGTCTGCTTGTGGCCGACGGTGTTCGCCGCCATGTCCGACAGGACAAGGTCGGGCGGGCCGTCCAGCGCCCCTTGCAGCGCGGCGGGGGCTTCGTCGGCCATGAAGTCCATCTCGAAGATCGTGACGCCCTCGATCGGTTCGGTGGGCAGCAGGTCGATGCCGACGATGCGCGCTGCCGGGGCCTTCTTGCGCACCACTTGCGCCCAGCCGCCCGGTGCGATGCCCAGATCGACCACCCGCTTGGCCCCGCGCAACAGGCCGAATCGTTCGTCCAGTTCGATCAGCTTGAACGCTGCGCGGCTGCGCCAGCCTTCGGCCTTGGCCTGCTTGACGTAGGGATCGTTGATCTGGCGCGCCAGCCAGCGTGATGAGGAAGCGGTGCGCTTCTTGGCGGTGCGCAACCGCTCGCCCGGATCCTTGCCCGATCTGCTCATGCCGAAGGCGCCCGTCGCGTCGCTGCCCGCGGCGCGTCGATCCCGGCGGCCATCAGGCTGCGCAGGATGCCTTCGCGGATACCGCGGTCGGCAATCCCCAGCCGGTCGGCCGGCCAGATATCGAGAATCGATTCGAGAATCGCGCAGCCCGCTACGACCAGGTCGGACCGTTCGCGCCCGATGCAGGGCAGGGCTACCCGCTCCGCTGGCGACATCGCCGCCAGTTGCTGGCTGATCGTGCGCATGGCGTTGGCCGGAACCACCAGCCCGTCCACCGCGCGGCGATCGTAGTGCAGGAGCTGCAGGTGGACGCTGGCGATCGTGGTCACCGTACCGCTTGTGCCCAGCAGGCGGATGCGGCGTTCGCCCGTGCTCGCCTGTTGCAGCGCCATTTCGCGCATGCCCGATACCCGCGCGGAAAAATCGGCAAAACCCTCCTCCACCCGGCGGCGCATTTCGGCATAGGCGGATGCACGCGCTGCCGGATCGTCAGCGATCGGGCCAACGCTTTCGGTCAGCGATACAACACCCCATGGTGCCGATTGCCAATCCACGATGCGCGGCACGGCATCGCCGGTTTCGACCAGCACCATTTCGGTCGATCCGCCGCCGATGTCGAAGATCATGGCCGGGCCGTTGCCCTGTTCCAGCAGGATGTGGCAGCCCAGCACAGCCAGCCGCGCTTCTTCCTGCGCGGTGATGATGTTGAGGTGAATGCCGGTTTCATCGCGCACGCGCTGGATGAACTCGGCCCCGTTGGCGGCGCGGCGGCAGGCTTCGGTGGCAACCGAGCGCGCAAGGTGGACATTGCGCTTCTTCAGCTTGTCGGCGCAGACGTGCAGCGCGGCCAGCGCGCGGTCCATCGCGGCATCCGACAGGCGGCCCGTCTGCGCCAGCCCTTCGCCCAGCCGCACGACGCGGCTGAACGCGTCGATCACCACGAAATGTTCGCCCGATGGCCGCGCGATCAGCAAGCGGCAATTGTTGGTGCCAAGGTCGATTGCTGCATAAGCCTGGCGGAAATGGGGCAGCGGCTTTTGCCAGATCGGGCGGTTGCCTGGTGCGGCCGCATCGCGCTGAGCGCCGTCACCGGATGGCGCGGACGGTTCAGCCGGACGGACCGGACCGGATGCCTTGGGATGGCTGTTGCCCTCTGCCTTGGCGGGAGGGCGGCTTTTGCCGGCGGATCGGGGCGGGAGGCTGCTCCCGGAACTTGTGCGTGGCGGCCGGGATTTGCCCCGTCCATTCTTCCTGCCGGATCGCACGCCTTGCCCACTGGCCGGCGGAAGGGATTCCGCCATGTCTTCAATTCACTTATGTTTTCCCGCGCGACATGATGCCAGCCGGGTACTTGGCGTCGATGCTAGCGATGCCGCGCCCCTCCCGCAAGACCAGCGCCCAAAAATGCAGTCATCCCCGGCTTGACTCGGATTCCGCCCCGCCTTAGAGGCGCGCTCTCATTGCCCCGTCGTCTAATGGTAAGACTACGGATTCTGATTCCGTCTATCGAGGTTCGAATCCTCGCGGGGCATCCACTTTCTGCAAAAATGCCCGGTGCCGCCTGCGTGCTTGCCAATCCGCGCGGCGAGGCATTTGGACGATCAACGCCAGCCGCGCGACCGGGCCTGGGCCTCTTGCCTCGCATCGAACGGGTCGCTTGCCGCCATTTCCTGGGCGAGAGCCATCAGATCGGTGTCGGGCGTGCCTGCTTGTCGGTACTGGGCCTGCGCATGCGGACGCCCCGGAAGCAGGTGCCGTACCTGCCAACGTGCGTCGTCGTGGCACGCAATCCCGGAAACCTGTTCTCCGGTGAACGCGCGGCATACGGTTCCCTGTGCATCGCGGAAGGTGGCCAGCATGCGCAGGTCGGCGTCGTCCTGCGCTGATGCCAACTGCTGGTCGAGCGCATTTGCCAGCTTGCCCTGCGCGATCAGCACTCCGCCATCGGTGGTTGCCACAGGCGTCGCGGCCTGCCGCTGGGCGCCCAGAAACAGACCCAGCACCAGCGAAGCAGCCATGGCTCCGCCGATCCACGCGCGCCGCCATGGGGCAGGGGGCGAACGCCGCGCTGCCTGGTCGCGCCGGGCGCGCGCTTCGGCAAGATTGACTACGGGTGTCGCCTCGACCGGCCCCGCAGCGGCGCGGATCATGGCTTCCCATGCTGGTGGCACCGGCTCCTTTTCGACCGGCCCAAAATGCGCCCGGAGCTGCTGGCGCATCCGGCGTTCGGCGGCAATCTGCGCGGCAATGCCTTCGTCGGCCAGTGCGATGGCTTCGACCCGCTGGCGCACAACCTCATCGGCTTCGCCATCGACATAGGCCATGATCTCTTCGCGGGTCACGGTCATGGCGCTTCTCCAAGTTCGCGCATCAGCGCCTCGCGGCCGCGCACGAGGCGTGAGGTGAGCGTACCCATCGGGCAGCCGATAATCTCGGCGGCTTCCTTGTAGGCGAAACCTTCGACCAGAACGAGCATCACGGCTTCGCGCTGTTCGTCGGGCAGGCGGGAGAGCGCCCGGCCGACATGCCCAAGTTCGACGTGAGCTTCGATCCCGGCATCGCCACGGTCGGCAATTTCCATTCCATCGCTGTCGGCTGCGATGGTGTGGCCACGGCGTTGCCGCGCCCTGCTTTCGTCGATCCAGATATTGCGCATGATCCTGTATATCCATGCGTCGAGCCGGGTGCCGTCCTGCCATTGCGCGGCGGATTTCAGCGCACGTTCGATCGTTGCCTGACACAGGTCGTCGCCATCCGCCGCATTGCGGGCAAGCCCGCGCGCAAACCGCCGCATCTGCGGCAGCAACGCTACGAGGTTGTCTCCGAACTGCGCAGGAATCATGTTCCGGGCCTTGTCGAGGATGAAACGACCGTTCACCGTCGTTTCATCCATGGATTGCAATATTTTGTGCAAAGGACAATTGCCATGTGCGTGCGTGCCTGTTTCGCCCTGGCGCTGGCGTCGCTTTCCGTGGCATCGTCGGCGCAGATTGCCGTGCCCCCGCTGGGCGGTGCGGTTAATCGTGTCGGCAGCGTTGCCGGACGGGTGCTGGACCCGGTCGAGAGCGTCGTCCCGACTGTCAGCATGCTCGCGCGGGACCGGCTCAACCGGCTGGATGCGCTTGTTGCCCGCAACCCGGACACGATCGAACGCGATTCCGGCAGGCAGCCGGCGCGACGCGGGGAACTGCTGGTCATCGACCCGTCACCGGTTGACCTTGATCGTGCGCAGGCAGCCGGCTTTGCCATCATGGAACAAGGGACGATTGACGGTCTGGACCTTGGTTTCGCCCGGCTGGCCGTGCCACCGGGCAAGACGCTGGCACGCGGCGAACGCGCCTTGCGCCGGCTGTTGCCCAAGGCCCGGATTACTGCCGATCAGCTTCATTTCGGCGCTGGCGCGGCTGCGGGCAGTACCATCCCGACTGCGCCAAGGCAGGGCGCCCGCCGGGGGGCGGTTGGCGTTATCGACGGCGGCGTTCCGGCAGGCCCGCTTGTTGCCGCGCAGGCCGGGTTCGCAACCGGCGCGCCCACGGCGAATGGACATGCGCAGGCGATTTTTTCGTTGCTGGCCGGGGCGAATGCGGCGCGCGTCTATGTGGCCGATGTCTATGGTAGCGACCCTGCCGGGGGCAACGCACTGGCCATCGCCAGAGCACTGGGCTGGATGGTGCGTCAGGGCGTGCCGGTCGTTTCGATCAGCCTGGTCGGCCCGCGAAACCCGCTTGTCGAAAGGGCGATAGGCGCAGCACAGGCGAAGGGGGTGGCCATCGTCGCTGCGGTTGGCAACGATGGCGCCGCTGCCCCTCCTGCCTACCCTGCGTCCTACCCCGGCGTCATCGCCGTGACTGGTGTCGACCGCAACGGGCGCGCTCTGTTCGAAGCCGGGCGCGCCGCGCATCTTGATTATGCTGCTCCGGGCGCGGACATGACCGCGATCGGGCTGGACGGTCGGCGCATCGCCTTGCGCGGAACATCCTTCGCAGCGCCGCTCGTGGCGGCCCGCCTTGCCGCGTTGAATACTGCCAAGGCCGATGTCCGGGCCTTGATCGCTGCGGCCGATCGTGAGGCCGTGCGGGGCGGTCCACGCACCGGGCGGGGCGTGCTGTGCGGAACCTGCCGGACCGGCATTTGACAAATATTTTGCGCGCGGTGGATGAAAACCGCGGTGCCCATCGTTCCTCCACCACAACTGGCCGTGACCGTGAATGTCACGCTCGAAACCAGAAGGAGGTTCATCATGAAGACGTTTCTTTTTGCCTGTGCTGCACCCTTGGCCATTTCCCTTGGTCTTACTGCCATGCCTGCCAGCGCGCAGTTGATCGGCGGGGGGCTTGGCGGTGTCGTCTCCATGCCGGGCGGGGTCGTTCGCGGTGCGGGCGACATCGGCGTCTCGCGGGTCGACCGGAGCGTTACCGCCAGCACCAGAGCCAACGGTGCGGTAACGCGCACGGTTCGCGCTCCTGCTCCGCGCACCGTCAATGCCACTGGCGCGGCCTCATCGACC
Source organism: Novosphingobium lubricantis (assembly GCA_042650965.1). GTDB lineage: Bacteria > Pseudomonadota > Alphaproteobacteria > Sphingomonadales > Sphingomonadaceae > Novosphingobium > Novosphingobium lubricantis. The sequence continues at coordinate 25,476 of JBHSCB010000033.1, read as the reverse complement.
GTGACGGTTCCGGCCCTTCCGGCTGCCAGGGCTGGGACGGTAACGAGCGGGGTTGGCGCTGCGGCAGCAGCCGTCGCCGTGCCGCAGGTGACCGGTGCGGTTGCTCTGCCGAGCGTGCCGAATGTTGAGGTTCGCCACGCTGCTATCATCGGCGCGGGGATTGCGCCGGTGGTCTATTCCGAGATTCCCGCCTACGTCGAACGCCAGTATGTGGTGTTTCAGGATGATCTGCGCGGGACCGGCGTGACGGTGCACAAGCGCGGCGAACAGATCGTGCTGGAACTGCCGAGCGACGTGAACTTCGCGTTTGACAAGTACGACATCCAGCCGCGCTTCTACAGCGTGCTCAACGCTGTTTCGCGGACGCTGGCCAAGTATCCGGCGACGTATGTCGATGTCTATGGCCATACCGACGCGATCGGATCGTTTGCCTATAACCAGACGCTTTCCGAGCGCCGGGCCGATGCGGTTGCGGACTATCTGGCAGGCCGCAGCGTGAATGGCGCGCGCCTTCACGTTGAAGGTTTTGGCAAGACCCAGCCTGTGGCCAGCAATGCGACCGTCGCGGGACGCGCCGCCAACCGCCGCGTGGAAATAATCCTCACGCCCGTCGCCGCCTGATCCCTCCGGCGGCCTGTACCAGAGCGAAACGCCCCGGCATGGACAGCCCATGCCGGGGCATTTTCACGATTCGGGCGCGCGGCCGATCCGGCCATGGCGTTTCGACGGTGGAAGGGCACCAATGCGCGGCATCGCCAAGCCGGATCATGCCTGCATGGACCGATCGGCCTCTTGCGCTTCGCAGCGTTCGGGCCGATTTAACGAGGCATGACAGAAGAAGAAAAGCAGCACGAGCTGACCAAGCGCAAGTTCTACAAGGCCGAGCAGGAAGCTGGCTTTACCCGGAACCATCCCAAGACCACCCCGCAGCAGCAGGATCCCGCCTACAGGCTGGCTTTCAGCGATACGGATTTCCTGCTGCGCGAGGAATTGCGCCCGGTGCGCTTCCAGCTTGAACTGCTCAAGACCGAAATGCTGCTGGAAGAGGCCGGCGTGGGGTCGACGCTGGTGATCTATGGATCGGCGCGGATTCCTTCGCCCGACGATGCGGCTGCCCTTTTGGCGGCGGCGCCGGATGAGCGCCGCGCTGCCGTGGCGGAGCGGCTGGCGGCCAAGGCGCAGTGCTATGAACAGGCGCGCGAACTGGCGCGCCTGGCCAGCCAGTGCGGCGTGGTGGAGGAAGGCAAGCGCCAGTTCGTGATCTGTTCGGGCGGCGGGCCTTCGATCATGGAAGCGGCAAACCGCGGGGCGCATGAAGCGGGCGCGGAATCGATCGGGCTGAACATCGTGCTGCCGCACGAACAGGCCCCCAACCGGTTCGTTACCCCGCACCTTTCGTTCCAGTTCCACTACTTTGCCCTGCGCAAGATGCATTTCCTGCTGCGCGCCCGCGCGGTGGCGGTGTTCCCTGGCGGATTCGGCACCTTCGACGAGTTTTTCGAACTGCTCACGCTGGTCCAGACCGGCAAGATGAAGCCGATCCCGATCCTGCTGTTCGGCAAGGATTACTGGAGCCGCGTCGTCAATTTCGAAGCGATGGCCGAAGAAGGCGTCATCAACTTCGACGATATCAAGCTGTTCACCCCGGTTGAAACCGCAGCGGAGGCGTGGGCGCATATCGTCAGGTTCTACGACCTCGACTGCTGATCGGGCGGGGCCTGCCGCACCGCCTGATGGCCAAGCGGGCCGTGCCCGGCACCGAAGCCCGGCGCGGTCTCCAGCGCCCGGCGCACAAAGCTGCGGGCCTGTTCGACCGCTTCGACGATCGGCACGCCCCGGCCCAGCGCGGTGGCGATGGCGCTCGACAAGGTGCAGCCGGTGCCGTGGGTGTGGCGGGTGACGATGCGCGGTGCGGTCCATGTCCGTGCTGGCGCGCCGGGCATCACCAGACGGTCGGTCACGTCATGCCCTTGCGCGTCGCCGCCCTTGGCCAGATAGGCGATGCCGCGCCGCTGCATCGCTGCATCGCCGCCCAGCGCGGCAAGTTCGGGCACGTTGGGCGTGGTCAGCGTGGCCAGCGCCATCAGCCGTTCGAACGCGGCGATCGTCGGCGCATCGGCCAGTGCCGCGCCGCTGGTAGCGATCATCACCGGATCGAACACGATCGGCACGTCGAGACGCTCCAGCCGGTCAGCCGCCACGGCGGCAATGGCGGGGGAGCCAAGCATGCCGATCTTCACCGCATCGACGCCGATATCGCGGATGCAGGCGTCGATCTGGGCGGCAACCATCGCGGGGTCGACCGCCGCCACGGCGTGGACACCGGTGCTGTCCTGCGCGGTGAGTGCGCAAATGGCGGTCATCGCGTAACCGCCCAGCATGGTTATGGTCTTGATATCAGCCTGAATCCCTGCGCCACCGCCCGAATCGGACCCGGCAATGGACAGCACGCGCGGCGGCACTTGCGCCATGTCAGCCCTTGAACATGCGCCGGGTGGATGGCGGCGCCTTGGCATGCAGTGCCTTGGCGCGTGCGGGCCGGTCCATCAGTTCGCCGCCGCAATTGGGGCAGCGATCGTCGAGCGCATCGGCACATTCGGCGCAGAAGGTGCATTCGAACGAGCAGATGAACGCGCCGGGGGCTTCGGCCGGAAGATCGGTGCCGCAGCGTTCGCAATCGGGGCGCATTTCCAGCATCAGACGGCCTTCCGCACGGCGTTGCAGATCTGGTCGACCACGGCCTCCACCTCGGCGGCATCGTCGCCTTCGGCCATGACGCGGATGACCGGTTCGGTGCCCGAAGGCCGGATCACCAGCCGCCCGCGCCCGGCCAGCCGCGCTTCGGCATCGGCAATGGCTTGCTTCACCACGGCATCGTCGAGCGGCTTGCCCCCGGCAAAGCGCACGTTCTTGAGAATCTGCGGCACGGCATCGAACTGGTGGAGCAGTTCGCTGGCCGGCTTGCCCGACGATACCAGCGCGGCCAGCACCTGAAGCGCGGCAACGGTGCCATCGCCGGTGGTGGCATGGTCTGCCAGGATCATGTGCCCCGACTGTTCGCCGCCGACGTTGAAACCGCCTTCGCGCATCCGCTCCAGCACATAGCGATCCCCGACCGCCGTGCGCTCCAGGGTCAGCCCGTGTGCTTTTAGGTGCCGTTCAAGACCAAGGTTGGACATGACGGTTGCCACCACACCGCCGCCGCGCAATTCGCCGCGCGCGGCCAACTGGCAACCGATCAGCGCCATGATCTGGTCGCCATCCACGGTCTGGCTCTTTTCATCGACCACGATCAGCCGGTCGGCATCGCCATCGAGCGCGATGCCGATATCGGCGCGGGTTTCGCGCACCTTGGCCTTGATCGCGTCGAGATGAGTCGATCCGGTGTTGAGGTTGATGTTCTTCCCGTTCGGTTCAACCCCCATGGCGATCACTTCCGCGCCCAGTTCCCACAGCGCCGAGGGGGTGACGTGGTAGGCTGCGCCATTTGCGCAATCGATCACGATGCGCAGCCCGTCGAGCCGGACGTTGTCGGGCAGGCTGGCCTTGACCGCATGGATATAGCGGCCGCGCGCATCCTCGATCCGCCGGGCGCGGCCAACCTGCGTGGCATCGGCCAGCGGCATTTCCTGGCCCAGCATGGCCTCGATCGCCAGTTCGGCTTCGTCGGACAGCTTGAAGCCATCGGGACCGAACAGCTTGATGCCGTTATCCTCGAACGGGTTGTGGCTGGCCGAGATCATCACGCCAAGGTCGGCGCGCATCGAGCGGGTCAGCATGGCGACGGCGGGCGTCGGCATCGGACCCAGCAGGACCACGTCCATGCCGACCGAGGTGAAACCCGCCGTCATCGCGCTTTCCATCATGTAGCCCGAAAGCCGCGTGTCCTTGCCGATCACTACACGGTGGCGGTGATCGCCGCGCTGGAAATAGGTACCAGCGGCCTGTCCCACCTTCATCGCGGTGGCGGCGGTCATCACGCCTGCATTGGTCCGGCCCCGGATTCCGTCGGTGCCGAAGAACTTGCGCGCCATATCGTCGCTATTCCCTTGCTTTTGCGCATGCCTTTGGCCCTGCGCCCTGATTGCTATGCGGCGATGTTTAGCTAATGTCATCTCAAGATGACCTTACCGCCCCCTGAAAAAACATCCATCGTGCTCCCGGTTATCGCCCAGGTGCCCGCGGCATGGACGTTTGGCGCGCTCGTCGGCGGGTTGCTGGGCGGCTTGCTGATTGCCTTTTCCGCGCCCGGCGCGTTGCCGGTGGTGGACACGTGGATATTGCCGGTCGGGGAAATGTGGCTCCAGGCGTTGCAGGCAACGATCGTGCCGCTGGTGGCCGCGCTGCTGTTTACCGGCGTGATTCAGACCGTTGCCACGGCCAGCGCGGGCCTGCTGGCGCGGCGCAGCCTTGGCCTGTTTCTGGCGTTCCTCGCGTTCAGCGCGGCCATGGCGCTGGCCGTCACGCCCGCCCTGATCGCGCTGATCCCGATACCGGCCGGGGCGGGAGAGGCGCTGCGCGATACGCTGTCGAGCAAGGATGCCGGGCCAGTGCCGGGTGTCGCGGCCTTCCTGCGCTCCATCGTGCCGACCAACGTCCTTGATGCCGCGGCCAACGACCGGATGCTGCCGCTCATCCTGTTCGTCGCGGTCTTTGCCCTTGCCGTATCGCGCCTTGCCGGGCCGCAGCGCGATGTGATGGTCACGTTCTTCGCCGCCCTGGCATCGGCCATGCTGGTGGTGATCGGCTGGGTGCTGGCGCTGGCGCCGTTCGGGGTCTTTGCGCTCAGCCTTGCGGTTGCGGCCAGGAGCGGCACCTCCGTGATCGGGGCGCTGGCGCATTACATCCTGATCGTTGTGCTGACCGGTTCGGTCGTGCTGATCGCGGGCTATGGCGTGGCGACACTGGGCGCGCGCAAGCGGCTGGGCGCCTTTGCCAGGGCGATGCTGCCGGTGCAGGCCTTTGCCCTGTCCACCCAGTCCTCGCTTGCCTCGTTGCCGGTGATGCTGGGTGCGTGCCGCGATCTGGAGGTGAAGGAAACGACGTCGGAGTTCGTCATGCCGCTGGCGGTGGCGCTGTTCCGCGCCACCAGCCCGGCGATGAATCTGGCCGTGGCGATCTATGTCGCGCATCTTTACGGGGTGCAGATACCGCCGCTGATGATGGCGGCAGGATGGCTGGTGGCCATTCTCGTTTCGCTCAGTTCGGTAAGCCTGCCCGGTTCGATCAGTTTCGTCGCATCGGTCGGGCCGATTGCGATTGCCATGGGCGTGCCGGTGGAACCGCTCGCGCTGCTGGTCGCCGTGGAAGTCCTGCCCGATCTGATGCGCACGCTGGGCAATGTCACGCTGGACGTGGCCGTGACGGCGGCAGTCGACCGTGGCGTTGAAGCGTAGCAGGCTCTTTCTGCCGCAAAATCAGCACTATTGCCCGTTTGGGCGGCAACCCATTCGCGGCTGGTGCGTTAGGGAAGGGTATCCCCAACTCTTGAAAAAGGCTGATTCACCATGCCCATACCCTTGCCCGCGCTGCCCTTTGCCGAAGACGCGCTTGCCCCCGCGATCAGCGCGACCACGCTCAAGACCCATCACGGCAAGCACCACAAGGCCTATGTCGACAAGACCAATGCCGCCACCAAGGGCACCGACCTTGCCGATGCCGCGCTGGAGGACATCATCGCCGCGGCGAAGGCCAAGGGCGACAAGGGCCTGTTCAACAATGCTGCGCAAAGCTGGAACCACGCGTTCTACTGGCAGAGCCTGACCCCGGCGGCGTCACAGCCTTCGGGCGAACTGGCGGCGGCGATCGACGCTGCGTTCGGTTCGTTCGATGCCTTGAAGAAGGAACTGGCCGATCAGGGCGCTGCGCATTTTGCATCGGGCTGGGTCTGGCTCGTGGCGAAGGACGGCAAGCTGGCGGTCGAGCAGACGCACGATGCCGCGACCTTTGCCACCGGCGATGCCAGGCCGCTGCTGGTCATCGACCTGTGGGAGCACGCCTACTACCTCGATCACAAGAACCTGCGCCCCGAATACCTCAAGGCGGTGATCGACGCGCACCTGAACTGGGATTTCGCGGCGGAAAACTTCGCGCGCGAAAAGACCTGGGCTTATCCTGCCGCTTCGATGGCAGCGGCCTGACCGGCAGGGCCAGCCTCGTCGCCCGTTGCGGCGGCGAGGCGGCCCGGCGCGAACAGCGGTTCGCCGAACATGAAGCCGACCAGATTGGGCCGCCCGATGTGATCGAGCAGGGCATCGACGGTCAGCAGGATGGGGATCGACAGCAAGGTGCCAAGCACCCCCCATATCCATGAAAAATAGCTGATAGAAATCAGGATGGCGACCGGGTTCAGCGTAAAGCGCGCGCCCAGGATCGACGGTGTTAGGATGTTCGATTCCACCGCATGCAGGCCAAGATAGGCCGCCACTGGCACCAGCCCCACCGCTACGCTCGATGCCGTGCCAAGCCCCACGAGGCCAAGCAGGCCGACCATCAGCAATGGCCCGATATAGGGCAGGAAGTTGAGCACGAAGGCCAGCCCGCCCCACATCACCGGTGCGGAAAGGCCAAAGCTCCACGCACCGATTGCCACGATCACCCCGACGCAGAAGTTCACCAGCGCAACGGTCAGGATATAGCTGGCAACGCGTTCCTGCACATCGCGCAGCACCTTGCGCAGCCGCGCCGAAGCACTGGTCTGCGGCAACGACGAGCCGGGAAAGCGGTTCAGCCGGATGCGCGAGGCGATCATGAAGAAGGTCATCAGCAGCGTCAGCAGGGTTTCAAGCACGACGCTGGGCGTGGCGAAGGCGACCTGTTCAATCAGCGAAGGGCTGGCCACGACGACTTCACGCTGCGAACTGCCGGTGATCCGGGCAAGCTGCCGGTTGATGTCGGCAATCCACGAAAGATCGCCGCGCAGTTCGGTAAAGCGGCGGGTAACCTGCCGGGCCAGGGCCGGCACCTGATCGACCATGACGAACGCTGGCTGAAGGATCAGTGAAAGCGCGATCAGGACGGCGGCGATCAGCGCGACGATGGACAGGAGCGAGGCGACCATCGCGGGCAGGCCGAACCGCGTCAGCCGGTCGGCCAGCGGGGACAGGACGATGGCAAAGATCATCGCGGTCACTGGCGGCAGGAACACGACCGCCCCGATCGACAGGACGAACGGCATGGCCAGGAACAGCCCCAGCCCCAGCAGGAGGACAATGCTCGATTGCAGGCGGATGCGCTGTTCGGACATCGCCGCAAACACACCCTCGGCCCCGCCAAGCCCGGCCATTTGTGTGGGCGTTTGCGGTGTGGCGTCGGTCAGGGCGGGGTGGAACGGCTGATTCACGGCGAACGGCGGACCTGTGCTGGAGTGGCCTCTGATAACGCAGCCTGGCCGGTCAAACGCGCTCCCGGTCAGCGTGGCTCACATTCATCGAAGTTGCTTGCGGTGCAAGTGCGATGCCGCACATCTCCGCGTTTTCGCCTGGCGCAGTTGTGCAAAAAGCGCGCTTGCCGTCAGTGCTGGTCGCCGTTGCGAATGGTTTCTTCCATTTCCGCCATGATCGCCGGGTGCGCCACGGCATCGTCAATGCCCCGGCGCGGAATGGTCCCATCCTCGATCATCTGGTTCAGCGTGGCGCGGGCGCGGCCGACGCGGCTCTTGATCGTGCCGACAGCGCAGCCACAGATCTGGGCGGCTTCCTCGTAGCTGAAGCCGCCAGCACCGACCAGCAACAGCGCCTCGCGCCGTTCCGGCGGCAGGGTCAGCAGAGCGCGGTGCATGTCGGCAAGGTGCATTGGGCCTTCCTGCGGCGCGGGGGCCACCAGAATGCGTTCGGCCACGGTTTCATCGTAATCGCCGCGAAAGCGGTTGCGGCGCATGTCGGTGAGGTAGGCGTTGCGCAGGATGACGAACGTCCATGCCCGCATCGATGTGCCGGGTTCGAAGCGTTCCTGCGCGGCCCATGCCTTGAGCAGGGCTTCCTGCACCAGATCGTCTGCGACATCCGGCCTGCCGCACAGGCCACGGGCAAAGGCACGAAGATGCGGGATCACCGCTGTCAATTCGCGCTTGAACGCCGCAGGGTCGCTTGCCGGGCGGGGGGCGGCGGTCTGGACATCAGTCATGCGAGGGACTGTCCAGCTTTGCGAGCAGTTGCGCGAAGCTGTCGGGCAGTGGTTCCTCCACAACCGCGTTGTACAGGCTTTTCAGGCCATCAGCCCAGTCGGGTTGACTGGATTTTTCGCTCTCTCGGCGCGACTGGCCGGCAATCATGTTCTTTTCCTTCGACATTCTGTTCGACGACCCCTCCACCTGTCTGCTCGCGCACATCAGGTTTGCCCCTTTGGACGTTAATCACAAACGATAGCCATGAGTCGCCCCATGACCGCCATCGCGCCATGATCTGGCATCACTCGTGCGCGGTGGAAACAGCAGCGTATCCGTGCGGTGAATGATTTCCTGTGGTTGGAACGATATCGGCGGCTGTCGGTTCCCGTCCAGAGCAGCGTTTTTGGGCAATTCCCTTGCGCGGTCATCGGTGCAACAAGGGTCTGCGGGTCGCAACAGCCGCATTCACGGCAATTGTGGCTTGAAAACGGGAGGAGTATTTCGCGCGATGGAAAAGCTTCTTGCGCAAAAGAAGCTGGCCACGCGGTGGTATGAACGGTTTCCCCGCGGCGTGCCGGTGGGGATCTTCGTTCTCACCATGGCAGTCACCTTGTTAAGCGTCTTCGCTATTGAACGCGCGGAAAACACCAGCCGTGCCACGCAACTGGTCCAGACGGCGCGGCTCGTCACGTCCGGGGTAGAGCGCAGGGCCAATTCGTACGCCACCTATCTGCGGTCCGGCGCGGCGCTGTTCGCCACCCAGCGGTTCGTCGAAGCACCGCTGTTCCGCACCTTCATCCGCCAGCTCCATCTCGATGGCCACACGGCGGGGTCGGATGGCATCGGCTGGGCGATGAAGGTCTATCCGGGCGACATCGCCACGGTTGAAAAGATCATGCGTGCGGGCGGTGCTCCTGATTTCCGCATCCACGGCAACGGCCCGCCGGGGGCGGCATCCGGTCAGCCCTTTACGGTGCCGGTCATGTTCCTTGAACCGGAATCGCCCAGCAACCGGCGCGCAATCGGGTTCGACATGTATTCGGAATCCGTCCGCCGCCAAGCGATGGACACAGCGGAACGGACCGGCCAGCCCATCGCTTCGGGCAAGGTCATTCTGCTGCAGGAAGGGCCAGCAGGCCAGGCCGGCTTTCTGGTCTACATGCCCGTGTATACCTTGGTCGACGGTGCCGGGCGCGATTACGCCGGGCGCGGGGAACCGGTGCAAGGCAAGCTGCGCGGGTTTGTCTATTCGCCGTTCAACGCGCAACGGTTTCTGGAATCCGCCATCGACGTCAGCCACCTGAACGGCGCGGGCGTGCGGTTGTATGACCCTTTGGGTGCCCGGCCTGCCCTGATGGCTGAAATACCCCCGGCAAGCAGGTCCGGTCAGGTCGTACGCCGCCCGATCGAGATTTCCGGGCGGCGCTTCCTGCTGGAAATCGAAGCGCGCGACGTGCCGGTGCTTTCGCCCATGTCGGTCATGTCGTTGGCGTTCGGCTTGCTGGTGGCCAGTTTGCTGCTGGTGCTGGCCCGCCTGTTGACCCAGCAGGCGGTCGAGGATCGCATTGCGCTGGCGTGGTTCGAACAGCAATCCTCGATCCGCAATTCGCTGACCCGCGAACTCAATCACCGCGTCAAGAACACGCTGGCCAACGTGCTGTCGATCATTTCGCTGACGCGGCGGCGCGCCAGCAGTCTCAACGATTTTGCCGACAGTCTCGAAGGGCGCATCCGCGCGCTGTCCGCCACGCACGATCTGCTGACCCAGTCGGATTGGGGCGCCACGCCTGTTGCCATGGTCGTACAGGCCGAACTGGCGCCCTATGCGCAGGATACGGCCCGTCATCTCGTCATGGCAGGGCCGGACGTCGAACTGGCGCCCAACGATGCGCTTTCGCTGGGGCTTGCGATCCACGAACTGGCAACAAACGCGGCCAAGTACGGTGCGCTGAGCGTCGAAAGCGGGGAAGTGTCGGTGCGCTGGCATCTGGCCAGCGAAAACCGCGCGCAGGTGGAGTGGGTCGAGCGTGGTGGTCCGCCGATTGATGCCGAACAGCGGCGCAAGCGCGGTTTCGGCACCGAACTGATCGAAAAGATCGTTGCCCACGAACTGCGCAACCCGGTGGATTTGCGGTTCGAACCGGAAGGGGTGCGTTGCACGCTGGTCGTCCCGGTGCGCCATTCCTCCGGTTTTGCCATTCGCACCAACCGGTAACGCGGCCCGGCAGCAGGGCAGCCCCGGCCGGCGCGCTTCGCGCAATATTCATCCCGTCCGGCGGACACAAAGAAACGGCGCCCCGTCGCGCTTGGACGGGGCGCCGAACTGCCAGGCTGCCTAGCCGCAGCGGTCAGTTAAGCGGGCGGCTCGATCCGAAGAACAGCGCCTGGCTGATGGCCGTGCGCACGGTCTGTTCCTGGAATGGCTTGGTGATCAGATAGGTCGGCTCCGGCCGGTCGCCGGTCAGCAGCCGTTCGGGGAAAGCGGTGATGAAGATGACCGGCACCGAGCCGATCGCCAGGATGTCGTCCACGGCATCGAGGCCGGAACTGCCATCGGCCAGTTGAATGTCGGCAAGGACAAGGCCGGGCTTTTCGCGGCTGACGATTTCCAGCGCCTGGGTGCGGGTGGCGGCCATGCCGCATACGTCGTGCCCCAGCGAACGGACAAGATCTTCAAGCTGCATCGAAATCAGCGGTTCGTCTTCGATGATCAGCACCGACGTGGCCGATTCCCGGTCGATCTCGGCAATGGCATCGTTGACCATGCGCTCGACCTCCTGCGTGTCGCGGCCCATGATGTAGGCTGCTTCTTCGAAGCTGAAGTCTTCCAGCGTGGTCAGCAACAGCGCCTGGCGGTTCGCCGGGGTCATTGCCGCAAGCCGTTCCTGCGCGGCGGCTTCGTGCTGCCCCACCAGCGCAGGCGCGCGGTCCACCGGGTCAACATAGGCCGATGACCACACCCGGTTGAATGCGTGGTAAAGCTGAGGTCGGCCCTGGCCAATGCTCTGGCGCAGGCTGTCGTCGGCCAGCGCGGCTTCCAGCGTTGCGCGCACAAAGGTATCGCCCGCGCTCTGGCTTCCGGTCAACGCGCGCGCATACCGGCGCAAGTACGGCAGTTGGTTGGCTACCTTTTCACCCAATGACATTCGTATCCCTTCCCGGACAATGCATCACGCCCGACAACGCGCAGACCGGTGGTACGGTTCCCGCGCCAGATGCAAACTATGTGGTCTTTTTGCCGCCGGGCGAAGGTGCAAAATAATTTTCATGGCGCGGGAACCCGACGCCCGAAAGCTCGTTTCCCTCTTGCCACCGTCGAGACCCCCCCTCCCGTCCAATCGGCCGGTGGCACGATCCCGAAAGGTCCCCGTCGAAACATCGGCGGGGACCTTTTTTTCGGGGCCGTCCCCGGCCGTGTCGCACGATGCGGTCGGGGAAACCGGCGGGACGCGTGTCTGGCCGCAGCCGGGCGCGCCAAAGGTCAAAGCGGCTTGTCGTAGATCACATAGGATTTGTTGATGTGGCTGTTGATCGCCTCGGCAATGGCGTTCATCCCCTGGTTGTCTTCGAGGATCCAGCCGATTTCCCCGCGCGTGGCGCCATATTCGCGCACGGCATTGCGGCGGATGTATTCGATCATCATGAAGGCAAGCTGGCTGGCCAGGCGCGACGATTGCAGCCGCTTGCGCACGCCCATCAACGGCACGCGCATCGTCCGCACGCGGGGCTTGCGCAGCCACAGCAGCAGCTTGGCCCAGTTGAACGGGAACAGGCTGCCGCCCATTGGCTTGATCACTTCGTTAAGGTCGGGCAGCGTCATCATGAAGGCCACCGGTTCGCCTTCGTATTCGGCCACCATGATCAGGTCTTCGCGCACGATCGGCTTGAACTTCTTGCCCGCGTACATGATTTCCGTGTCGGAAAACGGCACGAACCCCCAATTGTCCGACCAGGCATCGTTCAGGATGTCGAGGATCAACGCGGCTTCGGCATCGAACCTGGCGCGTTCGACCTGACGGATGCGGATCTTGGGGTTCTTCTCGCCCGACTGGACGATGCGCTGGATCAGCGGCGGGAACTCGTTGACGATGTCGAGTTCATAGGTGTTGAGCGTCTTGGCGGGCTGATAGCCCAGCGCCTCGATGTAATCGCGGTAGCGTTCGGGCTGATGGCCCATCATCACCGTTGGCGGCTGGTCGAAGCCCTTGACGAGCTGGCCCGGCTCTTCCCAGACCGACATCGACAGCGGGGCAAGCACGCGGGTCATGCCACGTTCGCGCAGCCACGATTCGGCGCGGGCGATCAGAGCCTGCGCCACGGCTTCGTCCTCGGCTTCCAGCAGGCCCCAGTTGCCGGTTCCCGGCCCCATGCCCTGCACAGGGTCCATTGCGGTGGCCAGCCTGTCGATATGCGCGCTGATCCGCCCGACGACCGATCCGTTGCGGCGGGCAAGGAACAATTGCACTTCGGCGTGTTCGAAAAACGGGTTCTTGCCAGGCGTTATCAGCTCTTCGGCTTCCATCCGCAGCGGCGGCACCCAGGCCGGATCGGCTGCATTGAGCCGATAGGCCAGATCGACGAAGGCCTTGCGGTCGCCCTTGCCGGAAACGGGAGTGATGATTACTTCGCCTTGGGCCACGATGTTGCCTTTGTTTGCAGGTACGCGAGGGTTCGTCGGCGAACTGCGGTTCAATCCGGCATAATGTCAAGTCAATGACCGCATGTACGGCTGTATCGTCCGGGCAGGCGGTGGCATCAACCGGGCGCAAGACCGGCAACAAGGGTCCATTCGGAAATCGACGCATGATCGCTACAAGTACATTGGACCAGAGCGGGCAGGTTTCCCCGGCAAACGCGCCCGATGCGGCGCCGGGCGTGCTGCCCAGGGGCCTTGCCGGAACCTCGGACGACAAGGAGATGCTCCGCGCGGCGGTTGAACTGACGCGCGATATCGCCACGGCCCGGCCCGGCATCTACTGGCCCGACATGCTGGTTTCAGCGGCGGTCGGCTATCTGGCGCTGGCAGGTGCGATCCTGATCGGCAACCCCTTCCTCGCCGCGCTATCGGGCGTCGTTGCCGCGCTTGCGCTCTACCGCGCGCTTCTCTTCATTCACGAGCTGACGCACATCCACAAGGCCGCGCTGCCTGGTTTCCGGCTGGGCTGGAACCTGCTTGTCGGGATTCCGATGATGATGCCTTCGCTGATGTACGAAGGCGTTCACACGCTGCACCACGCGCGCACCCGGTATGGCACCGCGGAAGACCCGGAATACCTGCCGCTGGCGCTGATGAAGCCGTGGTCGCTGCCGGTGTTCATCCTCATGGCCCTGCTGCTGCCCGTCGGGTTGCTGGTCCGTGCGGCGGTGCTGGTGCCGCTTGGCGTCGTGATCCCGCCGTTGCGCCGTCTGGTGTGGGAACGCGCCTCGTCTCTATCGATCAACCCGGACTTTCGCCGCCGCCCGCCCGAAGGCGATTTCGCACGCATGGTGTTCTGGCAGGAGCTGGGGACGAGCCTGTGGGCGCTGTTTCTGCTGGGCTGGAGCGCGACCTATGGCTGGCGTCCGCTGCTCATCGGCCTTGCGGTCATTTCGCTTACCGCCGTGCTCAACCAGATCCGCACGCTTGTCGCGCACCTGTGGGAGAACGAGGGCGAGGCGATGACCGTGACCGGGCAGTTTCTCGATTCGGTCAACGTGCCACCGCCGGCGCTGCTGGCGCCGCTGTGGGCGCCGGTCGGCCTGCGCTATCACGCGTTGCACCACCTGCTGCCGTCGATGCCCTACCATTCGCTGGATGAAGCGCATCGCCGCATCCGGGCGCATCTGGGCCTTGGGTCGACGTATGAAAGGGCGAATTACCGCGGGCTGTGGCCGCTGGTCGGGCGTTTGGCGCGCAGCACCATGCTGGCGCGCTGATCGACAGTCCGCCCGATCATTCCTCGGTGCGGATCAGCACGGTCTCGCCAATCAGCAGAAACAGCACGAAGGGCGCCCATGCCGCCAGAAAGGGCGGATAGGCCCCGAAATTGCCCATCGCCAGCGCCGCATTGTCGACCACGAAATAGGCAAAGCCCAGCGCCATGCCGATGACGGCACGCACAAACAGGTGACCGGAACGGGCAAGGCCGAAGGCTGCCACCGCGCCAAGCAGCGGCATCAACAGCGCCGACAGCGGGCCGGAGATCTTGTGCCACCACTTGCCTTCAAGCTCGGTGGTGCGGAAACCGGCGGCGCGGATCGCGCTTATGGCCTTGCCCAGACTGGTCAGCGATTCGGCATCGGCGTCGACTTTGGTGATCGCCACCTGCGCCGGATCGACCGCGCGGGCGTGTACCTGATCGGCACCTAAAGCGACCTTGCGCGCACTTTGCGCGTCGAACTGCACGGGCTGGTGGAAGGTCCAGCCGGGGTTGGCATAGGTTGCCGACGGCGCACTGATGATTTCGGTGACCATGCCGGTGGGATCGCGGCGATACCAGCTCACCCCTCCCATCCGCATCGCCTTGCCTTCGCCAGCGATGGTGCGGGCGAACAGGATGTTCGGCCCGTCCTGCAGCCAGACGTTGGTCTTTACCGCCGATTCCTGGGGAATCGGGCCATAGTCCACGTTCTGCCATGCCTTGAGGGTGGCGGTGGAGCGGGTGACGATCCTTTCATTGAAGGCAAAGGTCACCACCGCCGTCACTGCCGCCACCAGAAACAGCGGCGCCAGCACCTGATGCGCGGAAAGCCCTCCGGCTTTCATCGCCACGACTTCGCTGTTCTGGTTCAGCGTCATCAGGGTGATGATCGTGGCCAGCAGCACCGAATAGGGCAGGAACCGGCTGACGAGCTGCGGCGCGCGCAGGCTGACGTAAGTCAGCAGTTCGCCCTGGCCATTGCCCGCTGCGGCCAGCACCTTGCCACTTTCGCTCAACAGGTCGAGCATCTGCAGCACCAGCACCAGCATCAGCAGCACGGCGACAATGCGCACCGCGAACATCTTGCCGATGTAGGTGGCAAGCGTGCGCGATGGAAAGAACTCAAGCTGCATGGGCGGCATCCTTGCCGGAAGTGTCGCGCTTTTGCCGCCGCCGTGCGCCCGCTTCACGCACGAACAGCTTGCGCACGGCCTTCGCCGCCTTGGCGAACATGCTTTCCAGCGCGCCGATGGGCTGCCCGCCCGGCACATAGGCGATCCGCCAGTACATCCACACGATCAGCGCGGCAAAGCCCACGAACGGCCCCCACAGCGCCAGCACCGGATCGATCCGGCCGAGCGCGGCGACATCCTGACCGTACTGGTTGATCTTGTGATAGGCCACGACCATGACGATCGACAGGAAGATCCCCAGCGCCGATGTGGACCGCTTGGGCGGCACCGCCAATGCCACGGCCAGCAGCGGCAGCAGGAACATCATCACCACTTCGACCAGCCGGTAATTGAGGTTGGCGCGGGTCTGGTTGCGCAATTCCTGCGAATACTGGTCGTTCCACCCGATCTGGAGCAGTTCGGGCAGGAAGTATTCGCGGTCCGCATCGCCGCGCTGGCGGAACTGTTCGATCCGGGGCAGGTCGATCGGCAGATCGTGGCTGGCAAAGCTGAGCACGCGCGGCGAGGCGATGCCGGGGCCATCCTGCACGATCTGCCCGTCGGTCAGCCGCAGGATCACCGTATCGCGGCTTTCGCGGTTGGCGAAGAACCGCCCTTCGCGCGCGGAAATCACCATGACCTGCCCATCGCCGGTCTGGATGCGGGCAAATATGCCGCGCAGATCGCGCCCTTCGTCACGGCTGGAATCCACCCGCAAGGCGGTGCGGTCCTGCAGGGAGTTGAACTCGCCCACCTTGATCGAAGCGCCCAGCGCGCCGGAGCGCAGTTCGAACTGGAGCTGTTCGTAGTAATAGCGCGAAAGCGGCTGGAGATAGCTGACGATCAGCAGGTTCAGCGCGCCCAGCGCAATGGCGAACATGTAGGGCACGCGCAGCAGCCGGGTATAGGACAGCCCGACCGCGCGCATCACGTCCAGTTCCGAACTCATCGCCAGTTTGCGGAATGCGAACAGGATGCCCAGCATCAGGCCCAGCGGAATCGCCAGGCTGGCATATTCGGGCAGCAGATTGGCCAGCATCTTGAACACGACGCTGACCGGGCCACCGGCTGTCGCCACGAAATCGAACAGCTTGAGCATCTTGTCCAGCACCAGCAGCGATGCGGCCAGGATGAACACCGACAGCATCGGCACGAACACGAGTCGGGCGATATAGCGGTCAGTGGCGGTCAGCAGTTTCACGATGTGGGGCTATGCGGTCTTTGCAACGATCAGGCAACAGCCGCGCGCCCGGTTCACGGCCATTTTGCGGCGGAACGCATGGCAGAGGGCGCTGTCACGGGCGATTGCGACGGACGAGAGCATTTCAGAGGGACGTCCCACACGCAGAAGGGGTGGCGGATCGGCTGCCGATCAGGCCTTTTCAAGCGTGCATTGCAGCGGATGCTGGTTCTGCCGGGCGAAATCCATGACCTGGTTGACCTTGGTTTCGGCGATTTCATAGGGAAAGATGCCGCACACGCCCACGCCGCGCTGGTGCACATGCAACATGACCCGCGTGGCCTGTTCCAGATCCATGTGGAAAAACCGCTTCAGCACCAGCACGACGAACTCCATCGGCGTGTAATCGTCGTTCAGCATCAGAACCTTGAACTGGCTGGGCTTCTTGGATTTGGCGCGGGTCTTGGTGGCGATACCGATCTGGTCATCGCCGCCCGGTCCGCGCGGCCGTTCATCCCCGGCGCAGCGTTGGGGGACGGAAATATCCGCAAGATCTGGACGATTGGCTGGCATGATGGTCACTTTATCGCATCACGCAAGCGCCCATACAAGAGGCACATGGGACATAGCGTACCGCGGCACCGTCAAAAAACGCGCGCTCAGGATCAATACGGACCCGCAGATGCCCTGGCGCGCGGTATCGCTTTTCATCCGGCCATGCGGCTGAAACGCAAACGGGCCGGGCGCATTACCGCCCGGCCCGCTGTTGCAATCGCGCCTGAGATCAGGCGATCAATCAGGCAGCGTGCTTGATCTTTTCCACCGCGAGGCTGACGCGGGTCGAGATCGGCTGGAAGGCTTCGTTGGCCAGCTTGAGCATGGCTTCGCTGTTCTTCGAGCTGGTGGCGACCAGAGCGTCGAACTGCTTGCGCATCAGGGCCGACTGCTTTTCGAAGAACTCGGTCGGCGACTTGACCGAGGTCAGTTCCTTGACGTCGGCCGTCATGGCTTCAACCACCGACTTCGTTTCAGCAACGTAGCCCTTGGTCATTTCCTGAAGGCCGGTGGCCAGGATCTTGCTCGATTCGACCATCGCTTCGACGTTGCCCTTGGCAAAGCTGCCGGCATCGCCGAACGCGGCCTTGGCCTTTTCCTGGGCGTCCTTGAACGCGGTCTGCATCTTTTCGGTCATTTCGGTGGGGGTAGTCATTGCGAACATATCCTTTTTCTGGGCGACCGGGGCCTTGGCGGCGGCGATCGAAACGGGTTTTGCACTCGGCTTGGCAGTGATGCGCCGGGGCGAAGGCTTTGCCGCAGGTGCGGCAACGGCTGCGGCCGCCGGTTTCGGGGGGGTGGCAGGAGTCTTGCGAACTGCCTTGGCTTTGGCCGGGGTTTTCACCGGCCTGGTCTGCTTCGCAACCGCAGCCTTTGGTGCAGCGGGCGCTGCAACCGGGGGCTGTTCAGCAACCGCATCGATGGCTGGGGTTGCGGCCTTGCGGGCCCGGATCTGCTTGGGCTTGCTCTTCACCGGCTTTTCAGCGGATTGCGGCAAGACTTCTGCAGCCGGGGGCGCAGCCGGTGTGCCAGGCGTCTCGACTTCGGGCGCGGCAACAGGCGCTACCGCCTCGGTGGCGGAAAGTTCCTGGCTGTCCTTCATGTCATCGACCATCTTTGCGACTCCTGCTTTCAATCACAGAGGTGGCAGACGACTGCCGCTCCTGCGTTTGTTGCAGTGCACAAAATACGTTTGCAGGCGCGAATGTCAAGCAAAAATGGTGCAGTGCACAATAACCGGAATGGATCAGGTTATTGCGTGAAAATTATCCTTACCGGGCGCGGACATAGCGGCCTGGCGCGTCTTCGATGGCGGGGTCACCCTTGCCGCCGGGGTTGCGCTTGCCCTTGACCGGAACAGTAGCCGGGGTGCGTTGCGCGATCCATTCGATCCAGTCCGGCCACCAGCTACCCTTGGTTTCCTCGGCACCGGCGATGAACTCCTCAAGCGTGTCCGGGTTGGCGGGGTTCAGCCAGTACTGGTACTTGCCCGAACCGGGCGGGTTGACCACCCCGGCAATGTGGCCGGAACCCGCCAGCAGGAACTTCCATTCGCCCGACACGTGGCGAGTCAGCTTCCATACGCTGCTGGGCGGGGCGATGTGGTCTTCGCGTCCGGCCTGGATATAGCAGGGCGTAGTGATCCGCCGCAGGTCGATCGGCGTGTTGTCCGCGCTCATCGAATCGGGGATCACCAGCCGGTTGTCGCGGTACAGATCGCACAGGTAGGCCTGGTGCCACTTGGTCGGCAGGTTCGTCGTGTCGCTGTTCCAGTGGAGCAGGTCGAACGCCGGGTAATCCTCGCCCAGCAGGTAGTTGTTGATGACATAGTTCCAGATCAGGTCAGTTCCGCGCAGGGCGTTGAACGTTGCCGCCATGACCCGGCCATCGAGGTAGCCTTCGGTCGAAAGGCTTTCCATCATCTTCATCTGTGCGTCGTCGACGAAGTTCCGCAAGTCGCCAGCCTGCTCGAAATCGACCTGTGCGGTGAAGAACGTCGCGCTCACGACCTTGTCGGCTTCGTTGCGCCGGGCCAGGATCGCCAGCGTTGCCGCCAGCGTAGTGCCTGCAACGCAATAGCCGATGGCGTGGACGGCGGGCACTTTCAACCGGCTGCGGACGTGGTCGATCGCTTCGATCTGGGCGCGGATATAATCGTCCCACACCACATCGGCCATGCTGGCATCGGCCGACTTCCACGACACGACAAAGACCGTAAGCCCCTGTTCCACCGCCCAGCGGATGAAGCTCTTCTTGGCGTTAAGATCGAGGATGTAGAAGCGGTTGATCCACGGCGGAAAGATCACCAGCGGCGTCTCGAAAACGGTCTGCGTGGTCGGCGTGTACTGGATAAGCTGGAACATCGGCGTTTCGTAAACGACCTTGCCCGGCGTTACGGCGATGTTGCGGCCCAGTTCGAAGGCATCGGGATCGGTGTGGGTGAGCTGCCCCTTGCGCAGATCGTTGAGCATGTGCTCTGCGCCCTTGACCAGGTTCTCGCCCTTGGTCGCCAGCGTCCGTTCGATCACGATCGGGTTGGTCAGCGGGAAGTTGGCCGGCGAAAGGGCATCGGTGACGATGCGCGTGGCAAAGCGCAGTTGTTCCTTGCGTTCGGGGGAAAGGCCGTGTGTTTCCTCGGCCATCTGCTGCAAGCGTTCCGCCAGCATCAGGTAGGTCTGGTGAAGCAGGGCGAAGACCGGCTGCTTCTTCCAGCGCGGATCGGCAAAGCGGCGGTCTTCGCGTGGAAGTTGCGGGCTTTGGTCTTCGTCACTGCCGTGCCCGGCGAACTGGCCAAGGACCGAGCCCCACAGTGCGACGCTTTCGTTCCACAGCCTGGTCTGGGTTTCCGCCTGTGCCAGCGGCATGGCGCTGGCCATCGAAAGAAAGGTCTGCGTCCATTTGCCGACATCGCCAAGCCGGTTCAGTGCCGGTTCGATGTGCCCGGCCTGTTCGGCGTTGAAATCGAGCCACATCTTCTGGAGCTTGGCCGCCGACATCGCCCAGTGCTGCAGGTCGGAAGGATCGGCAACGGGCAGTTCGCCGGCGGGCATGAGCGGTGTGAACATGGCCCGGAACGCTTCGCCCTGCTGGCGGAAAAGGTCTTCGAATACTGCCGAATCGACCTCAGTCTTGTCCGTCATGTCTGTCCTCTGCCGCTTGGGCGCCGGTCTTGTGGAATCATCTTATACACGCCGTGCACCGCGTTGCCAGCACGCTGCGGGCAAAGAATGTCGCCAATTCCGGCGCAGGCCGCAGGCACGAACCAAGGTTTCCACCGGCACAGGATTGGCGTAAGGGCCAGATTGCGGCGATCCTGCCGCGCCTTTTCGATGAGTAACCAACCGTGGACGAAGAATTCTACCGCATGAAGCGCCTGCCGCCCTACGTCATTGCCGAAGTCAACGGCATGCGGGCCGCCGCGCGCGCCGCCGGTAGGGACATCATCGACCTTGGCATGGGCAACCCCGACCTGCCGCCGCCCGCGCACGTCATCGACAAGCTGTGCGAAGTGGCGCGCAAGCCCGATGCCCATGGCTATTCGGCATCGTCGGGCATCCCCGGCGTGCGCAAGGCGCAGGCCAGCTATTACGCGCGGCGCTTCAACGTCGATCTCGATCCCGAAACCGAAGTGGTGATGACCATGGGGTCGAAGGAAGGGCTGGCCAGCCTCGCCACCGCGATTACCGCGCCTGGTGATGTGGTGCTGGCGCCCAACCCCAGCTACCCGATCCACACGTTCGGCTTCATCATTGCCGGGGCAACGATCCGTTCGGTGCCGACCACGCCCGATGAACGGTACTGGGAATCGCTTGACCGCGCGATGAAGTACTCGGTGCCGCGCCCGTCGATCCTGATCGTCAATTACCCGTCGAACCCGACGGCGGAAACGGTCGATCTGGCCTTCTATGAACGGCTGGTGGCGTGGGCGCGGGAAAACAAGGTGTGGATCCTGTCCGACCTTGCCTATTCCGAACTCTATTACGACGGCAACCCGACCCGTTCGATCCTTGAAGTGCCCGGCGCGAAGGATGTGGCGGTAGAGTTCACGTCGATGTCCAAGACCTTTTCGATGGCCGGGTGGCGCGTGGGCTTTGCGGTAGGCAACCCGCGGCTGATCGCGGCGCTCAAGCGGGTGAAATCGTATCTCGACTACGGGGCGTTCACGCCAATCCAGGCGGCGGCCTGCGCTGCGCTCAACGGGCCGCAGGACATCGTCGAGAAGAACCGCGAACTCTACCAGAAGCGCCGCGACGTCATGGTTGAGGCGTTTGGCCGCGCGGGGTGGGAAATCCCCAGCCCCAAGGCCTCGATGTTCGCCTGGGCGCCGTTGCCCCCGGCGCTGGGCCATCTTGGCAGCCTTGAGTTTTCCAAGCAGTTGCTGACCCATGCCGAAGTCGCGGTGGCGCCGGGTGTCGGCTATGGCGAAGACGGCGAAGGGTACGTGCGCATCGCCATGGTCGAAAACGAACAGCGGCTGCGGCAGGCCGCTCGCAACATCAAGCGGTACCTGCAAAGCATGGGTGTCAACGCTTCGGCCGCCTGATCGCATTACGTTCCGCATGTTGCGTTCCACAAGCGCGCGCCGGGGGCACTGGACCTCGGCGCGCCGGAACGGCAGGATGGCCCGCGAAAACGACAACAGCGGATGCCTGCCATGAAGTTCCACGACCGCGTGACCGTCAGCATCGAAGACCATGTCGCCCATGTCCTGCTGGACCGGGCCGACAAGATGAACGCGCTCGACGAGGCCATGTTCGAAGGCATCATCGCCGCCGGGCATCACCTGCACCATGAACGCGGCGTGCGCTGCGTGGTGCTTTCGGGCGCGGGGCGGGCCTTCTGTGCCGGGCTGGACCTTGCCAGCATGAGCGCGGCGGACCGCTGGGGCGAAGGGGGCCTGCCAGAACGCACGCATGGCAACTGCAACCGCCCGCAACAGGCCGCTATGGTCTGGCGCAAGCTGCCGATGCCGGTGATCGGGGCAATCCACGGAGTCTGCTTCGGCGGCGGGCTGCAACTGGCCAGCGGCGCGGATATCCGCTTCGTCACCCCGGACGCGCGCCTTTCGGTAATGGAAATCAAGTGGGGGCTGGTGCCGGACATGGCCGGCTATGTCCTGTGGCGCGGCAACGTGCGCGACGATGTGCTGCGCGAACTGGTCTATACTCACCGCGAGTTCGATGGCGAAGCCGCCGTGCGCCACGGCTTTGCCACGCACGTCAGCGCCGATCCGCTGGCCGATGCACTGGCCCTTGCCCGCCAGATCGCGGGCAGCAGCCCGACCGCGATCCGCAGCGCCAAGCAGCTTGCCAACCGCACCCCGGACATGGACGTGGATGCCGTGCTCATGGCCGAATCCATCGCCCAGCACGAACTGATGTATTCGCGCAACCAGATCGAGGCAGTGCGCGCCGGAATGGAAAAGCGCCCGCCGGTGTTCGTCGACCCATGACCTGCGGTGATCCGATCCGGTGAAGGCAATTCACGATCCCCATGGCGCGCTGGCCGAAGGGCTGGCTGCGATCCGCGCGCAGTACCAGGTGCCGCAGGGCTTTCCGCCTGCGGTGCTCGCCGCTGCGCAGGCTGCGGCGCAGCGCACGCCGTCCGATCATGCGGACCGCACGGATATTCCGTTCGTCACGCTCGATCCCGCCAGTTCGACCGACCTTGACCAGGCGTTCTGGATCGAAGCGTCCGGGGCCGACCTCATCCTGCGCTATGCCATCGCGGACGTGGCGTGGTTCGTGGACGATGGCGACGCGGTTGATGCCGAGGCGTGGCGGCGGGGGGAGACGATCTACCTGCCCGATGGCCGCGCCGGGCTTTATCCGCCTGCGCTGTCGGAACGCGCGGCCAGCCTCCTGCCCGACGGGCCGCGCCCGGCGGTGGTCTTCACGGTGCGGGTGGCGCCCGATGGCACTGCGCGGCTTGACGGCGCGGAACGGGTGCTGATCCGTTCGCGCGCCAAGCTGGCGTACGACAGCGTCACCGAAGCCGACCTGCCGCCGGATTTCGCGTCCTTCGCCGCGCGGGTCAATGCTGCCGAAGCAGCGCGTGGCGCGGTGCGGGTCGATCCTCCGGAGCAGGAAGTCGAAGCCTTGGGCGGCGGACGGTATAGCCTGGCCTTTCGCCCGCAATTGCCATCGGAGCGGCGCAATGCCGCGCTTTCGCTTGCCGCCAACCTGGCGATCGCCGACGCACTGCAACGCGCGGGGACCGGGCTGTTCCGCGTCATGGCCGGGCCGGATGCCAGGGCGCTGGCGCGGCTGCGCTCCACCGCCGCCGGTCTGGGGCTGGACTGGCCCGATGGCATGGACCTCAAAGCCTTTGAACGCACGCTCAGGCCCGACGATGCGCACCATGCCGCCTTCATGGTGGCGGTGCGCCGCGCCGGATCGGGTGCGGGCTATGCTCCGTGGACCGCCGGTGTCACCCCCTGGCACGAAGCGATTGCCGGCACCTATGCCCATGCCACCGCGCCGTTGCGCCGCCTTGCCGATCGCTACGTGATTCGCGCCACGCTGGCCATCGCCAATGGCAAGCCGGTGCCCGAAGCGGTCCACGATGCCTTTGTCCGCCTGCCGCCGGTCATGGCCCGCGCCGGGGCACTTTCGGGCCAGATCGAACGCGCGGTGATCGACCTTGCCGAAACGGTCATGCTCCATGGCCGCATCGGGGAACGCTTTGCCGCCTGTGTGACCGATGCCGATGGCGATTCGGCGCGGGTGCAACTGGTCGATCTGCCAGTGGTGAGCCGCGCGCGGGTGCCGGGCGCGGCGCCGGGACAGCGGGTGAGCCTGCGGCTGGACGGTGTCGATTCGGTCAAGCGCCGCCTGATCTTCGCCACCGCCGATTGACCGGCGCCCCGGCGCATCTGCGCCATCCGCGCAAGAACCGCTTGCGATGCGCCATGCTTCGGGCTAACCGCGCCGAACCACGCAAGACCTGCGATCAAGGCCCGATGGCGGAGTGGTTACGCACCGGATTGCAAATCCGTTTACGCCGGTTCGATTCCGGCTCGGGCCTCCAGTGGAATCAAGCACTTACGCGAACGATAACCACTAAGACCCCATTGGCGTGGGGTTTGGTGGGGGACACATTATTGCGCGGGGGCTTTCAGACCCTCTAATCCATCGGTCCAGTGGGCAAGAATTGGAGGCTCCTAAGGGGTCTCGAATCGACAGTCTGGCGAGGGGACTTTGGGTCCCATCCTGCCCCCGTCAGGGACCATATTCCCCGCGCCCTGTGTCTCGCAGGAAACTGCCGTTCCTGTCAGCTTGGGGGATATACCCCTGATTATAGCAGACACCGCAACAATTCAGGCTCGGACTAAAACCCCACCTTTAAGAGAGAACGCCCTCTCTTCACCGCCCTCTCACGGATAAAATACCACCATACCCAGAGACCGGAATATAACTCGGCCATACCTACCTTAGGTTCCTGCCCGGAATATAACTCGGATATACCCAAGACCCTCAAAGCCTAACCCAATGCCTCCCACTTCATTCACCTTCACTTCCAACAAAGGCAGACCTCTCGGAGCCTCTCCGAAACCTCCCGCCTCCAGTGTCGCAGAGTTCGTAGCAGACGCCCTGTCCGCCCCAAGCACACCACCGCCTCCCTTGCCTCCCATCCTCCCTGTGGATACTAATCGACGCAGGGGGTCTATCTGGTCCGGTATGTCTCCGGAGGAACGCAGCGCTCACGCCAAGAAACTCGCCTCGCTGCGAGACCCCCGCAACATGCGCCGCCCAAGTCGCAGAGGGATTGCCAAGGGCTGGGGTAATGAAGCTTTCGCTGTCGCACAGGCCAACGCCCGAATGGAGGCCGCAGAGCTGGTCACAAGATTGAAGCTCTCCGGTCTCATCGCCCCGGATGACAAGGCAGGGGAACAAGCAACCCTTGAAGCCCTTACATTCGTTCGGACCCCCGGATCTCGCGTCGAAAGACAGCGAGTCGCCAGACGGCTCCTACGGTTCTACGCTTCGCCAGAACTCACAGAGCTGGTCTAACCCTCACCACAACCAAACGCGCCCCCAAGCCTCCCTGTGACGACAGGAGGGGTCGCATTCCCATTCCTAGGAAACACCAATACCTATCGTTGAAATTGAAGGCGTCGGAAAAGTCGAGCTAGACGATTCTTTCCTCGCCATGTCGCCCGATCAGCAAGAGGCGACCATTGCAGAGATTGTAGCCTCACAAGGCCCATCGCCTGCCCTTCGCAACCCCCGGCCTCAAGGCTGCCACGCCCACTAAGCAGTCACAGGCCGGACCAATCGAACCACAGGACCCCTCGCTTCCCCCGGTCTCTCCGTCTGGTCCTTCACGTCCCGGTCCACGCTTTGACGCGAAGTGGCTGGCCGATCAGGAAGCCGCCTATCGGGCGGAACAAACGGATAGACGCAGGACCCAAGTAGGGGACGGCCCGCCTCCTACTGTAGCGCGACATCGTCGGTGACTGGTCAGCGACATTGATGGTGATGTGTCAGCGGTGACGTTGGGGATAGTGTCACACGAGGTTGGCCTGGATCAAGAGGCGTTGTCGCGCAGCGATGTCGCTGG